>JAFULR010000005.1 GCA_017483195.1 Clostridia bacterium
ATCCCAAACTTGGATATTTCAAGTATTTCACCGTTATTTTCGATATTATATGTGCCACCATAGTATAATCTTAAGTTAACTCTGTCAATGTCAAATTCTCTTAAATTGCTTTCATATGCACACATAAAGTAATTTCCCGGACCATCATAATACCCATACAATCCGGTATTTTTCTCTCCACACCCCGAAAGGGTGAGGGCGGTGAAAAGCATTATGAGCGCGAGTAATAAACTTGTCAATTTTTTCATAAGTTTTCTCCTTTCGCATTGAAAACAATGTGATATTTTTTCTTCTATTATAAAGGTGTACGTTTTTTCGAAAAAGTGTAATGATTTTTGAAAAAATTTCTGAAATTCGCAAATTATTTACAAATTTCCTATAAAAAGTCAAAAACGCGCAGATTTACACCGCTTTTTTGGTGTCCTCTGCGCGATAAATTTTCTTGCTTCGGGCACGCGAGATCGGTTGCCCTTTTCTTTTATGTTATCATAAATATTTCAACTTGTCAACAAGAAAAGCGAAGCCACGCTTCGCTTTTTTTGCACTTTTATTCCTCAAGCTGCCTTCCGAGAAAGCCCGCCGCTGTCGAGATAAGGCGCGTCTCCACCTCGGACGAAAGATTGTTCTTGCCGTATCCGTCAAGGCTCTTTAAAGACACCACAATACCAATTATATCGCCGCTGCTCACGATTGGCATCGCGCAGCTCACGTAATGCGCAAGCGCATCGTTAAGGGGCATCATCTGCTCCCCACCCTCGGTGTGCATGTAGAGTGCCCTGCCCTCCATTAAAGCCTCAAGCTCCGCAGAGAGCGATTTTTCAAGATACTCGCGCTTTGGTACACCCGCGCAAGCAATGACCGCATCGCGATCACAAATCAGAACATCCATCATACAGACCTTGTGAAGCGTGTCCGCATACTGCGCGGCAAAATTCGTCAGCTCCCCAATGGGCGAATACTTCTTAAAAATGACCTCACCTTCCCTGTCCGTGTATATTTCAAGCGGATCACCCTCTCTTATTCTCATCGTCCTTCTGATCTCCTTGGGTATCACCACCCTGCCAAGATCGTCAATTCTTCTTACAATTCCTGTGGCTTTCATATATAAAATCTCCTTATTTTACAAATTTGTACATTTAGTATCTGCAAAACAAATAGATTTATGCTTCGTTTATACTTTTAAATTTTCAAATCATTTAATTATACATCCACCCCGGCATTATAAGTTCGTCACAAACTCCGTGTGGCATTTTGGATTCATCGAGAATTCGCGCCGGAACTAAAGCGGATTTGCCGAAAAGCTCGTGGATTTCGTCGATCGTGCGGTTGAGCACTTCCCTTTTTTCATCAACGGGACAACCCATAAAGGAGAGCTGAATTTCTTCCTCAGCGCTCTCAAGATTGATTGCGGTAACAGTCAGTGATCGCACGTTCCTTTGCCAATGATAGTTGGCATTTAAGATTTTGCAAGCTTCTGTCGCTATCCTAAGCTCATCTTGGGTTGACGTAGCAAGTGCCACTTGCCACCCCACCGTTTGAAGCGTATTATCACGCACCGAAAGATGCACCCCCTTGGCACGAAGTCCCATTGACCTAAGCTTGTAGCCAATGTCCTGCGAAAGCGAAAATATAACCTTCTCTGCTTCGTCAACCGTCCTCAGATCGTCTGTGCAGGTTATACCGTGCCCTACGCTCTTCGCAGGCGCAGAATAGCTCTCGTGAGCCACACGCGAGGTGTCAAGTCCGTTGGCATATTTCCAAAGCATAACCCCGTTTTTCCCAAGCTTGTGCTTAAGTATATCCGCACCGAGGCAGGCGAGTTGACCCACTGTCTGCACACCAATGCTCTCAAGCTTTTTGGTGGTAGCGCGTCCGCAATAAAGAAGCTCGGAGCAAGATAGGGGCCACACCTTTTCCTTGAAATTCTCGCGCGTTATTTCCGTTATCGCATCCGGCTTTTTCATATCCGATCCCAGCTTTGCAAACACCTTGTTAAAGGAAACTCCAATACTCACCGTAAGCGCAAGCTCGTCCTTAACCTCCCGTCTTATGCGCTCAGCGATCTCCATCGGCTTCATCGGTGAGTGTGTAACGTCAAGCCAACACTCGTCCATTCCAAAAGGCTCAATCATATCCGTATAGCGCGCGTAGATCCCTCGTATCAGTCGCGAATATTTGACATAATAATCGTAATGCGGGGGTACTATGATAAGCTCAGGACAAAGCCGGCAAGCCTGCCAAGCTACCATTCCCGTCTTAACCCCCGCCCTTTTTGCCTTTTCGCTCTTGGCAAGAACAATACCGTGCCTATCCTCAATGCTACCGCAAACGGCAATCGCTTTTCCTCGCAGCTCGGGATTAAGAGCCATCTCGACCGAGGCATAAAAGCAGTTAGCGTCGCTGTGCAAAATAGCTCTGTCCCTCATCGCTCCACCTCTTTTATCGAGAACCACCGGTTACTTTCAGGCTCATAATATATTTGACGTTCAGCATCATCGATTAACACGGTGTATTCAGTTGTAGCAATCGCGCGCACCTGCCACGGCGAATATTTGCGCTCCCGCACCACACGAATTATTTCAAAGCTTTTACCATTGTACCACAGCTTTTTCGGTACAAAGCTCCCGTCCATCAGAAATAACGCCTCCACCCCAATAGGTGTCCGCACAAATTTTGTTGCCATCATCTCACCCCTTCTCTGTCTGAATGCCCATTTTCCTCATCAAGAACATTTGTTCTTATATATCATATCACACGAACATTCGTTTGTCAAGAGGTAAATTATAGAAAAAATGCTCTTCGTTTTCCTCAAAATTATCGGATACCGTTGATTCTTCACAATCATTGTCATTCAATTAACTATTTTTGAAAAATTATACCTTTTCGGATTGACAATTACATAAAAAAGTGCTATAATATCCCCGAAGTTTGACAAAAAAATAACAAACTATATATTTAAAGGAGATTTATAATTATGGCAAGGTTTGTTCTTAACGAAACATCCTACCACGGCAAGGGTGTTATTGCAGAAATTGCAACAGAAATCAAGGCTCGCGGCTTTAAAAAGGCATTCGTATGCTCCGACCCCGACCTTATTAAATTCGGCGTTACCAAAAAGGTTACCGATGTTCTTGACGGTGCAGAGATCGCATACAATATC
Source organism: Clostridia bacterium (assembly GCA_017483195.1). Lineage (GTDB taxonomy): Bacteria > Bacillota > Clostridia > Oscillospirales > CAG-272 > RGIG4608. The sequence continues at coordinate 3,161 of JAFULR010000005.1, forward strand.
TACTCCAACATCAAGCCCAATCCTACAATTGAAAACGTTCAGACAGGTGTTGAAGCCTTCAAGGCAAGCGGTGCTGACTGCATCGTAGCTATCGGCGGCGGCTCCTCTATGGATACGGCAAAGGCTATCGGTATCATCATTGAAAACCCTGAATTTGCAGACGTTCGCTCTCTTGAGGGCGTTGCTCCCACAAAGAACAAATGCACACCCATTATCGCAGTTCCAACAACTGCAGGTACTGCTGCTGAGGTTACAATCAACTACGTAATCACAGACGCAGAAAAGAACAGAAAGATGGTTTGCGTTGACGTTCACGATATCCCCGTTGTTGCAGTAGTTGACCCCGATATGATGGCTTCTATGCCCCGTGGACTTACAGCCGCTACAGGTATGGATGCGCTCACTCACGCAATTGAAGGTTACATCACAGCAGGCGCTTGGGAAATGAGCGATATGTTCCACATCAAGGCTATCGAGCTTATCGCAAAGCATCTTCGCGGCGCGGTTGATAACACTCCCGAGGGACGTGAGGGTATGGCTCTCGGTCAGTATATCGCAGGTATGGGCTTCTCCAACGTAGGTCTTGGTATCGTTCACTCAATGGCTCACCCCCTCGGCGCGCTCTACGATACTCCCCACGGCGTTGCTAATGCTATCATCCTTCCCACAGTTATGGAATACAATGCTCCCGCAACAGGCGAAAAATACAGAGATATCGCAAAGGCAATGGGAGTTGAAGGTGTTGACGCAATGACTCTTGAAGAAGCAAGAGCAGCGGCTATCAATGCAGTTAAGCAGCTCTCCACAGACGTTGGTATTCCTGCAGATCTTAAGGAAATCGTTAAGGTATCAGACCTTGACTTCCTTGCTCAGTCCGCTTTCGACGATGCTTGCCGCCCCGGCAACCCCAGAGCAACAAGCGTTGAAGAAATCAAAGAGCTTTATCTTAAGCTTATGTAATAAAAAATAAAGCACCGAGCTTATTGCCAGGTGCTTTTAACCAAGAAATGACGGGTGAAGCACCCGTCATTTATTATTTTCAATTATAAAAGTATAATACTTGCAATTGCAAAATAGATAAGAAGCGAAACAGCATCAACTACCGTGGTAATAAAGGGGCTTGCCATAACCGCAGGGTCAAGTCCAAGCTTTTTAGCAGCAACGGGCAACGCGCATCCAACGATCTTAGCCACAATAACAGTGGCAATAAGAGTGAGAGAAACCACAAGATTTGCCTCAAGCGAAACACCGTTTCCAAATAACAGATTATCCACAAGGATTATCTTAATGAAGTTGCAAACCGAAAGAACCGCACCGCAAAGCAGAGCCACGCGAGTTTCCTTCCAGATAACCTTCCACACGTCCCTGTTCTCTATCTCACCCACCGCAAGACCGCGTATAACGGTAACAGATGACTGACCGCCGCTGTTACCGCCGGTGCCCATCAGCATTGGGATAAAAGCGATCAGAACGGGGATCGCGGCGAGCTTGCTTTCAAAGCTTGCAATTATCTGACCGGTAAAGGTTGCGGATAGCATAAGCAGCAGAAGCCACGGAATTCTGGTTTTCCAAATTTCGAAAACTCCCGCGCGCATATATGACTTGTCACTCGGCACGATAGCCGCCATTTTTTCGATATCCTCGGTTGCCTCTTCCTCAATAACGTCGATCGCGTCGTCAACCGTAACGATACCAACGAGCCTGTTTTCCTTATCAACAATGGGAAGCGCAAGCATATCGTATTTGCGGATCATCGCAACAACGTCCTCTTGGTGATCAAGGGTGTTCGCGCATAGAATATCCGTATCCATAATATCGGCAATAATCGCGTCGGGTGAAGCAAAAATAAGGTCCTTCAATGAAACAATGCCTTCAAGCACGCGTGAAGCATTGGTAACGTAAGCGACGTAAACTGTCTCCTTGTCAACGCCCTTTCGCCTGATATTTTCAATAGCCTCGGAAACGGTCATCGACTTGTGGAGATCAAGGAACTCTGCAGTCATAACGCTACCGGCGCTGTCCTCGGGATAGGAGAGGAATTTGTTAATAATATTTCTCGTTTCGGGGCGTGAGAGCTTCAGGATTCGCTTAACCATGATGGCGGGAAGCTCCTCAAGAATGTCAACTGCGTCATCAACGAAAAGGTCTTCAATGATCATAGTGATTTCAGAGTCACTCATTCTGTTAACAAGGCTCTCCTGCATTTCAATATCCATAAACGAAAAAATACCTGCGGCGGCATCCTTTTTAAGCATACGGAAGGCACTCAGCATCAACTCATCGGGGAGTGTAGCAAGATACTCGGCAGCATCAATATCGTTAAGCTCGTCGATCTCGTGCATAAAGTCGGCATATTTTTTCTCAAGCAATAAAGAATTCAGCCTTTCAAAAATTTCATCCCTGTTTTCCATAGCACACCTCCGATCAAAAATTATATATATATTTTACCTCTTTTGCGGCGATATGTCAATATTTTATCTTTTAAAAATAGAAAAAATATTCAAAAAAGACTTGATTTTTCTATAAAATTGTGATACAATACATCTGTTATATGCCGGTGTGATGGAATTGGCAGACGTGCTGGACTCAAAATCCAGTGGTAGCGATACCGTATCGGTTCGACCCCGATCACCGGCACCATAAAATAACCCTATCCTTGCGATAGGGTTATTTTTTTATGCTCATCCCATCGCTTCCCTGCTATTGCCAACACCAAGGCTATAATTCAATAAAATCATCATATCAACCTTGTATGGGGGCACTCCGTGCACCCGTTCGCGCCGAATGCTTGCATTCACGGCACTTGTGCCTTCATCCTCGAGGGAGCAGCCATTCAGAGTGGAGTCGAGATTTCGCACCGATCAAGCCTTCCCCGTCGGGTAGTGCAACAACGTGAGGGCCTAAAAAAACAACACAGTGTGTTGTTTTTCCCCGAGCGTGACCGAGCTCACGCGAACGCTCCCTCAACACGTCATCCTGAGCGAGCGCCAGCGAGACTAAGTTTTGGGAGTGAAGCATCGCGGAACGGACAAAACCTGCACAACGTGCATGGATCTACGAAGAAATCTGCGCTATCCCTTCAATTCAAAGATATATTTTCGTATTACTTGGGATTTTGTGAGAAGGAAAATTAACTTTCCCTTTGAAAAGGTAACTCCCTCACCGCCTGCGGCGGAGCTCCCTCCTCGGAAGGAGCCTTCTGCAAGATGACCTTTTGTACATAGCCGCTTTGATTGGTTTATGGCTACTGCACTGCTATAAAACACCGCCAACCCTCGTAGGGGGGGCACTCCGTGCACCCGCTAAATGCAAAATGCAAAGTGCAAACACCACGTCCATACGTCATCCTGAGCGAGCGCCAGCGAGACGAAGTTTTGGGAGTGCAGCAAAGCGTAACGGACAAAACCAAGCGCCTTGGCGCGCCGGGATCTAAGAAGAAATCTGCACTAACTCTTCAACTCAAAGAAATATTTTCGTATTACTTGGGATTTCGTGAGAAGGAAAAGTAACTTTGCCTTTGGAAAGGGAACTCCCTCACCGCCTGCGGCGGAGCTCCCTCCTCGGAAGGAGCCTTCTGCAAGATGACCTTTTGTACATAGCCGCTTTGATTGATTTATAGCTACTGCACTGCTATAAAACACCGCCAACCCTCGTAGGGGGGCACTCCGTGCACCCGCTAAATGCAAAATGCAAAGTGCAAACACCACGTCCATACGTCATCCTGAGCGAGGGCAACGCCCGAGACGAAGTTTTGGAAGTGCAGCAAATCGGAACGGACAAAACCAAGCGCTTCAGCGCGCAGGGATCTACCAAGGAGTCTTTGTGACTTTCCATAGGTGAAGTTACTTTCCCACGAACGCGAGTGCACGGAGTGCCCCCCTACGAGTTTGCGCGAACACACAAAAAGCCTTCTCCAGTAGGAGAAGGTGGCAGGCGCAAGCCTGACGGATGAGGTGTTTCAAAGGTAAAGTAACTTTCCCCTCAAACCGGCGGGAGTAAACCCCCGCCCTACGTTAAGGTCAACGGCGGGTGCACGGAGTACCCCCCTACGAGTTTGTGCAGAAGCGCACTAACCCAAGCCTTCCCCAGCGGGGAAGGGGGCGAACATATAACTAAATTCAGGTCAAAACACGGTTTTGCTCGCAAAACTTTGTCGTAAGACAAAGAGTGTTTTGATAGGCGCGCAAACCATACTCTCGATAGCCGTTAAATTTCACGCGCGGCGTATGAGGGGAACACGGTTTGTACAAGCAATCGGCTGTCTCCTCAAACCCGTAGGGGGGCACTCCGTGCACCCGAGCAAACACCCGCCCACCGCAACTCCCACGGCTACCCACAAAACATCACCTTACAGCATCCCTCTTCCGCAGAAGAGGGTGGCATTGAACTCACGAGCTTGCTCGTTAGTTCCGCTGACGGGTGTAGTTCCCCTTTCAAAATAAATGTTGCTTTTTTCTGAAATACGGACGCACAAGGCTATATTTCATCCTGAGCGATCGCTATAAAGACAAAGTTTTCAAAACCAAGCACCTCGGCGCGCATTTTGTAGTCTTTCATATAGCTCGGCACCATCACACGTCCCGAGGCACCCACCCGCCCAAAAATCACCAAATAAACCAAATTCGTGCCACACCGTGCCACGACGTGCCAAAAAAATCAAAAATCCTTCAATTTTAGTCAATTTTCCCAAAATTTTTGCAATAAAAAAGCATAACATGAAATTACTTGTGCGTGATTCATGCCATGAGATTGACATTTCGCTTCCAAATAAGTGACTGTTATGCTTCTTTATTTTCGTGGATACGCGTATTGGCCCATGCGTTCCACAGCAGATGTATTATAGCACATTTTTCCGCGTTTGTAAATTATGAATATTGCCAAATATTTGATTAAAATTTCGTGAAAATTCATAGCAAGTAGAAAATTCGACCAAATTCCCCCTCGCTTTTTGTTTATTTCGACAATGTCCCCTATTTTGTACCTTTTTTCTCTTCTCCTCACCACCTTGATTTCGACATTTTTTACCGCAACTACACCTTCCACACCACCTCCTTCAAATATTTTAACACTTTTCATGGCTCCCCAGCTCACTTTTCAACAAATACAACAAATATTTACGATTTTTCAAAAAAAGTTTTTAAAACCTATTGACTTTTTCTTCATTTTGTGTTAATATATACAAGTCGAAAATCTGGGTGTGGCGCAGCTGGTAGCGCGCTACCTTGGGGTGGTAGAGGCCGCAAGTTCAAGTCTTGTCACTCAGACCAAAATCGGAGGTTCAATCGAACCTCCGATTTTCTTTTGTTTTCTCGCATAATCTCTTGAAATCTCGCGTTTTCGTGATATAAAGAATGGGCTTGTTCTTCCCTGCTTTGAGGGTTGAACAAGCCCATTTTTCGCACTTGACCACATGTTTGACCACTTGCGGCATTTTTTATTGATTTTTGGCTTAAAATGTGGTATAATTTACATGCTGATTTTACAATTATTTAGAGAGTGATTTTCAATGAACAACGACATCTCAATTGCTAAAGAAAATATATATTCTTATCCAAGTCAACTCGATTTCTTCAAAACAAACGACTTGCAAAGCGCATGCTATAGGTTAACCTGTGATATTGAAGAACTCTTCCTTGGCTTGCTTTCCACACAAATGGTTATGACTGATTTTGATAGAATAGCTATTCTTCAAGATCGTTTCAGAGGTGGATACCGAGCTACAATAAAATGGGCGTTTCAATACTGTGCTCAATCTGATAAACCTTTCCTTCCCCATACCTGCCAATACGATTTGGGGTGTTGCGGAGATACTATCAGCATAGGAGCTGAGTTTGCTAATATAAGAAACGCATTTGATCAAGCCGCCTTAGGCAAATTAACAATATCCATAACCGACCATAACATTAAATTTTCACCTTCCAGATCCAAACGAGATATCAACGCAGATCTCTATGCACGGTTTATTGATCATGAAAAGTATACCGAAACAGAAAACAAAAAAACTATTTCATATGATCAGAAAACCTTCGCACACATGATCAATCCTGATCAATCAAGTCGTTGGAACGATTTTTCTAAACGTCCTCACGATAAACAGCTATTCTCCAAAATATATAAGGACTGTTTGAAAAAAGTTAAGATTGATACCGAGGATTACTCCAACTTTGATTTCGGAGAATTCACACTCGAAGATTATGAAAAGGTTTATGCCGTTTTGATGGCTCTCGGAGTAATGAATTTCAATTACCAGAGAACCATGCGCGAACGAAATCAATATAGCAAATCGAGCTCGCCTATATTTTTCAGCGAGATTACTTCTCTCATTCAATTTATAACAGAGAATTCAAAAGTAAAGCGTAAAGCCGTTAAAAGCATCCTCGAATTACTTACATACGATTATGAATTCCATAAAAATAAAGTTACTGTTGTACAGCCGATTTTCTTATTCGGGAAATTCGTGTTCTTCTCTCCCTCGCTGCTATACTACAGCGATGCCGTAGACAAACTTCTCTACCTTGTTAAAGAACGCAAAGACACTCCCGAAGTTATTAGTAAGATAGCTAAAGAACGCGAACAAGTTATGACAGAAAGAATCGTGAATTTCATTTCACAAAATTCGAACTTGAAATGCGTTCCGAACTATAAATTAATCCTCAACGGCCATACTGTTGCAGAGTTCGATATAATGATTTATGATGATAACAGCAATTCTCTTTTACTGACAGAACTGAAATACTTTTTCAAAGCGGACGGAGAAGACGGTCATCAAAAAGTCGATTTCAAGATTCAAGATGCTATCAAATCGAGATTGTCTAAGCAACAACTAGCTGAGAAGCACATTGACGTATTACTCAGCGATGCCTTTGGTATGTCCTCGACTCCTAAAGCGCCCAAAATCAAATCGTGTATTGTATCTCAAAATTACTCGGGAAGCAGTTTTATTGAAGACAAGATTGCCGTTTTCGATGAATTTTTATTTAAGCACACACTATCTCGATATGAGTTTAATCTTGAAGTGTTATTTACTAACATTGATAATAACTCATATATTCCTGATATGCGTGACGCTATTTGCTACCACAATTATACCCAAGAGTACGCAGGCTATGAAATCACGTATCCGGGACTTGTTCAAAAGAACTAACTAAAAAGGCGATTCAATCTTGAATCGCCTTATTCTTTGTTTATTGCTCCCAATTTCTTTGTGAGCGGCATTCCGATAAACACACGGCAGAAAGAGAAAAATCGCATGTTTCCACACGATTCTCCCCTGCTAATTACTGCAGCGTTTCGAGCATCATTTTTGCTCCGAGCTTGAATGCGTACACGAATATCGCTTTCTCCGCAAGGCTCATGTACTCGCTCCAGCAGTCGTGGAATTTCTCGAAGATTTCTTTCTGCTCGTCCGTGAAGCTTTTCTCCAAGTCCTCATGATGCCTTGCCATGTAGCTTAGTAGCTCCTTCATTTCCGGCGAGTTAGTTCGGCTATCCTCGTGCGGTATGATGTTGCCGTGCCAAAGTTCTTCAATCGTTCCCTTCATCGCTGTCCTCCGTAATAGCAAAGGACGACTCATCACCGACTTGACTCGGCTTTGAATCGTCCTCTGTTATTCTTAATGCTTCTTCGATGGTATGCGCTGTCACGAGCTTTTCTATCCAATCCGCGAGTTCCTCGGTGCTCATGTTTTTGCCACGGCACTTTTCGAGGTCTTTTATGACCGCCTTGAGCACCTTCTCGCTCGCTTTCGGATACATGTTTTTCAATGCTTGCAGTATCATTTTGTTACCTCCTGTTCTTTGGTAACACCAACAATACCACAAGTTTGAGAGAAAGTCCAGCGAAATACGAAATATTATTTTATTATTTTAAATCTAGCAGACAGTGGCTTAATATCTGGCTTGCTTTTTGACTTTTCAGGATACGAAGGGGTCTTCTTTTTGCGCTCTTTTTCGATTATTTTAAGTTTTTTATCGAAATCAGAATAATAGTTTTGTTGGAACTTCTTGTATTTGCCAAAGTCAACAGTTCCAATTACAACGTGATCATTATCTCCGCCTTTAATTTTGAAAATATCCTTGCTATCCCTGTCATAAGGCCCAGTAACTCTTGAGTCACCGAAGAATGATGTATTTGCTTGCACAACAAAAGCATGCAGGTCTCTTACCGCTGAATCTATAATGTTTGAGAAATAGGTTGTATCGGGATTAAATACAGGTGCCGCTACAAAATCACATCTTCCTTTCAAGATAGCTCTAGCCATAACATCAGTTAACTCATAACATACCATTGGAGCTATCCGAATACCTTTCCACTTAAAGATTTGATATTCGGCTACATTTCTATTCAAGCAATGGAATCCGTTCTTGGCTAATTCTTCAAACTCTATTGGGGAGTAATCATTTTTATCTCTAATATACAGGAATGTGTTTTTATATCTGCGTTTGCCTGTCGTAAACGGCAATATTGTAGCAATATAATTATATCTCCTGCCTGAATCGTCACTTAAATACTGTAACCCAGTTATTATACCAATTTGAGAGCGCTTTGCAAACTTGATGAGATCATTGATCCAATATACAGGGAAACACAACTCAGGCAATACCAAGAACATCGTTTCCTTTTGAGCATCTCGAGGTTTCTTATCTTTGATAAGACAATTATACGATTCCCTTAGAATTTTAAAGAACACTTCTTTTTCGGCTAACGTTATATTTGCCCACCGATTTTTGCATGCTGCGACACATTTTTCAAAACTAATATTTAGGCTTCCGATTGCTATGTAAACATTGGATGGAACATTTTCTGAATACGGAGGAATGGCAATATTCCTAACAAAATAGTCGTCAATCTTAGTGCCCTTCTCGCTTTCTATTGAAAATGGTGATTGTTTCATGAAATTTATACTTGCAAACTTATCAACCAATCCATCCTGTTCATATTTGTAATCCGCACCGTTCTTGTTTAATCTGTGGTAATGATAAAACAAAAGTAATAATAGTTCATCGTAATGGATAAATCTCGGCGACCATATAAATTTGAACGATTCTTCTATTTTATCGGGATACTTTCCTAGATCATTCATCGACATCTTGCAGAAGGAAACATCCCTCTCATAATCCAAGTAGTTGGCAAGAGGAAAGGTAACCAAACTATGTTCAAACATATTTGCATTTCTATATTTGCTTACAAGAGGCACAATACTTGAAAAATGTTTATTTGCCAATGAACTATTCAAACATAAAGCTACTTTAATGCATGTATCAAGGTGAGCCAGCAAATAATCTTTGGCATGTCTATTAATTGTCGCCAGTTTGCTATACATACCCTTATCCAATGAATTTGCTTTCAGAGCATTTATGTGCTTTTTAACTTTAGCAACAAACGCTTTGAGTGTCGAGTTTCGCTCGGTGATAACCAAAAAGTATATATAATTCAACCAATTACTATAAAACTCTACGCTTTGGCTTCCTGTAAAAAATTTTTCGATTTGCTGTATATGCTCATTTACTTCTTTAGAGATACTGTTAATATTAATTTGTGAGTATTTTCGAGGAAGCGTCGAAAAGAATCGTCCCACCTTAAATGTATCTATTCCTACCAATCCAATATCTCTTATCTTTTTCTCTTTTGTAAAGTTCTCGATGCTATATGCAATCTCGTCAAAATTTGCCAAGCTAAGATTGCTATCCGGCAAAGGATCCATTTGACTAGGTATAACTCTAATTGTATCATTGTACAAATCAATAATTGCTTTTGACTCTGTATGATCAATATAAAGCAGTTTGATTTTATCTGTTTGAACACTTAAACCTTTATAACCGTTAAATAAAAAAGATGAACCTTCTCTTTTTAGAATTCCTGTATCAACAAAAACATCATCTAGAATATCGCTTGCTGTTTCATCACTTTTTACGGTTCGATCTACTACCAATAGCAAATCATCTACATATCTTCCGTAATGAATTGTTCCGGGCATTTTCAAGAGATTTTGGTCAAACTCTTTCAGATAAACATTTCCTAGCACCATAGAACTAAAAAGACCGATAGGCAGCGGATAGTGCTTCTTTTTCATCCAACCAATATCTTTGCGATATGGCGTTATCACTTCAAAATATTTAACGAATACACGCTCTAAAATATTGGTCAAATTTTTGATGTCTTTCAACATCTCATGATCGTCAAAATAGTTTTTGAGATCACCGAACGAGAATGAAACAGAATAAAAATATGACTTTATATCCAATGAAATAAGAACGGAATCTCTTCTAAATCTATACTGGGTTTCTAAAGCTTCGAACGCATCATTTCGCCATGCGGAATATTTATTAAAATATACATTGAATAGATTTCTGTTTTCGAAATTAATTTCGTCATCTGGAAACAACGCGGATTTGTTAATGGTGTTTCCATAGACACTATAGGACAGTATCTTTTTATCATAATCCATTTTTGCTAAAAATACCGTCCAAAGTGTATCGAGAATGTGTATTTCAATCGGTGCATTAATAAAGAAGTTTACCGATCTCATTTTTTTATCACGAGAAATGGTGTTTGAAATAATGCTATTATTCGTAATAGTCTCGGACTCAAACTTTTTAGGAATAGCATAAAAATCAATTTGAGCTATTAACTCATCAATATATTTACGCATCTTAATAGGATGACACAAGGCCTCTGCAAGCTTCTCAAATGTTGCGTACATTGCCTCTCTATCATCCTCAAAAGACGATATTTTTTCGCGCATAATCATAAAGTTCTTATTGTAATAATAATAACTTTTCAACTTGCGATATGCGCCTTGAACCATTTCATTGTTTTTTCTAGTGTCTTTAAACATCAATAAGTTAACCTCAAATTAGCTTCTAAATCAATACTCCATTACAATGATCCACTTCGTGCTGAATGATCTGCGCCGTCCAGCCGGTGAAGTTTTTCACGCGTGTTTGCATGTCTAAGGTCTGATACTGCACTTTGATAGTCTTATAGCGCTTGCATTTACGTGGGCCGCCGAGAAGCGATAAACAGCCTTCCTCGGTGTCATACGCACCATCCTTTTTGACAATTTCGGGATTGAGCATTACCGTATATGTAGGAGCTCGTCCACTCTCATCGAGAAATGCGATGATGCGCTTGCGCACGCCAATCATATTCGCCGCCATACCAACGCATCCTTCTCGATGCGCTATGAGCGTATCAAGCAAGTCCTGTGCGACCTGCACATCTTCTTTCGTCGCGACATCCGACTTCCCTGCAAGGAATATTGGATCGTGCATCAGTTCTTTAACCATAGGTCACCTCAAATTATTTAACGGTTTCATATTCCCAATCGATGATGCCGCCGAATTCTTTTACGTTAGTATACCCGAGCTTAACGAGCTCCTCTGCTGCAATTTTGCTTCTTCTACCGCTTCGGCAATAAACGAGAATCAACTGATCTTTGTCGGGCAACTCTCTTTCTGCGCGGTCAGCAATTTCATATTCGGGAATCAGTATCGCTCCGGGGATGTGCCCCTCGTCGTATTCATACTGTTCTCTCGCATCAAGGATAATATAGCCACTCTCGCTATCCATCAACGCCTTGGCTTCCGCTCCGCTGATCTGCTCATAGGTTGCAGAACCGCCGTCCGAGCATCCAACGCATCCGAGCGGTAACGCGAGAGTGAGGAGCGTGAGCAAAAATCGTTTATTTCTTTTCAACATATATCCTGATCCCTTCTGCCGCAAATGCCGCGGTGCCCTCTCCGTACTTGTCGATGTTCTTCTTGAACCGCTCGTCGGCAACGTACATCTTGCCAAGCCCTGCGAGGATCTCGTCTGTGCAGGTGTAGTAGTTGGCGGTGATATGCGCCTGAAGCTTGGCAACAAGTGCCTGCGCTTCGTCAGAATCGGCACTCACACCGCTCGCCTTGCACGCGGCAAACTCAGCAAAGATCGCCATTAAGCCATAATTTGCCTCTGCCCACTTCTCTTTTGTGTAGTTCTTTGTTTTCTGCTCGTGTTCGCGATACGCCGAGGTATCTCCCCAGCGCTCGCGAATTTCGGTAGAATAGTTTTTGTTAGTCATTCGTTCATTCCTTCCAATCAGTTCCCCACGATTCTCGTGCAACGAAGAAACACATTATACGTGCTCATCTAAATATTTTTTCAAAAGATGCTTTTCATAGTCGTCCAAATCGAAAAGGAATTTGGATATATTCTCTTTGATATACCCTTTTTGCAAGCTCAAAGTTTCACCAACTATACGCTTTTTCTCGATTTTTCGTACGGTTATAATTGGTACTCCTCGCTCTATCATATCAATACCTAACTCTGTTTGTGCTCCGATTTCAAAATATCGAATGATTTTACTTAAATCAAGAGGAGCCGCCAATGGACGGCTTTTTAATTCATAAGCTCGATTAATCAATGTTTCAAACAAACTCAGAATGTGAGGAAGCTGATATTCTATAGTATCCTTAACATTGCGGAATACTTCTTTGTAGGTGTCGTTAACAAAATCTGAATCGGTTTGAGCTGCAACTTTAAACTTTGCGTAGTTATCAAATTTGTACTTTAAGACGCCGGGATATCCATTTTGCGCATAGTTTTTAGCGAAATACTTAATTGCTTCAATCTGTGTCTCCTGTATTTCTCCCACTGATGCCCATACTCCCAAAATAATCTCAAAATACTGCGACATAAATTGAGAAATCGAAGCTCTTTCTATGCCACACAACCTATAAAAGATTTTTGGTTCACAAAGTTTACGCAATATTTTTTCTTGCTTTTTTCGTTCAATGAGGCGATTTTGCTCAAAGACAGCATCCGGTAACAACCACTTATCCAATACGATAGCGGCCTTTCGTGCTTTGTTAGCAGGACTCAGATCACTTTCGTCTACACTTTCCAAATCCAAAGGTTCCAATAAAACATCTTCACTGTAAAGTTTGAAGTCCAGCGATATACTATCTACGGTTTCAATCTTTTTGCTTCCTACATCTAAATAAACAATATTTCCAACAAAGTGTCTCAAATAACGACCTGCGCGGCCATTGATATTCAACAATAGAAATTTCTTGCCTGAATCATTGTCGCCAGATGGATTATTGTATAGTATAACAGTTTTAGCGTTGGTGTTTACCCCCTCAACAATAGTTGAGGTACAAAACAGCACTGGCAACTGTTTTAAATTATATAGGTTCATCACCTCTCGTTGAAAATATTTTGGAAACTTACCATTATGTATGCCTATATTATGCTCCAACGCATACAAAAAGCTCCAATCATCAAGAGAGTTTTTCTTGCTTCCACCATAGAAGAATCCATAATTTGCTTTTAAGTGTTCTATAAATAGAAGTGTTTCTTGCTTAGGAAATATTGGCTCTTGCAAAGTGGCACAATAATTTTTAGCGTAGGTTTCGGTATATCCTGGGTACAAACAATATATGATTGCCTGATTATGTTCGCTAACACCCAAATATCCTATAATATAGTTCAATCTTTCTTCTTTGGTGTTAGATTGAGTTATAACTTTATCGTTTTCAAATGGAGACACGAGCGTTAATGTTTTCCCTGTATAATAATATTTGTTTTTTAGTGTGGGTTCAAAATGTATCTCCAACGGTGCAATATTATGCTTTTCTAGCATATTTACGAAACCTGATTTCAAGGTCTGTAAATTAATAAAGGGACCTGCAATATAACAAAAGTTTGCTTTTTTCAGCAAAAAATATAGCGCAAGCCTAAAAGCCACAGCACGATGCTTATCATTCTTGCTGTGAGAACTAATTGATGTATTCCCGATATCGATAGCTTCATTAATGTCATCATCGCCCTGTGCTGCAATATCTTCGTCAATTTTGTATATTTCATCGTAGAAAAAGAACTGTATTTCTAGATCTGGATATAGCGCTAACAGACGTAATACGCGTTCGGGCGTAAGTATGAATATATTCTTTTCGCCTATTTCCAAATCTCTGTATACAGAGTTCACAAAGGTGTACTCCAAAGAATTCTTCTTGCAAAAAGAAGAAAGATCATCTGTAACCTCCATAAGGAGTGCCACCGTCGGCAAAACAATTACAATGTTGTCAAAACTATCGTAATTACGATATATGATTTCCTGAAGCAAAAAGGTTTTTCCAAATGAAGTAGGTGCACTCAAAAACAAGCGTCCCTGATGTTGTTCAAAATAATCCAAAACAGCCTTTTGCTGCTTGTCCAAAACATATCCTGTTTCGGTTTTATAGTAATCAGCAACGCAATCATCCTTAATTTGAGATATCACATCCGTATTAATTTTCTCGGCAGAAAAAGAATTTAGTCTGTTATATCCGAAAGTGCGCATGCGAACACTGGCGGAATATAAAATATATTCCAACCGTTTCTTTTCTTCTTCTGTTGCCATACACACTTTTTTCTTTTCAGAAAGAAAACATACCAAATCCTTCATGCGACCGATTTGTTCAACAGACAATTCAGTCGTATTAACAAGTGAAAGCAGTTCCTTTATGTACCCTTTAAGTTCCTTCACTCTTTTTACTAATCCTTTCGTCTAAAAATGCCTGTCTAAGCTTTTTTAAGTCTCTAACTGGGAAAACCATAAGCATTATTTCTATATTTAGACCGCAATTATTATTCTCGCAATATCCTTCAAAGGCCTTTTCGCATCGACATTTTACGGAAGCTAATATTTTTTCTGTGTATGTGTATTCTTCTTCCTCTGCAATAATCATACACGGTACACGTATAACTATCCCATTCTTCTTAAAGTACTCAATGATTTTAGAATGTCGTGCTTCTGTTTCTGTTGGATAGTCAAACAATATATCATTAAGATCATCGATAATTGACTTAAGATTGTTAGACAAATCTGATGTCGCCATCATTATATCCGACATAATTGCCATTGCACTGGCAAAATAATGTTTCAGTATGCTCTTGTCTATATCCTCTTTGATCCCCTTAAAACAGTAGTCCCACGTTCCTGTTTTTACCTGCCCAACCCACATATGCTTTTTCCCTTTTTCGGAAGAAAACAACAATCCGTCATATCCCTTGATTTCATGTCCCTTTCTATTTGGTTCGGCATCTTTCCGAGGATATTTTTCATAATACTTTACACGTGAGTAAAGCAACTCGATGTTTTCAAAAAAACATTTGATAAAACTGTCAAGCGCCAATTCTCCCATCAATCCGTCATTGAGTTTTTCTGTTTTTGGGACGCGATTTTCGTAGGCGGCTCGAGCCGCTTTATGAAGATTAGCAAATTTCCCTCGCTCATAGGCATATTCAATTTCATTTTTCTCGTATGCGTAAAAAATGATTGCATCAAAAAGCAACGCCGAAAATGCCGCTTCAAAATCATCTGTATTGGTGTGAATATAAGGGAAAGTCTCATATTTCCCTTTGTACGGTTCGTATTTCATTACCAATGGCGGCAATCTTTTGCCGATACATTCCTGAAATATTTCAATCGCAGTCATATGTACCTTCCCTCTCTTATTATTTTTGTTCTTTCAAAGTTTTCAATATTTCTTCATCCGCCGGGCAGAACTCGTAATTGGAGATCTCGCTGGGTGTTATCCATTTGATATCGTTGTGCTCCAGCTTTTGCGGTTTTCCCTCAGCAATGGTTGCATTGAACAGTGTCAGATGCACCGTCAGGTCGGGATACTCATGGATAACATCCATAAATACATCACCAACTGAAAGAAGAATATCTAATTCTTCCTTGCACTCTCTGATGAGTGCCTGTTCTTTTGTTTCTCCTGGCTCGACCTTACCACCAACAAACTCCCAAAGAAGTCCTCTCGCTTTATGTGCCGGGCGTTGGCATATCATAAATTTATCGCCCTGCCAAATGAGAGCTGCTACCACTTCCGTCATCGCTGTTGAACAAAATCAAACAAATGATTCAAACCAGCCCGGATCCATCCCTTGCTCAAGTACGATTTCTGTCCTCTGCCAGCCAAAAAGAATAGTAAATCGTTATAAAATGCGCTATTCTTATCTTTAACATTATTCTCTATACTTCGAAAACAAGAAATCGCATTAGCATCAATCACCGTGATATTTAGATAATCGCACAAATACTCTATTGCCTTTGCATACGAACGAGCTTTTCCCGATTCAATTCCAGGTGTTATGCAATACTCTTCAAATTCAGCTAAAAACTTTTGCATTTTTCATTCCCTCTATATATTTCAGTTACCGTATTTCAAAGCTATATCTCTAAGTTTAATTCCCATTTTACAGAACCATTCAAAATAACCGTTCCATGCATCTACGCCTTTTTTGATGTCGCCATTGGTAGAAATGAGGATACGGCAATCCTTGGTTGCTTCAATCCACTCAGCAGAGCCCCCCAGCTCTTTCTCAATATCATTTTTGTGTTCCAAAAAACGTGCGTATGTGTCTTTATCGTTTGATATATATATTGATGCACCTAAACACTTTTTCTGGCTGTTAACAGTAAACGCAACATGGTGTGTTGATCGACCTATGCTAACATCATACCAGTGTTGAGGAGAAGGTTTTCTTTGTGAAAACACCTTCTTGAATTCTGGCTTTACAAAAGCATATTCATTAAAGGCTTGCCAAAAATCAATTTGAAGTTTCTGTAAGGGTGACAATCCTTCAGCCACCTTCATCGCCTTAGCCCAATCGTTGGGTTTCTCTACTATGTTAAATTTAGGAGCCGGCACGGAATCGTTAATCTTCCATAACTCTATTTCTAAAAGAAAGAAGCCAATATTTTCGTCAGTATGTTGATTTAACCATTCAATCGCGCGTTTATGTTCGTCACGTGCGTGCTTTACAATCCAAACAATTACCTCCGCGCCTTTGCCCGAAGCATATGTAATGATCTTGCCCAAATGATCATGGTCAGAGAACTCCAACTGATTCTCAATGGTTATTTTTCTACCGGTACCGACCTCAGTTGCATACAAGTCAACATTAAAATCTCCGACCGAAGATTCTCTTTCTTCAAGCGCTATATCAATTCCAAGTGTGTCACTCAACAAAGCCAAATTTTCCTCTTGAGCGAGCCACTTTGTAAAATCTCGTGCCTCATGGGGCCATATTGTTCTAAGATCTGATATTCTCTCTATTTTTCCTAATGTAGCCATACTTCACCTCAATACGGTTTCATTTAAATTATACCTTGGGAACAAGAGAGTTATAAACAGGACTATTTTTAACAACATCCCATTTACCTACTCTCATCTTTTTAATTTTCTTACCTTCACCAAAATCAAGAAGATCCTCTCTGCCAAAGCTATTCAACAACTTATTTAAGCTGCCTAAATCAGATGAAGTTAACAAAAATGCTTCTTCTGGATCTACAAGTTTGCAATAAGCCCATAGCTGTCCCAAATCTCGCAATGTCAATCTCGTCTTTTTCGCTTCAATGAAAAAGAGCTTAACAGTATTTCGCTGCTTCACAATACCAAGTACATCAATCTGAATATCAATGTCGTTAGCCATTTCATTTACTACATCATATCTAGCTAGCACTCGATCCAATCGCTCGCTATGCGAATCAACAGTTATGATCTCTGCACTTTTATATTTATCGTGAAGATACTGTTCGAGCCAAGCTCTCATCGGTTCATATAATGCTTCTTCTAACATTACGACTCCTTGTTATATCCAAGTTTTTCTGCAATATCTTTCCAAGAATCAAAGTGCATGCCTCTGATTTCGATAGGCAAGAATACATCTGTTTCGCCAGGATGACGAGGTTTAGCTTTGCCTTTACCATTTGAATCCCAATAGTATCTATGCGTTACTTCTTCGGGACTCTTTCCTTGTTTCTGAAGCCATACCCGATGTTCATTTGCAAAAGCAGACAAAGCCTCCTGTTTATGTATAACGGCAAAACCAATAGGCTCATATTCGGTAGCCCAAACCTTAACCTGATGCTCTTTCTTCCAAAAATCGTGGTTCCCCTGATTGTATTTTACAAGCTTGCCATCTCTCATGTTAGGGTGTGCCCAGTCGATATTTTGCACAGGAATATCAACGCTTTTCAGCATGTTACAAAAATCTACTACCAAGCCCCAGTTGTGAGGAATTTCGAAATACACACGATGAGCTTCCTTATCAAAGAAATAATTGCTCCTTCTGATGTATCCAGTTACATCCGCAAAACCACGAATAAACTGTTTTCTTTCATCAAGTGTAAACGAAAAGACCTCGGGAGAGATTCTCACATTATCAGCTGAAGTAGCTCCGCCAATATAGCGGATAATCTCCCTCATTAAATAATCTTCATTTCTCTTTCTGAACGACAGAAAAGACACATTAGGATTCTGGTTAAACACCAAGCTAGTACCTAATACAGGCTCTAAAATCTGCCTCATGTCGGTGATACTTGCCTTCACATAAAGAGCAACATCTCTATTAAACTCTGTTTCTAACTTCTTATGAGGAATTTCAATAACAATAGTGGTTTCAGAAGGGCCTCTTTGAACTGCACCATTTCCTGTTATCATTCCTAACAAATATGCCATTTCGTTATTCATATGCAACCTCAATTAAAACCAATTCTATATCCATGATCGAATAGATATTCAAGAATATCGTTATCGTTCAACCTATATGAAAAATCATTTCTATAAGCATCATTGTGCGTGAATCCAAGTCTTTTTATATTTGCCGGGGGGCAAGCTCTGACATACAATCTTAATTCCAACCCCCACTTATTAGCATCCTCTTGCAACAATATCATGCCATCATCATGTATACTCAAAGATTCTCCATATTTGCGATTATACTCGCTGATAAAATTTCTCATTCGCGACGGTCTTGCCTCAGCCTCGATAAAACACTCTTGACCTCTCAAATAATCAAGCAATTCTGTATACATACTTTATTCTCCTAACACATAATAAATTTGGTCTGCAATAGCTTGGGCCATCAGCGGCGGCACTGCATTTCCGATTTGCTGACGAATATACAATTTTGCTCCGATAAATACAAACTTATCGTCAAACGATTGTATTCTTGCTGCTTCGCGAGGTGTAATAGCTCTATGCAAGAACGGGTGATTATTTGTACCATTCGAGGAAGCATCGAACCTTGTATCTATCGTTGGCGAAACTGCATCCCATTTCAATCTTCCCCATGTTCCGCTAAATTGCTGATTGCCTGTCATCTCTTGCGGCAAGTGTTCTTTTCCGCATTCGGGCGGAATCATTTGCAATTTTCTGATTGCTATTTCTGCGTGGTTTGATGCCTTGTGGTTATACAGTTTTTTGCTTCCCTGCCGCATTGCTCTTTGGTAAGCACTTGTAGGCTCCGTGATGTAGTCTTGCTCGAATTCGCCCTCGCTAGAGTTCAAGTATGCCAAATCATAGAT
Organism: Clostridia bacterium; assembly: GCA_017483195.1. Lineage (GTDB taxonomy): Bacteria > Bacillota > Clostridia > Oscillospirales > CAG-272 > RGIG4608. The sequence continues at coordinate 22,507 of JAFULR010000005.1, forward strand.
AGCATCTCTTACCGTTACTACCTTGTCGCAAGTAGGTTTAGGAAGTGCTACGGGTTTGCTTTTTGAACATATGAATATTGCTCTTTGTCTTGCTTGAGGAACACCAAAGTCTGATGCCGTGAGTACACCGTATTCCACATGATAGCCCATTCGTCTAACTTTCTCTATTATCTGATTTTTGAACCATCCAGCAGAAGTGGACAGAAGAGCTTTCACATTCTCGATTACGAACACTTCAGGCTTTAATATGCTCACAATATTAAGGTATTCATTGAAGAGGAAGTTTCGAGGATCATCTAGTCCTAGTTTTTTTCCTTTGAGCGAGAATCCTTGACAAGGTGGTCCGCCAATAATCATATTCACATTGCGTTTTCTACTCAATTCAATGATTTGTTTTTTAACCTTATTATCCGTAATATCGCCCGTAACTACTTCGGTATTGGGCATATTATACTTAAATGTTTCAAGTGCTTGCGGATTATAGTCCAATGCTACTTCTGTTGTAAAATGTGCATTTTTCTCCATTCCATAGGACATTCCACCTGCACCACTGAACAAGTCCAATATTCTAAATTCTTTAATTGCCATGTTATTTAATCTCTTATTGCGAATCAAGATTCTCTTGAAAACTTCCTTTCCATTGATGGTAGGTTTGAACAAATCGAACTCGTTATCGGACCCGTGATTTGCTTCGCCTACAATCTCGAACTGTTCGCTATTGTATCTGTTTACGATAGTAATCGGGACTCCCATAACGCCTGCATAGTCATACGGAATTTCAGTTATTGACCTTACATGAATGGCATCATATGTATCATACTTGGGGTATTCTTGCGGATCGTATCTCTTAGTTAAAGGTAGTTCTTCGTGTCGTCTGTCGTTATCTAAGTTAGTCAACCACATAGCATTTCCCAGGCTACGCCATTTCTGTCCTGTTTCGTCGACCCAATAACGCATAGCGCGAGGCTCTGACGACTGCGGCACTCTGAATTTCATTTCACCGAACTGATAACCTGTCCATACCTCATTATTTTGAATCAAAGGAAATATCTCTTTGTAAGTTAACGCATTTTGGTTGCCGATCAGCAGAAAGCTCTTTTTATATCTCATTATTTCAGCAACTATCTCTTTGAATAATGAGAATGGAGGGTTCGTTACCACTATATCTGCCATCTTTAAGTATTCAATGCATTCGGGGCTTCTGAAATCTCCATCCCCCTTAAGTCGTTTGATTACCCTGTTGTTTTTTAGATACTTCGCAATGAATTCTTCTGATATATCTTCTTCATCACAGAACTTACTGATATCGAGAACATAACCATTCTCACCATGTAAATAACAATCATCTTGGTCTACAAATCTCAACTGTGTTCCAATCACCTTGGATGATTTGTATGATGTACATATCAATCTTCTTAGTTTAAGTTTGTTGAAATTTTTCAAGAAGAATTTACAGAAATTTGATTCAAATGGGTCATCACAATTACAAAGCACAGTTTTTTCTTCAAACTGCTCTATGTAATGGAAAACCTCTTTTTGGATCGTCTCATATGTTGTGTAAAACTCATCATCTTTTGCTCTTTTGGCTACTTGAAGATTCGTGTTTTTATTTCCCATTTTTATTCTCCGCTTTGCTATTATGTTTCGATTCTTATTGAGCAGTTTGATCAGGAACGATCTCAACTATATCATCCATTGTGCAATTAAGCGCAGTGCAGATTTTCACAAGCACATCACTCGATACAGTTGCACCGTCTTTTTTCATCTTTGCGAGTGTTGCCGGGCTGATACCTGCTTTTGCAGCAAGGTCTTTGCTTTTCATCTCGCGATCAATCAACATTTTGAACAGTTTCTTATAGCTTGCAGCCATTTTCCACCTCATAAAAATAAGTATTTTTATACATTTACTATTATATCACTATTCTCGACAAAAAGCAAGTGATTTCCTAAAACAAATTGCACGAGCGTTGAATTTTTTATATCTCCGCAAATCCGAGTTCGAGAGGGCTTTATAGCTTATTCGCATATAAAATTGATTTCTTTTCACTAGGTTCAAAAGGGATTCTCGCTTTTTCCGAGAATCCCTTTTTCTTTGTTTATTGCTCCCAATTTGTTTGGGAGCGAACGGTGGTGTTCGCTCCCTTTTGTTATGCATTGATCGTTTGTTTCATTTCGGCGATTTCCGCGTTCATTGTGGCTATCAGTTCGGCGAGCTTCTGCTCGCATTCCTCAATACTTGATGCGTACACGTTTCGGATGATTCTTGTACCATTCACGTTCGGAGAATATCTTCCTTCCCACACGTTTTTGCTGACCTGATGGATCGAGCCTGTTCCCTGCCGTCTGTACTTGCCCCGACGAGGCTCAAATTTCTCGCGTGGTGGCTTTTGCGGTCTTGTGTCGGGTGTTTGTTCTACCGCGCCTTGTGTGCCGTTATTTTCGCCTGTAACGCCCGAGATCGCGCCCATCGCTCGGTCGATTCGATTGGCTGCAGTTCGCATTCCTTCGTCGGTGGTATGCGAGTAGACGTTCAGCGTGGTTTCCACGCTTTCGTGACCGATCGTGCTTGCGAGCGTTTTTGCATCCATTCCATACCGCAAAGCCTGCGTTGCGAAGGTATGGCGGAGCGCGTGGAACGGTACGTGCTTACACTCGGCTCTCTCAAGGATCGTCGCGAGCTTCTTTCTGCATGAGCAAGGATCGCGTGGGACATCCTCGTGTTTATATGGCGACGGGAACAGCCATTTAGATCTCACTCTCGTCTTATATTCCTTTAGCACCGCTATGAGTTGTGGCGGCAGGATGATCGTTCTCTCGGCTGCTTTGGTTTTCGGTGGTTTGATTTGCAGTTTTCCTTCCACGAACTTGACTTGCTTGGTTACCTTCAACTCGCCTGTTTCGAAGTTGATGTCCTCCCATAGAAGTCCGAGCAATTCTCCTCGTCTGAGTCCTGTGGACAGGTCGAGCAGGAACATCTCGTAGAAGCCGTCGGCTTCGTATTTGGCTTGTATCAAGAGCCTTTGCATCTCCGCAGGTGTCAGCACCTCGATCTCAACGCTTTTCTTCGGCGGCAGAGCGCAATGTGCGGCAGGATTTTGCCGTATGAGGTTCTCCTTTTTCGCCTTTTCTAGTGCGGCTCGGCAATGAGCGTGTATGCTTCTAATAACCGAGTTCGCAAGCCCTGCTCCGAACTGCTCACGCCTTACCAATCTGCCGTCACTTTTTAGGTGAGCGTAGAACTTTTCAAGCGTGCCGGTCGTGATTTGGTTAAGAGGAATATCTCCGATCTTGGGGATGATCTGATTGTATATTCTCTGCTCATAGGTTGTCTGCGTGTAAGGCTTGAGAGCAGGCTTGCAGTAGGTCTGATACCAGAAGTCCATCCATTCGCCGAACGGCATATCCGCCGTGCATCGCGTGATCTCGGTCGCGCCGATTTCTTCCTTGAGTGCTTCAAGCCGTTCCACACATTCGGTTTTTGTTTTGGCAAGGACACTCTTGGTTTTCGGCAAGCCCTTATCGTCATAGCCGACGACGATTCGACCTTCCCATCTTCCGTCCTTGCGTAGTCTTACTGTGCCTTCGCCTGATTTTCTTCGTCTTGCCATGGCTTCAACTCCTCTCCAAACATATCCGTTATAAAGTTACCGACGATTCCCGATGCCTGCCTTTGCATGTCCGTGGTCACATGCGTGTATCGGTCGAGCGTGAAGCTCGCCTTGGTGTGACCAAGGATACCTGCCAAGGTTTTTGGATCAATTCCGTTCGAGGCGGCGTGCGTTGCGAAGGTATGCCGTAGGTCGTGGAATCTCATATCGGGAAGCCCTGCTTTCTTAAGCAGCTTCTTCAGTTGCATGTAGGCTGCTTCGGGCATCATCGGATGCTCGGGATAGTACGGCTTCGGGAAGATCCACTCGGCGAGCGCCTTTTTCCTTCTCTCCTTCAGCATCTCTGCCACACTTGCAGGTAGTACGATTTTTCGGTTTCCTTCGTTCGTTTTGGTTTCACCGACGATATAAATTCCACGAGCGTATCGCACCGATCTCTGTATATGGAGCATTCCGTGTTCTTCGTCGAAGTCCGTCCATTTGAGTCCGCAGATTTCTCCTCGCCTCATGCCTGTCATGATCGCCGTGTAGAAGAAGTCGTGCCATATCTCATCGCCCTCAAGTGCCTGCATGAAGGTTTCGATCTGTGATTCGAGAAGGATCGTTTTCTCGGTTTTCTCGTTTTTCGGAATGGTCGTAGCTTCGGTCGGATTGAACGGTATTAGACCTTCCTTCACCGCGCCGTCCATCGCTTCGTGCAGTAGCATGTGCACCGAGCGAACCGTTGCGTTGGCAAGTCCTTCGCCGTATTTTTCGCGAGAGGCGATTCGTCCTTCTCTTTTGAGCTTGTTATAGAGCCTTTGGATGTCGGTTGTGGTTACCGAGGTTAGCGTTTTTCTGCCGATGTACGGCTTGATATGATTGTCCGCATATCCTCGGTATCCTTCCATCGTGCTTCCTCGGAGCATCGGCTCTTTGATCTCCGTGAGCCATCGGTCAAGCCACTCGCCGAGCGTGATCTTGCTGTGCTCAGTAAGCGACATGCCTGCATAGTATTCCTTGAGCTGATTGAGCTTTGGCATCAGCTCGCGTTGCGTTTTCGCGAATACCGAACGGTAGATGGGATATCCGTCGGCTCTGTGACCGACTACGATTCGTCCTTCCCACCGTCCGTCGCTTCGCTTTCTTATCAATCCGTCGACCGACGGTCTGCGTTTTGACATAGAGTTCTCCTTTGCTTTTTCTTTTTGTTAGCACATACAATACCACAATCCTTTCGGTATATCCAGATATTTTTTCGAGAGTTATCAAACAAGACATATTTATTCTTCATCACTAATTCCAGTATGATGGATCGTAGAGTCAAGCGAAACACGACCGCGCGTTCTTCTTACGTTGTTGTAAGCTCTCTTACGATACTCCTCCAAGTCATATTCATCGATACTCATGCGGTCTGCAACTAACTGTATCGCCATGTCAAGATACACGGCATAGCGGAAGAGACCGCTCGCAACCTTTTTCATCGCAACATCATTGGATTGAGTAATGATCTCCGCGAGCTTACTCGTCAACACCGGGTTCGCCTCGCTCAAGGTTAGCTCGGCAATATAATTTTCAATCGCCTTGACGATGAACTCATTTCTTGATTTACAACCTGAAGCATGCACCGCCTTGTCAGTCGTTTTCAAGAAATCCTCGTCTAGATATACCGTGAATTTTACTTTCTCTTTTGCTTTCATAAAACCTCCTAAAATAACTGTGACACCATGCTACGACCTCGGAATAAATCCTTATAACACGGCGTTTTTTCATGCTTACCACCTCGCCTCTAGACACCAAAGTGCCAAACACGCCGTCTGTGGTAATATTGCACAATTGCAAATTTGCAATCGCCCAAAAGCCTTGAAACATCTGGCTTTTTCGCATCTTCGGTCGGCGTTGCCGTCCGATGTGAACCGCAAAGCACCGCTATGGGTGCTTTGCTTTCTCCTGCTTCAAAATCGATCGCGGTTAAATCACTCGCTTTCGGCATTTTGCATCAAATCGTTCCAACGCTTTTTCTGCGTTTCTTCTAGCCATCTCGGCTTGCAGTTTTCGCATCTGCTGCTCGTCATAGTAATCGATCGCATCTTGAATCGGACGGATAGTATATCGCAAGCTGCCGTTACAAAAACGACCGTTCTTTGCTCTCACCATCGTGAGTTCCGTTGTGATCAATCTCTTTTTCTCAAGCTCCTTGACATATTTTTGAACCGTGTTTGCCGTTCGACCAATACATGAACCAATCGTTGCGTGGCTCGGATAACAGGTATAGGTTTTCTTATCCTCGCACCTCACAAGATATAAATAGATCGCCAACTCCTCCGCAGACAATCCAAGATCAAAGATTCGATTGTGCACGGGAAAATAATTTTCACGCGGTTCTCTTTTCTGACCGTAGTAAAACATATCGACCACGCCCCCGTTAGGCAGAGTATCTGCCAAGCGATTGTTCGATTTGAATTTCTACGAGTCGTTTGCCAAAGAGAATATGCCATAGGATCAGAACGAGAAAGTCAACGAATTTCATATTCCAATTTCTCGCACTCGCTTCGGCGATGGCTCGATCAAGATCTTCACAAGTCATCTCATTGAGCATCCGATAGCGAATATCTGATTTTGAAAAATAAATACCTTGTACGCTGATTCCGTCCATATCCCAAAGCAACAGCATTGCGTTGCGAGCAATGAATTTTATTTCCTCGCTCGCGTATTTTCTTGACGGATGAAAGTAACATTCGTCAAGCTCATCCTTGAATCTTTTGTCATCAAGAAGGCCGTATCGACTATTCTCCGTCATCGATTGCCTCCCTTCTTCGAGTGACCTTCGATCCACTCTACAAGCTTTTCCTTCGTCACAAGAATTCGTTTGCCAATTCTGAACGACGGAAAATTTTTTTCACTCATCAGCTCGTAAGCCGATGCGCGTGACACACCGAACAGTTGCGCGAGAGTTGCTGCGTTGATGAACATTGGTAGCTCATCGTAGTTTCTGATAGTTGGTTGCTTCATCGTTTTAATTCCTTTCGTTTTAGATTTGGTTCATGTATGTACGTAAGCAACCGCGGCGTGTCAAAAATATTCAGTTATTAAAGAACAGTCGGTTTTATGTTTTCGGTGTTAGCACCACCTTTCAAAAATCAAATTCAATCTTGCTAGATAAACAACCCCTCTACTTTTACAAAGGAATTTTTCGGGTGGTCTACCACCTCAAAATTCCATCTTTTACAATTTGTTTACAGTTGAAGAAAAACATCCTCTCACTTTTACTGCCGATTCAGAAGCCACTTGAACACCTTAAAATCTCACCTTTTACAATTTATTTACATTCGAACTCCATAAGAATTTCAAGCGAGGCAGTCTTGAAATCCGATTGTCAAAACCGCCTTGGGGGTTCGAATAACAAAAAATCCGATTAGGTTTCTTGCGATTCCTAATCGGATTTTTATTAATTTAACTTGTAAACACTACCCCCTTTTCGAACAAATAACTTTAATTTCTAAATAAAAGCATTAAAATGTTAACTCATACTTATTGCAATTTTATAAAATTTATGATATAATGATAACAACGTTGTTTAAATCGTTATTTATAACAAGGAGAACAAAGATATGACCGCTAACGAACTTTTAAACCTTGCGATTGCCGAAACTCAAAACATTCAAGAAAACGAGGTTTTTTTAGTTAAGGACTTGTTTAAAGGTTATGAATGGAATCGAATATCCAAATCAAATCGATTATTACTAGGAACATTGTTTTTGAACTATATAAACACATCGATAACAAAAATTACTCCTTTGGATAAAACATCATCTGGGCAACAAAAATACACCATCAAATCGAAGTACTAAGTAGTGTGTAATTTTCAAAAAATATAAGGAGATGAGTAATTATTATGAAAGCTGATTTATATAAAAGACTTTTTAAAGCTATATTTACCGAAGACAATATTGCATTGAAAAAAATTGCCACTACAATAATTCAAGATGAAAGAGATTTAGGTCACCATAATCTTGCAAATGCATTGGAAAAAATATCAATAACAGAGAAACCTAAGCATTCAATTTTTGATCCTCGCCACTCTGAAACAGGATTATCAGCATTACCTAAAAGCAAACGCACCAACACTCAATTGCTATCATATATACCTAGAGAACAATTAAAGCACCATATGATATTGCCTGATAGCATTGAAAATCGTTTGCTTTCAATTGAACAAGAATATGCTGCTCGTGAACGTTTGAAAAAATACAATCTTACACCCAAACAAAAGATTTTATTACATGGCCCTCCCGGCTGCGGCAAAACATTAAGTGCTGAACGAATTGCATGGAATTTAGGCTTGCCCTTACTGAAAGTTAGATTTGATTCACTTCTCTCTTCTTATTTTGGAGAATCCGCTTCAAATCTTAGAATGGTATTTGATTATTGCAAAACAGAACCAGTTGTGCTATTGTTAGACGAATGTGATTTTATTGCAAAATCTAGAATATCATCACAGGATGTTGGCGAAGTACCTAGAATTGTAAACATGCTCCTTACGTTGTTAGACGAATATACCGCCCCCGGCTTGGTATTAGCTACGACGAACCTCAAAGTTTCTTTGGATGAAGCTCTGTTTCGAAGATTTGATGATGTAATTGAAATACCAATGCCCGGCAAAGATGAAAGAACTCGATTATTAACAATGACTTTGTCAGCAATCACTCTTTCGCCCGAAGTCGACTTGAATACGATCGCTAGTCAAATGGATGGCTATTCCGCTGCCAATGTTGTTTTGTTGGCTCAGCGAGCTGCCAAAATTGGAGTTTTATCAGGTTCGAAAATCATAAACAACGAACACTTTACCAAGGCATTAGATGAAAGTTCAAAGTTTTAAAAACTAAGGAATAGGAGGTATACTGATGGCAGACAATCAATTTACTCACTTGCCACTTCCTTTTCAGTATCAAGGAAGACCCAAATTGCGTGGGTTTCCCAACCCTAACGAAAGAACCCAAGCCAATGTTTCTAACAGAACGGAACACGGTGGATATGTAAAAAGACGTTCGGCTGAACTGTCACGATTTTGGAGAGAGCGGCAAGCTTCTCGTCAACGAGAGAAGCTTCCTGAAATCAAATCGGGTATTCCTCTTCTATTAGAAATAGATCCAACCACCGATGTTGGCTTTTTGAAAGGGCTTGGATTTGAGGTCGTGTGCGAAATCGAAGAAGGCTTCATTATTGTAGCTACCGATGATATAGACATGAACACCTTGAATAACAAAGCCGATGGATTTATTCAAAATATTAATAATAGATGTAATACGCCAGCAAGAATCTATGCTCTATGCGAAGACAATGATCGTTTAGCAAAAGTATTATCCTCTGAATTGCGTGGCAAATGGTCTAATATCGTTCCTGAACAAACGTATATCATCGATATTGGTGTTAGTTGCTGTGGTGGAATAGAACTGCCCAAGTGTCCTGCGCAAAACGAAGGCGAATCAGAAGAACATTACTCACAGAGGCTAAGCAATTGGGAGAGAAAGTCTACAGAAGCATATATGCGTTGGGACGAATTAAAATTAGAGCGAGAATCCACTATCGAAACCTTTGTTTCAGAATATGATGGAGAAATTCTAAATTACACGGAAGAAAATCTTGGCATTTCCCGTTTGCCTGATAGTTTTTCAGCTAGACTCAAGATTTCTGGAAAATGTCTTGTTGATCTTGTGCTAAATTTCGCTTATATTTTCGAAGTTTCTGAAGCCGAGGACATTACTTTAGATTCGCAAAGTGCTACAAATGAGTTGGTTGATGAACGACTTAATATCATAGCACCCGAAGAATCAGACCCCGTAGTTTGTGTTATAGATAGTGGTGTTCAAGAAGAACACAAGTATCTTGCCCCTGCAATTGTTTCGGCCGATTCTGTAAGCCTGCTACCCAATAACGCAATCGTTGCGGACGAAGTAGCAAATGGTGGACATGGCACTCGTGTGGCAGGTGCCATACTGTATCCCCAAACAGTTCCTAACTCCGGCGACTATAAACTTCCATGTTGGATACGTAACTTTAGAGTTCTTGACGAAAGTAATAGTATGCCGCAAACGCTTTATCCTCCAATAGTTATTTCTTCGGCTGTCAACGCTTATTGGGGAGCCGAGGAAAAAAATTCAAAAATCTATAATCACTCTATTGGAACAAGACGATCTTGTGAATTAAAGCATATGTCCGCTTGGGCAGCAGAAATCGATTCACAGTCATATAACAATGACATTTTATTTATTCAGGCCGCAGGTAATATTCCCGAAGAAATCATTGCGGCGTATTGGCAGCACGGATCGCCTTATCCCGACTATTTTGATAAAGAGCTTTGCAGAATATCCGATCCGGCGCAAAGCCTACAAGCTTTAACCGTCGGCTCTGTATCCTCCTGTGATTACGAAACAGAGGATAAGATAGCATTAGGATCTAAGGATGAAATTTCTTCGTTCTCAAGATCCGGCCCAGGAATTTGGGATGTAATTAAACCTGATGTTGTAGAATATGGTGGCACACATGTTTGGAACAAAGGGAGCACCCCACCACAGTTAACTACTCCATCAGATGTATGCCCAGAATTAATTAGAAAGTCTCCTGAAGGGCCTGCGTATGCAAGAGATACTGTTGGAACATCATTTTCTGCCCCAAAGATATCGTATATCGCTTCTCAAATTCAAAAAATATTGCCTGATTCGCCAGCCCTCTTATACAGAGCATTGATTGCACAATCTGCTAGATGGCCAGCACTCCATAATACCATGACAAAAAGCCAATGCGTTTCCACATTGCGCCATATTGGTTATGGAATTCCGGATATTGATCGCGCAACCCATAATGATGAGTATAGAATAACTTTGATTACGCCGAACTTAATGGAAATTGGCGCCAATGAAGCACATATCTTTAAAATTCCAATTCCCGAAGAGTTATCCTCTGTTGGTGAAGATTTTGATGTCCTAGTTGAAATTACTTTATCCTATGCGGCTAACCCTCGAAGAACTAGACGCTATGTCAAAAGTTATCTATCTACATGGTTGGAATGGTGTTGTAGTAAAATTGGAGAAACTTCCGAATCCTTTGCTCGTCGTATCTTTGAAACGGGCTCCGCAGTAGACGATGATGGAAATTTTGACTGGGCAATCGGTGATGCAACAAATCATGGTAGAACCGATGGCTATTCACGCAAAAACGGAACTCTTCAAAAAGATTGGTGCATTATTAAGTCCAACCAATTGAGCGATGCGTTCTGTATTGCAGTTAGAGGTCACGGCGGATGGGGAGATGTGTTCAAGGCAAAATATTCATTATCCGTAAGTTTTGAGGCTATCAATCAAGATATAGCAATTTATGAACCTATACGGACCGAAATAGAGTCTGTTATTGAAAGCCGCGAAATTGAAGTGGAACTTTCTAACCCAAGCGAACAAGTTGCTTTATCACCCTCAAACTAACAATATCTATGTAACTTTAAGGCTTCGAGAAATCGGAGCCTTATTCTTTGTTTATTGCTCCCAAATATTTGGGGTGCGGAAATGTGATTTTAAGGCCTTGCATACCGCTTGCGGTATATTGCGTTAAGCTCGTCGTGTGCGACCGACGAGTAGCAAACAAAGTGAATTTTGTACTTGACAATCTGCCGGGCAAGAGTTACAATACGACACCGGCGGAAGAAGAAAAGCCCTTGAGGTGGGAGTTTGCTTCCCTGCTCTCAAAGGCTTTCCGACCACATGTTTTGACCACGCGGTTTCGGTTCTGTATGACCACATATTTTAGCCAACCGCTTTCGGGCTGACCACATTGTGTTTCTTCTCTGTTGGTTTTCTTCTTGCGGCTGCTACCGCCGTCTTGATACTTTGACCGATTTTCAGGTGACCACTTGTGCTTTTTAAAGGTGCGAGTTTTGACCACATTCTTGACCATAGTGCGGAGTGGACTACATGGAAACAGTAGTACACGAGAGCACGAAAATATACGGTTTAGTTGACAGAATAGCACTAAAAAGCACTAAATGACATTAGAAAAACATAAAAATCGGTCTTGGGGTAAAGTCGAATTATGTCGTTTTTCCGGAGCAAAGGAGACATAATGGACTAGAAACGACTAGAAAAAAATATTAGTGCTAAAAAGGGCTAGATACCACCATCCTTTCGCTCTCAAAAAACACAGTTTTCATATTTTATGCTCTAATTTCGTCATATTTTATAACAAAAACACTTGAACTACCAAGAATTTTATACTTGAACTTCACAAGCGCAAAGGAGTCTTCTTTCTCTTTTGTAGGATGATAGAGGTTTTTGAATTTTAAAAAATCCCTTTGTTAATCAATTCGATTTCGAGTTCTTTATATATTTTTTCCGTATCAACGTAACCTCTATTTTCATTTCTTTTACGAAGAGCCTCTGCTCCTAAATGAACCTTTTGTTCTTCAAACGATAAAAATTCGTCCAATCTATTAAATTCAAATTTAGGATAGGTAACATTCGTATTCTTATCAACAGCAACAGCTTTTAATTTGATTATCTTACTTAATTCCAAAAAACGCGAATCAACGGAATAAAACATTGGGATATTTATGCATGCCGATTTTTGAGGATCTACTTTGAAATTTAATGCTGTTTGCATCCAATGGAATATGTCCCACGCCATATTTCGCAAGATGTTCAAAATGTTCTTTTTTCCTTTTTGAACCTTACCGAAAAACCTAAGCTTTGTTCCTTGCTCCCAATACGCCAAACCTATATTAACAAAGCCCATATCACTAGTGCAAGTCACTTCATTTTGAAACTTTAAAAGTTCAATGAGTTTTTCTCTTATCTTAGATTTTTCAAAATTAAGCAACACAATCTTTAGCAGCATGCAATAGGTATAATCATACCGTTCTTTATAAACATTTGCCATCCGGGCATACTTAACAAATTGTATTATTTGATTCGTTGAATCATCGGCATTTATCTTTGCTTCTTCTTCAGACATTATAGGAATGTTTAAGAAATAGAATACGCTCCATATACTAATTCGATTTTTAAAATCAAATTCTTTAGAGATGATGCAGTTTTCACTTACATATGCATCAATATTAATCTCTGAAGCAATTGTTCTGTTTATCCGCAAAGGTAAAACAACGGGAATATTAACATCATCCAAGCATCCATTAATATATCTTTCGATGTAACTTACTATTTGCGTATCCAATCCAATGTCATAATTCAAAAAAACACCTTCTGCTTTTTTGGAAAACAAATCTGTGTTCAATATCATTAGTTTGTTTGAATAGAATACAGAAGAAACCTCTCCTTTTTTGATATCAAACATATTTATTACTGATGAAATTATATCGCTTCCTCTTTGCAAATCAACATATATAAAATCAACGTTGTTTAGATATGAAAAGTATTGATTAAAAACTTCCAAGCAATCTTCATTATTTACACTGCAAACCTTGTCAATTGCCATTTCCCTGATTTCTGCATTTGTATACTCCATGACACCCTCCTACATAATTAATCGAAAACAATTTCATAAATATTATACCACCTTTATACAAAAATGTCCACATATTAGTTAGCATGCGAATCGCCTTTTCTTTGATTACTGTGTATCAAATTTTGAACATCACTGATACATAAAGATAGTCCCTGAACATCAAGAAACGATGTTCAGAGGCTTGTTTTTTTGACCACATGTTTGACCACTTACAGAACCGGAGCACATGGAAACAAGAGCGCCAGAGAGCGCGTTTTGACAACTTTTGTGTACCAGAAAGGTCTAAACGGAGCAGAAACGCCTAGAAAATAGTAATTTTTACCATTGGGGTGGTAGAGGCCGCAAGTTCAAGTCTTGTCACTCAGACCAGTTAAACCGAGCACGAAAGTGTTCGGTTTTTCTTTATTTATCAAGGGTTTTCGGACTTTTTGCGTTTTTCTGATCGCTACCACAAAGCATTGGATTTTAGGCAAAATGGTACAAATATCAACTCGCGTATCAACTCGTTCACTTGAAAATAGTTTACTTAGAGTGGAGGCCACCCTCAAAAAACCTATATTTTATCTCACATTTTCACTATCTAAAGGAGGTAAAATATGGCCAGTGTAACCGAAAAAAGCAACGGAAAATGTGTAGTTCGCGTGTTTTGTGGAAATGATGACTACGGACGCAAGGTTGTCAAGAGCAAGACCTTCACTCCCAGCTCACCCAATCTTTCCTATTCAAAATATCACAAGGAGCTGACACATTTCACAAAGCTCTTTGAGGAAGAATGCCAAGAGCTGATCGAAAAAGGACTTTTGAACTGCATAAGTCAAAGCAAGATGCCCTTCTCTGCTTTTTGCGAGAAATATCTTGAGATTCAAGAAAAGAATCTTGCGCCCGAGACCTTACATTTTTATCGAACCGTCATCAACACACATTTAATTCCTATGTACGGAAAACTGATGATATCGGATATTAAGGTAAGGCACATCCAGGATTACATCGTTTTCCTTTCCAAGAAGAAAAAACCCCATAGCAGACTTGAGATATCCCCCGCAACAGTCAAGCGATATACAACAGTCTTGCGCTCCATTATGACGCTTGCATACAAGATGGAGTACATCGAGGATGATATTAGTTCCTCTAAAAGATTAGTATTTCCAAAGGAGGAAACACCTGAGATCGAAGTCTTTTCCGAGGACGAGCTTAACACCATATTTGAAGCGCTTGAGAGCGAGCCAATAAACATTCGTGTATTAATTGAGCTTGCGTTAATGACCGGATGCAGACGTGGTGAAATAGTTGGGCTTAAATGGAGTGACATTGATTTGGAAAAGCAGACTATCTCAATTAAAAGAAGTGCTTATCAGGTAGCTAATCAAGAAATCAAAACTAAAATGCCCAAAAGCAAGAACAGTATCAGAAGGTTCTCAATTCCCTCTCGCCTGTGTTTGACCTTGAATGAGTATAAGAATGACTATGATACTTGCAAGGCAATGTGGGGCGAAAGCTGTAACCCCGAGGGCTATCTTTTTACACAGTTTGATGGAACATTGATGCATCCCGACACGCCGACGAGGCAGTACGCAAAATTCTTAAAACGACACGGCATACGGCACATAAAGTTTCATGCCTTACGCCATACTGCTGCCACAATTCTTCTTGCTAACGGTTGTGATATTAAAACAGTTTCAGCACATCTCGGACACGGTGACATTGAAACAACAAATATCTATCTGCACGCTATGCAAGAGGCGGATAGGAAAGCCGCCAACACTCTTGATAAGCTATTTGCTAAGTAAAATGAGCTCCGCACAAATGCGGAGCTTTTTTTACCTATAACGTCTGGCTGTAACAATTGAACATTGCAATTCTTCGGAGGGCTTTGAATATTTATGTTCAAAAATGATATTAGTAAGTCTTTCTTCATTTTCCTTGTCAAAGGATTCAAGGGCAACGTAAGTTCGATTACCAATGTGAATGTTTGGAATATAGTCATATTTACCCAGCTCACAGACAAGTTGGCGGCTTAATCCCATTTCCAGGCTTGCTGTATATGAGTAAGCTCCGTGGACTGTTCTTATTCGAGGCAGCTCCTTTCTATCTCTCATTCCTAAAAGATAGTTGATGTCCCTGATTAAGTATTCCAGATCATAATAAACACGATTGCCCCTCGCAAATGAACGTATGGATCCATCCCTCGACAAGTATTCAAGGAAAGCAACTGTAATATCGGTTTCAGGATCAATCTCTTTGATATCAGCTATTATCTTGTGTTTTGTTTTGAGTCTCATTAGTCCCCCTGTCTTTATTAGTATTTAACAGTGCAGATAAAGTTTCTGAAGAAGCTTTTTTGGCTTCATCATAGGTATGCACATACCTCATAGTTGTACTGATGTTTTTATGCCCAAGATTGTCACGAATAGTATCAATAGACACGTTATTCGAGTTGAGAACAGATGCATAAGTATGCCTCAATCCATGAGTGTGTATCGGATCCCCGACCATAAGCCCGGTGATCTTCTTGATTCGTTTGCCCGCCATATCAGCGCTTAGGTAATCCTTAGTCCTCTCACCGCGAAGGATCTTGTTTGAGGGCTTGTAATCTTTATTTGCCACAAGTGTTTCCCTATACTCCTTCAAGAGATCCTGGAGCTGCACAGGTATGTAGACCACTCTTTGTAAATAGGTCTTAGTGCTCTTCTCTATCTGTCCACTTCCCTTTGGTCTGACAGCAGCTTTCCTTATCATAAGCTTCTCCCCTTCCCAATCTTCCCAAGCCAGAGCAACGATCTCGCCCCTTCGTAGGCCTGCAAGCCCATCGAGGCAAACCAATATTTTGTCTTGAAGTGAGATCAGATCACTTGATAAAAGCTCGTTGAAGAGCTTCCAATAATCATCCGGTGAATAGTATTTTACTACCTTCTCTTCAATCTTTGGCTTGGATACTTCCTTTCGATCGAAGGGATAACGTGGGGCATACTTGTTTTTTACACACCAATGCATTAATTCACAAAAGCAAGTTTCGTAACGCCTTATAGTAGCAGCTGAAAGTGACTTTTGTACAGTTAAATGTGGACGTTCTGCAGGGTCATTTTTAATAAGACGATTAACAAAGTTTTCAAGGTCGCACTGGTCAATATTTGAAATAGCCTTCTTCTTTACCACTGGTATGATGTCTTTTTTAATAATGCCCAAATATAAGTCAGCAGTTTCGGGGGAGTTGATGATCTTGTACTCCTCGATGAAATAAATATATACATCTTCAACTGTTTTGCTGAATTTGGGCGGGTTTATTTTATTGTCGTGATAAAGCTTATCAAGCTTTTCGCGCTCTTCCTGAGCCTTGCAGATAGCTATCTCGGGTGGATACACTTCTGGGAGTTCGAATGTGATTACAAACTGTTCCTTATAGCCATTGGTATGTCTGCAAAGACGTGTTTTGAATGTTGTTTCATTAATCTGATTTATCTTACTCATATTCTTGACCTCCATTATGATAAATTTCTAAATGTTTTTGCACACAAATTATTAAAGTGGAAAAACACATATGTACTTGAATTATGATAGATTAAGGAGGAAAAATCTTCTGCCCTATTTTACTGGTCAAACTCATCCATGTTTGAGACATATATTTGGACAAATGCTATCATGCGCTTTTTTCAAGCGGAAAGACACATGAGCTATAAAAAATAGTTTTCAAGAGGTGGCGTTTAGCAAACATGTCTTTCCACTCTTTTTTATTATGATAGAGTGAAATCAAGAAATCTTTTTGTATGGATTTGCACTACAAATGTCCACATTTCTCGCTGACATTTATATTATGATAGAGTGAAGGCCAATAATAATTTCTCTTTTACTTTTTCCTTTAACATTTCTTATAACCTCTTTCATTTTCTCTATTATGTTCTCCAAAACAAAAAACCGCCCTGCTTTCACAGGACGGGTAAACGTCAGATAATTGAGGGAGATATGACGGAGGGCAAATTCCTCTCTCTCCTTCTCTTTATTTCTTTCTGATTCGTGTATTCAAATGGATCAGTTCTTCTATACAGTTAGGACGGTTTAAAATAAAGAGATTTGAGAGAGAGCTTGCTGAGAGGATCTTTGCCCCTCTTCTTTATTCTCTTTAAAGATGTGATGAAGCGTTCTATGTAAACACGATAGGAACGCAAAAACGAAGGAGAATTTGAGAGAGAAAGCACTCTCATTTTCTCCTTCACATTCTCATTTTTCTCTCCATAAAAGATGTAATCAACTGTTCTATGCAAACAGTATAGGCACACAAAAACTGAAGGAAAGTTTGAGAGAGATTCTTAATTCAATAGATT
Organism: Clostridia bacterium; assembly: GCA_017483195.1. Classification (GTDB taxonomy): domain Bacteria; phylum Bacillota; class Clostridia; order Oscillospirales; family CAG-272; genus RGIG4608. The sequence continues at coordinate 39,920 of JAFULR010000005.1, forward strand.
AGCCGTCCTATCTGCTTAGGACAATTTTAAAAAGAAGCGTTGACGGAGAAAACATCTCTCATATTCTCCTTCATATTCTCTTTGATTTAATTCGATGAGACTCAACGGAATGTATGAAGGAGATATCACTAAGACTCAAATCCGGAGTTTAAGAATTGTCCGCGAAGGAGAAAAGCCATCCTTCACATCCTCCATCAATCTCAATGGATTATCTCTTTCAAGCTATAGCATTTTTGAATACTTCTCCAAAAATGTTATAGCCTATTAGCATTCTTGAAAAAGGCTGACAAAAAATACTACGAGATAACGATGCATTTTTGAGATACATTTGCAAAAATGTTATAGCATACTAACATTCTTGAAAAAGGCTGACCGACAAACAGAACAAAAATCATACATTTAGGATTGATAAATATTGGTGCAAAAACAAGAAAACGAGCTTCAAAATGAAGCTCGCTTTTTATATTATAAAGTGTAGTATGTCTCAATTATTCAATTCATTTCTATTCTGTAGTGGAATAATTAGTTATCCCAAACTTTGGCAGCCCTCTCGCACATTTCCTCAATACATTCCCTTTTAGCGAGAGTATTAAGCCACTCTTTGGGAATCGCGTCATATCCGTAGAGTGCGCCGGCGAGGCCGCCTGCTATTGCGGCGACGGTGTCGGTATCTTCACCGAGGTTGACGGCTTTTAGCACACAATCGCGATAATTCTCGGTTGTGAGAATGCACCAGAGAGCCGCCTCAAGCGTGTCAACGACGTAGCCGCCACTCTTTATCTCATAACGGCTCAAATGCTCAAAATCGGGCTTAAACAGGCGCTCATAGTGTTCGATTTCGGGTAGGAATGCAAGATCATCGGCGGCAAATTTGAGTCCTTCACAAATCTTATCTTTTGTTTGCTCCATCATTATGAAGTTAAACACAGTTGAGTAAATAAGGCAAGCAACTTTCGAACGATCGTGCGAGTGCGTGAGTGCAGAAACATTGTCGATGAGCGCAAACCAATCCCATTCCCTGATCTTGTTAACATATGCATACAGGACCGCAACGTGAATTCGCATCAAGGAGCCGTTTCCGTTGTCATACTCCTCTGCTCCGCCACATTCGTGTGGATTTGCGCCTTGCATATATCTCAAAATGGATTCACGGCTGGTATTGCCTACGTCAAAGCAGACTCCCTTCGGCGTGAATTCTCCCTGATCAAGCCACTTGACGAAATTGTCCATTATCCTTGAGAGATTCCAATCCTTGTGGCTCAGTGCTTCAAGCGTACACAAGCTCATGGAAGTATCGTCGCTCCACGTTCCCGCAGGATAAGGATACGTACCAAATCCACGCATATCGGTCACGGGATTTGCATCGAGTTCTTCTCTTGTGCAGAATTCCACAGGTACACCGAGGGCATCGCCCACCGCGTGGCCGAGTATTACTGATTTGATTAAGTAGTTATAGTTTTTCATTTTTATGCTCCTTCAGTGCATTATACACTTTTCTAAACACAAGCTTATTGGGATAATACCTATCGTCAGCAAAGACGCGTATTCCCTTTCCGGTGGTAAATTCGATAATAGCTGCAGCAACGCCTGCGCTACGGGATTGACCGTACTCGCATTGGCAAATCAGAGTATCAACATTCCCTTTTACACGGTTATAAAACTCAGCGATCTGACGCGCTTGCTCATCACTGAACATATGGTGTTTTTCTTCAATTCTCTTGCGATGCTCGGGTGTCGGGCAAGGTCCAAGCTGATCTGCAACGGCGTCATTGTCGAGGTCGTCAAAGCTCAGTCGCAATATCTCCCGGGGCATATTTTCAAGCTCCACTATAGGATTATGAACACTCGTTATACTTATCACCGCTACACGTTCCTCAAACGGTTCGAGAGCTAAATCCTGCAAAGCAGTTCGTCTCATTATTTTGATTTTCATTGTTTCACCACCTATAAACATATTATATCACAAAATTCGACAAATTTTAGTGCTACTTTTTATTGTTTCCGAAGTGTAGTCAAATCGCTACACCTCAAAAATTGATGTTGACAAATACCGTTATATTTGGTATAATTTCAAATGTAGATGGTTTCGCTGCCGTGTGCAAGCACGGAAGAGCTACACTCGTTTGTAGCCGTGACGACCGGGCAAGAGCTTGCCAACCATCTACAACAAGAAACGGCAGGTCTGCCTCAAAAAGGATATGTACCAACACACGAGTTTGTGTACTGTTTCTTGCCCCTCAAGAACTCGACTTGGTTCCTTGCTTTGCAAGTAATTTGCGACATTATTGTCGAGTCGGGTTCTTTATTTTTATGCCATATTTTGAAAGAAGGTGATATCCATGTATAACAAGGAATTGATCGAGCGCATTTGCGCAGTTGAGTGCTATGACAAAGAGCTTAAAATGTTTTGCTCTTGCCTTGAGGAGAACGAGTATGATGTTGACAACTCATTCGACAAATACTATAGACTTGACAACATACTCAAAGCAATAGGACTCTATCAACAGGGCAAAATAACAGATACTTATCTTGCACATTGGGCTTGTGCATATTTGTGGATACTGCACGCAGAATCTTACGTTGATGGTTACTACGATACATTTTCTACACTACCAATGAAAGAAGTCATAAAATCGGTGATTACCGACATACTCGATTCACTTACATTCTTCGATGAAGATTATGACTATGAGGAACACTCCATCGAAAAGTATGCTAAAACATTTATAGATCTTGACAAGTTATACCGTTCCTTCCCCGAATGGGAAATCTATTTTGCGCCCGATGACGAGTTTTATGACGATGATAACATCGGACATCCCGATAATAATGACTATCCCGATATATGCGAAAGTTGGATATTGTTCATCAATCACGGTAAAAAACAATTTATCCGGATATATGATGATGGTTTTAACTGCAAAAAAGACAAATTTGAAGCAAAAGAGATTACCAAGGATGAGATGAGAAATTTGGAAACCAGCTTGAAGGCTCAAGATTATACAGAGCTTGGCAATCATTCTGGATATGATTCTTTGTATCCTGACGAGGATGATGAAAACACACCCCCAAAAGCAAGAATTTTTGATGAAGAAATGCGTCAATTATACGATCGGATTTGCAATCTCACTTGCTCTATCGATGATCTCGAAGAATTCAATGCCTTAGAATCCAATTGGGAAGAAGGAAAAAGCGGAGAAATAAAGAACTTCACCACTCCTTATGATCTTAACGAACCATTCAGAAAATATTATAATCTCGAAACGGTACTTAAAGCATTGGATATGTTCAAAAACAAGCAAATCAATCGTTATTATTTGAGCGAATGGTTAGAAGCATATTCAGAAATTCTGCACGCACAAACAGAAAACACAATATTCTTCATTGATAAGAGTCGCAAGAAGAAAAGGCACCTTGTTCTAAAGGATGAAGCAATTGCTTATACAATCGCTATTTTGATATTAAATATGATTTATATGTTAAGCTCCAAAAAAGAAAACGAATTAAATAATGCAATTGAAGCTCTGCATATTTACACAGCAGTATATAGAAATATCCACGATTGGCAAATAGTATATTCTCCTGCCAGCGAGAGAAAGTACTATAAGGACGAATGCTTCCATAAAGTATTGTTTTTCAACGATAGAATTCAGCAATTTTTTATTGTCGATCCCGAAATAGGCAGTCAACGTGAATGTTACTACGAAGGTGTTTGTTGTGATAGATATGATTTTATGAAGATCTGCGATGATTTAAGAAGCAGAAAGTATAAAGAAATTGCTATTATCAACGACGAGCAAGACGACTAAATCCCACCGTGTCCGGTTAATCCAGACACGGTTATTTTTTATCCTCTTTTGTCTCTGCAAACTCACCCAATTTATGTTTTCTCCTTATTTCTATCGGGAAGTAGTCGAGTGGTTCTATATAAACCGCCTTTATCGTCTTCCCTTTCTTTTCTGATTCTTTAGCTTTTTGTTCTAATTCTTTTTTCATAAATCTTTCCTCATTTCTTGTCTTCCTCGTCCATTATCTCGGAGAGGTCGAAGTCAGCATTGCAATCACGGACGTTGCGAATGGCACGGCTCACAGTTTTATAAGAAGCATCTACGCCCGAGGGGTCATATCTGTAATTGCTCGCACGGTCGCGGCGGATTCCGAGATCGTCGGCAGTCTGCGCCACGTCAATGTTCGCTCCAAGGAATATGAAATCCCAACCGAGCTCTTTTTGTGTGCGTGTGATTCTATCCTTGATCATCTTTTGAGAATAGCGGCAGCTCGCGTTCTCCATACCGTCGGTGGTGATAACAAAAATCGTGTGCTCGGGCACGTCCTCTGCTCTTGAGTACTTGTGCACGTTTCTGATATGGTGCATCGCATCGCCCACAGCATCAAGCAAAGCGGTGCTTCCGCGCACCTGATAGCCGCGACGAGTCATTGGCTCGATCTTTTCAATGTCCACGCGATCGTGAAGCACGTAGCTTTCGTGATCGAAAAGCACGGTTGAAACGTAAACCTTGCCTTCCTTCTCTTTCTGCGCTTGAATCGTAGAATTGAAACCACCGATCGTGTCCGCCTCAAGCCCCGACATACTTCCGCTTCGGTCAAGAATGAACACAAGCTCGGTGATACCGTTGGGGCACTTTTTAGGAGCAGGCATTTTGATACCGCCACAATCTTTGATCATCTTTTCATTTTTCTTCATTATTTTGTCCTCCAAAATAAAATATAGTCGCAAGACACAACTGCCTTACGACTATATCTTACACTATTCGGTTTAACAAAAGGTCGCTCGTTGGGGGACATTATAAGCCGAGCAAATGCCAAGCCTCATGATATTTAAGTCTTTCGCTTTCGTCGACAAAAATAAAAATTCTCATAGTAGTTTCGTTATGCTTTTTTCCTTGATATTCTGGGCTATTCAACCAATTTTCATATTCATTCTTGATTTTTTCAGCTAAAAATGTACTTGGAACAACATAATAACTTGGCATTTTTCCTTCATTCATATTTACAAGCACATAAAAAAGATTATCGTTGAAAATTTCTTCAAGCTTTTTAGTCATCATCCATCTGTTAACCATTTCATTATTACTTGTTTTAACTTGAATAGCAACTGATTTACTACCGTCTTTATTTGAAGCTAAAATATCAATTGCTTTGGTATTTTTTCCGGTAAGCGAAGCAATATATCCCCTTCTGGTTAATTCTGCGGCTACAAAGAATTCGCCCGCAATTCCTATACTACTATTGCTATTTATTATCTTTTCCTTCATAATTTTAATCTCCTTTTATCAACACCCCAGCAACACCTGATCGTACTGATAGAGCACCTCGTTGACCTCGTGAATGTCTTTATACTTCCCTGTTTTAACGAAATATTCGATAATTACATCGAACTTGCTTGAACGCGAGAGGCACATCCCTGCGGTTGAAAGCAAATGCTCGGTCTCTTCAAGACTGAGATGGAGTCCGATCGCAAAGCTCACCGCCGTGATCTTTGATGGAGTGTAATTCTTCGTGCATTTGATTTTTGAAAACACCTTTCGACTCACGTTCGAGCGCTTGTATGCCTCAACGTCGGTCATTCCCTTTTTGTCTATGTAATCAAAAAGCGTGTCGCTGAAACCCTTGTCGAGATTATCAAAGTAATCATCTAAAGAACTACTCTCCATTGAGCAACACTTAGAAAAAGCTATTGAACAATCAGCGCCCTTAGGATCAAGCCAACCTTCGTCCTCATCTTCTTGATTGTAAACTCTCTCAATATAACTATCGAGCTCACTTTTCAATGATTGACTGATCTCATAGGAATCAACATCGTACACAACGAGATAAACGTTCATCTCGTGCTTCATCAAAAAGTCGCTGATCGTCGCGGTTGCAATCTTCAACACTTTGTCCTTCGGATAGCCGTAAGTGCCCGACGCAATAAGCGGAAATGCTACACTACGGCACTTGTTATCCCATGCAAGCTCAAGCGCTTCAAGATAGCAGGAGCGAAGCAAAACGCGTTCCCCGCCAAGTCCGCCACGCCACACGGGACCTGCCACGTGGATGACGAACTTGCAGTTCTCCATCGCATACGCGGGTGTTAACACCGCCTCGCCAACTGAGAGCGAGCCAATCTCCGCACAACGAGCATCCATCTGCTCCTCCGCCGCCTCGCGTATCAGCGCATCCACGCCACCGCCACCGGACAACCATCTGTCCGTCGGATTCACTATCGCATCGCACTTTATTTTGGTTATGTCTTGTCTGATTATTTGAAGTGGCATAATTACTCCTTTATTTAATAGTCAATATGTTGTTTTCTATGCAATAATCAATGCCCATTTTAATCTCATTTCCATTTTCTTTTTTCAATGTTACGCACATCAAATCGGCAGCTATCACTACTCCGATCTCACCAGACGAAAACCTTACAATGTTCCCTGGCGTTCTAAGTGCATTATCAAGCTTATTACCTGCACCATCATCTATTTTGGCAGCTATGGATTTCAAACCCAATTTACGTGCTGTATAATAACGCAAATACTTGCCTTTCAAATAGTATTGTTTGTTGTCACAAGATACATAAATAGGTCTATCCAATTCTCCGTGATCTTCATAGTACTTCACCATATCTTCCACTTTTTTTGTATTCGGTGCTTTGAAGGAAGCGTTATCAACGTAAATATCCTCAAAATTAATATATCTCGTGCCTTTAAAATCAAGTTTAGGTTTTATAGGGCAACACTTAACCACTCTACTTGCTTCTGTTACAACGGTACTTGATTTAGAGGATACAACTTTTCTCCTCTCATTGGGAAATCTAACTGTATCCACATCATATATATCGCAATAAGTAGACTCGCTACACCGTCTTGTCTTTGCCACACAGTAACTGTCTTCTTTGCGATAGTATCTGCATTTTCGTTTATCTCTTTTAGGAAGATCATCGTTCTTTTTCAAAACTTGAATAACTTTATTTCCCCAGTTTCCTGTCTTCGGCATATCATACTCCTATAGTCTTTTTTTAATTATATCACCATATATCAAAAATTGCAACCTGTTGGATAAATTTGATGAAAGGTGTAGCTGAATGACGACAGAAAAAGATACGCACCCTAATTCAGGGTGCGCAATTAAATATATTCTTACTATTAGATTCTTGATATGCCCAAATAGCCAATTTCCTTTATAGCTTTTTTGATTCCTATAGATATAGTTGTATACATAGCTGATCCAATCAGGGCCTTATGTTGCTTAGGTTTGTATATTAATCCTGTTAAAAAATATGAAATAATATGTATAATCTTTTCAAGTATTGTATTTATTATTTTACCTAATACCTTACCGAACACACCAAATATTTCTAAAAATTCAGTAGGATTAGGAGAAAAATGGCTTCTAAGGAATCTGCCAGCTTTTTTCGTGCTTTTATAGCCTAAGAACCTATTATTAGTCCTTGTTTTTTTGTTCTTTCTAATTTTTGTTCCCTCCTTTCTAATTACTTAATATTACTCATAATACTTAGCAAGCTCTGATAACTATCAACGTCGTGATACCTAACCTTGCTTGAAGAAATCTCATTAAAGAGCTTCTTAGCACAAGAAATCTTTGCTTGCTCAATGGGTTTAAGTTGCAGTGACTCCATTGTTCCTTTCGTCTCTGCAATAAAGTAGATGTGTTTTACTGTGCCTTCATTGAAAGCTATTGCCCAGTCGGGCGAATAGTTTCCTACCGGTGTCGGGATATGGAATCCTTTTGGAAGCTTCGCGTAAACACAAACCTCCTCTGCAGCATCCAAATCCTCGACAAACCTACGCTCGCCACTCATACCATCAGTAGCGTAACCGTCGGTAAACACATAGTCCTGAATGGACTTCTTTGCCAGGAAAGCCTTTTCGAAGCTGTGACCTGTCTTTTCAGCAGTGAAAATGTCACTATCGTATGTGCCGCCTGTCTCATCATAAGAAATGTGCTCAACAATCATTGTCGCCTTCTGCTCATTGATAAGCTTAATCACCTTCGATATGAACTCTTCGGGATTAAACTTAAACTTGTAGAACTGCTTGGGCTCAATTCCTTCAAGAATCTTCGCTACCGTTCTACGCGTCAGCTTCGTACCTTCTGCAACCTTACCAATAAGGTCATAGGACACTTTGCTGTGTTGAGCATTTCTTAACGTTTGGGTACGTGTCTTGGCGGTTTTAAAACCGTCACCACGTTCAATTTCATGCTCGGTAAGCTCACTTTTCTGAGAACCTACCGAAGTAGTGTATTGCAACTCAGTAACAAATAGCTTAGTATTGATATGATTTATTGACTTTCTGATAAGCTCGTCGCTATCAAAGTCAACCCTATACGCATACTGACGGTTGATAAGTTTCCAAAGAGTCTGGAACTCTTTCTTATAGAAGTTCTCGTTCAAAGGATTCTCCTTGATCTTTGTTTCATGACCGTTGGTAAACATATCGTCAAGAACGCTTTCATCAAATACGGCTTGTACAAGCTTATGAATTCCTTCACTCATAGGTGCAAGTTGTGGCGGCAACGGTACCAAAGTTCCATTTGCAAGATCGTTACGATACTTATCTGTAATCTTTCTGTCCATATAGTCAGCATAACCATTTGCGATAAGGTAGCCCTCAATAATATTTGCGGCTTTATCATCAATCTGCGTGGGAATGCCATCAACCTTAACATACTTGCCTTTGAAGTAATCACTGGTAGCTGCAAGAGGTCTGTCATAGAGCATTTCTTTGATGTCCTTCTGCAAGTCGGATACAAAGTTCTTGTAGCTCTCATTTGCGATAACTGTAAGCACGTTGATGTCATGCACAACTTCGCCTACCGTTTCGTTATCCATTCTGTTACCGGTACTATCAACGCAAAGACGAAGACCGCGTCCTACTTCTTGACGTTTAGCGGTCGTACTGTCAGTATGACGGAGCGTACAGATTTGGAATACATTGGGGTTATCCCAACCCTCTCTTAAAGCCGAGTGCGAGAAAATAAATCTCGTTGGTTCATCAAACGAAAGCAAACGTTCTTTGTTTTTCAAAATAAGATCGTAAGCGGAAATATCGTCAGAAACTGCACCCTCTTTAACGCGTGCTGCTTCTTTACCGTCTTTGGCGTTGTTTACGCTTCTTCCGGTCTTCTTATCAATACTGAAATATCCTCTGTGTACTGCATGCGGATCATCGCAAACAGAACGCAAATATCTTTGATAAGGTGTGTCTATGAGAGTGAGATTATCGTTCAGAATACTAAGATACTCTTCTTCAAATATCTTACCGTATTCACCAAGAACCTCGTCACCGTTTTCATCGTACTGACGGTATTTTGCAACCTCATCAATGAAGAACAAAGACAGAGTCTTGATACCCTTATTATAGTTCTTTTCCTCTTTCTCAAAGTGCGAAAGAATAGTTTCACGAATCTGAATACGACGCATATCCTGCTCGGATACGTCACCCACAACGTTGTTTGCGTAGATTACTTCACCATTAGTAAACGTTACGCAGTTGTGTAAAGGATCGATCTCGGAAATAACGTATCCCTTGTATTGTTCCATATTCTTGGATTCAACGTAAAGATTATCACCAACATCAAAAATTCTGGTTTCACGGTTAATACTCTTGTTGTATCCGATTTCAAGTTCAATCTTAGCTCTCGGAGGATGCTTGGGCGAAACGATTATACGCTCAAGGTAGAGGTACTTATCGGTTCCACGGAAGTTCTTAACCTCAAAGCCCTTGACCTCAATTTTCTTTACAAGACGCTTGTTAAAAGCATCAAGTGCATCAAGCACGTACACAAGATTATGCTGTGTTCTGTGCGTTGCAGAATAATTGATTGTAAAAAGCGGATTAAAGTTTTGAAGTGCCTTTTGAGTAACTTCACCACCCATTTTTTGAGGCTCGTCCAAGATGATAATAGGTCTATTTGCCTTAATTACATCAATAGGACGACGCGATGCGAACTCATCGCGCTTGGAGTAAATAATCAGCTGTTCTTTAGTCTTCTTCTTTCCATCCTCTGAGAAAGAACGTGCAAATGCCTGCGTGTTAATAATCATAACGTTAATGCTTGAACTTGATGAAAAGCTATCAAGCTCTTTCAAGTCGGCACTATTATATACGAAGAACCTTGCCTTTTTGCCATAGTGCTCCATAAAGTGATCCGTTGTAATCTCAAATGACTTTTTTACACCCTCACGGATAGCAATGGACGGAACAACCACGATAAACTTACTCCAACCGTAACGCTTATTCAGCTCGAACATTGTCTTTATGTACACATAAGTTTTGCCTGTGCCGGTTTCCATCTCTACGTCAAGAGAACATTTGCCAAGATGACCCTCGAGCTGCTTTGATTGTTTTATATTATTTTCATTTTGAAGCTGCTGAATATTGGCAAGAAGCTGAGCGTCGGTGAGGTTAATTTCCTCATTTTTATATCCGCTATCGCCAATAATATCATCTTCTATATCCGCAACCGATACCTGTGCTTTTGTTGACTTTTTACCAATGTCACGAATGTAGCTTACGCTATCATGCATTCCTTGACCGTTAAAAACTCTGACTACAGCATCTACAGCATCTGTTTGATATTGTTGTATTTTAAATTTGAATTTCACTTATTATCATCCCCCTTTTCTTGAGAAATGTAATAATCCATTATGTTTTTGTTGGATTTGTCAATGCTTTTTTGAGATATCTCCATTTGACGCACTATCAAAAAAACAATAGTAATAACAGTAACATTTACAAATAAAATCCAAAATAGTGAAGACAAATACTTTACCATAGTAAACGCATCTTCTCCAGACCATTTCAAAAACAAATCTTGTATATTGTTACTTAGCAAAAATGTTAATAGAATTCCAAAAACAAAGGTTGAAAAACTAATATATATTGAATAAATAGATGTTAATACATCTGCTTTTTTTCCGAAAACCTTTTTGGAAAATAATCCACAAATGATGCTTGCAACTATCGAAGCAGCAACGCCTATTAAAAAGTCCAAAATCATTACAGCACCTTTCTTTCTGTATCAGGGCTGTACGTAGCGAAGATCTGCTCAAAGTTGGTTGCTACGCTATCGTTTGCCATGGAGCTGTCACGCATAACGAAATAGTACGGCTTCTTCTTTGCAATAGCGGTGATGGTTTCCTCGCTGACGTTGCTATCGAAGCAAGCGTACAGGAAGCCATCGGCAACGTTGAATACCTTTTTGCCGGCGATAATCTCTTTCTCAATCTTGCTGGAGAGCAGCACGCCGAGGTCGAGCATGACCTGGAAAAGAAGATCTTCTGGCGTTCTGTCCTCTTTGATGTTGTCGGAGAGCATATCAAACATGTTTATTTCGTACTCGTCGGGAGTATAATAAACGTCCTTCATGTTAGAAGAATCCAGCTTGAGCACACGGAAGCCGGTATCAAGGTTCTGAGCCATCATGCCGTTTTCTTCTTTGATCTTTGCACCGGCACGACGAATACGCTCCTTGCCAATTTCGCAAATAGTCCTATATCCTTGCTTATATGCAGGGGTCTTTTCTGCAATTGTTTCCGGAAGCTGTACCATAATAAATTTTCTATATAAGCTATCCTCAACATTCAATTGCATTACTGCATGAGCCGTTGTTGCAGAACCAGAGAAAAAGTCAAGAATAATATCATCATCGTTTTTGCAAAGCGTGCTGATAATTCTTTTTGCAACATAAACGGGTTTTGGATTATCAAACGGCATCCCCATAGCATCATCGCTACCGCCAAAATACAACAAAGACGCAACTGCTTCTTCCATGTTGTCTTTTAAGAAGTATTTTTGTCTCGGTTGAGTGTTTTCATCAGCACCAAACTCGATTTTGTCTAAGGCTAACAGCTCATCCATCTTCTTATCCGTAAATCTCCAGCCTTTCTCGGGGACAGGACAAGGTTTATTTGTAATAGGATGAATCAACGGTCTATGAGAACGGGTTTCGGGCTTATCAGGAGCCGCCATGGAAACCGGCTGATATATTTTTCCTTGAGAATCAATCAAAGAATATGCACTTTCTCCACCAGAAAGCGACGACTTATTGTTTTTGATCCACTCTTTATATTCCATTCGAACTTTTTCGTTGACCGTTCCATATTTTTTAATCAAAGATTCAACCTTTGAAATCATTTCGTCGGCATGCTCCTTTTTCTTCAAAAAAGGAACCGTGGCAAAAACGGAAATGTTTTTACAAAATACAAGTATAGACTCATGTTGATATGCGACACCAGCAACTACACCTTTGGGGTTTCTCTTGTCCCAAACAATTGTGCCAAGTTCATTTTGAGCACCAAAAATTTCTTTGCATACTGCCTGCATAGTATAGACTTCATTTTCATCTATATGAATGAATATCGCACCATCATCAGCAAGCAAGTCCTTCGCCAGTTTCAATCTCGGATAAATCATATTCAGCCAATCGGTATGGAAGCGACCATTACTTTCAGTGTTGGTGAAAAGTCTGTTACCGTCTTCATCGAGCTGACCACTATGTACAAGATATTCTTCAAGACTTTCAGAAAAATTATCTTTGTAAATAAAATCAACAGATGTATTATAGGGCGGGTCGATGTAGATCATCTTGATCTTGCCAAGATAGGTCTCCTGCAAGAGCTTGAGCACGGCAAGGTTGTCACCCTCAATATAGAGGTTCTGCGTGGTATCAAAGTCAACGCTCTCCTCTCTGCAAGGACGGAGCGTATCGCTAATAGGAGCGTTGGCCGCCAGGATGGACTTCTTCTTATCGGGCCAAGTGAACTGATAGCGTTCCTCTTTGCCTTCCACCACAACAGAGGAAAGCTCCTGCTTCAGCATATCAAAATCAATGGCGTACTCCAGCTCACCCGCGTCGTTCTTCCTTTCGGTCACGCAGTTCGGGAACAGAGCTCCAATCTTCTTTATATTGTCGTCCACTTTATTAAGACTGTGCATTTTCAGTTTGTCCATTTTTATCGTCCTCCGTCATTTTTGAGTTATCATTTGATGGGATCTCGTTTTTTTGTGCCTGAATTATTCCATAAATGTGAGCTTTTTTTGTTTGTATAGCATCTGCACTCAAATCAGGAATAGGTTTTGTTGATATTATTTTCTCTGCAGAAAAATCTATAAAATTAAGCTGTTGAGAATGTAACTGTAATATTTTGCTGCTAAAAAACACGATAGTATCCATAGAGCAATTAAAAATAACGTAATTATTATTATTTGTAAAATGACTTTTATAACAAATACCATCGACACCATGCTTGCGAATTTCATCACTAATGAATTGAGTTATGTGATATTGTTTCGGGTCACTAACTGGTGTAGTAAAACATTTTGCAATATAGTATTGATACCAATCGGGCAAAGATGATATCTCTAAGATTTCTTTTTCTTCAAATTGTATCATCTTTAGGTCTCGATTAATTGTAAATAAAGCTAATGAAATGTAATCTCCTATATTAGCTTTTATTTCACTTGCGGCAGTCGGTCCATTATCTGAACAATAAAAATATGATGAATATTGTCTATTGGCCCTCCCGTCAGAAGCAATACCCAAAGGTGGCTCCTTGGAATTGATCCAATCATATCCTTTCAAAAACTCACCTTCAAAATGAATGCCCTTTTTGCAATCATAAATATCATTTATATCATTTATAATTCTTGCTCGATAAACCTTGGTGCCTTTCTTTATTTCAACAATATTTTTGTCGCTACATAGGTTGTCGATTGATTTAAAGACAACCGAATTATATGCTTTTTCATAGTTTCTGTTTTCAAAGTCGGAAACAAACTCAGAAAAGTATATATTAGCTATAACTTGTCCCCATATTTTTGCAATTTGCTCCGCACTTTTAACAAGGTTATCAGAAATATCATCTAAGCCTATGAGTTTTAAATCCGAAGGATCAATGCCATATTTTTCAAGAATTTCTTTAGTTGTCTGATTCATATTACACCTTCTAAGCTTTTGAGTTTGTTAATTTTTTCTACCAGCTCAAACTTTTTCTTCGGCTGCTTTTCCTTACGTGCAAGAGCATCAAGACGTTCAATTTCCTTTAGGATTTGACTTTTCTTTTCATCGTGAGCGATTTGCTCTTCCAAAGAATGTTCTCCCTCAACCTCAATATTGCCAATTTGGATAACCAAGTTATCCCAAACGTCATCCATATTCAGTCCTTTAAGGAAAAGCTTACAATCATCCGCGGGCATCCACTCACTTTGGATGAGTTTAGTATGATATACTGCAAGGCGGCGTTCCGAGGCGCATTCCAATAATAAAACCATACTTTGATTTATAAGTTTATTTATTTGTGCTATCGTAGCTTCCTTGTAATCCTTGTGCTTCAAGGAAACAAGTAAAACGTAAATAGCAGGAACGTTGTCCCCTGCCGCAATAGTTGTTGTCGCAGGAGAAATTTCAGAGACGATAGTGATCCTCGATATATCTGCGTCAAACTTGTCCTTGGCAGCAGTATTCATATTAAATTTTAAATATATTGCCTTTTTGGGCAACTGCTTTGACAACTCTGTGGATTTTGGTAAACCGAGCATCACTATTCCTCCTTTTTGATCAAATTTTTATAATTTCACAAGGGATACTTGCCTCCTTAGCACGCTGAATCATATCGGCAGTACCGGGTGATCTGCCGTCCCAGAACACAATTACAGCATCGGCCCTTTCAGCCATCTTCTTATTGCGTATGGGACCCGCAGCAGAATCGTATTTATTCCAATTTGCCGGATAATGTTCAACCTTTAATCCGTGCTTCGATGCATATGCAAGTCCCATAGCATCTGCTCCGCGAGCATCTCCACACAATATGGTTACGTTGTACTTATCAATCTTATCTGCAAGATACTTTTCCAAAGTATCGGATACAAAATTATAGTTATTAAAGTATCTTGTGCCTGCAACAACAAGTCTAAAGTCCTTCTTAATGCTTTGTGCGTTTTTATTATCCTGTACTACTAAGAAACAGACAAGCTCAAAATCATCAAGCCCTTGGATTTGATTTGATAAGAAGCTTACCTGTGAACCACCGAGAAAGCTGTCAATATCGCTTTCCTCTTTTACTTCAATAATAGAAGAAATGGCTTCACCAAGCAATTTGGAATACTTAGTCATCTCTTTTCCGTCTTTAGTTTCCCTATTGAATGGTTTGTATGCTTTTGCAATTGGTTCATTACTTCCCTTGCAAAGATATCTCATTTTATCAAGCATATCCTTTGGCGCAAGGTGGTTACAAACAACTTGTCCATCATTTTGGATGTACACCATATAAAACGGATGGAGTCTGTTTTGATTATCAATATTTACAGAGTTAGAACGGTTTTTTAGAACATATATCACACCCGCGGGTGTTTCATCATTCGCAGGAACTACGGAATGCAAACCAAATGGAGCTTTGTCCACATTTGAATGATTCTTAACGTATTCCAACAAGTCAAGACGAAACTCGTTAAGTCCAAGATCCATGATGGATATTCCACTTGACATTTCTTCGATGTCCACAACCTCTTCCTGCAAGCGTTTCAACTGTGCCTTGCGGTATTCAAGGTCTGTCTTTTCGTCCTCACTGATAAGGTTTTCATCGCCCGTAGCGGCCATATTAACTATCTTCATACGAGTTTCGACCTTAGCTTTAAGGTCAATATACTCATCCAAGGAAACGTCAGGCCAAAAGTTTACAAGCTGAATAACCGTATTCTTGGAACCAATACGGTCAATACGTCCAAATCGCTGAATAATACGCACCGGATTCCAATGTATATCGTAGTTAATAAGATAGTCGCAGTCCTGCAAGTTTTGACCTTCTGAAATACAGTCGGTAGCAATCAAAACATCAATCTCCGTCTTATCGCCTGGCATAAGGAGTTCTTTATCCTTAGATATGGGTGAAAAGCACGTAAGCACAGTGTTCAAGTCATTACGTATATTAGCCGTTGTTCTGCCATCAACTGAGCCCGTAATCATAGCGGTATGAAGCCCAAACTTTGTTTTCACAAATAGACTTATATTTTCAAATAGATATTTAGCTGTATCCGCAAAAGCAGTGAAAATAATCACTTTCTTATTTCCTGCGTTAATAGGATTACTAATTTTATTTGCAAGCGTTTTTATCAACTCTTGAAGCTTGCTGTCATGTTCAGGCGTGATATCAGAAACCATAAGAGTAATAAGATCTAAAACTTCCTTATCCTTTACGAGTGTTCTTTTCCATGACACGTAATCCATATCGGCAAGTTCAATTTTAACCTTTTTACCAAACGAGAACAGATCGTCATTCATATCCTCGCTATCGAATTCATCGATATTACTTATGTCTGTTAAAGTTAACTCTGCGGGTGCGATGGCATCATATTTATTGATTGTATCAATAGTAGTAGCAATTAATTGACTAATTCTTTGAAGCGTCAAACTGAAAGCATATACAGAGCTTTCCATACGTTTCATAAGGTTTATAGCCATAAGTCTTCTGATACCTTGCTCACGGTTTTTCTGCGTAAAACCAACACTGACCTTGCTATCATCGTATAGCTCAGCATATTTATCGACTTTGCTTGGCAAAATAAAGTGAGAAGGTGTATATATAGAAAGCGTCAGAAGCATTAACTGCTCAAATATTTCGTTATAGTTAATTGCTTTTTTGAGGTCTGTAAGAGGTGGTCTCACAGAAACCGGGGGCAACCTCGTTGGGAACGTTCCGATATCAGCAGTATCATAATACTTTTGAATATGCTTTCTGGAACGTGCGATGGTTACCGAGTCAAGAACTTCAAAAAAGTCAAAATCGAGCATTTTAAGAAGGTTTTCCGTTATTCTATCTTCAGGCTCAAATTTACTCCAGTTTGTAAACGCTCTTTGAGCATTGCGGAAAATATCATCAATAGAACGGCTCGTATTAAGCTTACTATCAATAAGAGAGGAATCTCCTTCATAAGCAAGGGCAAGCTGATTTTTAAGATCGTTAAATCTATTATTTACAGGCGTTGCTGAAAGCATAAGAACCTTTGTCTTTACACCCTTACGTATAACTTTATTAAGAAGTCTAAGGTATCTATTCTCCTTTTCGTCCTCGCCACCCGTTAACTTACCGCCATTGCGGAAATTGTGCGATTCATCTATGACTATAAGGTCATAGTTGCCCCAATTCAAACGGTCAAGATCAAGACCGTTTGAAAGGCCGTGTGTTCTTGACAAGTCAGTATGATAAAGTACGTCATAACGAAGCCTATCGCAAGCAATAGGGTTATTTACGTAATTGTCTTTATATGTATTCCAGTTATTAGTAAGTTTCTTTGGACAAAGAACGAGCACAGACTTGTTCTTATTTTCATAATACTTTATAACAGCCAAAGCTGTAAAGGTTTTACCAAGACCAACAGAGTCAGCCAAGATACATCCATTGTATTTTTCGAGTTTATTAATAATTGCAAGAGCAGCATCTTTTTGGAAAATATAGAGCATGTTCCAAATCTTACTTTCTTTGAAACCCGTAGCTTCGTTAGGAAGAACGTCTTCGGAAATATCCTCTAAAAACTCATTGAAGATATTATATAGAGTTACGAAATATATGAATTCAGGAGAGTTTTCATTATATGCGGCCGATATACTTTCAATAAGCTCGTCTGTCACATCTTGCAATATTTTCTTATTATTCCAAATTTCATCAAATTTATCAATATAAAAACGACTGTTTTCTGATGATGTTGTCTTTACAATGGCAGAGAACATATTATTGCCGCGTTCACATCCCAAATCTACGGTTGTAAATCCATTAATAGGCGAATAACTCGTTTCATCAACATTAATAAAGCCCATAAGATTATCTGCTGTGATATTGGACTTGAATGTAACCTTTTCTCTTATCCACTCAGCGCATTCTTTAGCAATCGCTTTTTGTGTCATCTCATTTCTAAGCTTGACCTCAAACTCTGTGCCATATATACTTTTTTCTCTATTGAGCCTTGGAATATAGAATTCTCTGCTTTCTCTTTTTGTAGAGTCGGTAATAAATGTAGGAGACGTGAAAATAAAACGAAGTTCTTCAATATCTTCAAGCTCATTTTTTAATTCTTGAAAAGCATACATTGAAAAACACGCAGCAGCTATTGATATCTTACTTCCCTTTTCAATAGTATAACTCAAATCATCTTTGAGGGTCTGATTAACATTATCTAAAAGCTTCACAATATATCCCTCACTCTGCTACGTTAGTGCCCGGTACCATTTCCATAATGTCACCCACATCGACCTGCAACGCATTGCATATTCTTGCAAGTACTTCAGTTGACACATTAACATCATTACCCATTTTTGCAATAGTTGCCTTGCTAACACCAGAAAGCTCTGCAAGATCCTTCTTTTTCATCTTGCGATCTATAAGTAATTTCCACAACTTGTTATAACAAACAGCCATAATACACCTCTCAACTAAAAATAGCATTAAGATAATAATAGCACAAATATATAAATTAATCAACATATTTCGAAGCAAAAAAGTGTAGAAATGTATAAAAAAGTCTACATTTATAGATTTTTATTATATCTGCCACCCCTCGAACTCTATCTCATTCTCTTTTATCTCGGTGACGATTGCATAGAGCTTTCTGCCGAGCTTGAGGGCGGTAGTGAGGGGGATGGTGTCTGATTTGCAGACGGTTGCGACGTGAGAGTCTTTACGGATGAGAGCAACGGAATTGTTCTCTACAAGGGCGAGGTCGAAGGTGTCGCCGACATCTATTTTTTCTGCCATCTCTTTCCTCTTTATTTCCGCAATCATTCGTTTGCGGATCCAAGTATCACCTGGATTTTTTGGAGTGGATTTGGGAGAGTTTTCTTTTGATTTTTCGTCCTTTTTCAACGCTTCAACGCGCACGTTTTCTTGCAAGATCTCTTTTGCTTTCTCTCCTTTTTCTTCCGCTTTGTCGGTGATTGCGGATTGAGTTGAGGGAGATTTGGCAGAGAGATTCTCAGTCTTTTTCTCTATCTTTTTCTCTATCTTTTTCTCTGCCTTTGCTTCATTTTTTGCTTCTTTTTGAGAAGAAATTACGGAAGATTTTGCAGAGGTTGAAGATGCTCGTTTAGCCGCAGCTTGTGCTACGGCTGTTTTTATTCTCTTGCTTCTTTTCGCCCTTTTGAAAAGTCCCCAAGGCGCTAAAAGGAAAGTCAAGCTCGCCACGAAAAATTTAGCCATTTTATCAAGCAAAATAGCGTTGCTGCTTCTTGCTTTTTGGCGCTTTTTGACCATGTATAACGGGTGATGTTTGCGGCGCTCATATTCACGTCGTTTCTGTCTTTCTATTTTTCGTTGACGGTCGCTTTTGCGTTTGCTTGAACCGAATAGAATCATAGCACTAAACGAACGCAGCCACCATTTGAACCATCTTTTGAATGACATATTTTCTCACTCTTCTTCCTTAAAAGGATTATGCTCGGGGCAAATAATACCTATGATAAATTGCTTTACTAACGTTGACATTTTGTCAGGACAACTATAAAAATGGAACCTGCTCGGATGGATATATGTGTTTCTAACATACAATCCGTAATTCAAGTGATATTCTTCTATATCCTTGTGCTCTGCTATATATACAAGATCCTCAACTGTCATCTCTCTAATACAGTCCAATGCAATTTCCAAAGCCCATTGTTCCGTTCCGGTAAATGCGCAATTTTGAATAATTCTACTATACAGTTCTATCGCCTGCTCTTCGTTTTCTGCAGGTATAAAATGAAGATGCTCACATCTTTTACTATATCGATAGCAATTCCTGTACTGTAAAAGTTCGTGTAATCCTTTCATAATCTCAAATCAACTTTCTTATGTAATTTTTATACTCCTCAACCGTCTCCTGCGGCGCAAGAAGTTTGACTTTATCGCCAAATGACGAGCACCAGCCGAAAAAGAGGTCGCTGACTTGCACGTTGACCGTGAAACGAACTGTGTTCTCTCCGCTTGTGACCATTTTTGTTTGCTCACCAAAGAGATCGAACACAGCATCAACGAGGGTTTTGTCGATATCAATAGTAACCGCGGTCGTTTCGCCGTTAAACATTCCGAAAAGCTGTTTTTTGTAGTTCGCAACGTCAAAATGCATCTCCTCGGGCGGCAGCTCAACATCCTTTGTCCACTCGATCTCAACCTTTTCCATACGATCGATACGATAGTTTGATATCTTGCCATACCGAGAGTCAAAAGTTACAAGATAGTAATGACCGTCAGCAAAAACGGTCGCGATGGGATTTACAACATAGTGATGGTGCTCCCTTCTGTAAACCTTGCTGTGATTGACGTCATAATCAAAGTAATAGAAAATAATCTTTTTGCCCACGTTGATGGCGTTGATTATCGTGTCAACGTTGTAATAGATGCTCTCATTCGTATTCTTTTGATTATTGAACTTAACTATATTATTCTGCAAAACAATTCCCTTTTGGCTGCCCGCAAGGTCAGCTATCTTTTTTATAAGCTCTGCACTCTTCTTCTCAGTGATAAAGGAAGCCGCCTGAACCGCGTCCATCAGAATATGTAATTCCGGCGCATCAAAGCTGCGATCTTCCACATAGTAGAGATTGCTTCTGCCCCTGCGCCACATGATCTCATAGCCGCACTCATTGAGCAGTTCAATGTCGGCATAAATGGTTGTTCTGTGAGAGTCAATACCAAATTCCAAGAGCTTTGCGCGAAGCTCCTCAGTACCCATTGGGTGATCCTCGTCGGTCTCCTTTTTGAGTATCTCGTATATCTTCAAGGGTCTTATTCTGTTGTATTTTTCGGTTGATTTCATTATTTCACCTCAACTACGTTGTACATAAACATACCGTTCTTTACATCTTCAATATCACTAAAGTTAGACCAATGCATTACATATGAATTATTCAAAACAATTGTATTGTGTCCTTTAGTGGTTCCAGCAGCGGCCTGTTCACTCCATTTTAGTGTGCCAAAAACCGTCTTTCCTTCGTGAATTTTGAATGCTTCATCTATGCTTGCGTTTTTAAGCGGTTTGCGCCAATATAGCGGATCATTTGTAAGCATCACAGCATAACCCATAGAAAAACTCTTATCCAATGCTTTCATTTTTTCCAAGCGCTCGACGTCATAAAGAAAAGCATGACGATTTATATCTTGAGCACCGTGGTTTTTAAGTGAAAAAAAGTCATTGTTATCAATTGTCTGGATTTTCTTACTCTTATATTTCAGTTCAATAGGGTATGTAGCACCGCTTTCAATAACAAAAATATCAATGTGCATATCCTTTGCAAATGCTGGGCAATACTCCAATCTTATTTCCGCTTGGGGCAATTCTTTTTGAAGCTCCCAGGCAAAAGCAAATTGAAAATCCGCTTCCGAGTGAAAAATCTTTCTCTTTGCACTCAAATTCTTAATTGCTGTGTTAATATTCTCAATATTCATATTTCATTCTCCTCAAAACTCACTCACAAGATCAAGCACCATAATGGGCGTTGTCACGGTATCGATCATATTGTGGTCGTTATCAAAAAACTCCACCTCAAACAAGCTCGGTTGGTATTCTTGAATAATAGTTCCCTGCGTACCTTCAGGAACTCCTTCATAGCTTTCTTTTAAAATAACTGTATCAAATTCTTTCATAAATCCCCCAACTTAACTAAACGTAAATTTTGCGAACAAAAAAGCTAAAAATCCAAGACCCAGCAAGCAATCTATCGCGTCCCAATCTGCTCCGTCGGCAATCAAGGATATTAACAATATAATGACTATTCCTATGACGAACCAAGCGACGCAGCCAATACCGCCACCACCACCTTTACCGCCCGAGCCGTCACTCGTGCTCTTGAACGCGTGAAAATCATTCAAATCAGGCATAGCATACTCCTATTCGACATGAACGGTGACCTTGCCCGTGAGGATATGACTATGCAGGGTATAAAACTTGCCCTCGCGCTTGAACACGCACACGTTCACCGCGGGCGGATCAAACCATTCGTCGCTATCTCGCTCACCAAAATGCTCCAAGTAATACTCACGCAAATGATTATTCAGCTCCTCTTTTGTCAAAATCGCCATTTCAAGTCCTCCGTGCTTTTGTTTACAACCTCATTTTACCACTTTTTTCATCTATTGTAAAGCGTAAGTTGTCATATTTTCACTACACCTTAACAAAAGCTGTCGGTTTTTGGGGACTTTATCAATTCTTTTTAAAATACCTCTCTATATATAATACCCATTTTCTCGACAAAATTCTTCAAATTTAGCAAAAAAAGCGAGCCCCTTTCGAGGCTCGCTCAATTGATGGATATTAATTACTATCTTTCTGCCAATATCATCACAGTTTTCGTTGATCTTTTGAAGCTCAATGATTATCTCAATCATCAGTTCTTTTTCGGATAGATTTCGCAATCTTTCTCTTTCAGCGTCAATTCTCTTGTTGGCATTTCTATTCCAATCAAACATAAACTCCCTCCATTATAGCTTAATGATCGCATATTTTGTCCTGCTGCCTCTTATACGCTCGGCACGAAATCGTTTTCCGTTCGCCTTCCAGTGAGGAAAGCTATCAGCTTTTTCCTCATTGGTATCACAATGGCAAATTTCGATATTTCCGAGAACATCGCATCCGCCAGCAGACAAAGGTCTTATGTGGTCGATTGTTGGGTGATAGGCGCTGTTAGGATTACCGCACGCCGACTTTTTCATCAATCGCCCCGCGTAATCGTACACGTTTTCTTTGTTACCGTAAAACTCATTCCATACGTCAATGGTCCGATACTTTGACATTTTGATTACCTCCTTTCGTTTGAGTACCATCATTATACATCGAACGAAATAAAAAATCGAGTGGACAGCTGTCCACTCAATTTAGTAGGTCTTTGATTTTGATATTTGCATAATTACAAACGGCAATTATGTTCTCAAGCTTTGGACAGCGAAAATGATCACCGTTTCTGTTCCACGATTTAATCGTATCAACAGACACAAACAATTTAGATGCTGCCTCATCTAAATCCTTGGTTTGATTTCGAACAGCATTATAGCATTTTCTGCCTATCTTAATAGGATCGCCTTGTGCATACATATCAAAAACTGTCTGAACATCAAAAATATCTTCTCCAACGATATTGGTCATTTGAGAAACAAGTTCTTGATTTGATGAAACGCAATTCACTTCCGTACCTTCTTCGGTCATTGTAACAAAATGCACACACTGCCATTCATCGGGAATCAAGTACGGACTATGTGTGGAATACACCACTTTCACACCTCGTTTTGTCAACTCCATCAAATCGCAAAGCACCTCACGCTGTGCGCTTGGATGTAACATTGCAGCAGGCTCGTCGATAATAAAAATATCACCTTCACTCAGTATGTTTTTCATAAAGTAGTAAGTAAAATACCACCGTCTGCCTGCGCTTGTTTCGTTAAGATTGATTCGCTCCCCGGTCTTTTCTTTTACGAAAATAGAGATGTGCCCTTTCTCGCCAGCCTGCACAGAAATACTATCGTACATTTCTCTATCGAACGAAGGAATATTCTCGTTCAAAAACGCCTCAAAATCTGCAACCGCTTGATCTGAAAGAGTCAACTCATTTTTCGAAGATCTTAGCAGTTCTTCCCGATCACTTCCGTCATACACCTGTCGTAAATAGGTTTCCATTATGGAATTGGAATGATCATTATAATGGTAATTTCTGTCCTCTTTCCTGAAGATTACATCATTACTCTCGTTTTTCAAGAACAAGCATCTTTTTCCGATAATATGCTGAACATGGAACAAGAACGAGTAATAGTGCTCCTCCTGTTCTTGTCTTAGCATATGATCGGTATCCAAACCTTCTTGGATGCGTTTTGTCCTATTCTCTATTTCTTTAATTAAGTAATCAATTCGATCACAGGCGTCTTTCGTTGCCTTGTTTATCTTTGTGATTTCTCTCTTAATCGCAGTTTTGTTGATTGATACGAATTTTTGCTCAAATTTAGCGAGAGAAGGTTCTACATATTCGAGTCTAAACGCTTCTCTTTCATTCCAGCCAAAATACAGGTGTGTTTCTGCAACAAATGTTAGAGCTGCCTCATCGTCCTCAAATGATTGCAACATACGATCGAGTACTTTACGCACATTTTCTATAAAATGTTCCGCTTGCCAGTGTAATGCACTATAATTCGTCAGCCTGCCATTTGCATTTTTCAAATTATAACAATGAATTGGCAATTCCTCATATCCATCGTGAGATGTTTTTATAAGTTGCTTTTCGTATAAATCGACTGCATCCTTTAACTGCAATGCCAAATCTCGAATATCTGCAATTTCTTTTCTGATTGATGAAACGATATATTCAGAGCGTACTCTGTCAATCTTCAGATAACTACCGCTGCTATAAGCAACTATCTCACATTTGTTTTTATCATAAACGACATCAGGCAGCATTGTTGCTACATCATCTTCACACAACCGAATGTATGCACGGTAAGTAAGCCGCTCTTTTTCTCTGTTTCCGTAGTAATGAGTGTTTGCCAAAGCAATTGCTGATAATGCTTCCAAAACATTCGTTTTTCCACTACCGTTTTTACCGATCAAAACAGTCGGCAAGCCTTCTAAGAAAGAGATTGTCACAGGGGATTTTATAGATTTATAATTTGATATTTCAATCTTGGTTAATCTCATATTTTCTCCTATTCTTCTCTCTCCTTAATATTTCTCATCACGAGTGTGCCGTTCTTCTGCTCGGCTTCGAATAGCTTGAAATCGACTATATCGCCTTCAAAAAAGAGTGGTTTTGAGTCATTATCTGCGGTGACGGGTGCTTGGACAAGCGAGATCTCGTCAACGCAATCTGCACGAAGAAAATGTCCGTTGATAATACTACCGCCCTCAAGCACGAAAAACTCCGGCGACACGTGGTCACGCAGTATTTTCAAGGCAAGCGGCACTTCAATCCCGTTCTCGCCCGCGAAGAAATATGAAATCTCCTTCTCCTCAAGGTACGCAAGATAGCGCGGATCGACCTGCTCGGTTAAAACCTCGATGATTTTCGCTCCTCCGTAACCGGGATCGCTATCCTCGATTGCGTTGGACTGCCAACCGAGCTTACCCTTGGGGTCAAACGATATAGCAAAATAGTTCGCATCCGCAAGGTCGTCAAACCAGCAGTTCATATAGTGCCCAAAGTGTTTTTTAACTGGCTCGTATTTGCTCAAATCGGGATACCAGCCACCCGTAAAGCTCTGCTCCATTGTAACACGTCCGCAAATAAAACCTCCCGAGCCCTGCGCTTTGTATTCCCTATTCATTTCGTAATAAATCTCGGTTGCTGCCTCACATTCGGGGCGGTTCAAAAACTCGCCCGTGACCTTTCCGTCAAGCGATGTCACCATGTGGCAAACTATGTATGGTCTGTACATATTAGCTCCTTAAATTAATATTCCATTACAATGATCCACCTCATGCTGAATAATCTGCGCCGTCCAGCCGGTGAAGTTTTTTGTGCGTGTTTGCATCTCCAAAGTTTGATACTGCACCTTGATGGTCTTATAGCGCTTGCACTTACGGGGGCTGCCCAAAAGCGACAGACAGCCTTCCTCAGTGTCATAAGCGCCGTCCTTTTTGATGATCTCAGGATTGAGCATCACTGTATATGTAGGAGCTCGTCCGCTCTCGTCGAGAAAAGCGATGATGCGCTTGCGTACACCGATCATATTTGCTGCCATGCCGACACAGCTTTCTCTGTGCGCCATCAGTGTATCAAGCAAGTCCTGTGCAACCTGCAAATCTTCTTTTGTCGCAACCTCCGACTTTCCTGCGAGAAATATCGGATCGTGCATCAGTTCTTTAATCATAATTCATATATATGCAATTAGTTATTTCCGCACAACATCGTAGTTTTCTTCGATTAATATCTCGAATGGCTCTCTCTTAAACGAAAAACAATTAACCTTGTCACTTGACATTAGCATATTTTCTAATCTTTTTCTCGTTAAAGGAAAGGTAACCATATTTAATGCATCTTCTCTTTTTATCCATTGAACATCAATGCTTTCATCACTTCTTGTTAATTCTCCTCCAACGTACTCACAAGTAAAATCAATATTTACCACATCTTTTTCTATATTCTTGCACACACCAACAAATCCGATAATTCTTACATCAACACCTGTTTCTTCTTTTATTTCTCTAATTAATGCCTCTTGAAGAGTTTCTCCGGGCTCAACCATACCACCAGGATATTCCCAACCCCTTCTTGGACTTTTTATTAGTAATATTTCGTCCTTATTATTGAAAACTAAACCTGCAACAGAAACAAAATGTGTATAGTTGATTGTATCATTTCTTGCTTTTTGCTTTTCTTCTTCAGCAATTCGCAATTCAATATCGTTAATAATTTCTTTTTCATTATCAACTATTATTTCTGTTAAATCTTGATAAAAGTATCCTTTTAGCATTTCATCCTTTGCTAATCTAAGCAACAAAATAACAGAGAAAATCAATATTCCAATTACTATTACAGAATTAAGGAATATATTGTCGATCACAAAAATATTGGCTAAGTATATGGGTAAAAACAATCCAATAGCTGTCACCAAAAGCTGCGGGGTATCTTTGGTCCATTGTTTACCTATCGAACAATGGTGTTTCAAATCATTATATTCCTCAATAGATTTAATTTTTTTCAAGCATTCAAGAATGTGCTTTTTCCAAGCTGTATATCCAGAATATTTTGTGCTTTTTCCTTCAAAATACTCTTTGTATTCTTTTTCTTCCGTTTCAAAATTCAAAATATTGCTATACCTATTGTTTGTTTTCTTTTTACTCACGTTTCTATCTCCTTCTTCAAAAAAACGAATCCTTTGCGAGAGTGCTTTTCAATTTCCCTGTTAATATACTGCACTTCGTCTAAAAGTAGTCTTTTGGTAATGATCACACTATTCCCATTATTGCTGGGTTGAGGAATATCAAACACTCCCGGTCTTAACGTTAATACATGACGAGGCGTAGCATCAACGCCCAAGCAGGCCAGAATAATTGCTCTATCAGGTGATATAGGGAAAACATCATACATGGGAATATTGTCTCCTGACATAGCAATAGGGTAGCAATCGCCCAATATAAATCCATCCCCTTCTTTAGTTTCTACAATAACAAAGTACTTTTTTATTACCCAGTCAACATCTCGCTTCATAAACAGCTTTCTAGGTGGATCGATTTCTGGATGATTAGCAACTTCTTTCATAGAACGGCATTTTACTAAATAACCTAAATTACGTTTCCAAAAATCCTCAAAATCTTCATTTTCTTGATAGTATTTATAAAAATCCTTGGATTCTTTAGTAATATTGTCGCCAAACTGCCGTTTCGCATTTATGCCTCTAAAAGACATAATTGCAAAAAATAACTTGAGCATATCCTCTTCAGGTACTGTAAGTTCTATTCTGCGGCTTTTTAAAAACTTGCTCTTAATTATTTCTGCTACTTCCCTCTCATATATAGATAAATCATGTTCTATTTGAACAGGCTTTTCTGTATAGTTAATCTCATCACGGTAAAGATTTCGCTCCATAAACACTTCACATATGTTACGTTGAGAAATAATTCGTGATTCTTTATCACAATACCAAACAAGCTTTTTGCCGTTATCACAAGCGAAATTACGCAATATAAACTGTGGTATATAATGATGTCTTATCGGTTCTTTTTGCATAATTTCACTCTCCCTACTTATGTACTATTAGTTTAGCAGAACAAATTAATCGCCTCTGCCGCAAATTCAGCAGTGCCCTCTCCGGACTTGTCGATGTTCTTCTTAAATCGCTCGTCGGCAACGTACATTTTTCCAAGCCCTGCGAGAATTTCGTCAGTGCAGGTGTAGTAGTTCTCTGTGATTTGCACCTGAAGGTTTGCGACAATTACCTGTGCCTCTTCGGAATCGGGACTCAATCCACCGTTTTTGCACGCAGCAAACTCGGCAAAAATCGCCATCAAGCCGTCATTCGCCTCTGTCCACTTCTCTTTTGTGTAATCCTTTGTCTTTTGCTCGTGTTCGCGATAGGATGCAGTATCACCCCAAAGCTCGCGAGTCTCAGTTTTGTATTCTTTTGTTTTCATTATAAGCCTTTATAATATTTTTCGATCAGTGCCGCCATCATCTTACGACGCTCAAGCAAAAATGTATCATAAGAAGACACGTCCATCGTATCAATATTTTTCGGAATACAGTTCTCTGCAAGATTGCTTACAAGAAGTTCAGCATCCGAGATGTTACCAAGAACGATTTCCTTCGTTTCACACTGTTCTTTTGCTCTTGTAAAATATACAAAAGGAGCATCGTCACTAATTGCTTTATTCACCTGAGTATCAAGATATATGTAGTTCGCAACCTGATTGTATTTTGTTTTGTTATCAACACCATTGCTCTTGAGATACGCACGAGGGAAGATATGATGAACATCGCCTGAAATTGTAACAAGATCAGATATTTTTGTGCCATTCATAAACATAGAGTTACAGTTCAAGTTAATTTGTGCAGCAATAAAAGTATTGAAAGCTGGGCTATTAACCGACGATGTTTCGAGATTTTGTGGAAGCGTAATTGACCAAAATGTATCTGATAGCGAAGATGCCTCAACATCTGCAAAGAAATTCAAAAATCCTTTTTCAGCTATATTTCTCATATCTCTATCCATAACGGATTCAGGAGAACCTATGTAACGTTGAGTAAGTGTTGCCATAACAAACCATTTTTGAACATAACGCTTAATCTGTGCGTTAGGAATTGTGGGGTCTTCAAGTAACATTAGATATAGTGTATAAGCAAAATCAAGAGTCATCGAAGAATTCAAAAGTTTATTTGATATAAAACCTGCACCCTTAATCGCCATTACAAACTGATCAAAATTATATTCGTTAATAAAATTCCGAATTCCATTCTCAAGCTTTTGATAGGAACTATCAACTATATCCTCACGATACTCTTTGGTTTCGAAATCTCTACCAGAAAGAAGGCTGACAAGGTCTGCAAGCTTTCCTCTGCGGAACTGATGCATAAATGAAACGCGAAGCATATCACCGTAGTCGGGATCATATATATCGTCGTAATCCTTTGCAAGCCACTTGATTTTGTCCGCATAAATAGAACTCTGGAATTCTTTATCGCGTATCATCTGAGGATAGAATTCGGGTTTGGATGCGAGATGACAGAAATAGTCAACTGTTTTTCTAAGCATATTACCACTATGTTCAATATCTGCCGCCATTTTGGACATAACAAAGTCGGACTGACTAAGTGCAGTTCCCTTGGAGTTAATACGAATAAATATCTCGGTTACCTCGTCAATATCCAAAGAATGATTGAGTTCAATAACACCAATTTGACGATTGGCGATACCCTTAAGCTCGTTAACTGCTTTATTAACCTCGTTAGGTTTAACTCCTTCGTTTACTGCACAGTATGTAATAGCAAAATCGAACGGATCAAAATTACTATCAAATACTACAGATATATCGGGAATCCATTTTTTATCTTTCAAATGCGAAGCATCCTGAACAGCGAAACGTTTGGATGCATCGGTTGCAAGAGGATTGAATGCAATCTTAATTCTATCAAGATTAAAATCTTCGTCGAGGACTTCTCTGCCTGCAATTGCTGCCATAAGTGCAGTTACACGCTGCTGTCCATCAATCAAGACCTTCTTACCGTTTGCCTTTTCTCCATCCTTTGTCTGAACATCGGGATTTTTCCAAGTGATAATATATCCCGTAGGATATCCGTTATATAATGAATCAATCAGGTCTCTTACCTGACTTCTTTTCCAAACAAACGGACGCTGAATTTCGGGAATTACAAAGTCATCGGCTTCGATTAATCCGAGTATCGCACTTATTGAATATTGCATTAGAGTAAATTTCTCGCCTGTCATATTTTTATCCTCTTATTTCAATTATTTTTTCTAATATTTCTTTATCCGCCGGGCAGAATTCGTAGTTTGGAATTTCGCCTGGGGTTATCCATTTTATATCTTTGTGCTCTAACTTTTGGGGCTCGCCTTCGGAGATGGTCGCATTGAACAATGTCAAATGCACCGTCAAGTCGGGGTATTCGTGCGTTACGTCCATAAATACGTCGCCGACCGAAATTGTCACTGCAAGCTCTTCTCTGCACTCGCGGATGAGAGCTTGCTCTTTCGATTCTCCCAGCTCGACCTTGCCGCCAACAAACTCCCACAAAAGCCCTCTCGCCTTGTGGGCAGGACGTTGGCATATCATAAATTTATCATCTCTCCACACAAGTGCGGCCACTACTTCTGTTGCCATTTTTACTATATCACTCATCATGCTTTATCCTATAATAATCCAATCTCAGCTTAAAATTATCCTGCGCAGAGATGCAGGTATCGATGAGATAACCGCGCTCGCGGGTCCATTCCTTGAGTCCGCGATAATAGAAAAGCTTATGATTTTCATCGATTATGAACGGCACAATATCGTTCTTCAAGCACTCCTTAAACATAATCAATCGACCGACACGGCCGTTTCCGTCTTGGAAGGGGTGAATTTTCTCAAATCGCACGTGGAACTCGATTACATCCTCAAGCGTTACGTTTTCAAGCGAATTGTACCAAGTCAAAAGTGACTTAATTTCCTCTGCAACCTCTTCGGGCATCGTGGTGTCCATTCCGCCGACCTCATTGGGCAATCTCTTATATTCGCCCACCGCGAACCAATCCTTACGGCTGTCACTCGTGCCACTTTTAAGCAAATAATGAAGCTGCTTGATGATGGTCTCACTCAAGCTCGCATTTGCCTTGTCGATGATGAAATCAATGCAACGGAAGTGATTGGTCGTTTCAATGATATCGTCAACGCGTACCGCCTCGTCAACGATTCCGATGGTATTGGTTTCGTAAATATATCTCGTCTGATCGTGGGTCAGGCGGCTGCCCTCTATGTGATTGGAATTATACGTCAAATCAATTTGAACTCTATGATAAATGCCGCCGCGGAGCTTCGCCTTCTTCTCTTCCTTTAAAACGTCAAGCAAGGTATTTACGGCGTCATTTCTCTTCTTTCTGACAGGTTTCTCGGCATTATCAGGGATCTTCCAAGTCTTTCCCTCAAGGATCGCTCCCCCAACACGGCCTTCTGCGCAATAATTTCTCACCGCGCGCTCGGACACGCCCCACTTTTTTGCAATTTCATCTACTGTTGTATAGTTCATAACATCATCTCCATTATCTATCGGTAATATTATACCACATTATCGGCAAATTATCAATATATTTTGTGAAATATTATTCAAGATATTTTGCCGCTAATAGTTTCACATATACCGATAAAATTTGGAAATAATAAAAAGCATATTGACTTATTTGAAGCTAAATGGTATAATAAATTCAGAGATAAAATATGGGTTTTACCTCTATTTTCGTATCAACTAAACGTTACAACTAACTAAAATAGTTGCAACACAAATGTGACGAAAGTGGAGGCATATCCCACAAATTACGGTTATATTTTAATAAATATGGTTGTAATTTGATAAATAAATGGTGAATTTGCTCGTAAAGTGGTGAATATTAGCCCTTTGGGGTGGTAGAGGCCGCAAGTTCAAGTCTTGTCACTCAGACCAAAAATCGGGAGTCGTAAGATTCCCGATTTTTCTTTATTTATCTCGTAAAATCTCTTGAAATCTCGCATTTTCGCAATATAATCAATGGGCTTGTCCTTCCCTGATTTGAGGGTTGAACAAGCCCATTTTTCGCCTTTGACCACATGTTTGACCACTTGCGGAGATTTTTACACTATTCTCGGCTATAAAAAGTGCAAAAATTGCACCTTCGTTTTTATGCGAAGGTGCATTTTTTCAATCAGATGCCAGATCATAAAACTCGCTACTATGAAACATTTCGATTCTCTTTGGCGAAATTCCTTGAGATTTTAATGCTTCAAACATATCACGCTTTTCATCTTTATCAAAATAGCAAACTCTCCATTTCAATTTCTTGCTCGTAATTTCGTCTAATAGTTTGAAATATGGCAAATCCACACCCGCGATTGAATGACCGAGCACTATTACTTCATCGAATTTCTTTGTTACCAGTCTGTTTAATTTGTGCATATAATTTGATACATTCTTATACGTGGTTTGATAATAATCTTGTAAAACGTAACAGATGCTACTTTCTTTTTCATCGGCTTTAATAACAGCGTGATTTCTTCTTCCCTTAATATCTTCTATTCTATTACTGTTGCCATGTCCAAGTATTGGATCGTCAGCATTATCCCGAAGCGAACCATGAATATGTATCACATTTTCTTCATTAATTCGATATGTTGTTTCCAAAACAGCTGTATAATTGAAGGTTACAAAATATCGTTATTAGAATTATCCAACTTTGATGTGAAACGATTAAGATCTCTAATTCTAATTGTTCTAACCCACTGTTTTAAATATATTTCTAACTTTTTAATGTAATCAAATTGTTCTTCAAAGTAATCACGCAAAGTTCCTTCAATTCCTACATCTCCACTTTCAAGCCCCATTTCAATGTGTGTTGCATCTTCTATTATGACATCTTCCCTTATATTTGCAAGATTTGTTTCCAATGCATTCCATAACAACTTCCCTTTTTGCTCATCTGTCATTCCTTGATAAATATCATAATTTTCCTCAAATGAAGAAAGAAAATCCGGATAATGCTGTGCAAGGTATGTTCTAAAATCCCAATATCGAGTAGGCAGATTGTGAGCACGGTCAAAACCATTTCCAATTACATATAATCTCATTTTATAATCTCCCCAAAATCAATCAACACTCCACCGCGACCTTGATCACTCCGTCGCGTTTATTTTCAAACAGCTAATACGCCTCGTCGATCTTCGAGAGCGGATAGATATGCGTGATCAGCGGCTCGGTATTGAGCTTGCCTTCGGCAATGAGCTTCAGCGTTTCCTCGCAATCGCAACCGTCAACGCCGCCTGTCTTGAAGGTCAGATTCTTGCCGTACATGTCCGGCAGAGGCAGAGTCTGCGCCTTATCGTACAGAGCCACCACCGTGACGATCGCATTCGGGCGAGCGCACTGCCATGCAAGCTCAAAGGTGTTCTCTGCTCCGGCGACCTCAAGCACCACGTCTGCACCGCCGTGATCGCTGTTCTCGCGAACAAAATCAAGACATTCTTCGGGTGTAATTGTCAACACGTTTGAATAATGCTCATTTACAAACTTGATACGATTCTCGTCCGTCTCGCACACGATGATACGCTTGGGGTTCTTCAGCATCACACAAAGGAGCGTGCAGATTCCTGTGGGGCCTGCTCCGATGATGAGAACGGTATCGTCATCACGAATCTCGGAGATCTTCGCCGCCCAATATCCCGTGGCAAGAACATCGCCCACGAGCAGGGCTTGTCTATCGGTCACAATATCGGGAATCTTGTTCAGTCCCTGATCCGCAAACGGCACGCGAACATACTCTGCCTGACCGCCATCGATGCGGCAACCAAGCGCCCAACCGCCGTTTTTGTCAGTGCAGTTATTTACGAACCCTTTCTTGCAGAAGAAGCACTCGCCACAGAAGGTTTCAACGTTGACCGTAACTCTGTCGCCGGGCTTTACGTGCGTAACCGCCGAGCCGACTTCTTCCACAATACCGACCATCTCATGACCGACCGTAATCCCCTCAACCGCTCTCGGCACGCTGCCGTGCTTAATATGTAAATCGCTCGAACAGATGCTGGCAAGCGTGACCTTGACAATTGCATCCCTCTCGTGCTGTATCGTAGGCTTTGGTTTCTCAACCAAGCCAAATTTTCCTTTTGATATGTATGTGTAGGTAAGCATAATTACCTCCTGAATTTCGATACCTTATTATACCATAATTTTCGTCCTTTTTCAACCGCAATATATGAACGATTAAGGCGGCAACCGCAAATTGCGATTACCGCCTCTGTTTTGGTTATGTGGTTTTTAACAAGTAATAAATTTCTATTCTTCAACCTGTTCATTCGCCGTAGCGCGAATTCTAAATTCACTATTCTCGACAGCAAACTTGCTATTATTAAAGAAAGTTTCTTCTTCGCCGAGTAACAACAGATTACCCAATTCATATGGGATAGTCGGCTGTTTGTCAACGATACGAACATACCATATCTCATATTCTTCCGCATGCTGTTCTGCAAATTCCAACTCGTTTTTGGTTAAAACGAATTCAACATTTTCAGAGGTTGAACCCTTAACCTCAACATAATGCTTTTTACCACGCTCGTCGGAATACCAAATATCATAACCCAAGCTATCATCGCCGCCTTCATTTTCATGTGCGCGGTATCCGTTACCTGAAACCCAAACGACAGATCCCTTTGAGCCTATACGAGTGCGAAGAGTATGATAAACCTTGCTTTCTGCTATAAATCCATTTTCTTCCTTGGATTTGGTGGTGGTCGAATCATACGTTCCACCTTTCTTTTTAGATCCAACGGTTTTTCTTGTTGTAGTACTTAATGCAGACAATCCAACTTTTTTGCTTTCAGCATTTGTGTTGGAAGCAATTTGAGCATTGATCTCATCATAGTTCACCTCGACCTTCGGTGCAGGCGGAGTAGTTACTATTGAAGTAGCTGTAGGAGCTTCTTGTGACTCATCAATCAGTTTTTTTAACAATTCATCAAGACTTCCTTCTATGCCATTTAACACAGATACCGAAACGCCAAAATTATTTTCGAAGATTTTTTCAAGCTGTGCATCTACTGAATTAGTGGCTACTAAAGTTAATTCATCGTAGTTTTGCTTCGCTACCTCAAAATCAAACTTTGTTTTTATCCTTCCAGATCTTACAAGTGAATATATAAAATACTTTTCTCTGTATTTTTGCTTGATTTGACGAAGTTCTTCTTTATAATACGGCTGCAAATCAATACTTTCAAATGCGTATTGGTTATAGTGTTCGACATTGATTCCGAGCTTCTTGAACAGCTTGATAATACAAGGACAGTTTGAGAAACAGTTTAGGTTGTTGTAATCAAAGTCGATCATTAAATCAGTGTATTGGCTTTGATCAATCTTTTCTACGCCTAAAGCATTTTCAATAGCATTCCAAAACTCTATTTTTCTGTCAATTTGTTCAGAGAATTTTGCTTTTGCCAAATTGACAGTTGACAAATCATCATCGCCATTTTCAATAAAGTATTCTTCCGCTTCCTTTGTCGATTTGCATGCGAGAATTATCAAGAACGCATCCTTGTCGCCATCAACATCAAGAATTGTTGTAATCACTTCTGCAACAGCACCTCTGAATTTAACACTTTCTTTCAGCTCGTTGATGCTCCTGATATGCATAGGAATTTTTATATAAGCAACTCTATCTTTGTAAA
Source organism: Clostridia bacterium (assembly GCA_017483195.1). Taxonomy (GTDB): domain Bacteria; phylum Bacillota; class Clostridia; order Oscillospirales; family CAG-272; genus RGIG4608. The sequence continues at coordinate 75,280 of JAFULR010000005.1, forward strand.
TAAGCTCGTAATCCTGTAGCATGCCTTGTTGCTGATCATCACCAATTTTATATAGAGATAAAGCTTCTTTGACGAGGATTATCTTCGCTGATCTCAAAGCGTAAAACTCTTTATTTTTACTGTCAACGGCTATTCGCTTAGCATAGATATACGGTAAACTTCTTTGGAATTCTTTTTGGTACGCCACATTCAAATCGTGTTCTTCATACACAACCTGTATTTCGCTTGTTGCTTGAATCGGTTGCACGCAGAACATCTTTTGAATTTTAGAAGCCCCGGCTCTCTTTCCAAGAACCAATAGAGGATAATTTTTCAGTATATCTTCACTATAGATTTTTTTATCGACATAATATACATCCCTGACAGGAAGATATACATATTCACCATTAAGCTCGGCTAAAACACCTCCTTCGGATTTGAATTTTTCGTACATTGGATTGTTATTAATCAAGCCACCTATCGTTTCCGCTTTGTATTTCAAATTTAATTTTGTATATATTTGTTTGGTAACAGTAGGCTCTGCTTTGTTCGTATATAACCCAAGCAAAATTTCATAAATTTTTTGTGGAGCAAGATCTACAACATCTTCAACGATACCAAGCTTTTCAAACAATAGGTCTATTTCTTTTCTGCTTTTTCCGCTCTTGTCGATGAGCTTAACATAATCAATATCCAATACTTCGACAATTGGGGAGAGTTTGTGCGCAAACAAAGTACAGTTTCCAACCTCAACTTTTTGTTTGCTTAATGTGGGTAACCATTTCGCTTCAGTAAATATTTTTCTGAGCCAAGAAGCCATATAATTCTTTCTAACTTCACGGGAATATTGAACGCGAGGGGGTCTTCCCTTCATTACCGCGGCATCACTAATTTCGTTTTCACTCATTACAGCTTCGTACAATTCGCCATCACACAACAGCCAACAAATTATATCGTAAAAATCTGCCCCTCCAAGTATTTCATCAATGCCTTTAATACTTGAAACGATTATTTCTTTTCCCCACTGAGAGAAATAAGAGACATGATTGAAACGCTCATTTCTATTATCAAAGAAATATGGATGCTTTTGAGAATTGTATTTTATGTATGCATTCTCTTCCTGATAATCTAATTTTACAGTTTCAATCGCAGGATATTGTTTGATTCCAAGAGCGTAAATAAAGGTTTTTACATCTTCGATATTTTTATCACTCAGCCCAATTTGTTCTAATGCACCTACATATATCGTATTTTCCAAGAACGATGTCAATCGTTCTCCCAACTCGTTGCCATATTCTTTTCCTATATAGCATTTTGAGATACCGACTATTTCGTTATTTCTTGATACAATACGGATATCGGTGTTACCAAATCCGCTTGGAAAGGATCGATTATTCTGCTCCCAATATTCGTAAAGCCAAGCAAGTGTTCCTTTGGTTTTTTCTAAATCTTCCTTGCTTTGAGAAACAAGTTCTGCCAATACTCTGTTAAAGGAATACTCCACTACATTAAAAGATTTCAGCTTATCGGTTAAGTTTCTACCTTGCGTGCGAAGGCGTTTTGACAGTGTCGTTTCCAATTCGGGATTGAGAAAATACATTTTGCTCCACTCGGGCAAATCAAATCTTTGGGTGGGATTGTCAAAAATCTTAACATTCCCATCAAGAATTAGATTTCCTTTGCTATCGGTTAACAGTTTAGGAGCAACCTGTGAATATGGGTATGCCTCATAATACAAAGCTATTAATTCTGCATTCAAATTGCTATCGACATAATGATGAGCATCCTGATTTATAAGTTCAACAAGTTCTTTGTCAGAATAAAATTTTATTCCGCTCTCGCTTATATAATCAACAATATACTCATCAGGAGCGTGTTTTAACAAGGTGCGACAAGTGCTTGATAATAGTATCTCATCAAATCTACGACGAGAATACTTAGGGGATTCACTTATGCTGATATATTCCTCGTTAATGGTGGGGAATATCTTATATTCTCTTATTTTTTCTTTTAGTCTGCTTGTAAAATTATATTCTCTGTCTAATTGACCTAACGATTCCGAAGGAAGCAAAAAACGCAATGCTTCATAATCACATTTATCTGAATCATATACCAATCCTTCACCGATTTCTCCAATAAAGTCGATTAATCGTTCCAAGATCATCTCGTTGAAGAGATTGTCCTTTACCAAGCTGTTTCTTTCACTCGTTAATTCAAAGGTTCCGTGTATCAAGAATGGGAACGACATGGGGATATCGGTCTTGAAATACGAATATAAAACGCCATTTTCTCGAATAGTTTCACGTTCCGTAGCATCATCGTTATAAGCAATGATCAGTTCATATTTTTTAGTTTCACCATTCTCTTGAGTAAGCTCCCCTTGACGACTCCAAACTCTCCATTGTGAAATAGAGTCACCTTCCTGAATGATACATAATTCGTTCTCTTTGATAGATTCAATCTTTCGAGTGGCTTCACTTGTGATAATTTCTATTGTATTGACATACTGAAGGAACAGTAATTCTTCAAATTTCAAGTTAATTAACTGATTCCTAATTTCATCAAGATATGCATCATCGCAGTAAAGAACGATGGCAGTAGAGTATTCCGGGGAAAGCCATTTCGAAATCTCAGCTTTGTCATTATAAACTTCAGCTGCCGTTAAAATAGCGGTTCTGCTCAATCTGTCGAGTTCTTCAGAACCGTAAGCATGACTTTGCTGTTTGTAATATCCTAAATTCCGTACGGCTCTTTCTTCGGAAAAATCCACATAGAATTCGCTCGTGTATACCGAGATTCTATTTGCCCAGTTCAAAACAGAACGAAATCCTAAACCTTTACATCCTATCGTTCCTTCGTGTTTAGAGCTTGCATCGGTATGCATCAGCGACAACACACCACGGGCAGAGAAAGGAACACCTGTGTTTTGGATGATCAAAAGATTATTTCTTAACTCCATACGAACAGATATCTGCGGAAATTCTTTCGAATAGCAATCATCTGCATTTTGGAGCAATTCATATATTTGCCGACGTTTGTAATCAGTTTTGGTTTTGTTTTCGGTATTATGATCAGAAATAATATCCATTGCCGATCTCAAATATTTTTGTTCAATTGAATCTATTTCCTTTTGAATTATTTCGAATTCCGTCATAATACACCTCCTAAAGCAGATAAATTCATTGAATATATTATACCACAAAATCCGTCCTTTTTCAACCGTATTGTATGAACACGGCGACGGATTTCTCCGCCGCCTTATTCTTTGATTACTGCGTATCAAATTTTGATATCATCGTGAAATAAAGGTAGCCCCCGAACATCAAAAAACGATGTTCAGGGGCTTGTTTTTTTGACCACATGTTTGACCACTTACAGAACCGGAGCACATGGAAACAAGAGCGCCAGAGAGCGCGTTTTGACAACTTTTGTGTACCAGAAAGGTCTAAACGGAGTAGAAATGTCCAGAAAATGGCAATTTTTACCATTGGGGTAAAGTCGAATTATGTCGTTTTTCCGGAGTAAAGGAGATTTAATGGACTAGAAACAGCTAGAAAAAATTATTAGTGCTAAAAATGTCTAGAAAACATCAAATTCTGTGTTCACAAAAACACAGTTTTTTATATTTTACTCCGATTTCAACCTGAAATTGCGTTAAAAGCACTTGGACTTCTTCACTTTTTATACTTGAACTTCAAAAAGTGCAATGGAGGCTTTTCAAATTATTATAATTTGATAGAGATAAATAGTTCAAGTGCCTTTTCAATATCCTACAAACTCACAAAACAGTATTCATAAGCTAACCGGCAACATCTACAAATCCAAGATACTCACGACTATCAAATGAAAACATCGTCAATCAAATAGTGATAATTGTTCTCCACCCATTTTTATGTTTGAAGATTCTAGGCTTTCGATATCACCGTTCCAATCATTTCCAATCGGAATAGCTCCTTGCTGAATCAGCGCTTTATTACCTTGATATGCCTTTTTATCCCAACACAGCTCTTTACACCAACCATACTTGAGGTTTTCAATGGCACCTGCCCAAGTTCCACCTTTGTTATATTCGGATCTCACAACAACAGTTCCCGAAGATTGCGCATATATATATCGATTTCGCATCATTGCAATGCCGACGTTAAAGCCTGCATCAGGTTTTACCACAGAAAGCAGAAGCATTTTCCTATTTGCGAGTGCCCTTACAACGGAACTCTTTTTTATTTTCTTAAGCATTGAATCCGAAAGATATTCTATAATAGGTGCTCCCATTTCAAGCGCTTGTTCTTCAGAAACTGTATCTATCCCTTTTGCTCCTCCTGATACCACCCCAAAGCCGGAATTAATCGTTTTAGAAACGGTTTCTTTGGTAAAGGTAATATCATCCTCAGAAACGGTTCTCGAACCAACATAACCGACATACTTGTAGTCCAATAAAGAAATATCTCCCGCAACATAAAAAATAGGAGGACAATTGTTACCAAGTACTTTCTTTAGTTTTGATGGATATTCCTTATCCGCTCGTGTTATGGCTGAAATTCCTATATTTTGAAGTTGGCTTAATTCAAATGAAAGACTTGCATTTCTATCAATCAACCTAAATATTCTGTCCGCATATTCTTCAGAAACGAATAATTTTTCTTTAAGCTCTGCTTTTGAAAGATCAAATATACTTTCTGGCTGAAGTCCCGCTTCCATTAATTTTTTTGCAAGGTCACCCCACTCTTTGGGTTCCAAAGGAACAACGTTATCTCCCACACACAAATGGCTGCACAGAGTGAAAATTGCATTTGAATTTGAGTTCATATTTAATCCTCCTTTTGACTACTGTCTGCCAATGCAAATGGGTAAATTTCTCCACATCCGCCTTGACTCAAATAATAACCGCAAGCTGTTAGTGTCCACCTTGAGTCCACAACATCATCAACAAGCAACACCTTGTCAGGAACTTCCACTCCATCCAACAAGTTGAAGGAACGCATCGCATTACCACATTGATAAGAACTATTTTGCATTTCCTTTTGCTGACGTGTATTACTTTTTTTCAAAAGCTCCACAAATGTCAGTCCAAGAGATTCTGCTAGCCGCTTTGAAAAATCAAGAACAATGTCACTCCGAAGTGACGGTACACACGTTATGTATTTAATTCTTTTTTCATTCACAAGAGGTCTCAAGACCTTTGCACTTTTTCCTACAATCTCATCGCAAAAACGTTTTTTAGAACTATACTTATCTCGCTTTACAAGCTCTCCATAACCGGGATCACCGTATTTTGCCAAACATAATCCTATATTATTGGGAATAGGAATATTTATTTTACCGGTATAATCAGTAGACGGCCATCTCTTTCGCGGTGGAATTTCAAGAATCAGTCCGTTTATATATGCTTCTGCAATATGGATTGAGGCAGTAGAAGGCTTGGAAGGAAGTATATCTCGCCCCAAACAATTGGCACAGTGACCACATTCATATGCACTATGATCATCAAGGCATTCAACAACAAATTTACTGTAGCAAGTAGTAGTTGTTGCAAGTTTCTTCATCTGTTCCATTTCTCTGATTCTCGTAGCAGTAACAGCATCATAATGTTCTTTATCGTAAACGAACGGTTTCGGTGTAGCATAATATAATTGCCTTTCTTTCATTATAAACCCTTCGTGTGTCAAGAAAGAGATTGCTTTATCCAAGCGAGATTTCTTTTGGTTTAAGGCTGAATATATCTGATTTTGCTTTACGCCATCGTTACATGAAATATATCCCATAACGTCTGTAGCCTCTTTTTCTGTGGGAAATGCAGTATCAACAAAATAGCACAATATATCTTCATCCTCTTTGCCAAACATCAGAAACGTATAGGCTCTATCAATATTTCTTCCGGCGCGTCCTATCTGTTGATAATAAGAAACTATGTTTGACGGCATTTGATAATGTATTACAAAGGCTATATCCCCCTTATCATACCCCATACCGAGTTTTATTGTTGCAACAATAGCTTTTATTTCGTTTCTTCTGAATTTCTCCTCAATGTCTTTGTTTAAGAGTGCTCCATCTTCACCGTCTCTTGAATAATATGCCTCCGCATTTATTCCGTTCTTCTTCAAAAAATCACTTAAATAATCGCAATCTCTCTGTGTTAAACAATATATAATACCACTTCCGGGAAGCTTATTTATATTTTCAAGTATCCAAGCATATCTCGTAATTCTATCAGGCATCTCAAGAACCTGTATAGACAGAGATTCTCTTGTAAGAGGGCCTCTTGAAATAAATACATTATTTCCTAGTTGTTTTTCAAGATCACTTACTACTCTATCGTTAGCTGTAGCTGTTGTGGCTAATATCGGCACAGTAGCAGGTAGCGAAGAAATAACACTTTTCAAATCACCATACTCGAGTCTAAAATCGTGCCCCCAGTCAGATATGCAGTGCGCTTCATCAATAACAAAAAGCCCTATTTTAATATTTTTCAGCTTTCTTTGAACCTCATCACTGAAGAGTGTCTCTGGCGTTACAAGAATAAGATCAAGTTCATCGTTTTCCAGAGAATTCAAAATCTCCGCTCGTCTATCTTTAACGGTGCTATTCAAAACATCGCATCGCAACCCCATTTTTGTGGCAGCTTCAATTTGGTTCTCCATTAGCACAAGGAGAGGGCTAACCACCATAGTAACTCCCTTATTCTCTTTGCGCATCAACTTAGTACAAACAAAATAAACGAGACTTTTTCCCCAACCCGTACGCTGAACTACAAGAACTCTTTTTCGAGTCATTGTTGCTTCGATAGCTTCATATTGACCATCTCGGAACTTTGCGCTTGGACCATAAAGTCCTTTTATTATTTGATCTGCTTGCTCATATATCAAAGTTTTTGTTACTTCTACCCCCATTTTAGTCCCCCGTATCTTTTTATACTAATTTATACTTCGTCTTATTACCGTTTCCTAATTTTGCAATCAATCCCTTATCAATTAGTGCTGCTATCGTAACTATTGCGGTTGTTTGTGAAAAGCCAAGAGCTTTTTGAATTTCCGGGCGAGACTTAATTCCCTCTTTCAGTACAGATAGCACGCCTTGCTCGTTTTCGGTCAACTCAGCCTTTGTTTCTTTAACAGCCACATTTGTATTAGGTAACGTAATCTTAAATGCGTTATCGGATATCTCTATATGAGGCTCAAGACCGTGTTCCTTGTAAGCTTCCATGATTTTGGGCATACCCGTACCGTATGCTTCAATCAAATGAAGGCTATAGAACACATCTGCGAGCTTTTTGTTTCGGGCAATTGAAATGCCAAGAAGAATATCACTTTGCGAAATACCGCGTGCAAGACCGCCTATAGAAACAAATTCTATTCGATTATCAAAAATACTGATGAGCGTACTTGCAGAAAAACCATACTCTCTATGAACGATAGCATTCAAAAGTGCCTCTCTGATTGCTTCCGTGGGATAGGATCTTTTATCAACACGGTACAGACCTTCCATATGTGCGTGTGTATGATTAAACTGATCTATAAACTGATACGCATCGTTAAGCTGCTTTAACAACGAGCCGCAAAATTCCCGCCTATCCTTAAATACCGTCTTATGCTCGCCTTCAAAAACTGCAATTTTTACAGTATGGGTGCACTGATCGGAAAGCAACAACGCAAGATTGGTATACGTTCCGTCCTCGCCAATCAAGCCGAGACTTCTCTTCTGTGCTTCACCGAAAGGAATTTGCTTATTTTCAAAAACAATATTTGCTTCATTGAAGGTTAATTCCTGAATAAGCGAGCGCGCCTCCTCGTAGCTATCTCCGGCGGTCTCGCGTATCATAGAAATAATTGCGCTCTCAGAAGCAGGAACGGATGAGGACCCCTGTCTCACATATACACCTTCCGGACGAATACCTTTAGCTGACAAATAGTAAGGACGGGCAGTACCGCGATTGACGGTGATTTTAACAACTTTTTTATCTTGTAGTGGTTCTACGGAAATATTGCAAAACATCGTAAGATCCGGCTTGATGGCATCACGGATAACATTTGAAACCTGGAGCATAACTCCGTCTATATTATTGATTTCAATAGCATTGCCGTCATCGTCAATTCCGATATAAAGATTTCCGCCATCGGTATTTGCAAAAGCTACAAGCGTCTTTTTTATATCCTCAACATATTCCCTTTTAAACTCTGTATTCTTATCTTCCAACATATTTATCTCCCATTCCGTTACTAACGGTTACTAACGATATTATATCAGTTATTAGCGTTACTGTCAATAGATCCTATTAAATTATCTCCATTTTTTCGTCGACTTTTTCTTTGTTTATTGCGCCCAAAATTTTGGGGTACGGTAAACGAAAAAACAAGCCCTGTGTATCACAATAAACGGATACGCAGGGCTTGTTTTTTGACCACATGTTTGACCACTTCGAGAAGTGGACTACATGGAAACAGTAGTACACGAGAGCACGAAAATGTACGGTTTGGTTGACAGAATAGCACTAAAAAGCACTATTTAGCACCAGAAAAACATAAAAATCGGTCTTGGGGTACTAGATGCCACAAGCTCAAGTCTTGTCACTCAGACCAAATAAGCACGATTATTTTGATAGAATAATCGTGCTTATTTTTTGCTTTTTTAAGGTATTCTCTGCCTTTTTCCTTCTAAAAGCGAAAAATACCGCCGTTTTGGAACGAATCCGGGACGGCGGTTGCTTTTTCCTTTGAGCAATCGTGTAATCAACCACAAATCGTGTGATTAACCTATAATCGTGTGATTTTCACTTTACACTATCAGTAATCGAGAGCTTTGTTTTCACAGTAGCTAATACAAAATGTAAGTATTTTTACGAAAATGTAAGAGTAAGCAAACGAGGTTTTTGTGGTATAATATAATGGCAAGATGGCTATTGAAAAAACGGCAAAAATATGTTATAATATGTTATAAATAATTTAGTCAAAAGGAGCCACCGTTATGGCAGAAAAGAAATACATAATTGATAATGCCGATCTGATGGCGGAGTGGAATTGGGAAAAGAATAACAAGTTGGGTTTTGACCCCAAAGTATTAACCTTTGGCAGTAACAAAAAAGTATGGTGGGAATGCAATAAAGGTCATGAATGGCCGGCAACAATAAAAAATAGAAACAAAGGTAATGGATGCCCCTATTGTTCCAGTAGATTTGTATTAATAGGCTATAACGATTTACAAACTGCAAACCCGTCCTTAGCAAAAGAATGGAATTTTGAAAAGAATAACGAATTAACTCCCACAGACGTAATGCCTAATAGCCAAAAAAAGGTATGGTGGAAGTGTAGCAAAGGACACGAATGGCAAGCTTCGATAGGTAGCAGAAATGTTGGAAATGGATGCCCATATTGCTCAGGGCGATACGTCATTAAAGGAGAGAATGATTTACAAACGATTAATCCATCTTTGGCAAAAGAATGGAATTATAAAAAGAACAACGGATTAACGCCCACAGACGTAATGCCTAATAGTTCCAAAAAAGCATGGTGGAAATGTAACAAAGGGCACGAGTGGCAGGCGACGATAGCCGATAGAAACAGCGGTCACGGTTGCCCGTATTGTGCGGGGCAAAAGGTTTTAAGAGGTGAAAACGATTTACAAACGGTCAATCCAACTTTAGCATATGAATGGCATTATGAAAAAAACAATGGATTAATGCCTACGGACGTTATGCCTAACAGTAGTCAAAAAGTTTGGTGGAAGTGTAGCAAAGGACACGAATGGCAAGCTACGATAGCTGATAGAAACAGTGGCTGCGGATGTCCTTATTGCGCTGGTAAAAAAGTTGCAAAAGGCTATAACGATTTACAAACAGTTAATCCGACTTTGGCAAACGAATGGAATTATGAAAAAAACAACAGTTTAACACCTATGGATATTACACCTAATAGTGGGAAAAAGGTATGGTGGAAGTGCAAAAAAGGACACGAGTGGCAAGCGACGGTAGCAAACAGAAATAGAGGAAGCGGTTGCCCTGTTTGCAGAAAAACGAAAAACAAAGAGGTTTAGTATGTTTGAGTGGATTAAAAAGCATAAAGCGTTATTCATTATAATATGCGTATTATTATTTATTGCACTAATTGGTGTACCATTTGCCATAAATCTTTTATTCAAAGTTGACTCTAATATCAATGTATTTCAGGCAGAATGGTCTGCTGGTGATGCTTTGGGGTACTACGGCGCAGTTCTTTCTTTTTTGGGCACGGTGATTTTAGGCGCATTAGCCTTGTACCAAAACCACATAATAAAAGAAGAAGCTGATAAAAAGGCAGCGTTACTAGAAGAAAAAGAACATATTGAAAATATGCCCAAGTTTCACCTTCGCTTTGGTGGATGTTCTGGTTTTAGTTGTAGACTTTCTTTTATTGTTAAGAACATCTCTAACAATATCTCGTATGATATAAAAATCTACGACATACGCATACAAGAACATGGAAAAACTCTTTGGGAGTCGCCCAAAGAGTTTACAATATCAAGCTTAGATTCAAAAGGGGAATTAAATGTTCATTTAGATTCTCCTCAATTCAATGACAAAAAGGAACTGCGGGTAATTGCATGTATGAGTTGTAAAGATAAATATTCCGATAGTCACGAATATTTACTAAGAATCAATTGTATTTACCCTAACAACTACAATTGCGAGGATATAAAAGAACTTGCTTGAAAATCGTTCACAAAAGTTTATCCACCACTGTGTCTACTTACAATAGTCGCGGTGAATTTTTCTGGCACTTGACTTTCAGGAAATTTTGAGTATCTTTATAAACCAAGCAGCAATGTTAATATTTTGAAAGAGGTGTAAAAATGTGTCAAAATCCGCGTTTGCACCCCCTAAAGTCAAAATGCACCCCCTTGTTTCCGGTTGGTTTTCGGCATTTTCTGCACTTGGGTGTTTCTATTATTATCTACGCCCCAACCCAAAAACGGGGACGTGTCCAATTTGATGGACTGCCCCGTTTTTATAGCTTGCAGCCATTTTCCACCTCATAAAAATAAGTATTTTATATCAATTTCTTCTTCCTTCTCCAAATTAGACCAATCCGAACTAAGGATTGGTCTTATTTTTTGCCTAAAAACACCCTTTATAGCCCAATTTTGGTGATATGCAGCCATTTTTCAGCCTTCTTTTACCAAAATTCACATAAAATTTGTTTGCACGAGAATTGAATGCATATCTGCATTTGACTCTCTTTTTTTGTTTTTTAAGGAAAAAATTTCTAATTTATTGGTACAATTTTCGTTTAAATGTCCAGTTTATTGGATACCAATTTATAAGATATGCAGTTATTGAAATCCAACACAGCACACCCGCCATCGTTTGGATATTGATCTCCACCATCAGCATAGTACTTATCGCAGGTGCAGTTGTTGGAGTGATCTTTATCAAAAAGAAAAAAGGTATTGCATAAAAGCAGTTTCCGGAACGGATCAAAACCGCCATCTCGATATTTTAGAGATGGCGGTTGCTTTATTTTGTTCCTACGCCAAGTATAAGAAAGGTGGCAGGTAAAATCCTGCCACCGTCGATTTATTTTTCAAATTGAAGTCTTGCGCAGGTCTCCTCTGCCCAGCTGTACTGCGTCATATATTCACCGTGGAACTCCGGTTTTCCGTTTTCAAGGTAAGTAAAATAATCGCATTTCAGCAAGTTGGTATCCACACGGTAACACGGAGTTTCGTGGCACAGAACCGCCTCTGCGCCAACCGACTTTAAGGTGTTTTTCAGATCCATTACAAGCTGACGAAGATATGCCGAATTTTTAGTATCATCCGTATCGTCCGGAAACAGCACGGCGCATATTTGTTTTGCAGTCACACCTGCCCCGTTTCGGTCAACGAGAAAAGCAAACAACTCCTTTGTTTTTAAACGCTTGAATACAAGAGTTTCATTTTTTACATACACTTCGAAATTGCCGAAGCACTTCACTGTAAGAAGCTTTGCATTTTTAAGAATTCCTTTGATATTATCGATTTCTCCCTGTACGTCCTCAGCCGATATGGGCTTCATCAAATAACCCGAAGCGTGAATCTTAAATGCGGGAATTGCATATTCCTCATGACCGGTGCAAAATACGATCTTACAATGTGGGCGAGCGGAAATGATGGATTCAGCAAGAGCAAGTCCACCCATACCACGCATATTGATATCCAAAAATGCGGCGTCAACCGGATTGCTTCTTACATATGCAAGAGCCTCTTCACAATCTAAAAACTTGGCAATCTCCGTAATATCGGTAGACTCCTCGAGTGCCGCCACCAGCGCACCCAACATCAAGACCTCGTCATCTACTGCTATTACTCTCATCATTACACCTCCTTGGGAATCGTAATAAGAACCTTTGTACCAACGCCTAACACACTCTCTATCTCAAGCGTTCCGTTTACCATCACCTTAAGTCTTTCACGAATGTTTCTAAGACCTACGTGTTTTCTATCGTCAACCAACGCATCGACGTCAAATCCCACACCGTCATCCTCCACCAAAACGCAATATGAGGTATCGGTTTCATATGCCATCACATTAATCGTTCCGCCGTGAGGCAGCTTCATAAGACCGTGCTTGATAGCATTTTCTACTATCGGTTGTACGGTAAGTGCGGGAATATGGAAATCATCCGAATTCATTTCAAACGTGAAGGTCATATCCGGAAAGCGCACTTTTTCAATATTGATATAGTGTCTGACATGTTCCATTTCCTGGGACATTAAAATGGGCTTGGGATTATCCAGCTCTCCAAAATTACCTCGGAGATATTTGGCAAAATTATGCACAAGCTCTCCCGCTTTCGGAGGATCGAGCTTACATAACTGTTCTATGCTGCCAAGCGTATTATAAATAAAGTGAGGACGGATCTGGCTCATCATAGTAGAAATCCTGCTTCCCGCAAGCTCTGCGTTGAGAACGATTCTTTCCATCTCAAGCTCCTTTGTCCTTGATGCCGCATTTATACTCTCAGGAATCAGTTTAAGAACCATAACCGTTGCTATAGCAAACAAAATAACAAAAGCATATCTTGAAACAACACCGCCTTGCCAAATACCAAGCCATGTAGCCACGGTATCGATAGCCAAAGCAAACAACGGGAATGTCACAACTATATAATACCATCTGTTTTTAGATTTTGAGATTATAAACTCCTTTATTGAGCAGAACACCAACACAATATTTGCAAGGATCTGAACCGCTATCCAAATTATCCACGTATCATAAAAGAACACATCGGTAACAATGGGTAAAACGAAAAATACAGCATTTGCTACACCTAAAAGAATTACCGTTGGTTCTGCAACCTTTTTTGTTGATTTAAGGAAATACAATATGGTCATTGACATAAACAGCATATAGAACATCATTGAAAATCCCAAAACAGTGGTATTGGTAACTACTGATTCCATCCAAAAGGAAATACCGTCAGCGCTGTATATAAAGTATGTTCCCGCAAATAAAACATCAAGTCCGAAAAGCCAAATGAGTCTGTTGCTTTTTATGTGTATAAGGCTTGAAAAGAGTGCAATACCGAGGAATACGATAGCAACGAGTATCAATGTCAATCCTGCGTTTCTCTGTGCTTCGCCTTTTATCAAAACTCCCTTTTCAAAATCAATTCCTGACCAAAAAGAAATCGATGAAAGCATTTCATCAATCGCGTTTTCATTTCCAAATCTATGAGGATTGTGAATAACGATTTTTATTGTCTCCTCTTCCCCGTTCAAAAAAGTGTGAGCAACCCAACTCACACCGCAGGCAGAGCTTCCGTAAAGAGGATTTTCCATATCACTGACAATGGGCTCGCCGTCACCCTCGACAAAGGTCAAATTAATGTGATCAGTATAAAAGGCAATCGGCATGTCTCCTCTATAAATACCAACGTACTCACCGTCGGGCGCCAGCATATGAAAATTACCTCTTAAGGTAACGTCACCTTTTGTGGAAGAAATGTGTTTTCCACTAACTATCTTCTGCCACTCACCGTCTCCGATCCGATACTCGCCGTCAAAATATACCTGAGCTACCAAAGCCGGTTCAGCTTGCATACTTGTAATATTATTAAAATATAGCAAAAGAGCCGCGAGCAAAATCAAAATCACAATTCCCACGATCGGCAAATATGCTTTTAAAAATATTTTAATTTTGTTTTTGAAATCCGGCATTTTATACCTCCGTTTTTCTTTTTTTCTTCCCCTTTCAGGTGTTATAATAAGATTATAACATATACATTATTCTACTGCAATAGTTTTATACAAATAAACTTTCACAAATAAAAAAACCGAGTGTAAATCCAAGGATTTACACTCGGTTTATATTTAGTTAGCTGAGGTTATTGTGCTGCCGGACACGGTAACGTGCCAGGAGTTACATACAGCCGTTGTGGGATTTGCCTGAATGGCTTCTGCAAAAACGTCAACCACCTGCAAATATCCATCTTCCTCTTTAAGAGTGATCGAGCTGCCGAGCAAGCTTTCGATCTTTGCTCCCGGTGCTACGGGAACTGAATAATAGTAAGTGTTACTGCTGCTCGACTTCACCCAACCACTACCGGGGGTAAAATTGATTTCCGCAGGGGCTTTCGGAACAACGTCACCGCTTCTGTTCACCCAATACGTAACAAGCTTTACTCTTATATAAGCATCGATGTTTCCCGTATTTTTAACGGTTATTTTGCTTTTAACATCGTTTTTAATCTCCTCGGAGATTTCACAGCTAACGACGCCGGGGATAAATTCATTAGGAACGTCACCGGTATCCTTAAACATATAAGCAAGGGCTGTGCCAACTGACGCCAAAAGAAGCATCGCCGCAATAATGAGAACAACTATCAATCGTTTCTTATCCATAGCTTATTCCCCCTTCTTGTTGGGCAACAGGTTACTATTGCCGTTAAGCCACTGCTGATTCGACTTAAGCTGCTCACCGACGTTTACAACCGTGCCACCCGCGGATGCGTGAGCGATCACGTTGTTGTATTCAACGTATCTCCACGACCATTCTTTGCTAAGCTGATAAAGAGTATATTCGGCAAGTGTCAAGCCGCTTATCGTTACCGTACCGTTTCCGACAACGGTAACAACCAAGGTATCACCCGTAGCATTGTTTTCAATCATGAAAACGAATACCTGTGAATCGTCTGCTGCGTTTGTAACGTTAATTGTAAGATCCGCAGCCTTTGGTGAAAATTTAGCATAGAATTTATTGGCTTCGGTTTCACTGAGTCCGGAGCGTACAGGAACAAGCACGTTGTTCACGTCGTCGCCGTCACTTGTGAGAGTAGCCTTATCGGGAGTAACGGGTATTGTGCAAGCCTCATCCATAAACCAACCCTCAAAGCTGTAATATTCATTGGATCTTGCAATAGAACCTTTAAATTTGTCGTCACCCATTACAACCTCTTTGGTTGATGAAAGCCAACCCATACCGCTCTGAACGGGAATGTATTCAACAACGTACTGAACTTCAGCATAGTAGAATATGATCACGTTCTGAGAAGCATCATTGGAGATCTGCTTTGACTGAGTAGTTGCGGAAACGCAGGTCCAACCGGGTTTGCTAAGCGCATTCTCAGTAATGGTTGCACCGTATTTGGCGCTACCGGACTTGCTGTCAAGCAAGCTTTCTGTGGTATTGTACTTATAGTAATGAACCGTATAATCTACCGTGAGTCTATCGTAATAGATTATAAGCTCGGTACCTTCTTTTGTAGCTTCGATATGATATTTTCCATCCGAAAATTCTTTAATAATGTCTCCGTTTTCTAATCGAGTTTTATCATTGTTAAGCTCAAATCCGGGGAATTCCTGCGGAGTGATCGGTATAATACTGCCAATATCCGCCACACCCTCGATATGAGTGGTGGACTCTTCATATTCTCCCGGCTGATCAAGCTTTTCAAGCATGAACTTAACCGCATAGAATGTGGTTGTTTTATTGGGAGTATAATAGAAGTTAATTACGTTATCCTCGGGCAAGCCGACGTATTGACCGCTTTCTTCATCCCAAACAACGGATATAACAAGTCTTTTATAGAACGCATCGGGCACCATGTTGTCAAATGCCTTGAATCGCTCGGTTACAACGGAGTCCGTAGTTTTCTTAATAACGCTATCCATAACTACGTTATTTTCCTTATTAACGTAATTAATCGTGTATGAAATTTCAGATGCCTGAACGTAGAAGAAGGTATATACGTTCTTCTCGGGATTCATATCATCAGATTCATACTGCATCGTAATCGAGTGCGAAGCAACTGTGGGGAAATAACCGGAGGCGTATTCGGGATAGAGCTGATTAAGCGGCGGGCCTGCCTTAGCCTGGAAGGTTCTTGTTGATCCCGCATAGGCATGGCCGTAGCTGTCGGGAGCAACTTTCACCGATTTGTCCGACATAAGAACGTACTGAATTCTATAAGGTACGGGCGTATGGCTTCCCCAGTCCGCATAGATTGTCATATCACTGTTGATGGGCATATTAAGGGGTGAGAACGCCTTTTTCTGACCGTTTTCAATATAGAACCAACCCGCGAAGGTCAACGGCTGATCACCGTCGCCGGTTCTCGTAGGTGTAGTAACGCTACCAACTATATTACCGTGAATGATATCATTGTAAGTGTATAGCGGCTCGAGGGTATTATCCTCAAGATACGCATTCATATCGTCAAGAGTTAAGAAGAACTTAACGTTATGCGTGGTGGGTGCCCACTTAGCATACAAAACCAAGTCATTGGGGGGCATGGTTTCATTTTCAAAATCAAACTCAGATCCGGGCAAACAACCTGCAGTAGTATACCAGCCTGCGAACTCATAGGCATTTTCTTCAAGCTTTTGAGGATATGATGGAACAAAATCCTTGTATTGAGATAATTCAGTACCAAAAGCAATTGGAGTTATTGTCTGCTCTTCCTCATTATAGTTGAAAAATGTCAACTTCATTGTATCGGCAGTATAATAATAATAAATATCATATACTTCCATAGCACTGCCGTTAATAACCTCAGTACTTGCAACTACATATCTACCCATGTAATTATATCCTGTAATAGGGGGGATTGTTTGGTTGCCTACAGTTGAGTCGTCATACGTTTCAAAGTTTTGATAGTTTTCTACTTTAAAGTTCAATTTTGACAAATTTATGTCAGTAGTCTGACTATCATAATTAGTAGAAATGCCTTCTTCACTTGGAAAATATGCATTTATATCATCAGATTGAATCCTTATATGATAATTAAACTTTTTAGGTTTACTCCAGCCAACACGAGCACCGTTATCCCAGAATCCTAAGAAGTTTACAACACTCGATTTAATGCCGTCTACAATTATTTCTTCTTCTAACGCTTCAAACTGTTCTGCATAAATAACTTGCTCATCAAGATACATATAACAACCCTTGATAGTTTCATTACCGCCATAACGGCTTGCATTATCTTGGGTATATTTTACCTTGTATTCACCGTTCCAAGCACTGAAGTAAGCATAGTTACCATATTTACACAAGTCATTTACACCAGCTATAGATCCAACTCCGTGAGGACTACCATTAATTGAAGTACTATGGCTTTCAGCAATTTTAACTTCATCGAATATGCCTATTGGCCAAAAATCTTTGAGATATGCACCGTATGGTACCGTAAACTGCAAATAGTGATATGTGTAGCCATTAGTATATTCATTTGAATACTCACCAAGAATATATCTACTTGAATATTCCTGCTTAACAGTCGGCAAGTCGGCGACCTTACCCCATTCAGTAACATTCGATAGCAAAGTATATAGCGGTGTGTGTTCATTTTGACTTCCTCCATAAGTACCAAATGGATACGTTGTACCACCCACCACCTCGTATGTAGTTACCCCATTAGTTTCTTTGCTTCTTGCATAGTAAAACCTGAGTGTATAATCTTTATGTACATAATATACATTAACAACTGTAGAACCGTCACCGGCAACAGTTACGTTTTGGTCAGCGTGAACATACTCAAGGTGAGCGCCACCAGCATAACACGCATCACTATGAGTATGATTTTCATCTTTTCCGCAAACAGGATGATCGTCCAAATCATCAATACCGCTTACGCTATCATTGGATTTAACCAAAGTTCCGTTAGGATATTGAGAAACAACCTTGCTGCCAAGGAAATAGGTCTCTCCGTTATGATCCTCTGCCCAATAAGCCACGGTATACGTTGTTTCTACAGCCTGCCAGATCGCCTTATAATACGTTTCTGTGGGTTTGCCGTCAGGTCCGTTGGGTGTTGCCTGAATGGTAGCGGGCAACGGATCTGCAATACCGTCACCCTTATCGGGAACACCATCGTTATCGGTATCGTAAAGAAGATCCCAACCGCCGAATGCATAACCGTATCTGATGGGGTCATTTACAATAAAGGGTGTTCCGTAACGCGCGTATATCGGGTCAACACCGTAACCGCCGTTATTGTCAAAGTGCAATAAATAATAAAGTCTATCGTAATAGCACTCGAAAACAGTACTTCCGTCCGCGGCAACCGCCTCGGGAATATGGTACATCATATCAAAGCCCTCGGGATACCCCGCCCAAAATTCCAACAGTTCGTCCTGAATGATCGTACCCGTTTCCGCATTGCTAATTTGATAAAGCGATACGTTCTCGGTATAAAGGTCGTCGTTTATATTCTGGAAGAAGTACTTCGCAGCAAACGGAACATTAATGGGCTTATAGTAAAGATTGATAACGATGTCCTCATTAACTGCGGTCTCGTTGAAAATTACAAACGAACCGTCGGCATCGCCCGCATCGGGCTCGATTTTTCCGTTTCCGTCAGTATCAAAGTAAGGAGCAAATCCAAGGAACGTAGGAGAAATTACGTTCTGATTGAAGGGTGTTCCCTTTTCAACCTTAGCTATGTAAGGGCTGTAAATCGCGGTTTCTATACCCGATTCAAGTGACTTGATATCAAGATATTTGATAGTGATCGTGCGGTATTCGGATACGTCGTCCGCAAGGAGCGAAAACATACCGTTCTCGATATAGTATTTGATCAAATCCTCTTCACTAAGGCTCTCCTCGGGGGGGAGTGTTTCAATTCCGAGATCGGGATTTGCAACAAAAACGGTAACAGCGATAGCATCGCTGTAATATTTCATTCCGTCAGAGCCAAAAGCAGCGCATCTGAGATACGCAACCGATGCACCGTCAAGCATGCCCTTAAGCAAGGCATAGGAAACCTCGCATTTCTGCGTGGTCTTATCATAAATATCGACCCAAATCCCCATTTTGGCATCCATGAGGATCTGCCATTGGTATTTGGGCGCTTCAATTCCGCTTATATTTGCCAAAAGCTCAACCTTTTGGTTTTGTTCAATGCTGAAATCATCAACAACCTCACCGTCAAGCGTTACCCAAACGTCGGGCTTTACGGGAATATCGGGGAGAGAGTCGATCGCAAGAGCAACAAATCCCGCAACCTCGGTTGAAAAAAGCATAGCTATGCAAAGGATCAATGATAAAAATCTTTTTTTCATTTTTAATGACCTCCTTTGCTATTTAATGATTGCCAAGCCGCAAGTCTGGGGTTGGTTTCAAGATAGAAGCCCGAGCTCTGAACTGCCAAAGCTCTGAAAGTAAGCTTCATATTGCTGATCGCCGCAACCTCTGTGGGCGTGATGTTTGTTCCAACGTAAACCGTGCCGTTCTTAATTATCGGCGCATCTGTAAGAACAGTATTTGGAATAAGTCTCTCTGCCGTGTAAGAGAAAACGTATTTTGAGCCATCCTTGCAAACGTAATCCCAGTTTGCAGCGATGTCCCAATACATTTTTCCGTTATAGGAAAATCTTCCGGTGTCGCTATTAAAGGTCCAACCGTCGGATACAGTAACCTCAACGAAAACGAAGGTCGAAGCCTCGCTTCCCTCAAAGCTTACAAGGGGGTTTTTGGAAATGTTAACACCGGGAATAACGATCCATATCTTGTCTCCGGAGGGGCTGTTTTCCTCGGTCAAGGTCAACTCGCCAAATCTGATAACTCTGGCATCGTCATAATCGCTTGTGCCCGATTTGTATTTTGCGTAAAGACCGCCCGTTGCGTATGATGTAATGAGCACCACGCAAAGCAAAATCAACGCAAAATGCATAATAGTAAAGGAAGGCGCTCTATTCGATTTAGTATCTCTCATAAACACACCTTCCTTTCTATATTTATTTTTGTTCGTTTTTAAGTTTTTCGATCTCCGCTCTTATCGCGTCAAGCTCTTCCGCGTCGCGCTTTTTGTCCTTTTTGAAGGAGCCTTCAAGCAGCCACACGGCAAGACCGAGCAGAATGATCGTTCCTATGGGTGTTTTGATTAGATTAATAAAATGTCCGACAAAGGGGATAACGAGTATCACCTTGCCCTTGATGTTTGAAAAAGAGATCGGATCGTCCGCGGTGTTGTTGGCATCGCCCTGCGTGATAAACTGATCGCCGTCGATGGCGATTATTCTGTGTACCACGGCGCTTCTGCCGGTTTGAAAGACAATCACGTCACGGAGTGCATAGCTTTCCTGCGGAACAACGATGATCATATCGCCCGCGGAGAGAGCGGGCTCCATGCTGCCCGTGAGAACGACGGATGCGCCAAAGCCAAGGGGCATGGGGAGCGCGTCGCCGTTCAAACGAGCTGCATTTATGGAATAAATACTAAAGCCAATCAGGGCTGATATAAGCACCAGTATTACAATTCGGATAATGTTTTTTGAAGTTTTATTCAAGGTATATCTCCGTTTTAACCCTTGGTGATGATGATCACACCGCCGGCTTCCTTAACCTTTCTTCTTGCCTCGGCAGAAACGCCCTGAGTTTCAATGATAAATGCCTTGTCAAGCTCATATCCGTTACGGGCAAGCACCTTCATCTGCTTAGCCTTGGGATGGATAAGTCCCTTCTTCTTAAGGATATTAAGGGTAATAACGTCGCCGGACTCGAAGTGATCGTTAAGGATATCAAGGTTGATGTATGCCATCTTACCGTAGAAGCCTTCCTTCTTAGGATCGGGAATGATCACAGGTTCGGGTTCGGGTTCGGGTTCAGGCTCGGGTTCGGGCTCGGGCTCGGGGATAATTACAGGAACTATCACAGGCTCGGGTTCGGGCTCGGGAACGATTATAGGTTCGGGTTCGGGTTCAGGTTCGGGCTCAGGAATGATCACGGGCTCGGGTTCGGGCTTTTCTTTCTTCATCTTTCTATTGATGATAGAGATTATAAGAAGAATAATCGCTATGAGCAAGAGCAATGCAAAGATGAATATTCCAAGCGTACCTGACGTCAACAAGGAAGGAAGAACACCGCCATTAAGGTTAACATCAAGATTAGCCGCTGCATTAACTGTAAAGCTGACCTTAAGTCCTGCGTTATTGAGATTACCAAGCAAGGTATCAAATTCGTCATTTCCCTGCTCATAAGGCCACTTCCATTGGAAGGTATATTCAACGCACTCACCCTTCAAAAGCGTGTTGCGGTGAACTGTTCCGTTAATTTCACTTATTTCCACCCATTCCTTGGCAGAACCAAGAATATAATCGTCATTGTGGTCAAGAATGCGCACATACAATGGGAGCTTATGCTCGGTGAAAAATTCAACGCTTGGCAAAAGCTCATAGTCAATGGCAACCTTATCGGTATTGCGGACGCGAATTGTATATTCAACGTCGGTGCCGGGCGCAACCACCTTTTGACCGTCAAATCCCTCAACGGTTATGTGACCTTGATCGTTTTTATATCGAATATCAAAAATATCCAAATCATTTTTATGTATTGCGGAATTGAGGCTGACCTCTCGCTGACTTGATGCAAAATAGTCGCTCATTCTTGCGGCAAGAACAATAATGCTTAGAATGAGAAGGATAATAAGAATGGCAATAGCCACCCAAAAGCATTTTCTAACTCTCATAAACAGCTTTTTGCGAGCTTCTTTGTCTTTATCTATTTCATTTTCAGTTTCCAATGCTTTAATATCGCTTTCAGACACGTTTTTATCCTCCTTTGATGTCAAATTTCTGATTTTTAGCTTTTCGAGGCATTTATTAAAAAGCCAATAAATAACTCGAAAAACCAAAAATCTTGCGATTTTTGGCTTTGATTATATCTCCCGCCCCCAGCCACGAAGGTTGGGGAGATATTAATTCAGTTTTCCAAATTTTTGTTGGTTTAAGTAAAATTAGTCGATCTGAGTAGCTGTGATCTTAATAACAAGCTTAACTTCCTCAAGAGCAGCAGCATTACCCATTGCTGTATCGTATACATCATTAGCATCGCTGTTAGAGAAAATCCATCTCCAAGAGATAGAGTGAGTATTGTCACCAGTACCAAATGCATCAGGAAGCTGACCTTCTTCATAACGGTTATCAGGTTTGTTGCCATCAAGAGCCTCAATAGCAGCTAAAAGCTTAGACCAGCTGGAACCGGAACCATCATGTACAAACTCCACGCCGTCAAGAGACCAAAGAATGTTAACATTGTTTTCGATGGATGTACCAATAGCACTACCAGCAGTAGATACTTCGAATGTGTAAGCTACTTCGGGAGCAGATCCGTTGGTTTCGTCATACTTAAACTGGAATGTTTCAGAACCTGTTGTGCCAGGAGCGATTACATTAACAGAAGCGCCTACTGTTGTATCATAAGCGTTCTGGAAAAGATCAGTAAGATCCATGCTATTTGTAGACTGGAAACCCCAGTAAGCTACTCTTGCGGAGTCTTCGGAAGTAACGCTTGTGGTGTACTTAGCGAAAGTACCGGAAATTGCGCATGTTGTAAGAAGAACTGCTACCAAAAGAGCGGAAGCAACTCTCATCATTGTGTTTTTCTTCATAGTAGAAATTCCTTTCTAAATAATAAATTATTCTTCCCTAATCCGAGGGAATACGGGTTCGGCGATAAATGGGCCAATAAGATCTTATCGCCAAAAATCTTAAAGCTATGTATTCATACCTCGGCGTGGCCTCCGAGGGAAGAATATGATTTTATATTAAGGAGCTATGCTCCAAAATATCAGTGATTTTGTTTTTCAGAGGAACTACACCCGTCCTTGAAAAAGCCAAAGGCTTTTTCCATCCACCCTCTTCTCCGGAAGAGGGCTCGGTGAGATATTCCTCATTTTGTAGCCACAAAGTGTAGCAAAACCATATAATATCTAACAATTTAAACTATATGGCTACGAAATAGAGTATATCTAACAGAGGCTCCTTCCGCAGAGGGAGCTGTCGAGCGTATGCGAGACTGAGGGAGTTTCTTTTCGATTTATAAGGTTCTTTTGCTAAGCAAGAGGAACTACACCCGTCCGTGAAAAAGCCAAAGGCTTTTTCCATCCACCCTCTTCTCCGGAAGAGGGCTCGGTGAGATATTCCTTGCTTTGTAGCCACAAAGTGTAGCAAAACCATATAATATCTAACAATTTAAACTATATGGCTACGAAATAAAGTATATCTAACAGAGGCTCCTTCCGCAGAGGGAGCTGTCGAGCGTATGCG
>JAFULR010000006.1 GCA_017483195.1 Clostridia bacterium
TATCTCTTCCTTTATTTCTTTGCTGTAATTCTTGAATATTTGTCCTTTCTTTGCCATAACAAAATCCTCCTACGGTACTATTATACCATAGGAGGTTTTATTGTGCTTTTTTTATTTGTGAACTATTCGGGGTTCACTTCACATGCCTTCGTTTTTTATGGTTACTATAATTTAAAACGGACAGTCGAGGACGCCTGTCCCTACAATGATTGAGTAGATTTTATAGACATATAGTAGCCGTATCGTTAATAAAACGGCTACAACTTAATAAAAATATATCTTTAACTTCGTAGGGACAGGCGTCCTCGACTGTCCGAGAAAGCAAACGAATTTTATCAAATAAAATGGCTACTTTATTAGTAGCAAATTACAGATTTTCGACAAGGGAGAAAATCGTTATGTGTTGCTACGCAACACAATTTGCGCAGAGCTTGCCAGCTTAGCACTAACTAAATGGCTTTTGGGCAAAGCGCTATAAAAGGTTTTGAGGGGTCAAAGGGGAACTTTTCCAAAAGTTCCCCTTTCTTTATTTTGTATCTTTTACTTTCTAAGCGTCAACCCAAGCTGATGTTCAAGGTTGGAAAGAATCTTTCCGCTCACCTTGTCAGCCTCTTCGACCGTGAGAGTTCTGTCGCTTGCGCGGAGAGTTACGCGGAAGGAAACGGACTTTTTGCCCTCGCCGAGCTGAGCGCCGCGGTAGATATCAAAAAGCTCAACGTTTTCAACGAGCTTTCCGCCCGCACGCGCAATGAGTGCGGAGAGCTTACCAACCTCAAGCTCCTCATCACAAACGAATGAGAAGTCACGCGTTGACGCGGGGAACTTGGGAAGGGGCTTGTATTCGATCACACCGTCAATATGCTCAAATATCGCGTCAAAATCAAGCTCTGCCGCGTAAACGGGAGCAGTGAAGCCGTAATTCTGAGCCGTGAGAGGATGAAGCTGACCGAAGATACCAAGCATTTCGCCGTCAGCCGCTACAAGACGCGCACATCTTCCGGGATGGAAGGTCGCATTGTCGGTAACTGCCTCGTAGGTAACGCCCTTTATCCTGCCGAGAGCCAAAGAGCCCTCAATAACACCCTTCATCGTGTAGAAATCAACGTCGCCGTACATACCGAGAGTAAGAACGTTTGATTCGCAGGGAAGATCATCCTCTTCCGCCGCAGGAATGTAGATATTGCCCATCTCGTAAAGATATACGTTCTCGTTGCCCATATTGTTGTTGAGCGCGAGAGCCTCCATCATAGAGGGAAGAGCGGTAACTCTCATAATGCTCGTGTCCTCACCGAGAGGATTGGAGATAACTATGGAGCGTCTTACGCTTTTATCCTCGGGAAGTCTGATCTTATCGTAATACTTGGGGCTGATGAACGAGAAAGTCTGTATCTCGTCAAGTCCCATACCGCAGAGCGCGTCGGAAAGATCTGCCTTGAACTGCTGCTTGGGAGTTCTTCCGCCCGCGGTGTTCTCAGCCTTGATCTTAGAGGACTTTATATCGTTATAGCCGTAAATTCTGATGATCTCCTCTGCAATATCGTTCATGCAGGTGAGGTCGTTTCTGAATGAGGGAACCGTGATAATACCGTTCTCAACCTTGCATTCAAGCTTTTGAAGAGTTTCGATCATAAATTCTTCGCTTATCTCAACACCAAGGAATTCGTTGATAACCTTGGGATCAAGGGGAAGAGTTACGGGAGCCTTCTTGCCGGGGTAAACGTCGATAAGTCCGTCAACCACGTCGCCCGCGCCGAGAAGCTCAACAAGCTCGCAGGCTCTCATAAGAGCGGGGATTACGTTTTCGGGGTCGAGTCCCTTTTCAAAGCGCGCGGAGGATTCGGTTCTCATACCGTTCTTCTTACCCGTTACACGAACTGATGCGCCCTCAAAGTTTGCGCTCTCAAATACAACAGTAGCGGTCGTATCCTTGATCTCGGAGTTTTCGCCACCCATAATGCCCGCAAGCGCAACAGCCTTCTTTTCGTCCGCGATAACGAGCATCGAGGAGTCGAGCGTATGCTCCTTGGAGTCAAGGGATACGAATACCTCGCCCTCATTTGCGCGTCTTACGTTTATCTGCGCACCGTCAAGGCAAGCGTAATCAAACGCGTGCATGGGCTGACCGTATTCAAGCATTACGTAGTTTGTAATGTCAACGATATTGTTTATGGGACGGACACCGCTTGCGCGGAGTCTCATTCTGAGCCAGAGAGGGGAGGGAGCGATCTTAACGTTCTTTACGACCTTTGCAGCATAGCGCGCGCAAAGATCCGCATCGTTTACCGCAACCTTGATATAGTTTTCAACGGCATCGCCGTCATTAGCTCCTTTAACTGCGGGAGCAGGGCAAGTCCAAGGACGGTTAAAGCTTACAGCGGTCTCTCTTGCAAGACCGATAACGGAAAGACAGTCGGGGCGGTTCGAGGTGATCTCAAATTCAACACTCGTGTCGCGAAGAAGAAGTGCCTCTCGAATGTCCTTACCTACGTATTCTGCAAATTCTTCGCCGAGAATGAGAATTCCATCACCCTCATAGCCGGGCATATCGTGCTCGGTAAGACCAAGCTCGTGATAGGAGCAGAGCATACCGTAGGACTCAACACCGCGGAGTTTTCCGGGCTTGATTGTGATGTCACCGGGGAGGTGTGCTACAGGAATAGCAGCAGGAACTATGTCACCCTCGTGAACGTTCTGCGCGCCCGTAACGATCTGTACGGTTTCCGTGCCGATATTTACCTGGCAGACCCAGAGGTGATCGCTGTTTTCGTGGCGAACCATCTTTTCAACGCGAGCAACAATAACGTTCTGCACGTCCTCGCCGAGAAGCTCATAGCCCTCGACCTTGGAGCCCGTGTCGGTCATTCTGTCGCAATATTCTTTTATGCTGATTCCGTCGGTATTGACGAAATCGTTAAGCCATTTAATAGATAAATTCATTTTTCTTACCTCCTTAGAACTGATGTAAGAATCTCACGTCATTCTCGTAGAGAAGACGAATATCGTTTACGTGGTACTTGAGCATAAGGATTCTCTCAACGCCCATACCGAAAGCGAAGCCGCTGTACTCCTCGGGATCTATTCCGCAGTTGCGAAGCACGTTGGGATGAACCATACCCGCGCCGAGGATCTCGATCCAGCCCTCGCCCTTGCAAAGACGGCAGCCCTTGCCGCCGCAGGCGAAGCAGCTAACGTCAACCTCCGCAGAGGGCTCTGTGAAGGGGAAGTGGTGGGGACGGAAGCGAACGCGCGTCTCCTCACCAAAGGTCTTTTTCGCAAATTCCTCAAGTGTGCTCTTAAGATTGCCCATCGTGATGCCCTTGTCAACTACAAGTCCCTCAAACTGATGGAAGAGGGGGGAGTGAGTCGCGTCCATAGCGTCGGAGCGGTAAACACGGCCGGGGGAAACTATGCGGATCGGAGGCTTCTGCTGTTCCATAACTCTTGCCTGAACGGGAGAGGTCTGAGAGCGGAGAAGTATCTTTTCTGTAATATAGAACGTGTCCTGAGTGTCGCGCGCAGGGTGATTTTCGGGAATGTTAAGAGCCTGGAAGTTGTAGTAATCGTACTCTACCTCGGGGCCCTCTGCGATGGTGTAGCCCATACCGATAAAGATGTCCTCAAGCTCGCGCTGCATCTTTGTAAGAGGGTGGAGATGACCTCTTTTAAGAGTTTTAACGGGCATAGTAACGTCAAGCTTTTCGGCTTTGAGCTGATTTTCAAGTGCCTTTGCCTTAAGCTCGGTCTGCTTTTCCTTCATAGCGTTCTCGATCTCCTCGCGGATCTCGTTCGCGAGCTGACCGATAACGGGGCGCTCCTCGGGAGTGAGCTTGCCCATTCCGCGAAGAACCGCGGTAAGCTCGCCCTTTTTACCGAGGTACTGAATTCTCAGCGCCTCGAGATCACAGTTGTCATCTGCAATCTTTGAGAGAGCTTCTTCTTTGATTTTCTTCAAAGTTTCTTTCATTTTGTCGTTCCTTTCGAAATATGAAATGTTTGATGTGTCTGAATATTGGTTTGAGTTCAAATTTTGATTTATAGGGAGATTAATTTATCCAAACACAAACTAACTTTTGTAGGGACCGGCGTCCTCGACGGTCCACAACGATGGAAAAATGTCAACTTTCACGGCTATGCACAAACAAAATTCAACATTTTTGAATAAAAGTTACTTTACTTTTGGATTGGACCGTCGGGGACGCCGGTCCCTACAAGGTTACTTTAATTAAAAATGAGTTTGTACAAACTCCCCGATAAATCCCAATTCATCAGTTAATAGCAAAATAAAAAGCGCCCCATCCAAAGAACAGGACGAGACGTAAAAACGCACGCGGTACCACCCGTATTTTTAGCAAAGCTAACACTTTGATATCCTTAACGCAGACATACGTGCGCGACTACTTTTTAAAATTTTCACCGCACCGACTCCGAAGGGAAACGAGCTTTATCCGATTTTAAGTCACTCACAGCCAAGGCGACTCTCTCTGCGAAAACCGAGCGATAAAGTCAAACTTCATCATAGTCTTTATAGGGTACTATTTATTTTCAACATTACAATTATATCATATAATTTTCAAATTTCAAGGGGTTTTTGTAAAAAAATCTAGTTGTACAAAAAAATCACCCCGCAAACCGCAGGGTGAAAATATATTTCTATTGTGTAACCGGAACCTTGTCCTTGTCGTAGAACACGAGCGTGCCGCCTTCGTAGGCTTCGATATCTTCGTCAACTAAAACTATAATTCCGTTAGGCAAGATGTATGAGCCGTTTATGCTGTATTTGTTTATGTTCATAATTCCGAGATATGCATCATCAAGAAGATATAGAATTCCTCCGCAATACATACAATAGCCTTTATGGTTGCTTACACTCCCTGCCAATACTACGTGCTGGCTCGTCTCTGTTCCTTCCAAGCCGCAAGCGCAAGCTTCGACGTGCAGTGATTTGGAATAGTAACGGTAATCGTCCATTGTATGCTCGTGAGATACCGACAAAGTCAATGTATCCGTTCCACCTGTATAATTTCCTCTTAAATAGTACGTGCCTCTTTGTAATTCTTTTACAAATCCAACTGCGGTTTGATCGTTATTCCACATTTTCGAAATATCAATCTTGTTCATTTGAGAATCGTACAGGGTGATATCGACAATTCCTTGAGAGCTTGAAAGTTCAAACTCAAATTCCTCGTCAAATTGAAGTATTAATTTTACAGTCGGATTCTTTTCAAGATAATACTCACTATTGCCGTTAACAGAAAATTCTTGCTCCATTGGCGTTCTCGGAATTACAACCTCCGGTATGTAATTCTCCATCAAATATTTGAATGCTCCCCATGCGTTGAGCTTTTTAACTACCTGAGTTTCTCTTCCCATCCCTAAAAATCCGGGTTCAACTTCAATTTCGATTTCGTCTGCACCGTTTAATATGCATTCCTTTATTTCCAAAGCGGTAAGATTGGGATCCACAGACCACAAAAGAGCTGCTACACCGGTTACAAAGGGAGCGGCCATTGATGTGCCACTCATATTCTCGTAAGAATTTTCATTATTGGTACTGTATATATCATCTCCAGGAGCATAAATATCAACAGTCGAGGCTCCATAATTGGAAGAATACGTACCATCCTGAACCCATCTCTCGTTATCTGAATCTATTGCCCCAACAACAATAATATTAGCTAAATCATAATGTTGAGGATATCCAATCAATTCATCCAAATTATCTCCTGAATTCCCTGCGGAACATACAACCAATCCGGAATAAGATTGCATATTGCTTTCCCAACTATCTGTATCATCCTCTAATATAAAACTCATATTCAATATTCTAATTGGATTGTTTGAAGCATAGGAATCAATGGCATACCGTACTGCTTCAGCTGTACTATCAGCATCCGCTCCATAATTATATAAGGGCCTGTAACCCGCATTATCTATGGCCGTAATGTTTTGAAGAGGAATTAATCTAACATTCCAGTTTATACCGCTTACTCCTATACCATTGTTACCAATAGCTCCAATAATTCCTGCAATATGCGTCCCATGGTTTCTAGCATCGTCATTAGCAGATTCACTATCATTATAAAAATCTTTACCTTGAATCAAATTATTAGATAAATCAGGATGTAATGAAATGCCAGAGTCTATAACCCCAACTGTTATGGCAGAGCTTCCCGTCGTAAAGTCCCAAACTCTTTCTATGTTTATATCACTCAATCCCCATTGTTCATTAGATGTATATGCCGGATCGGATGAAGCATTGTGATATCCGGAAGAAATTAAAGGAAACACATTAATTACTCCCGGAATTTTGTGGATTTTTTCTATCGCATATGCCATATGTACTAAGTTGTGTTTATGTAAAGTAATGTTATATCCGTAAGAGTCTGGATATCCTTCAATGTTAGTTTTTCTCATGCTTTTTATTAAGTCTTCACCGAAGAATGATTGGGATAAATACATATCTTCATGGCTTAACTTAGGATCCACTACTACAAAAATTTCACTGAATTGAATGCTATCATAATCGAATTTCATTAACAATTCGATTATTGGCATCGTCTTTTCTTTGCTGTTGAAATCATACTCATCGCAAACATCAGCAAATTGAGTGATCTTGGAGCTATATTCCGCAATGATCGATTTTACATCCTCTTTTGATATCTTGTTAGTAGAAACCGCATTATTAAGAGGATAAAACTCACCATCCCCCCAAGCGTAAAGCTGATTGGAGTCGTAATAGGTTATGGTCGTGTCACTGATTTGCTCGGTTCTCGTTTCGGGATCGTGACACTCCGTATCAAGCATAACTATCTCATATCCGTTGTAATTTCCGCCGTAATAGTCAAGCACAACGTCACCAACGTTCTTTCCTTGAATGTCAAATTGCTCGATATAATCCTTCTTTATTTTTCTTTCCTTGAAAAATCCAAGCTTGTCTTCGGTGTCGCATCCAATAAACACAAAACACGATAAAGCTATCGCAAATGCTAATAAAATACTCGTTATTTTTTTCATAAGTTTTCTCCTTTCAAATTAATCGTTTTGTGCGAATGGGTTTAGTTCTGTGGTTCCATAATTTCAACCGCCTTTGAAGAATTTGAGAAATATCTCTATATAATAATACCTATTTTCTTTGCAAAATTCTTCAAATCTTGGGAAAATTTTTCTGAAATTCGCAAATTATTTACATTTTTTCTATAAAAAGTCAAAAACGCGCAGTGGCACACCGCTCTTTTGGTGCCCTCTGCGCGATAAATTTTCTTGCTTCGGGCACGCGAGATCGGTTGCCCTTTTCTTTTATGTTACCATAAAATAGAATTTTTGTCAACATTAAACAAATGCAAAAACGCAGAGAAAAATAAACTTTCTCTGCGTTTTTATCGGTTAAATCGGGACTCCCATCTGCGCAAGGCAATATATTGCAATTGCCTGCAAAACTATAATAATGGGTATCCCTATCATAAATTTTTTATGCTTTGTCTTGTGGCGGATGAGGAGCATCATAACGAGCATCATCGCAGAGCCACCGAGCGCGGCGAGAAGGAAAAGCAGTATTTCCGGTATTCGCCTGCCGCTGTTTATTGCGCGGATCTTATCCATTGCTGTAACGATAACCGAAATTATTGAAACGATGACAACATAGCAGATTATCACCGCGTGCTCTCTTAAAAATTCAAGCATTATTTCTTGGGGAAGGAGTCCTTAAGACCGACTACGCGGTTAAAGGTGTTCTCGTATTTTGAGTCCTTGCAGTAGTAGCCGTCGCGAACGAACTGGAACTTGTCGCCCGCCTTGGCTTCAATGAGGGAGGGCTCGACCTTGCAATGCTCAATCTTGATAAGCGAGTTGGGATTAAGATAATCGTTATAGGTTTTATCCTCGGGGATATCGCCTGTGTTCTCAATCGTAAAGAGATTATCGTAGAGCATAAGGGTAGCCTCCTCGCAGTATGCCGCGCTGAGCCAATGGATGGTGCCCTTGATCTTTCTGCCGTCTATGGGGTTGCCGTTTCTCGTTTCAAGATCGGCGGTGCAGTGGATCTCCTTAACAGAGCCATCCTCATTTTTGATGATCTCGTTGCACTTAACGATGTAAGCGCCCATAAGTCTTACCTCGCCCTCGGGCTTCATACGGAAGAATTTAGGCGGAGGAACCTCTGCAAAATCGCTCTCGTCGATGTAAAGCTCGCGAGTGAAGGCTACCGGTCTTGTGCCCGCGCCCTCAACGGAAGGATTATTGGGAAGCTCAAAATATTCAACCTTGTCCTCGGGATAGTTCGTAACAACTACCTTAATGGGATTCTTAACGCATATTCTTCTGTCAGCGCTCGCGTTAAGCTCCTCGCGGATGCAATGCTCAAGCATTTCGATGCCGACAAGGGAATTAGCCTTTGCAACACCCGCGCTTCTTACGAAATTGAAGATGGAGGAGGGAGTATATCCTCTTCTTCTGAGCGCGCAGAGTGTGGGGAGACGGGGATCGTCCCAGCCGTCAACCATATTGTTTTCAACGAGATAACGAAGATATCTCTTGCTCATAACCGTGTGAGTAACGTTAAGGCGCGCAAACTCTCTCTGCTTGGGATTGGGCTTGTTGTCAACGCCGATATTATTGATTACCCACTCGTAAAGGGGACGGTGATTTTCAAATTCAAGTGAGCAAAGGGAATATGTTATACCCTCAAGCGCGTCCTGGATGGGATGCGCGAAATCGTAGAGAGGATAGATGCACCATTTGTCGCCCTGGCGGTGATGGCTGGTGTGAACTATTCTGTAGATGGCGGGGTCGCGCATATTGAAGTTGGGAGAAGCCATATCGATCTTTGCGCGGAGAGTGTGGGTTCCGTCCGCAAACTCGCCGTTCTTCATTCTTTCAAAGAGATCGAGGTTCTCTTCAACGCTTCTGTTTCTGTAGGGGCTCTCCTTACCGGGAGTGGTAAGAGTGCCGCGGTATTCTCTCATCTCGTCTGCGGAAAGATCACAAACGTATGCCTTTCCGTCCTTGATGAGCTTTACCGCGAACTCGTAGCACTTGTCAAAGTAGTCCGAGCCGTAGTAGATGCCGCCGTCGGGGATCGCACCGAGCCAATGAAGGTCCTCGTAAATGGACTCAACGTACTCGTTGTCCTCCTTTGCGGGGTTTGTGTCATCGTAGCGGAGATTGAATTTTCCGCCGTATTTCTTTGCGGTCTCATAGTTGATCATTATTGCCTTCGCAGAGCCGATGTGGAGATATCCGTTGGGCTCGGGAGGGAAGCGTGTTATGATCTTTATGTCGGGGTTTTCCGCAAGGTCCGCGTCAATTATATCGTGTATAAAGTTGGAGCTGATTTCTTCCATAGCTTTTTCCTCTTAATTTAGATTTTTGCGAGCATCGAGTCGATTCTCGCGATCACCTCGTCATAGCCGAGGATCTGCATAACGGTGTAAAGGTCGGGCGCGTTCGTCTTACCCGTTACCGCTACGCGTATGAACATTGAAACGTCTGCGACGTTTCCTCCGAATGCCTCGGGACTTGCCTTGTAAGCCTTCATATCGGATGCAAATCCAATGCCATCCGCAATAGCCTTGATCTTTTCAAACCAAGTGTTCATATCGTCTGTGTAATCGTAGCTTGCCTTGAATTTTTCAAGCGTTGCTCTGATATCGTCCTTTTTGAAATTCTCGGGATATTCTTCCTTGATCTCAAAGATGGGAGCGAAGAAGAAGCCCATATAATCTCTTGCGTCAGACCATTTTGCAAGGTCCTTGCGGGGCTTTTTGCCGCCGCGACCGATCGCAAGCACCTTCTTGGACATCTCCTCGTTTTCGCGAAGAAGCGAAGCAAATTCTGTGTCGAATTCGCTCGCCCAGTCAAGAAGTCTTTCGTAAACCGTATCCGCATCCATTCTGGAGATAACGTTCTTTGAAACGTCGGTGAGCTTGTTTATATCGTAAAGACAGCCGGAGCTTGACATCTTCTTTAAAGAGAAGGGGAAGTCCGTGTATTTCTTGTCGGGGTTTTGCGCGTGCCAATCCTCGTAGTTGGAATTGAGAAGAGTCATAACGTATTCAACAACGCAATCCTTGTCGTATCCAAGCTCGCGGTAATATTCCATATTGGAGCCGAGATCGCGCTTTGAAAATTTCTTCTTCGAGCCGTTCTCACCAAGCTGCATGATGGGAGAGATGTGCGCGTATTTGGGAAGCTTGAATCCGAGATAACGGAAGAGCATTATGTGACGGGAAAGGCTTGCGTACCATTCGTCGCCGCGGATAACGTGAGTCGTTCCCATAAGGTGATCGTCAACTGCGTGCGCAAAGTGGTAGGAGGGAACTCCGTCGCTCTTGAGAAGCACCTCGTCGCGATCGTTTTCGGGAAGCTCGCGGTCGCCCTTGATAAGGTCTGTGAATTTTATCTTTTTGTCGGGGTCGCCGTCCGAAAGCATACGGAGAACAAAGGGATCTCCTGCTTCAAGATGCGCCTTTACCTCTTCAATGGTGAAATTGCGGTTGCGGAGCATCTCTTCTCTCTGCTCACCGCCATCCTCGTGCCAGTCCTTAGCCTTTACCTCAGCCTTTTTGTCAACCGCGTTAAGAGCCTCAAGCTCCTCGCGGGTTGTGAAAACGGGGTAAGCCTTGCCCTCGGCAACGAGCTTTTTAGCGAAAACGTGATAGATGTCAACTCTCTTTGACTGCTTGTAGGGACCGTAGTCGCCGCAGTCGGTGAGATTGCCGTTCTCGTCGAGGATCGCTCCCTCGTCAAAGTTGATTCCGTAATAATTGAATGTCTTTATAAGGCTCTCTGCCGCGCCCGCTACCTCGCGCTTAGCGTCGGTGTCCTCAATACGAAGATAGAAAACGCCGCCGCTCTGATGGGCAAGACGCTCGCCGACAAGGGTGGGGAAGAGTCCTCCGAAATGCACGAAGCCCGTGGGGCTTGGCGCAAATCTCGTTACCTTTGCGCCCTCGGGGAGCTTGCGCGCAGGGTACTGCGCTTCGATCTCCTCGGGAGCTTTCGTTACGTTCGGGAAAAGCAGATCTGCTAAAAGCTTGTAGTCCATAATTTATAAATTCCTTTCGGTTGTGTGTCAAAAATAGTATTTTATCATATCGGTCGCGGCTCTGAGGGTTGAATTTTCACCGTGACCGCAGTATATCCATCGGTTTTCTGTGCTTGCCAATTCAAGCAATCGTTGAAGAGAGCCTTTTAAAGCCTTGAGATCGCCGCCGTAAAGGTCGTATCTGCCAAAGCCCTGAGCGAACAGGGTGTCGCCCGTTATGAGTATCTCACCCGTGTCGTAGCATACCGAGCCCTTTGTGTGACCGGGCGTGTGAAGAACGGTTATCCTTTCATCGCCAAGTGTCAGAACATCGCCCTCGCGCAAAAGCCCGTCCGCTTCACAAATAGTAAAGCTTCCGCCCGTAAAAGTCGCGTAAGCATTCTTTTTTGAGTCCGTCAGCATCTCGGCATCGGATTCGTGAACGTAGAGCGGCGCGCCCGTCGCGTTCCTCAGCTCCTGCGCTCTCCAGATGTGATCGAAATGCCCGTGAGTGAGCAGTATTCCTTTTAAGGTCAAGCCCTCGTCCGCAAGACGCGCGATTATTCTTTTTTCGCTTATCGCGGGGTCTATCACGAACGCTTCACCCGCGGAGTGCAGAATGAAGCAGTTTGATGCAAAGCCCGTGGGGGAAAGAGTAATTATTTCCATATTCTCTCCATTTTTAATAAAATCATAATATTATATCATAAAAAAAATCAATTATCAATAGAGATTGGGAAAATATATGCGAAAAAATTGATAGTGTTTACTCATTATTGACAAATAGTTGTGTAAAATGCACAAAAAAGGACGTGTAATTTCTACATTGGATGTTAATGAATATCAAAAAATCCCTTGAAAAATAGGGAAAAAATGTGTATAATAGATGGCAGGATGGAAAATAATTGCCCGAAATATATATTTTGGTTAATAATTTGGCATTTTACATACTAATTTGAAAGGGCTCGGCAAAAGCCGGGCAAGGTAAATTCCTATGCAAAACATTGAAACAAAAAGAATCAGAAACGTCGCGCTCCTCGGTCATAGCGGAAGCGGTAAGACATCTCTTGTAGAGGCTCTCCTTCACGTTGCGGGCGCGTCCGACAGATTCGGCAACATCACCGACGGTACTACCGTTTGTGACTACGATCCCGAGGAGATCAAGAGGGGCTTCTCTCTTGCATCAAAGGTAGCTCCCTTTATGTGGAAGAACACAAAGATCAACGTTCTCGACACACCCGGCTTCCTTGACTTCGTAGGTGAGGTTAATCAGGCACTCAGAGTTGCGGATGCGGCTCTTATTCTCGTTGACGGTAAGGCAGGTATCGAGGTTGGTACAGAGCTTGCTTGGGACAACGCGAGGGCAGCAAATCTTCCCACTGCATTCTTTATTAATAAATTTGACGATAACGAGGCAAGATTCGGTAGAGTTCTTGACTCTCTCCACGAAAAATTCGGTAAGAACATCTGTCCTCTCACCATTCCCATGGTTAAGGACGGCAAGGTTCTCGGCGCGATCGACCTTATCAACCAGGAGGCTCACGTATTCAGTGATAAGGGTCAGCACTCTGTAACAAGCGTTCCCGAGGAGAGCGTAGAGGCTATGGAAAAATACCGCGATATGCTTATGGAAGCGGTAGCATCCACCGACGAGGATCTTATGATGAAATACTTTGAGGGCGAGGAGATCACTCCCATGGAGGCTCTCAACGCAGTGCACGAGGGTGTTATCCACGGTGATATCGTTCCCGTTCTTTGCGGCGCAGCAACAAAGCTTTGGGGTGTTTGGACACTTCTTAACGTAATTGACGAATCCTTCCCCAGACATACTGCTAAGAAGGTTGAAAAGCTTGAAGGCGGCGATACAAGAAATATCGAGCCCGAGGGTGAAACAGCACTCTTCGTATTCAAGACAGTATCCGACCCGTTCGTAGGTAAGATGAGCTTCTTCAAGGTTATGAACGGTACTCTCAGAAAGGATATGCTCCTTAAGAATACAACAACGGACACTAACGAAAAGATGTCCCATATCTACATAGTTAAGGGTAAGACTCAGACCGAGGTTGATGTGCTTTGCTGCGGCGATATCGGTATGACAGCTAAGCTCGCTAATACAAATACGGGCGACACACTTGCTTGGAACAGCGATATCCACTATGCAAGGACCGAGTATCCCGAGCCCTTTATGGCTCAGTCCATCGCTCCTCTCTCCAAGGGTGACGAGGATAAGATATCCCTTGGTGTAACCAAGCTTTGCGAAGAGGATAAGACAATAAGATTTGAAAACAACCCCGAGACTCATCAGCTTGTCCTTTACGGTATGGGCGATATGCATATCTCCGTAATCGAGGCTAAGCTTAAATCCAGATTTGGCGTATCCGTTAAGCTTGATCTTCCTAAGATCGCTTACCGTGAGATGATCACAAAGAGAGTTCAGGTACAGGGTAAGCATAAGAAGCAGTCCGGCGGTCACGGTCAGTACGGTGACGTTAAGATCGAATTCTTCCCGGGTGAGGAAGAGGGCCTTACATTCACAGAGTCCACAGTCGGCGGCTCCGTTCCGAAGAACTTCCATCCTGCAGTTCAGAAGGGACTTGAGGATTCTATGAAGCGCGGTGTTTACGGTTATCCCGTAATCAAGCTCGCAGCTAACCTCTTTGACGGTTCTTACCACGACGTTGACTCTAACGAAATGTCCTTCAAGATGGCTGCAAACCTTGCATATAAAGAGTGCATGAAGCTCGCTAACCCCGTTCTTCTTGAGCCCGTTGGCGACCTTGCGGTAACAGTTCCCGAGTCCTATGTTGGTGACGTTATGTCCAACCTCAATAAGAGACGCGGAAGCGTTATGGGTATGGATCCCGCAGCTAAGCGCGGCTACACAACCATAAATGCAACAATTCCCAAGGCAGAGATCCTTGACTATACAATTACTCTCCGTGCTATGACACAGGGTAGAGGTAGCTTCTCCTTCACAGAGACCGGCTATGAGCAGGTTCCTATGAACATCGCTATGAAGATCAAGGAAGAGAACGCAGCAAACGAGGAATAATCTTCAAACTAAAAATAAATATCGGGCGGAGAATCTCTCCGCCCGTTTTTCATTTTGTTTGCTTCAAATTTTGATTTGTAGTATGTTAGTTGAAACAAAACGGACAGTCGCGGACGCCTGTCCCTACGAGTTTGCAAATCATTTTTTAGTAAATTATAGCCATTTGTTGCTAATATGGCTATTATCTTCGCAAAAAATTACCGCTGTCTGTTGTAGGGACAGGCGTCCTCGACTGTCCGTACAAACATTAACTAACTTTTTAACTCCCCGCTAAATCCCAATTTATAAGGAAAAGGCACTCTTGCGAGTGCCTTAAAATTTATTAGTTGCTTGTGAAGTTAAGCACGTTGCAAACCTTACCGTCGGCAGTTCTAACTGCGATTACGCAACCTGCCCAGAACGTCTTATTGTTCCAGTTACAGGGAGCAATCTCAATAGTGATCTCCTGACCTGCAAATGCCTTAAGCCAGTTATACTGACTTGCGCTTGAGGAGTAGAGAGTAATCTTTTGACCACCGGGAGACATAAGCTTCATGTTTGTGTAATAAGCAGTTTCTTCAACAACGATAGTTCCCACAACAACGTAAACCTCATTTGAGTGGTTAACACTTGCGTCGAGAGCATAGAAGTCATCAAGAGTTTTGTTTGTAATGAAGCTTTCTGTTGAATATTCGTGCTGACCGTAGTAGTTAACTACAACTGTTGCACCTGTGATAGCTACCTGACCTGCGTGTGTACCTGTTCCATTATGGAAGAGGTCTCTCTTACCTTCAATAACTACCTTTTGACCGATGGCAAGACCTTCCCAAACGGTAGCATCATTTACGATGATTGCAAGAACGCCTGTTTCGTCGATGAGGTAGAAACCGTCTCTGTTAACGAGAGAAGGACCAACGATACCTTCAACCTTGATTACTTCGCCAACAGCTGTGCCGATTGCTTCTTCAACTGTAAGACCTTCGCTTGTTACGGGAGCATCAACTGTGATTTCAACTGTTACAGAATGAGTGTATTCGCCGTAAGTACCTGTGATTGTTACAGTAGCTGTACCGTTATTCTTACAGTTAAAGATGAGCTTGCCGTCCGCTTCTTCAAAGTAAACAACGTTTTCGTCGCTTGAAGAGTAGGAAAGAGTAGCATTTTCAAAGCCGAGCAATTCACTTGAAACGTTTGTTACAAGCTCGAGAAGGGGGTTGCCTGTGTATTCGGAAAGGAACTGACCAACGCCGTAGTATTCTACAACGTGCTGTGGAGCCTTTGCTACGTCAAATACGAAGCCCTCGTCGTAAACTGCTACGGGAAGGAATCTGAAATAGCAATCACTTGATGTGGATTTTGCGTTCATAGGAGAAAGGTAAACCGTGCAAAGCTTTCCGTCGAATTCATCGAGCCAAGCAAAGTCGTTACCGTTGCACTGAGTATATGTGTAAGCGCCTGTTTCACCGTCAAGGTCGAAGAAGTAGTAGTTTGTAAATCCGCTACCGGGAACCTTCTTAACGAGCGCAGTTGTCTTGTAGATGGTTGTTGTAACGTTTTCAGTTACGGGAGTTTCAAGGATATCCTTAACGGACTTTTCTTCACACCAGGTGAAGTCTATCTCGTTTTCAGCCTTGTCGTTTTCGTAGAGAGTAGCATCGGAGATCTGGCAGCAGCCTTCATATCCGAATTTCTGAGCGTTGTTTGTTTCTGTATCAAGGATCCACATATCCTTTGAACCAAGAACTGTGATCCGGTTACCGATCTTTACCTGACCTGCGATGTCGCCGTCATAAACGTAGATGGAGTTTGTGCCGTCAACAAGGTAAATGCCTGCGGGCTTCATACCGTTGGCATATGTGATTCTTGCAACAACACCGGTAACCTTAACGAGAGCGCCAAGGTCTGCCTCGCGAGCCTCTGCAATGGTCATCTCGGTGTACTTGGAAGCGTCGATATCTTCCTTGTCAGCGGGCTTGAAGTCGATAAGACGAGCATTTTTAACCTGGGGCTCGTCATTATATGTGCTGAGTACACAATGAAGAAGCACTTCATCTCCCTTAACGGGTGTTTCATCTATTTCGGGGAATCTGAGCTCACCGTCATAGCTGTATGTACCGTAAACGTAAATAGATCCGGTTTCGTCGGAAATGGTCATTTCACCGTAAGAAACGTTTGAAATAGTGTCGATTTTACCGCGGATGTAGTATCTGTCGGCAGTTCCGTCAAAACCTGCTTCTTTTGCGATCTCAAGAGCCTCTGCGATAGTGATTATCTCATAGAGCTCATCCCATGTGGGATCGGGCTTGGGATCGGGCTTTTGTGTAGTAGTGGGAGTTGTGGTCGTGGGAGTTGTCGTCGTTGTGGTTGAACCTAAAATAGATCCGATGATCTGTTGAAGGTCACAGCTCGCAAGTGTAAGCGTGAGCATTACGAAAACGAGCACAAGAGAGATGATTCTTCTGAAATTCATTTTTGACTCCTTATATTATTAAATTACAGTACGAAGGCCGTACAAATTTATTTTATTATTAATAAGAAAAAAAGTCAACATAAAAAAGGTATTTTTTGATAATTTTGTATATGATTTTACATTATAAAGCAAAATACGGCAAATAATGTATATTTTGCACAAAAGCAACAAGCTCTTGCTTGACAAAAAGTACGTAAAGTGCTATAATGTATCGAAATAATCAGGGAGAAAATTGTTATGACCTTAAAGCTGTTTATACAAGCAATGTTAAAATTCACCTTGGGAGTGATTCTTGTCGGCGCGCTTGTGTTTTTACCTGCGGGAACTCTTGATTTTATGGGCGGCTGGCTCTTTATGGGGCTTTTGTTTGTGCCAATGTTCTGCGCGGGAATATTTATGATGATTAAAAATCCTTATCTTCTTGAAAGCCGTCTTGACGCAAAGGAAAAGGAAAGGGAACAGAATATAGTTGTCAAGCTTTCGGGGCTTATGTTTATCGTTGGCTTTGTGCTTGCGGGACTTGATTACAGATTTGGCTGGATAAAATTGCCCGAATGGGTAAATATTGCGGCAAGCGTCGTGTTTGTAGCGGCGTATGTACTCTATGCAGAGGTTTTACGGGAGAATACCTACCTTTCAAGAACGATAAAGGTGGTTGAAGGGCAAAAGGTAATATCCACGGGGCTTTACGGAGTGGTGCGTCATCCGATGTACTTTGCGACTCTGCTCCTGTTTTTGGCAATGCCCCTTGTGCTTGGCTCTTTTGTTTCATTCATTGTATTTTTGGCATATCCCTTTATTATAGCCAAGAGGATAAAAAACGAGGAAGAGGTGCTTTCTCGCGAGCTTGAGGGATATGAGGATTATAAGAAAAAGGTAAGATACAGAATGCTTCCCTTTATTTGGTGATATGAATTTTTTATTTGATCTTTACGGCACACTTGCCGATATACATACTGACGAAAAAAAGAATGAGCTTTGGGAGGGCTTGGCGGCAGCCTTGAACGAAAATGATGCACAAGCTCTCAGATCCGAATACCTTGCTTTTTGTGATGAGCTTAGTAAGAAAAGATCGCACCGCTTTGTAGAGTTTGATCTTCTGAACGTTTTTGAAAAAATGCTCGCCTTTCGTGGAATTTCAAAGGATAAAGCTCCCGAGCTTGCACGAAAATTCCGCGTTTTATCCCGCGAAAGACTGCGCCTGTTTCCTTGCGTTAAGGAAATGCTTGCAGAGCTTAAGCAAAGCGGCGCGGGGGTATATCTCGTTTCCAATGCTCAGAGCTGTTTTACACGGGATGAGCTTGATGAGCTTGAAATTTCAGGAATGTTCGACGGCATCGTTATTTCAAGCGATGCGGGAGTAAAAAAGCCCCACCGCGAGATCTTTGATATCGCCGCTCAAAGATTCGGCATAGAGCTTAAGGACTGCGTTTACGTAGGCAACGATCTTCACGACGACGTCCTTGGCGCGAATGCTTACGGAATGAGAACGGTCTATATTGAAACAGAGCAGTCAGGAAAATATCCCGGGCTTGATGCTACACCCACATATATCGTAAGGGATCACTCCGATATGAAAAGAATTCTTCTGTCCTTTATTTAAAATCGAACAAAAAAATCCTCGCACCGCGGTGCGAGGATATTATTTTTATTTGTTGTCCATTTTCTTCAGAGCTTTTCTGAATTGGAACGCAAACAGGATCGCGGTAAATGTCACCGCAAGGATATCCGCTATGGGCTCTGCGAGATAAACGCCCATCGTTTTATCGTCCACAAAATTCGGTACGATGTAGATAAGGGGTAAAAGCAGCACGAATTTGCGCACCACGGCAACGACGATTGACGAGAATGCCTTTCCAAGAGAGGTGAAAGTCATCTGCGCGGCTACTTGGATACCGAAGATACCGAGCGCGCCGCAGTAAATGCGCAGGGCATTTTGAGTAAATTCAATAAGCTCCGGCTTGTCGGTGATGATGCTTGCAAATACTCCCGGGAAGAGCATGATGCACACCCAAAGGGAGAGCGAATATATAAGGCTGACACTTAAGAGAAGGAAGAATGATTTTTTAACTCTCTCCTTGTTGCCCGCGCCGTAATTGTAGCTCGTTATGGGCTGCGCGCCCTGAGCCACACCCTGAAGGGGCAGCATGGCAAACTGCATAACGCTTGTAAGTATAGTCATAGCGCCAACGGCGATATCTCCACCGTATTCCTGAAGAGAGGAATTGAAGCATACCGAGATAACGCTTTCGCTCATCTGCATAATGAAAGGGGCAAGACCGAGGGCTATGCAGGGGAAGATGACCTTTGGCTCTATTTTGAGATTTTGCTTTTTTATTTTCAAAACGCTGCTGTCGCTGAAAAGGAAGGTAAGTGCCCAATTGCAGGATGCCATCTGGGAGATCGCCGTAGCGAGAGCCGCTCCCTTTACACCAAGACCCAAGCCGTAGATGAAGATAGGGTCGAGCGCAATATTGCAAACCGCACCGATAAGCACGGATGTCATACTTACCTTCGTCGCGCCCTGAGCGGTGATATACGCGTTCATACCGAGGGTTAGCTGAACGAATACCGTACCGAGCGCGTAGATGTCCATATATTGTGTGGCATATCCTATCGTGTTCTCACTCGCGCCGAACGCCCACAGCAGCTTCTCGTTAAAGATAAGAAGCGCGGCGGTGAGTATTGCCGAAACCACGAGCTGAAGGGAAAAGCAGTTGCCAAGTATTCTTTCAGCCTCGTCTTGCTTGCCCTCTCCGAGCTTTATCGATGCTCTTGGAGCTCCGCCCGCGCTGATTAGAGCGGCAAAGGCGGAAACAGCCATTATAAGCGGCATACAGATGCCAACTCCCGTAAGAGCCGCATCGCCTATACCCTCAATATGGCCTATAAAGATTCGGTCAACGATATTGTAAAGCATATTTACCAGCTGCGCAAGCACGGTTGGTATTGCCATTTTAAAAAGCAATTTTCCTATGGGCGCAGTACCCAAAAATTCCTTGTTCTGCATACGTCACTCCTATAATAAATTTCCAAAGCATATATTAACACATAATTGTGAACAATTCAAGTTAAAAATCGCTTTTTGTAAAATTTACAAATAATTGATATACTGTATGTGTTTCCAATTTTAAGAAAAGGAGTGAAAAATATGAAGTACAAAGATTGGATATGCGAGTGGCTTGACGGCTACGTCAAGCCAACGGTGAAGGAAAAGACCTACATAAACTATTCGGTTATGCTGAAAGCCCATATTCTGCCCGCCATTGGAGAGTTTGAGCTTGATGAGCTTACTCTGCCCGTTTTACAGAGCTTTGTTTTCAATATGAGCGATCACGGAAATGCGAAAACGGGCGGCGGACTTTCTCCAAGCACGGTGTCGATGATAGAGGGCGTTGTGGAGCGTTCTCTCAATTTTGCCGTGGAGATAGGACTTATCGAGCGGCATTACGCCGCTCACGTCAGATGTCCAAGGGTGAACGGCAAAAAGGTGGAGTGCTTTAGCCTTTCCGAGCAGAGAAAAATAGAGGAGGATATTTTAAAATCGTCCTGTGATAAGAGGATTGGTATTCTCCTATGTCTTTATACCGGAATGCGTATTGGTGAGCTTATGGCTCTGCGATGGTGTGACATCGATTTTGATAGATGCGTAATAACTGTAAACGCCACCTGCCGTGACGGTTTTCTGGACGGAAAGGTCATAAAGATCATCGATCTTCCAAAGACCGCCACGTCAAAGCGCGCCATTCCCGTTCCGCGCCAGATAATGCCGTATCTGCTAAGATTAAAATCAAAGCAGATCGGGGAATACGTAATAAATAATAATGGGCGGATGATAACGGTTCGCGGCTATCAGAAGACCTTTGCTTTGATGCTGCGAAGGCTCGGGATAGAGCATCGGGGTTTTCACTCTCTGCGGCATACGTTTGCCACACGCGCGCTCGAATGCGGAATGGACGTAAAGACGCTGGCGGATATTCTCGGACATAAAAATCCCAATATAACGCTCAATCGCTATGCCCACAGTATGATGGAGCATAAGGTAGCTATGATGAACCGCGTAGGCGGTTTTTTGCAGTAAAATATACATAAAAAATCCGTCGGGCAAGCCCGACGGATTTCCGTTATTATTTCATTATGTAATACTTAGTCACCAAAGCAAACGCCCATAGCCTTAGCTACTGAAACAAGCTCGCCGTTGGGATCAACGTTCTTTGTCTTCTGACCGATAACGTCCTCAAGAGAAACGTCAATGATCTTGTCACCCTGAAGGGATACCATTCTTCCAAAGCCGCCCCTCATGCAAAGCTCAACTGCGGCATAACCGTAGCGAGAGGAGAGAACTCTGTCGTGAGCGGAGGGAGTACCGCCGCGCTGGATGTGACCAAGTGTTGTTGCTCTTGCCTCAGAACCTGTGAGCTTTTCGAGCTGATCTGCAACGAGCGCGCCAACGCCGCCAAGACGGATGGAGTCCGCGCTGTCCTCAATAACCTTAAGAACGACCTGCTTACCGTCAAGGGACTTTGCGCCTTCGGAAACCGCAACAATGGAGAATTCCTTGCCATTTGCCTTGTCAGCCTTGATCTTTGCCGCTACCTTTTCAATATCGTAAGGGATCTCGGGAATAAGGATCGCATCAGCCGCGCCCGCAATACCTGCGTGAAGGGTCATCCAGCCTGCGCTTCTGCCCATGATTTCAACAACCATGATTCTGTGGTGGGACATACCCGTTGTGCGAACTCTGTCAAGACCGTCGGTAGCTACGGAAATGGCAGTGTCAAAGCCGAATGTATAGTCTGTGTGAGCAAGATCGTTGTCGATGGTCTTGGGAATACCTATGACCTTAACGCCCTT
The DNA here is from genome assembly GCA_017483195.1 of Clostridia bacterium. Classification (GTDB taxonomy): domain Bacteria; phylum Bacillota; class Clostridia; order Oscillospirales; family CAG-272; genus RGIG4608. The sequence continues at coordinate 21,376 of JAFULR010000006.1, forward strand.
GCGTGAAAAATCTCTTGCGGAGGTGAGAGAACCGTCACCGCCGAGAATGAAGAGCGCGTCGATGCCCGCGTCGTCGAGGTGCTTAACCGCAACGTCGGAAACATCCTCGTATGTGAGCTTGCCGTTTTCGTCGCGAACGAACTCGCCGTTCTCGTCCTTAACGGGGTATTGGAACAAATTATCCTTGTTTGAGCTGTAAAGGATAGTACCGCCCCTTGTGATTATCTCCTCAACGTCCTCAAGACCGAGCTTTATAAAATCACCGTGGTACAATCCGAAATATCCGTGACGAACGCCGTAAACCTCAAGGCCGTACTTTGTGATAGCGGTCTTTGTAACTGCGCGAATAACGGGGTTAAGACCGGGGCAGTCGCCGCCCGCGGTAAGTATTGCGATTTTTTTGATTTCCTTCATCTGTTTACTTCCTCTTCTGTGTAATCGATTTGCAAAATTTTATATTACAATAAAAGCATTTTTAATAAAAAACGCCCCAAATTCCATTTATATGGAAAAAACCAACGTATATAATACCATAAAAAAATCAGTTTTGCAAGAGGTTTGTTAATATTTTGTCGAAACTTTCTCGATTTTTTGCATAAAATTTATCACTTTTTTATGAACAAAACCGTTTTGCAATGATTTTCATACCTTTTTATAGAAAACTACCGCAATCAACACTAAATAATACCTTTGCGCGAGCGTTTGAGCTTGACTTTAGTTTGCGGACGCAAAAGAATATTTGCCAAGGCAAATATTAAGGGTTCGAGGTGTTATTTGTCAGGAAATAAACGAACCAAGCCGCAAGGGCTTGGTTCGTTTATTTGGTGCAGATGAAGGGACTCGAACCCATATGAAATTGCTCTCACTGGAACCTGAATCCAGCGCGTCTGCCAATTCCGCCACATCTGCTTATTAAATTCTGACAGGGGCAGCCGCGCCCCGCGAAACGGCTTGAAACATAGTCGCCTTGCTCGCATACGTTCGCAATTCTCCTTGTTTCTGCGCCTTCTCAAACTCGCTTCATCGCCCACCGGGCGCGCTCGTTCTCGAAGCTGCCAATTCCGCCACATCTGCATATCTCCTGTATTATATCACATTTTCACAAAAAGTCAAGCCGATTTTTTGAAAAATCCCTTTATCCACGCACATTCCTCTCTGTTAAGTGAGCCTATCGCGCGCAATAGCACAAAGTAAATTCCTATTGAACCTAAAATCGCCCCCAATGTGCTGATTTTGAATATTTTGCACAGCATATTTGCCGCCTGTGTTGAAATAATCACCGCGCCCGCAGGCAAAACGAACCATCGAAGGGCGGAGAAGCGCATTCCCGTAACCTTTACGAGCTTATATATGCTCGCACTCGCATTGAAGATCTCGCTCACCATTATAAGAATTATGTAACCGTACCCGCCAAAGCGCGGTATCAGTATCCACACCATTACGAGAGAGCAGAGAGTATCAAGAATATTGATATTCATAGTATAAAGCTGCTCGCCGAGTCCCTTTAGCATATTGTCAACCGTGGTGTCAAGATACATAATAGGAACGATATGGGCAACGAGCCGTATATATCCACCCGCCTCCGCAGAGCCGTATATCCCCATACCAAGCTCGTCGGCAAAGAATATCATCACACCCGATGCGCCAACACCGAAAAGCAGGGCAAAATGGCAAACTCGCCCTGCAATATACCTTATCTCGCGCATATTTTCCTGAATTTTCAGGCGAGCAAGCTCCGGCACGAGCAATGAGGAAAACGACTGAGTCAATGCCGCAGGAAAGAGGACGAGCGGCATTACCATACTTTGAAGAGTTCCGTAAGCCGCAAGAGCATTAGCGCGATTTTCACCGCTTTTTTCTATTCCCATCGGTATAAGGATATGCTCAAGAGTGAGGAGCGCGGAGCGAAAATATGTGGAAAGAGCGAGAGGCAGCGCGATAGAAAGCATCTTTTTGGTAACTCCCGATGCGTTTCTGTCGCTTTTTGACGTATTTTTCTTCCTTTGCTTTTCAAAAACGTAAAAAATTACAGATAGCGTAAATGAAAGCATCTCGGAAAGCGCGCCGCCAAGAACTAAAGCCGTGCAAGATGATTCGATATCGCGCCCCATAGCAAGCCCAAGAAGAGAAGCACAAATAAATATCCTTGCAAGCTGCTCGCCTATCTGAACCGCCGCGTTTTTATACACCTTGCGCACCGCGGTAAAATAGCCGTTAAGACATGCGGTCACAGAGATGAGCGGAAGTGTTGCGCCCGCAAGCCGCAGGGGTTTGATAATACGGATGTCCTTCAGAATATGCGTCGCTATCGGATCCGCAAGCAAAAGCAGTAAAGCGCACGCGAGCGAGCCGAAAAACAGGGAATATCCAATGCATCTTGTCATCGAAGCCCGAACCTTTTGCAAATCGTTTTCACCAAGAGCATCCGAAACAAGCCTTGTAGTTGTTAAATTGATTCCTGAAAGCGCAAGTGTGAGCGCAAAACCGTAAACGCTTCCGAGCAGGGTGTAAAGTCCAAGCGCCTCCGCACCTATTGCTCGCGAAATATACGCATTAAAAGCTACCGACAGTCCGCGAAGAGCAAGCGAAACGCAGGTCATAAGCACGCCGCTCGCAAGATATTTTTTAAGCCTCGTCATTGTTTGTCCCCATTTTGTTTTTCTAAATTATATGATGTTAGGATATCGGATATTAAAAACGCATCAACAAATTTTCAAAAACCCCTTGACAATTGAATGCTCATTCAACTATAATATAAACAGTTGAACACTTATTCAACTGTTTTTGAAGGAGGTAAAAATATGTCTAAAAACGAATATATATGCGATTGCAGCGCGGTGCATACGGAGGCTGTGGAGAAGGCTCTTTCATCAATGCCGGCCGACGAGTTGATCGGTGCGGTGGCGAGCTTTTATAAAATAGTGGGCGACGGCACTCGATGTAAGATCCTTTTTGCTTTGCAGAGCGGGGAGCTTTGCGTTTGCGATATTGCCAGCATACTTTCGATGAGCAAATCATCCGTGTCGCACCAGCTTGCCAAACTCAAGGATAGCGGAGCGGTCAAGTGCAGAAAAGAGGGTAAGGAAGTGTTCTATTCCCTTGATGATAAGCATATTTTTGATATATTTGAGGTCAGTCTTGAGCATATAAAACACAGAATGGAGAAGAAAGATGAAAAGTGAGAAGAAGATCTTAATTGCATTTTTACTTAATTTGTGCTTTTCGATATTTGAATTTATCGGAGGCATTTTCACAAAAAGCGTAGCAATAATGTCGGACGCTATCCACGATATTGGTGACGCTATGAGCATAGGCGTGTCCTATTTTCTTGAAAAGAAGAGCAAAAAACAGCCCGACGACGTATATACTTACGGCTATGCGCGTTTTTCGGTAATGGGCGGCGTTATCACCACGGTTATTTTGCTCGTTGGCTCTGCGGCGGTCATCTATAACGCGGTGCTGAGAATTTTCAACCCCGTAGATATCAACTATAACGGAATGATCGTCTTTGCGATAGTGGGAGTTATCGTTAATTTCAGCGCGGCATATTTTACGAGCGGCGGTCATTCTCTTAACCAAAAGGCAGTGAATCTTCATATGCTTGAGGACGTTCTCGGCTGGGCGGTAGTGCTTGTCGGGGCGCTTATTATGAAATTTACGGATATCCGTATCATCGACCCTCTTATGTCGATCGGCGTTGCGGCATTCATACTTGTAAATTCTCTTAAAAATCTTAAAGAGGTGCTTGATCTGTTTCTCGCAAAGCTTCCACCCCATCTTCAGATAAACGAGATAAAGGAGCATATAGGAGAAATTGAGGGAGTGATCGACGTCCACCATATCCACATCTGGTCAATGGACGGCACGCGTAATTATGCAACCATGCATATCGTCTGCGAGGGGGAAAGCCACGAGATAAAGCATAAGATCAGAGAAGAGCTTAAAGAGCACGGAATAGATCACGTAACGCTTGAGCTTGAGGGAAGGGATGAGCATTGTCATGAGGAGTGCTGTCACGTAGATGTTTCCGAGAGCGAGAGCGGTCATCACCACCATCATCACCACGGACACCACCATCATTAAAGGAGCGGATGATGAGCAAAAGATCAAAAATTATACTCGCCGTCATCCTTTGTGCGATAGCGGTGATATCGATAGGAGTAATAGCCTTCGTGTTCTGTGCGGGAGCGGATGACGGAGTGAGCCTTTTTGAGGGCTTAGTGCTCGGAAGCGCTATATCGGAGCTTGATAGCAGAGATCCGCTTGAAGCGGACGTTACCGTTAGCGTGGACGTTTTCTCGCTGAAATTCGATCACGATCTGAAAATGTACCGCTTCAAAACGGAGAACGAGCCGATATTCGCTGCGGATTACGGCTTGGGAAAAACTTATTTCAATTCAAAGCTTTCCTGCGACGAAAAGGGAAATATCGTTTCCGAAAAAGAGGCGCGTGAGCTTTCTCTTGGTGAGATGCTTGGGGCGGTAGCCTATCTTTACGAAAAGGGAAGCCCAACGTGCGACGTCAAAAAGGGAATATATACCTACCGCTTGGCTCTTGACAGGGCGGCGATGCAGGAGATCGCGTACTATATCGCGCCCGAGGCGGAGGAATATAATATCAGCTTTACGTCGGGCACTCTTATCGCAACGGTGAGCGACTCAAAAATAGTAAAGCTTAAAATCGTTATCGGCGGCAGCGTTGATGCGTATATAACGGATATCCCCGTCCATATAGGAGCGGAGCTTGATTTTAATAATGATAGATCCACCGCCATTCTTCCGAAATCGGTCAAGGACGCGCTTTCCGAGTAAAGGCGACAGAAAAAGAGCAAACACATCTTAGTGCTTGCTCTTTTTTGTATTTATAGAAGATCCGCAATATCCAAAATAAGCTTTTCGGTTCTGTCCCAACCAATGCAGGGGTCGGTAATGGATTTTCCGTAGATGCCGTCGCCTATCTTCTGCGCGCCGTCCTCAAGATAGCTCTCTATCATCAATCCCTTAACAAGGGATCTTATGTCTTTTGAATGCTCACGGTTGTGGCAGACCTCTTTTGCGATTCTGACCTGATCCTTGTAGCGCTTTCCTGAGTTGGAATGACTGCAATCCACTATTACAGAAGGATTCTGAAGTCCCATTTTAACGTAGTTATCGTGAAGATGTGCAAGATCCTCATAGTGATAGTTGGGCTGGCTTTCACCGTTTTTATTAACGTATCCGCGAAGGATCGCGTGAGTATAGGGATTGCCGGAGCTTTCTACCTCCCAACCACGGTAGATGAACATGTGCGAGGACTGTCCCGCCTTTATTGCGTTCATCATAACGGATATGTCGCCGGAGGTGGGATTTTTCATACCCACGGGCACCTCGATTCCGCTTGCGAGAAGGCGGTGCTGCTGATTTTCAACCGAGCGCGCGCCAACGGCAACGTAGGAAAGAAGGTCTGAAATATATCTGTGATTTTCGGGATAGAGCATCTCATCCGCGGTGGAAAAGCCCGTTTCCTCAAGAACCCTCATGTGGATCTTTCGGATAGCCACAATGCCCTTGAACATATCGGGCGGCTCAACGGGATTTGGTTGATGCACAAGGCCCTTGTATCCCTCGCCGGTGGTTCGGGGCTTACCGGTATAAACGCGTGGAACGATCAGGACCTTATCCTTGACCTGCTCCGATATTTTTTTCAAACGGTAGATATACTCCATAACCGCATCCTCGCGGTCTGCGGAGCAGGGACCTATAACAAGTAAAAATTTGTCGCTCTCCCCGGTAAATATTTTTCGTATCTCAGCGTCGTTCTGTGCCTTTTTCTGCGCAAGCTCGTCGGAGAGGGGGAGCATCTCCTTGACCTCTTGGGGTATAGGTAATTTTCTTTTAAAAATCATCTGTGTTACCTCTGATCAATGCTTGGTTACTTCAATTCCAACGCTCTGGAGCTTTTCAAAGAAATCGGGGAAGCTCTTGTTTACGGCCTCCGCGCCCTCTATTTCTCCGCCGAAAATGGTGCAAAGAATGGCAAGAGCCATAACGACTCTGTGGTCGTTGTGACCGTTAAGCACCTCGGTGGGCTTGTGGAATTCCTTGGGGAATACAACGATATCGTCCTCATTAACGGTAACGTTAACGCCGAATTTTCTAAGCTCCTCTGCCATAGCGGTGCCTCTGTCACTCTCCTTCATCTGAAGGCGGCGCGTACCTGTGAAGATACCGCCGTTGTTAGCCGCCGCAAGTGCGAAAAGGATGGGTCCGAGGTCGGGGCAGTCGGAGATATTTATAGAGGGAGTGCCTCTTTTTATCATTTCAAAATATTTAGAGTAGATTCTGTCACCCTGAACGGAGTTTTCGTCAAGACCTTCAACGGTAACGTCACCGCCCAGCACGTTGAGTGCCGAGAAGAAGGATGCGTTTGAATAGTCGCCCTCAACGCTGTCGTTTACGGGGCTGTATTTCTGTCCGCCGGGGATGTAAAGAGTTCTTTCGTTCTTCCATTCTATCTTCATACCGAATCGACGCATAACGTTGAGCGTGAGATCAATATAGGAATGGCTCTCAATGGGCTGAGTGATGGAGATCTGGCTGTCCTTTTTAAGAACGGGAAGAGCAAAGAGAAGTCCCGAGATAAATTGGCTCGATATATTTCCCTGAACCTTGAAATTTCCTGCCTTGAGAGGACCTTCAAGAATAATTCTCTCCTTTTCCTTGACGAACATAAGGTCCTGCTCCTTGCAGATGGTCTGATAAACGGAGAGGGGACGTGAAAGAAGACTTTGAGAACCGTAGAATATGCTCTTTTTACCGGTAAGGAGCGCAAGGGGAATGAAGAAACGAAGCGTAGCACCGCTCTCACGGCAGAAAAATTCCTGTATCTGCTTATTTTTCTTCACCTCGCGACCGGTTATCTCAAGAACGTCGCCGTTGTGAGTGTACTGCACGCCAATTGCGGCAAGGCAGTCAAGAGTAGCCTTAACGTCCTCTGAGTTATTTATTCCCGTAATGGTGCTTTTTGCGTTGGCAAGACCGCCGCAGATGAGCATTCTGTGCGCAACGCTCTTTGAGGGCGGTGCGATTATCGTGCCTTGAGCCTTTCCTCTTTGTATGGTAACGTTCATTTGCTATCCTCCTGAATGTGGTTTAATAAATGGTCAATGGCAAGCAGATATCCGTCCGTGCCCTTACCGGAAACGGTGGATATGCAAGCTGCTCTTATGTAGCTTATCTGTCTGAAATCCTCACGGGATGAAACGTCGCTTATATGCACCTCAACCGTGGGCTTTTGTACGGATTTTACCGCGTCAAGAAGCGCGATGCTCGTGTGAGTATAAGCGCCGGGATTAATTACTATGCCGTCGTAATTATCAAAATATGCGCCCTGTATGTAGTCAACAAGATCACCCTCGTGATTGGATTGCTTCAAGGCAACCTCACATTTGCCCTCGCAATATTTCTTTATCTTATTCTCAAGATCGGAATAGGTTTCTCTGCCGTAATGCTCCGGCTCTCTTATGCCGAGCATATTAAGATTTGGACCGTTGATAACTAAAATCTTCATCTTTTGCTATAGAACTCCTCTCTTATAAGATTGCTTTCTTCTGTGGGGGTAAGATCTCCGTCGATCCTTGCGTCGCACACGGAAGTATAAATACTGTATCTTGTACCGTATAATCTTTCAATATCGGATATCTTGCTCGAAAGCGGGCGCGAATCGGTCGGAATAAGATTTTTCAGGCTTCTGTCAATAAAATAGAGCCTTCCGTTAGAGCGGAGCGCGCGAACGTTTTCGCTTCTCAATATGCAACCGCCGCCCGTGGAGATGATGACTCCGTTCTTTTTTGAAATTTCAGCCGTGACAAAGGACTCAATATCTCTGAACTCCTTTTCGGAATGTGTCTTAAAATATTCCGCGATCGTGCAGCCGATGCGCTTTTCTACCTCGGCGTCAAGGTCAAAGATCTCTCTTTTAAGATCCTTGGCAAGCAGCTCACCAACGGTGGTCTTTCCGCAGGAGGGCATACCGATAAGCACGATATTTTCTTTCTGTTTTGAAATTTTATCAAATGAAGTGTCAATCACGTTATCTTCAAATTCAGTGTCGATAAAATGCTCGATCGCGTGAACGGCTTGGGAAACGAGCATATAAAGACCCGCCTCTGCGCAAATCTCTTTTTCCTTCGCATCAAGCACAAGCGACGTGCGAAGGGGATTGTAAACCGCATCGAACACCGCTTCAAGACTTCCAAAGCCCGATATATCAATGGGCGAAGAATATGAGTCGGGATACATACCTACGGGTGTGGCATTAATTATTATCTGCGCGTCAGAGTGCAGGGAATAAGCTTCTGCATAATCAATAGCCCCCGCCTTTTTTTCTCTTGAAACGAGCAATACCTCACGCGCTCCGAGATTTTTGGCAACGAGAGCGGACGTTCTCGATGTGCCGCCCGTGCCAAGTATAAGCACCTTTTTACCGGCAAGAGAAACTCCGTTTTTGATGATCATATCTCTCATTCCAAGGTAGTCGGTGTTGTAGCCGTAGAGCTTACCGCCTCGGTTAATAACGGTGTTTACCGCTTGAAGCGCAAGGGCTTCGTCGGATATACAGTCAAGATGCTCAATAACTGCCTTTTTGTAGGGCATAGTAACGTTTATTGCCGAAAATTCACGTTTTTCGAAAAAGGAAGAAAGCTCATCGGGCGCTATCTCGCAAAGCTCATAGCTGTAGTGCGCAAGCTGCTCATGTATTTCCTTTGAAAAGCTGTGTGACAGCTTTTCGCCGATAAGTCCGTACCTCATAGGCTTTCTCCTTGCTTTAGTCAGTTGAATAAATAGTCCGTTCCGTACCTTGATAAAAGGGCATCCGCAATAACGAGCGCGGACATCGTTTCCGTTACCACGCAGGCACGGGGAATGATAGCGGAATCGTGACGGCCCGCTATCTCGACCTCTGTTTGTGTCATCTCTTTGAAATTGACGGTCTTTTGTTTTTGGGGAATGGACGATGCGGGCTTTATGGCGCAACGGAAAACTATGGGCATACCGTTGCTGATACCGCCATTTATACCGCCGTTATTATTTGACCTTGTAAGGATCTTGCCATCCTCGATATAAAACTCGTCGTTCATCTCGCTGCCAAGCATATCGGCGCAGTTAAAACCTGCTCCGAACTCAACTCCCTTGATAGCGGGAATGGCGAACATCGCGTGCGAGAGCATGCTCTCAAGCGTGTCAAACCAAGGCTCACCAACGCCTGCGGGCATACCGATGATCGCGGTCTCCATAATGCCGCCGATGCTGTCATTCTGCTTTTTAGCGTCTATCATAATGTCCATCATCTGCTTTTCCGCATCCTTGTCAAGAATGGAGAAGGGGATGGATTGAATATATTCAATATCCTTTGCGTAATTGTCAAAATCCCTGTCGTAAACGCTTCCGCATTTTTTGATATGCGTACCAACAAGGATTCCTTTTTTAGCGAGGGCGGATTGAACTATCGCGCCCGCCGCAACGAGAGCCACAGTTACTCTGCCCGAAAAATGTCCGCCTCCTCTGTGATCCTGATAGCCGTGATACTTGCAGTGAGCCGTGTAGTCTGCGTGACCGGGACGCGCTACCGCGTCAAAGATCTGATAATCCGAGCTCTTGGTATCCATGTTCGGGATCATTATGCAAAGCGGCGTTCCCGTGGTTTTGCCGTTAAGTATTCCGCTTACTATTTTGTATTCGTCCTTTTCTTTTCTCTGTGTGCATACAGTTGCCTTTGAACGGCGTCTTTCAAGCTGAGAGTCGATAAATCCATAGTCGATTTCGATGCCGGGAGTGAGTCCGTCTATCACCGTTCCGATCATCTCTCCGTGGCTCTCGCCGAAAAGAGTGACCTTCAAGGCGTTGCCAAAAGTGTTTTTCATTTTTTCTCCTTAATTTACCTTGGATCATAATAGATCCTTTATCTTTTGAATGGGCATTTTGATAAGCTCTGCCTTGCCTATTTCTTTAACGTAAGTTATTGTGATGCTGTCACCGTCCGCTTTTTTGTCGCGAAGGATGAAATCAAACAGCTTGTCGCTTTCGATCACCGCGCTTGTGGGAAGACCGATAATATCGTATATTGAAAGCAAACGCTCTTTTACAGCTTGCGAGCAGACGTAAAGCATGCCCACAGCAACCGCGTGTCCGTGAAGCATTCCCGTCAGGCTCTCCACCGCGTGACCGACCGTGTGACCGAAATTCAGAATTTTGCGCTCACCGCTCTCTTTTTCATCGCGCTCGACTATTCCTTTTTTTATTAGCAGGGATCTCTCTATCACAAGCTCAATGTCGTCAAGGAAGCTTCCGTTTTCAAATATTTCAAAAAGCTCCGCATCACTCGTCGTTGCCATTTTCAATGCTTCGGCAAGCCCCGAGCGTATCTGATTTATGTCAAGAGTCAGTAAAAGCTCCGGATCAACTATCACACCCTTTGGTTGATAGAAAGCTCCCACGGTGTTTTTGTAGCCGCCAAGATCGATAGCCACCTTTCCGCCTATGGATGAATCCACCTGGGAAAGGAGTGTGGTGGGGATATTGTAAAAATCAATGCCCCTCATATACGATGCCGCAACAAATCCCGCAAGATCGCCGCAAACTCCGCCGCCCACCGCGATAACGCAATCCGTCCTTGTAAAACGGTTCTGAGCCATAAAGGTGAGTATTTTTTCAAAATTTTCAAGGCTTTTGCTCGCTTCACCCTGATCTATCGTGTATATGTAAGAATTTGCGCATTTGCTTGCAACCTTTTGCGCGTATTCACTCGGAACACCGCTGTCGGTAACGATCAGAACGCGCCTGTTCAGATCGAAATATTTATCTGCAAGAGAGATGGTACCGCAGCCGAGGATTATGTCGTAAGCATCCTTTTCAAGCTGCATGCGTATTTTTTTCACACCCTCGCAATCATAAAGAACTCCGCCCATATGCAGAGGGTATAGCTCTGCCTGATATGCGCGGGAAATTGCCATATTGCTTTTCACAAAATTGATATAGTGCGCCTTGATCTCCTCATTGTCGATGCGTTCGGAAGCGGCATCAATTATAGCCTGCTCACGGCAGGCATCAAGAATGGGCAGAGCATGCTCCGCCTTGTATTCTGCAATTTCTTTGACGGCAGACATGCGCAAAGAAAAAAGCTCAGCCATATCGCTGTCGATCTTATTGATTTTTTCTCTTGCTTGCATGAGCTTGTCCATGAGCGCCTCCCGAATAAAGATATAGTTATCAATGATAACTTTTCTTCATTTTACTCTTTTTATTCTTAAAAGTCAATACATTTTGCAAATAATTTTTAAAAATTATCATTGACAATTTTATAAAAGTCGTATATAATGTACTTGTAAAACTCTTAGGCGGTGATAATAATGGATAATAAATTTGCCAGAAAGACAATTAAGGAAAGACTTATTCTTGCGGGTATCGATGAAATAGGAAACTGCGGCGTTGCGAATTTTTCTCTTCGCCAGGTGGCTGTAGCTTGCAACGTTTCGTGCGCCACCCCGTATAACTATTTTAAAAATAAAGAAGGCTTTGTGCTTGAGATAATTCAGTATATCAAATATCAGTGGTCGCTGCTCAAGGGCGAGATAAATAAGCTTTATAAGAATGATGAAAAAAAGCTACTTATCGAGCTTTGCGTTTTCTACATAAAATTTTTGGTTGGAAATCCCAATTACCGTTCTATCATTATGCTTGATAATATTGAGGTGGATGACGAAAGCTATAGCGATATTGAGAGCGCAAGAAACTTTATAGAGATTGAGCTTGAGCATTATATGAAGATAAATAATGTCAGTGTCAGAGAATCGAGAAGAAAGAGCTTCGTTATCCGTGCCATCGTGTTCGAGGCAACGTTGCTTCTTGAACGCGGTGATCTTGAAAATACCCCCGAAAACTTTGATTTTATAAGATATTGCATCGCAAAGGAGCTTTCGCTCGTTTAAGCGATAAAACTGAAAATAAACCTCCCAAAATAAAGAAAAAGACCCTCTGCACTGAAGTGAACCCAAAAGTTTAGACAAAAATTAAATATTAAATTGCTTGTGAATGAGCTCGGTATTGAACTGGGCTCATTCCTTTTAGTTTTAGAGAAATTCTTTCGTTGTTGTAGTAATGTATGTATTCTTCCAACTTCTCAATGAATCCCCGAGGGGATTCAAATTTTTCGCCGTAATACATCTCAACCTTCAGCCTACCGAA
>JAFULR010000007.1 GCA_017483195.1 Clostridia bacterium
ACGGTATCCAAGATGGTGTTCTCGCATATCCATTATAACACCTATCTTAAATTCTGTCGAGTACCTTTTTTGCTTTGACCCCTTCTTTGCCATAAAAAATATGCACCTCCAAAAGTGTCTAACTTTTGGGGTGCATATCACCGACGGGCTATTTCAAATTTACTGGAGTTTTTAAAAATTTGATCATTGCATAAAATCATAAAGCTTTCAAATATGGCGGAGTTTTTAGATGGCAATTAACTTGTTTGGAATTTGAATAGCTTTCAAATTTACTGGAGTTTTAGGGCTCATCCCATTTTTTTAGGAGATGAGCCCTTCTTCTTTGTTTGTAAATAAATATACAAATTTCTACATAAAACTCATTAAATATATTGACAATAATATCTATATATGGTATAATTATGATGTGAAATCACACAATATGGAGGTTTGCTCCATATATTTTTTAAATCATTTGATGTAGATTGAACTACATATTTATAGAAAGGAAACAACATGATTAGCAGCAAAATTGATTTTCTTTGGGATGATAATCCCGTGGATGTAACTGCCGAAGCGAATTTTATTTGGAGTATCGCCAATAAACTTCGAGGTTCCTATATGCCAGATAAATACGGTGACGTCATCATTCCCTTTACTATTCTTCGCCGTTTCGAATGTACGCTTGAACCTACTAAGGATGCAGTCATTGCAGAATTTGAGAATAACCCGATGACGCCGGTTCAACAGTTGAAACGTCTTTCCGGATACCAGTTCTACAATACAAGCAGATTTAACCTCACCGAGCTTTGTAACGACCCCGATCATATTGCAGACAACCTGAACGCGTATATCAATGGATTCTCATCAAATGTAATTGACATTATGAAGGAGCTTGAGATAAGCACTCATATAGCAAAAATGAATAAAGACGGATGCCTTTACTCAGTTGTGAAAGCGTTTTCAGAGCTTGACCTCGATCCCCAAACATTCGATTCTATCAAAATGGGATATATCTTTGAAAATCTTATCGGTCGTTTTTATCAGAACGTGGATGCCGGCCAGTTCTATACTGGTCGTGACATCATTAAGACTTTGGTTTCTGTCCTTATTTCCGAAGGTTGCGACGATATTTTTGATGATCACAAGATAATTACCGTATGCGACCAAGCGTGTGGAACAGGCGGTATGCTTTCTACTGCGTATTCGTATCTCAAGCACTATAATCCTACAGCAGACGTTCGTTTGTTTGGTCAGGAGTTTATGGGACAGTCCTACGCTGTAGGTCTTGCTGAAATGCTTATAAAAGGTCAGAATGGTGATAATTTCCGACACGCTGATACGTTCAAGGAAGATTGTTTCCGTGGTCAGAAAATGAGGTTTCTTTTGGAAAACCCACCCTTCGGAACGCCTTGGGCAGGTAAAGATGCAAAGGAAGGCCAGGAGATTGCTGTTAAACTGGAACACTCCAAGGGCGAAAAGAGCCGTTGGCCTGCAGGTCTGCCTTCAGGAGGAGACGGTCAGCTTCTCTTTATGCAGTCTGCTATTAACAAAATGGATCCTGCGTTCGGACGTGCTGCTATCATTTCTAACGGTTCTCCGCTATTTACAGGCGGAACATCCTCTGGTGAATCGCAGATTCGTAAATGGATGCTTGAAAACGATTACATTGAGGCTATTATCGCTCTCCCTGTATCTCTTTTCTACAACACAGGTATTCAAACATTTGCGTGGATACTCTCGATGAATAAGCTCCCCGAACGCAAAGGCAAGGTACAGCTTATAGATGCTTCCTCAATCTGCCACAAGCTCCGTAAACCTTTGGGTGAAAAGAAATTTGAGCTTACTCCTGAGGACCGCAAGAAAATTACCGAGCTTTATGCTGCTTTTGAACAAAACGAATTCTGTCAGATTTACGATAACGAGGACTTTATGTATCGCGAGTACGCTGTTATGCAGCCGCTTCAAAGAAGCTACGCTATCACCGAGGAACGCATTAACACAATGCTTTCCAAAGGTGTTCTTAGTAGTCTTTATGACGAAAATAAAGTCTTTGAGCTTGAAAACTCCAATGAAAAGCTCAGTGATAAGGAACAAAAGAAACTTGACACATTCAAGTGCAATAAGCCCGTGTATGATGCCCTACTTGATACTCTCAGTGCCAACATCTCCAACGTCGTATTCCTCAGAAAGAGCGATTTTGAAACATATATCACCCCTATCCTCACTGATTTCGATAAGAAGATTGTCGCCAAGGTTGTTGACGGTCTTTCTGTAATGGACAAGAACGCTGAAATTCAGCGCGATAAGAAAAGCAATATTATCTACGATAAAGAAACCAAGGACGCCGAAATCGTTCCTTATAAGGTGGATATCGAAGATTATATGGCAAAAGAAGTCCTTCCTCACGTTCCTGACGCAAAATGGTTCTTTGAAGAGAACCTTGCGGGCAAAACACCTATTATTAAGACTGGCGCTGAAATTCCATTCACAAGATATTTCTACAAATACGAAGCCCCCATTCCAAGTGAAGCGCTTGCTAAAAAGTTTGTCGAGCTTGAAGCTTCTGTTTCCAAAAGAATTGCCAATTTGTTTGGCTAAGAGGTAAATATAGTGAACAATTATTTCGAAACTACGTTTTCTAAAATGGTGGCAGCTTTTGAAGCTAAAACCATTTATAGAAACGAAAATTTAGCCAATGATATCGGTAACTATCCTCGTCGTTTGTATAAATACAAAAACGGTCTCGAAAATCATGACTATGATATGGTAAGAGAGGGATATATCTGGGCAAGCACGCCTACAGGATTTGATGATCCAACAGATTCTTTTGTGAATTTAAGTATTGTTTCTGGGGACAAGGATCGTATTGTTGATACAATTATCGATAACCATAATGATGCCATACGCAATTCTATTGCAACCGGAAAAATAAATGCCGAGTATTTTACTGAAATGACCACGGCAGAAATACTAAAATATAAACAAGAAATATCCACTCAAAACCGAAAGTATAGTGCTGTTAAGAATCGTGAAATCATCAATAAATCTAAAGATAAACAAATAAAAAAGATAGATAAATTGATGCACTCACCCAAGTTCAAGCAAGACTTGTCTAATTCAATTGAAACTGCACTTGCAAAAACTGCTCAGATTTTCCGCGATAAATGTAAGATTTGTTGTCTAACCACAAGAAAGGACAATCAAAAGCTTTGGGAGGATTTTGCTGATAAATACAGTGGATTCGTTATTGAGTTCGACACTCGTAGATGCTTAGGCAACGTGGATGCCGAAACTGCACTCAGCAATACCTTCAAGGTGTCTTACCGTAGATATCTTCCAACCGTATCTCTGTATGATATATTCGAGCTTTGGTTTTTGAAAACGGTGTGTGGACAAGATTATGATACTACCACACTCGCAGAAAACCTATATAATCAGCTTTTGCTTAAGAAAAAAGAGTATTCCGGCGAAGAAGAATGGCGTGTAATCTCATATAAAAACAAAATTGAGTTTCCTGCAATTTCTGCTGTATATATGGGATATAAAATTATTCCTGAAAAAGAGGAAAAATTAAAGAAAATCTGTTTTGAGCAAGGAATACCCTTGTATAAACAACGATTCGAAAAATATTCAACCAAAATGTTCTTTGCACTGGTGAGGAAGGAGGATACTTTGAATGAGAGAAATGAAAAATAGTGGAGTTCAGTGGATTGGAGAAATCCCTGCGGATTGGAATGTTGCAAAAGTAAAAAATCACTTTAACAACGCCAAAGAAATCGCAGGCGTTCGTTCTGCAGATTACGAGCGTTTGGCCTTAACAATGAAAGGCGTAATCAAGCGATCCAAGGACGATTCTGACGGATTGCAACCTGCGGATTTTAACACTTATCAAATTGTTGAAAATAATAACTTGATCTTCAAGTTGATCGATCTTCAAAATGTCACCACGAGCAGAGTTGGGCTTTCTCCTTTCACAGGCCTTGTTTCACCGGCGTATATACGCTTAATGCAAGCAGGCGGCATTTTTCCCAAATTTGCAGAGTATTACTTTTTAATGATGTGGCGCAACGAGATTTTCAATAGCCTTGGCGATAGCGGTGTCAGGAGCAGTCTCAATGCTACGGAACTTCTTAATCTACCTGTCGTACACCCAAATCTTGAAGAGCAATCTCGTATAGTTTCATTCCTTGACAATCAATGCTCCGAAATTGACACCTTGATTTCTGACATCCAATCTCAAATTGAAACGTTAGAGCAATATAAACGCTCCGTCATTACCGAAGCAGTTACCAAAGGATTGAATTCTAATGCTGAAATGAAGGACAGTGGCATTGAATGGATCGGCATGATTCCATCACATTGGTATGTTGATAAAATTAAATATCATCTCAAAAGAAATGAGCCGAGAAATCCCGGTAATGTGCAAGTTTTATCGGTATATAGAGAATATGGGATCATTCCCAAGGATAGCAGGGATGATAATCACAATGTCACCTCTGAAGATACATCAAAATACAAATATGTTAGACCGGGAGATTTGGTTATCAATAAAATGAAGGCATGGCAAGGATCTTTGGCTGTATCGAAATATGAAGGTATTGTAAGCCCAGCGTATTTTATTTACAATTTTACGGATGAAAAATTTAACAAACAATATTTTCACTTTTTGGTGCGCGCCTGCTATAAAGAAGAGTTTCGTCGCATTTCCGGGGGCATTCGAGAAGGACAGTGGGATTTGCCGGCAGAAGCATTTGAAAATGTGTTAGTCCTCCTCCCGCCTATTGAAGAGCAAAATATCATTGTGGATTATCTTGATGCTAAATGCTCTGAAATAGATGCTTGTATCAACACCAAGAAAGAACAACTCTCTACCCTCGAATCCTACAAAAAATCCCTCATTTATGAATACGTTACCGGAAAGAAAGAGGTGCCACATGATTGAGCGCATTATTACTGACATAAACAAAGCGCTCGATGCAGAAGCATATATGGCTGCTCTATCCTTGGTATTAACCTTGCCCGATATTTGTGCCAAAGCTGAATACGGAAACACCACAAAGGATAATAAGAGACACTATATTCAATGGTATGACGAATATATTGGGCAGTACGAGAAATCTCCCACAGGGCCCGGGGATATCGAAATGCCATATTTGAGTGGTGAAGTTATTTATCAGTTGCGTTGTTCCGTTCTGCACCAAGGAAATCCCAATATTGATCAAAATCAAATTGATGAAGAACGGTGTAAAATCGACCGTTTTGTGCTAATTGTCGAAAAGAAAAAGCCGTATGATATATACGCAGATTCAATCTCGGTTGAAATGTCACCCTCCAGTAGCACAAGAAAATACGAAGTTAACATTCGCAGATTATCAAAAATAATCACTCTTGTTGTCGAGAAGTATTACCGAGATAATAAAGAGAAATTTACGTTCTTTGACTATGAAATTTTAGATTGGGACAAAGAAATTGAACGTTTTAATGTTTTAGAAGGAGAAAATAGTAATGAATAATATCCTTTCCGAAAAAGAATACCAGCATTATATAATGGAATATCTTCGCGAACATAACGGCTATATCGTGCGTAAAAACAAAGATTTTGACCGCTATTTCGCCATCGACCGAGAGATGCTCTTTAAGTTTCTGAATGACACACAACCCGATGTGCTTGCAACTTTGAGAAAGAGCTATGGTGCTGATACTGAGACAACCGTCATAAACTACGTCAACAACAAGATTATGGAAACATCCTTAATCGAAGTGCTTAAAAGTGATCATCTTGAAATTTCAGGCACACCTATTAAGCTAATGTACACGAAGCCTGCAACAAGCTACAACCAAGACCTTGTAGCTAAATACGAGAAAAACATTCTTTCTGTTATAGAAGAAGTGCAAGCAAGTGACGAAGAGCGTGTTGACCTTGTTATATTTCTCAATGGCTTCGCTATTATGTCCTTTGAGCTTAAATGCAATCTCGCAGGGCAGTCCTATGAGGATGCTATCGCACAGTACAGGCAAGATAGAAACCCCAAGACACGATTGTTTTTGTTTAAATCAGGTTGCATCGTAAACTTTGCTATGGACTTGGACGAAGTGCATATGACAACCAAGCTCACTGGTGTTAACACGTTTTTCTTGCCCTTCAATAAGGGTAATGGCGAGGGCATCAACACTGGCAAAGGCAATCCTCTGAACATAGAAACCGGTATCTCCGTATCATATATGTGGGAAGATGTCCTTCAAAAGGATATGGTTATCGAGCTTTTGCACAAATTCGTGTTTGTCGAACGCAAGGAAACCAGAGACCCCGTAACAGATAAGCTCAAAAAGAGCGAGTCAGTTATTTTCCCACGTTATCATCAGCTTTATTGCCTTAGGAAGACGTTGGATGATGTTAAAGTTAATCATACCGATAATAACTACTTAATTCAGCACAGCGCAGGCTCTGGAAAAACATATACAATCGCATGTCTTGCTCACCGACTTGCATCCTTGCACGACGATAACAACAAGGTTATTTACGATAATGTTGTTATTATTACCGACCGTGTGGTTGTTGACAGGCAACTCCAGAAGGCTGTACAAGCGCTTGAGCACAAATCCGGGTTGATAAAGGTTATGGACGAGAAATGCTCGTCAGATGATCTCAGAAAGGTCCTTGAGGGTAACACAAAGATTATCGCTACTACTATTCAGAAATTCCTTTATATTGCAGATATTGCAAAGGGATTGAAGAATAAAAATTTTGCTGTAATTATCGATGAGGCTCATTCCTCTACTGCAGGTAAGGATATGGCAGCCGTTACAAAGGCATTAGGTTCTGAAACAGACGAAATGATTGATATGGAAGATTTGATTGCTTCCGAAATTACTCGTTACGGCAAGCAGCCTAATGTTTCAATGTTTGCCTTCACGGCAACTCCAAAAGCTACCACGTTGCAGTTGTTTGGTAAAATAAATACCAAGGGGCAGCGCGAGGCATTCCACCTCTATTCTATGAAGCAAGCAATTGAGGAGGGATTTATCCTCGACGTACTCCAAAATTTCACCCCGTACGATACTTATTATCGAATCAATAAAGAAATTGAAGAAGATCCTCGATACAAAAACAATCTTGCAAAGAAAAAGATTGCCCGTTTTGCTATGATGCACGAAACCAACATCAGTCAGCGAATTGAGATTATCATCGAGCATTTTCGTAACGTTGTTATGCCCGAGCTTGGCGGACAAGCTAAGGGTATGGTTATTACAGGCTCACGCCCCGAAGCTGTTAAGTATTATAACGCTTTTCTCGAATACGTAAAGCGCAAAGGATATGACGATATCGCCCCTCTTGTTGCCTTCTCGGGTAAAGTTACCGATAAGCAATTGGGCAATGAAGGAGATAAGGAATATAGCGAAGCATCCTTGAACGGTTTTAGCGAGGATAAAACTCCTGCTGAATTTGACGGAGAGAACTATCAGGTTCTCTTGGTTGCAAATAAGTATCAGACAGGCTTTGACCAGCCCAAGCTCTGCGCTATGTACGTGCTTAAAAAGCTTAAGGGTGTAAATGCTGTACAAACACTTTCCAGACTCAACCGCGTGTGCCCTCCCTACGATAAGAAAACTTTTATTCTTGACTTTGTAAACTCTCTTGAGGATATGGAAAAGGCGTTTGGTAAGTATTACACAACAACCTTACTTTGTAATTCTGTTACTCCCGAAAAGGTATATGAACTTGAAGTGAAGGTGGATAGTTATTACTTGTTCAGCGATTGGGATGTTGATGATGCAAACCGTATTTTCTACGAAGAAGGCGTTACCAATGCCAAGAAAGAAAAGAAAATCATTTTCCTTCTTAGTAAAACCGCAAAAGAATTCAAAAAGAAATCTGAAAAAGAACGTCGTGAAATTTATGGTATCTTGCGTAGTTTCGTGCGCTTCTATGAATTCTTGCTCCAAGTTTCTTTGTTTAACGATCCCGAGTTGCATAAGAAGTATAATTTTGTTTGTTGGCTTCTTCCTTATTTGGATATAGGCGGCTCAGGCAAGGGCTTTGACCTTAGAGACAAGATTCAGGCAAGCAATTTCTATCAAAAGAAAGGTAAAGAAGCTACAGGGAACATAAAAACTGCCCCGGTATTAAAATTACCCGTTGCTACAACATTCTGCCTTACGGAAGATGAGGAACGCAAACTCTCAGACATCATCCGTGAGGTTAATAGCAAGACCGGCAAAGCCTTTGACAACGACGTAGCTGTTAAAGCAGCATTGCAGATTCGTGACTTGATGAAGAAAAACGCAGAACTACGTGCAAGTGCTGCAAACAACCCATTGTCTGATTTCAAATTTGCTTATTTGGATAACATTGAAAATGCACTTCTGGATGGACGCTCGCAAAATCAGGAATTTTTTGATCTTTTGCTTAATCATCCCGATATTAGAGACGAAGTTCTCGGTATCTTCATGGAAGAAATCTACAACAGTTTGAAGGAAGAATGAGGTAAACAATATGGCAAGACCAAAGACAAAACATTCAAAAGCACTTAACTGCTTGATTGAAGTGGAAACTTACAAGCTTCTTGAGGAATTCTGTTCTGATGTCGGACAAACAAAAACCGAGATGGTCGAACGCGCAATCCGCGAATACGTGCAGAATCACAAGGATGAGCAGGAAAAGCTTAGAAAATAATAAAGCAATATACCAACTAAATTATTAATACAGCTCAAATAGGAGGTATAATGACTGAAACAAAACGAATTTACGGCTTAAGAGATTTAATTGAGCATGACGCCGAAAACGCGCCCTCGCTTGATATCTCAGGTTTGGTAGTGGAAAAGTATTACACGCCTCGTGATGGTGGGAAGTATATACTTTTCCTTGCCAATGTTCAAAAAAACGATGATTTGAAGTATTGTCCTTACTGCAGGTGTATGACTAAAATGAACTATTCGGGAGTTCTCGATCCTCAAATAATTCACGATGTAGTTAGAAACAACTGTAGAGTGGATATAGCTATACAGCCTCGTAGGGCGGTATGCACTGTGTGCAATAACAGAATTACTTTACCCAAGCCCGGTGTTAATGATAATCATTCAATGACGGATAGATTAGTTGAATTTTTGGAGATAGAGTCCTTCCTTCAGTCACATACTGTTCTCGCAGATAGAAGTGGTGTAACTTCACAAACTATTGCCAATATTATGAAGCGAAAAATTGCCGAATACGATGAGGAACGCAGATTGAATCCTCTGCGAGCTCCTCGCGTACTCGGTATTGATGAAAAGCACCTACAAAACGATATGCGAGGTACACTCGTCAATGTCGAAGATGGAGAACTCCTTGATATTTTGGAGGACAATCGCCCCCAAACAATGCAAGATGCTATCAAAAGACTTAAAGGTTGGGACACCAATATTGAAGTTGTAACTACCGATATGAATAACGCTTACTTAAAGTGGCTCACCGCATTATTACCCAATGCTACTGTTGTTATTGACAAATTTCATGTTATACAAGACATCGAGCAAAGGCTAACTAAAACGAAGAATGAACTTTACGAATTTCGCAAAAAGCTTATACTTGAATATCCCGATGGTGAGGAGCGAATTAGACAGCAACAAGTATTGGATTTAGTTCGGACTAACAAACGCTTATTTAATTACAGCACCGAGAGTATAGTCAGAGATATTAACGGTGACAAAGCACAAAAGTTAGCAACTATCATAGATGAATTTCCAGAGTTTAGACTTTTAAGAAAGCTATATATGTTGATTGAAAATATGTATATGCAATCTACATATGAAGATGCTGAAACAGTTTGGGAGGAATGGGTAGCATTATTGCCGCCGGATGGAAAAAAGAAGTATGAGGAATGGTGCGACTTATATAGTGTAACACCTCCCATGTTCGATGCATTTCGTAGCTTTTCAAGACAAGGCTTTCAATTTTTCAAGCCATACATATTAAACTATTTTAAACCTGGATGCAGATTTACAAACGCAACTACAGAAGGATTAAACAAAATGATAGACAATATTAATGCTCCCTCTAACGGTTTATCCTTCCCAATTTTAAGAGCCAAATGTTTATACGCATCTCTTGTACACGAAAGAATTCATTACGGCATTAACGTAAAGACTATTAAAAAGTGGAAGCCTACAATGGGAATGCTTATTCCCGGATCTGGTGGGTATCGCGAAGAGATTACTTACGAAAAGATTCCTTATTTTGCTTCCAAGCGTGAAAGAGTTGGATTAGAACCGCTAAGCGTAATTAATAATCTCGATGATTATATACATATATTTATTGCACCAGATATTCAACAATCCAGAAACATATTAACGGTGGATGAACAAGAACTTTCTAATGCTGTTAAATATTCCTTTGAAGATTTTGACTACGATTACGGCATTTATGATTAATAAACACAATAAGGCAGGCTTGATGTTTAAGCCTGCCTTATTGTTGGACTTTATTCAACATATTGTTATCATATAACCCCAAATCACCAACAAAATATAGTTCCACTAAAACAAAAAATGATGGATGTGTATCCACCATTTTCTGCTTTACGTAACATTAATATTTATCTCAAACAATTTTTGAACATTTATTTTACTCAAGACTTCTTGAGGTAAGTCTCTATAAGACGAACGGTTGTCTTGGTATGTAATTTCTTCATATAATGAAGAATTATTAGGCTTTTTGAATATAAATTGCACTTCATAAGCATCCGAGATTCGATGAAAACTATCTTCGACTCGAAGAGAGCGGGGAATATACAACTCGCTTTTTTTGCTCTGCGTGAGCGGGTCAATGTCGTGACTCAAACAAATTGTAAAATTCAAATCTGTTATTCCAAACATAAATCTAAAATTTTTAGAAAGCAAATCTTCCAATATAAAAACGGGAGAGTTTGTTATTTGTTGCAAGTTGTTCAGCTGTGAACACTTTCTTTTAGCTAAATCATATGGATGGCGTTTGGTGAAAGATATTTGGCCGATTCGTAGTTTATTACGAATTGCATCCTTGAAAAACGCTCCGGCGGACAATTCTGAATCGACACCAGTTAAATGCATAAAATCCTTTACTCTGTATACTACTTCTATGTATTTTCCTTCAAAAACATACAAGAAAGTATAACCTACCATATTTGATTTGTATTGTTGTGCTGCAGAAACAATTTTTTTTACTATGTCCGTTTTGTTTTTTGTTTTGTTTTTATTTTTCATATTTCCACCAAAATAAAGAAACAGACAGTAAAACTGCCTGCTTCAATACATAAAAAT
Organism: Clostridia bacterium; assembly: GCA_017483195.1. Taxonomy (GTDB): domain Bacteria; phylum Bacillota; class Clostridia; order Oscillospirales; family CAG-272; genus RGIG4608. The sequence continues at coordinate 11,257 of JAFULR010000007.1, forward strand.
TGCGTGTTTTCTGCTGGCTGTCAGCCCCGACATCCTTACGAATGTCTATTAAGCCACAAGAATGTTAAGTCCCTTGTGTGGACTACACCGTTTTCTACGATGCCAAGCCCGATATCCTTGCGAATATCTAATTTGCTGTGGAAATTATCCTGCTCCACACGCAGCACAGCTTTAACGTGTCGCCGCACGGAAGGTATTTCTATCTTCAAGCATATTATATGATAAATATATTACGAAAGTGATAACAAAATATGAACATTTTTTTAATGTTTGCGACTGTATCAACAATTTATGCTAAATTTTATGAATTTACTCCCCATTTTCACAAAAAACTGAAGTCACACACGTCTATTATTAGTATGAAAGATGGATATGTCGTTTATCAAGATAAAATTTTTTAAACGACATCAAAAAATGCGGTTTATTTGTATATACTTCGTGATTTGCAACTAAAAATCAATCTGGATTCCAGAGAATAGTTCTTAAGAGATGACTGGTGATTATCTACAAAAGTTGCTGAGGATATATTATTTTTTATGATATCCAAATTATTCACCTCTCTTTATTTCGTTTCGCTTTTAAACCAAGTCCATGGTCTTCGTATAGGTATTTGGAGCATATTCTCAATCAGATTAATTGCCTCCCAATGATTTTGAGTTATATATATAAATTTAGGATCTTGTTTGTATTTCAAAAGCAATTGTGCAATGGCTAATTTTTCTTTATCGTTTTGCTTAATTAGTTGGTTAATTAATCTTATCAATTCATCTTCAGAGCACTCGCTTAAGCCGACGTATCCGTTAAGTAAACCATATTCATATTTAGATAGTCCTTCGTTTTTAATATCATTTCTATCGAAATCGTATGACAACTTTTTAGCACGGTTCCCCCTAACATGGGTTCTCCATCGATATTTTCTATCGTAAGCTTCAATACGCCTCGTCTCTATAATATCCAAAACTCGTTCAGCTAATTCGTAATCATAATTAGTGAGGGCTTTTTGATGAATATGTATGAGATTGTTGGTGTGCACCTTTTCTATGGGGATTTCACCTCTGATAACTTGTTTTTGATGCTCTGTATACACATTGGATTTTGGTTGCTTCCATTCATAATTACCGGGCATTATTTTTAAATAGCAACGTCTTGCACTTTCTCTGGCTCTTTTGCGATTTCTATCAATAGTCTCTAACTTCGCCTTTTCAATGCGCTCCTGAGCTGATTTCGCAATTTCCACATCGTTATTTGCTACCGCTTTGTTATATAATGCCAATGCCGTCTTAGTTCCTACTGTTTCTAACGGTATTTCACCACGAATAACTTTCAACTGTTTCTCACTGTATTGCTTATTGACCACTTTAGCACCTCCTTTAATAAGTGACCTTATTCTACTATAATTATACAGGTTTTTATCGCTACAATCATCTCCAACATTTTAATATAGAACAATGGCGTTTTCCATTACTGAAAAACGCCATTGTTTTACTTTTACATTAAGTTGTTTGAAAATACCATAACTCCACTATTTTTGAAATAGCCGACCGACGGTCAGGATCTTTTTATTTTATTCGATATCCGAATTTGTTAATCCGCAATTCTTAAGAAGCGTATCCTTATCAGAACCTCTTGTAAGCACGTCCCCAAGATCGTTTTCGATCCTCAATTCAGAGCCTTCGCTTACCAAAAGGTACTTGCGCACCGTAGTCATTATCGCGCAGAAATCACCGTCCGCGATAAAATCCGGGTAAGCAGCAGGAACGAAAACGCTCTCGCCCTTTTTAATTGCCACGCTACCGATCTTTCCTTCTCCCTCAAGACAGGTAAAGCAACGGAACGAACCGCAATCGCTCTTGAAGGTCTTTTTGCCCCTCACCGTAACGTGTGTTGCGGTAAAGAATTTATTAATTCCCTTAAGAACGCCCTCTGAAACGGTGATATTCAATTCCTTCGGCTCTATGGCGGTGGTGTTGGTAACGTCAAGAGCCTTGGCAACGTGAAGCTCGCGCTCATTACCGTTCTTGTCGCGTCTGCCGTAATCGTAAACACGGTATGTAATATTACTGTTCTGCTGTATCTCGCAGATAAGACAGCCCGAGCATATCGCATGTATCGTGCCTGCGGGTATAAAATAGCTCTCGCCCTTTTTAACGGGAATGAATTTCAAATAATCAGTCAGGGTCTTATCTAAGATCGCCCTTTCAAACTGCTCGCGAGTGATGTTTTCCTTAAATCCAAGGTAAATGCCCGCTCCCTCGTCAGCATCCGCAATATACCACATCTCGGTTTTACCAAGACTGTTCTCGTGCTTCAAGGCATACTCGTCCGCAGGATGCACCTGAACGGAGAGCTTATCCTGTGCGTCAATAAATTTTACAAGCACGGGAAAGAAAGGAAATCCCTTGCAGTTCTCTCCAAGCTCCTTCTCAGTAGCAACGTCGGAAAGCGCGCGTCCGTCGGGCAAAAGGCTTTTGCCATCCTTGTGAAAGGCAAGCTCCCAGCTCTCCGCCAAGGGAGAAATCTCCGTAGTTTTTCCGTATTCTCTTTTTAATTTATCTCCGCCCCAGATTATGCTCTTGTAGGCAGGGGTCAGCTTTACTATATCCATAATTCACTCTCCCAAAAATATTATCTGGGTTAATTATAACACATTTTTCGTTTTTTTCAAGGTTTTTAAGGTTTTTATCGGTGATTATTTTCGTGTTTTTTTTAAAAAATATTGAAAAATATACAATTTTATGGTAGAATAAATCATAATTGTATATTTACGCACCTGTTTACAGAAAGGAGTTTTATGTCAAAAAAAAACAAATTTCTATTTACTTACAAGCTGACGCAGGTCTTATCCGGAATCGTTGCAAAAGTTGTTTTCAAAAGGAAATTTATTCGCAACGAGATTAAGGGTAAAAAGGGTCCCATAGTGATCGTCGGCAACCATCAGGCGGCTCTTGATTTTACATCATTGATCGGCGCAACTAACGAGCATATAAGCTACGTTGTGAGCGATTCATTTTATAATACACTCCCCCTTAAAAAGCCCATGGATACAATAGGTGTTATCCCTAAGCAGCAGTTCCAGACCTCCATTAAGGAGGTCGCGCAAATGAGATCCGTTATCAAAAAAGGCGGTATTCTTATGATGTACCCCTCAGGTCTTATGTGCGAGGACGGCTTGCCAACACCGATCCCAAGGGCAACATATGAATTTCTTAAATGGCTCGGAGCGGACGTTTATGCCGCAAGGACCTCGGGCACATACTTCTGCACTCCTAAGTGGAGCGGAAAGATACGTCCCGGAACCACCTATCTCGACATTTACAAGCTGATAGATAAAGATGATCTTGCAAATATGTCACCCGAGCAGATCAAAAATGCCGTTGACGGCGCTCTTGATTTTGATGCTTACCGCGAGCAGGAAAAGCACATGGTAAAATACCTCTCCGCCGATAACGTTGAGGGACTTGAAAACGTGCTTTACATATGTCCTAACTGCAAAAAGGAATTTTCAATACACACAAAAAGCAAAAACACACTCTACTGTACCGAATGTGGCTTTGCGCACACATCGGATAAATACGGCTTCTTGCACAACAGCGGAAGCATCGGTGATGAAATACGTTACGTTTCCGATTGGTCACGCTTTGTCAACGCACGTGTAAGAGAGGATATCGAGAGCGGCAGACTCACATCTCTCAGCTCGTATGCTACGGTTCAGACGATTGACCACGAAAAGAGAAAATACGTTGACATAGGCAGAGCTAAAATAACCCTGACGCAGGATTCATTCATTATTGACGGAACTCTGAACGGTGAGGAGCAGATCCTTGAGATCCCACATCTCTCGTTTGCGTCAATTCCCTTCAGTCCGGGCAAAAGAATAGATATCCAGAATAACAAGGTGACCTACAGATGCATCCTTGACGACGGAAAGCTCGCCCAAAAATTTGTTAATATGGTAAAGGTATTTTACGAATTAAACGAAGAAAGATAAAACAAAAAGCTCAACAACCGTTGGTTGTGGAGCTTTTATATTTTATTAGCATTTTTTGATCAGTCTGATGTAAAATTCCACACTCTTTTTGATAGTATCGAGCGGAATTCTTTCGTTATTTCCGTGTATAGTTCCTCTCTCCTCGCTCGTAAGAGCCATCGCAGAGAAGCGATATACCTTATCGCTGACCTTGCTCCAGTGCTTTGCGTCGGAGCAGGCAAACATTAGATAGGGGGAAACAAGTGTATCGTCCCACGTGCCCTTAACCGCATAAGTGATCTTATCCCAGGCCTCTCCGCCGATAACGGATACAGGGGAGGGGTTTTCACTTTCAAGAACTGTGAGCTGAATATCGGGATCCTTTATAAGGGATCTGAGATATTTTTCCGCGCTATCCCTTGTTTCACCGGGAATGAGTCTGAGATTTGCGCACATCGTGGCATTCGGGGGAATAACGTTAATTCCCTTTGAGCCCTCCATCTGCGTAAACGCGCAGGTGGTTCTTATAAGTGCGTTCAGCTCGCCGCCGCTGAGCTTACCTATAAGGGAAAGCGCAGGTGCGAAAAGCCACAGGTTTGCAAAAATCATTTTATAAAGGAAGTTGGAATGACGCGCAAGCTTGTTGAACATCGCTGCCGCGGGCGCGGAAAGAGTGTATTTAAACGGATGCTTTTCAATCCTTACGCAAGCCGCCGCAAGTCTGCCCACGGGAGTGTGGGGCTTGGGAGAGGATGAGTGTCCTCCCTTGCCGGTAAACTTAAGCTCCACGTTGAGCATACCCTTCTCCGCAATACCGATGAGCGCGCAAGGAACGTGCACACCGGGGAAAACGTGATTTACAACCGCTCCGCCCTCGTCAAGCACGAGCGCAGGAACGATTTTTCTCTCCGTAAAGAGCTTGATTATCCGGGGCTGTCCCTCACCGTTGATCTCCTCATTTCCTGAAAAGGCAAGATATATATCGTTTTCGGGTACAAAGCCGCGCTCAATAAGATGCTCAAGAGCCTGCATGGAGGCATTTAGTGTCGCCTTGGTATCGATGGAACCGCGTCCCCAAAGAACACCGTTCTCTATCTCACCGCAGAAGGGTGCTTTGTCCCAATCCTTTTCCTCCACGTCAACAACGTCGAAATGCGCTGTGAGCACAGTGGGCTTATCGGAGGATCTTCCCCTAAGTCTATAGAGTATAGCGCGATCGGAAACACGCTCGAAGGTGCAGTTCTCATATATCAGGGGGAACATCTCGGGAAGGATCGAAATGAAACGCTCGAATTCCGAATCGTCCTCCTTATCTCTTTCCCTGTGGGATATGGTTTTGCATTTAACCATCTCGGAAAGATCGCGCGCAGCCTTGTCAACGTTAACGTTGAGCTGCTCCCTTTCAACGGTTGGCTCGGGCAGGGGCTTGAACAAAAGTGTTCTCACCACCAGGGCGGCAAGCAGGAGAAAAATAACTCCTAAAACTACGTACAAGGCTATCATCACTTTTCTCCGTTCGCTTTTCTTTCCTTATTGTAAAGTATTCTTGAGTAAACAAGAGTAATAACCATGCTAACGGGGATCATAATTCCAACCATACCTGAATTGAGATAAGGAACGAACACGAACAAAAGCACCATAAGTGTCATGGGAAGCACCGCTATCTTGAAATATCTTGAAAGATAAACAACGCCAAGACCGCCGAAAAGCGCGGGAAGCACGTTATCAAAGGCGGGCTTTAACCATTCCTGCTCAAAGAAGTCCTGGAAAACGGTAAGCAAGCATACACCAATAAAGATAATAACGATAGTCATTATGGAAGAGGTTGCGATAGAGATTGTGGAAATAACCTCACCCTCGTCGCTGTCCGCCTTAACACCGGCTTTATCCATGGAATCGATAGCGCAAGGAACCTTAAGTGAAGAAAGGTTACCTGTAACAAAGCTAAGATATGTACCGCCAACACCGAGCATGGGTGTATATGTAATAACCTCGATAATACCAACGGGCCAGAACGTAACCGCAACTGCCAAAAGACCCTTTATAAATGATCCCCAATCGGGCCACGCGTTAAAGAGGATTGCCAAAGCAAAGGGGAAAGCAAATATAAATCCGGCGGTAACAACTGCCCAGGTTCTTCCCCATCTGTGCATTTTATCGATATAATTCATATTCTTTACCTCCTTAACCCTTGATCAGAATAGAGATCGGAATAGCCAAAATCATACTTCCTATCATTGAAATGGGAAGCGCATAGTCATTGAGCCATTTCCAATTGAACTTCTTAAGGAGCACTCCGCAAATTGCCATAAGTCCCGCGGAGATAGCCATAACGAATACGGGGATCCAGTGCTCAAGCTGGTAATGGAACGCAAGCACCTTAGAGCCGTCCACCTGCTCGAATACAAGACCGAGGTCACAAACTATGTAACCGAGGAATGCGGAAAGCATACCAACGAACATACCCGTCATAAGAAGGTCCATCCATCTCTTGTCCTTATCCTTTATCTTCATCATACCGCTCGTGATCTTCTTACAGGTAATGGGCGCAACGATAAGGCTTGAAGCAATACCGAATGTCATAACAAGCGCAACGGTAACGTACTGTCTTGCGTCGGTGATAGCATCAACACCAAGAGCCTCAAGTGCGTTCTTAGCCGCCGGAAGCTCGTATGTTACGGCGCCGATAATGGAAAGGCGAAGCCAAGGAAGTGCAACACCAAGCATTTTTACAAGCGAAACAACGCCCATAAAAATAGCAACAGCGGGCGCGATCGTAAAGATAGCGGATCTTTTTATAGTGTCGTTCAATACTGACTTATCCATTCCAAGCTCAAGTCCTCTCTTATAAGCCTTTGTAAGAAAGAACACGGACTGAGCGATTACAACGCCTATTACTATTGCGACCAAGGCAAAAATAACAGGACTGTTAAGTGAAAATTCAAACATAAAACATCTCCTATTTTAAAACGGGTTACGCTCCCATTGAGTCGCCTGTGATCTCAAACTGAACGTTTGTGAATTCAACAACCGTTCCTCTGTTAGCAAACATACCAACGTACATATATTCCGTATCCTGAGCAAGGAAGTCGAAATCCGTATGAGTGGATGTATATGTATTTCCGCCGTAGGTTACCGTAACGTTTACCGCCTGACCTATTCTCTCTATAGTCATTGTAAAGGTATCGTCAACAGCAACACATCCCGAAGCCGAAACACCCTTGTTGAGCGAGCCGTTCTCACGGTAGAAGTTTGCATTCATCGTATTATCGCTTGGGAAATAGAATCCTGCAGTTACGTAGTTTGTAGATACGGAGCCGGATGCACTCTGGTTTATAATGCAGTCGTCTCTGAGCATAAGACCAAATCCCGCCTGCTTAACCCCTGCGGTATAAACGATCTTGCCGCTTACCGTAAGCGTGAAATTCTTGTCCTTGCTTACCTGACGGAATAAAAACGCAAATCCGTCATCGGAGCTTTGGAATTTACCCTTGTTGCTTCCGCTGTCAAGGTGCTGACCAACGTGGAATACTCCTCCGCTCACCTCTTTGGCAATAAATCCGTTGCTTGCGGACTGAGGACTTCCGCCCGTGTTACCGAACGCAGTTCCGTACCAGCCGTCGCTTGTTGTAGCGAAATGATCCGCAGGATTGTAGCCCTCAAGATCGGGAGCCTCATAATCGGGAACCTTATATCCGTCAAGAGGAACAAGATCCGCTTTTGTGGGCTCACTTATTGTGTCAAGAACGTAACCGCCAATGCCGTCAAGCTCTGAAAATTCCTTTGCAAAAAGATATGCAACGTATTTTGCACCGTAAATATTAAGATGAGTGGTGTCAACGGTCTTCCAGTTGGGAACAACGGTTGTGCCGTCGGTATCGTACTTGCCCTGAAGCACCGCGTGATAGTAGCAAGCCTCCTCGTAACCGATATTTTCATACTGAGTTCTTGTGAGAACCGTGAGATCGATAACCGCAACACCGTAAGCCTCTCCGACCTCTCGGATAGCTGCCGCATAGTCGCCGTTTGCGGTATTGTGACCCTCGTTACCGGAATAATCGTCACTCGATTTAGCTCTTACGATGGGTGTGCAGAGGATCGGGATCGCTCCAACATCCTCGCAAAGCTTGATGTAATATTCATAAAGATGATATCCAAAGGAAGAAGGATCCGTATAGGGCTTGGATGCATCAGTAAATCTTGTGGCATCGTCGCTCTTTTCATCGTTATGAGCGAAGCCTATAACGAGTATATCGCCCGCCTTAAGGCTGTTTTTAAGAGTTGTGTAATTGCTCTCGCTCAAAAAGCTCTTTGAGCTTCTGCCGGAAAGCGCAAGATTTTTAACAGTCACCTTTTCGGACAAATAGCTGCCGATCTGAGTACCGTATCCGTATCTCGGATAGAAATACTTATCCTCGAACGACGCCACGGTGGAGTCGCCCACAAGGTACATTGTTGTTTCAGCCAATTCCACGGGAACCTGATCCTCCTTAAATTCTTCTCCACACACGTCGCAAAGTCCGTCCTTATCCTCGTCAACACATTTGTCGCAAGGGTCGGGCTTAGCAGTTGTCGATGAGGAGCTTGGTGTAGTGCTTGAGCCGGCAAGGTCGGTGGTCGTTTGTGAGGGTCTTACTATCCCGCCAAAAAGATCACACGCTGACAGAAGCATAACCACTGCCAATAAAAGCGCAAAAACTGATAATCTTTTTTTCATAATGTTTTCCTTTCTTTTTTCCTTTTTTATCTATTTTTTCTTCATTAATTGCTTGATTTCCTTCAAAAACGTGTCAACGTCCTTGAATTCTCTGTAAACGGAGGCAAATCTGACGTATGCCACCTCGTCGCGATCCTTGAGCTTAAGCATCACCATCTCGCCTATCTCACTCGTGGTAACGTTATTCTTCATCGCGTTCTGAAGCTCGTATTCAATCTCGTTAACAAGCTGCTCGGGATCAACGGGGCGTTTGTGACAAGCCTTGATCACACCCGATAAGAGCTTATTGCGATCGAATATCTCCTTGTCACCGTTCTTTTTGGTAACAAATATCTGCATCGCTTCAACGGTTTCAAAGGTGGTAAATCTTCTCTGGCATTCAAGGCACTCTCTTCTTCGTCTGATGCTGCTTCCGTCGGGTGACGGACGCGAATCTATAACCTTACTGTCAAAATATCCGCAAACAGGGCATTTCATAAATCTTAATCCTCTTTTCTTGGCTTATATATAGTTAATGATACCACAAATCCACAGCATTGTAAAGGATTTTTTGCCTTTTTTGCCAAATATTCTGCATTGAAATACGTTTTCTTGTGATATATAATATATTTGGAAGATAAATTGGGGTTTAGCGGTGCGAAGCACCGCAGTTATATTCGCCTGAAGGCGAGTTATATTGCTTCGCAGTGATATTCAGCATTCGCTGAGTGATATGTGCTTCGCACGTTGAATAAAAGGGCGAATATAATAACACTGCGAGATATTTCGAGCAATACCACTGTCGCTTTTGCGACAATATCACTCCGAGCTTTGCGAGGAATACCACTTCCCTATAAATCAAATTTCACACGCAAAGGAGCGCAAAATGAAAAAAATATACAAATACATAAACACAATGTACCGCCCTGCGTTTATAGCGCTTATCTTAGGGCTTTCGCTATTTTCTTTAGGTCTTTGCACGCTTGCGGTAATACTGCGGCAGGAGCTGCTTGAAGGTGCGCGCGGATTATCCCTAATATACGCTCCGATGCTTGAGGAGCTTATAATCTCACTCGTACCCCTGCTCTTAACGGTTTTCGCAATCGACCTCACAGAAAGAGCAAAGCACAAAAAAAGACCGTGAATTCACGGTCTTTTTCCATTTAAAACGCAGTCATCTTCTGCATTGCCGAGCCAACGTTATTAACGGTCTTAACGGCTCTTTTTATCATTCTTCTTCTGCGCGCAGCCTTTGTATTTGAAAGCATGGCAACACCCACACCGAGCATCGCAACACCCATCAAAGCTCCAAGCATCATACCCATATTTCCTTTGAACATATCAATATCTCCCCTTTTATTTAGAATGGTATTAATATATTTACCTGAAATGAAAAATTTATACATTTCTCAGCTCATTTTTTCAATTATGGAGTCAAGCGCGCGGTTTTTGATCCTTGACACGGTTCGAAGTGACACGCAAAGAGCCTGCGCGCAGCCTTCTAGAGTTACTCTTTTTATATAGTAGTAGTATAAAAACATCCTCTCCTCCGTATCCTCAACAGAAAGGATGCGCGATCGCAAGGAGTACATCTGCGCCGATACCGAGGCTTCGTCAAAGCATTCACTGTCACCGAATTTTTGTCCCCACGAGCCTGCCGAACGCAAAGCATCCGCCATTTTTCCGTATCCGCGCAGGAGTCGGTCAGCATCAACGCGCGAAATACACACTTTTTCTTCAGTTTTACTACCTTCCATTCTACATCATCCTTTCTTTTTTGCTTTTAAATCAAATCGCCAATTATTGAACATTTGTTCGCCTTGGAGGGCTTTAAAAATGCCGTATATCAATACAGCATATCAAAAAAATCGTTTATATCCTCGCAGCCGAGAAACGAAAGAAGCTCGGAGGGAATAAGCTCCTCGGCACACTCGACGCAAAGCATTTTTTCATCGCGGCAGAAATGCCCGTCGCCTTCGTATATCCCGGCGCCGCAGATATGACATTCCCCGTTGCGCGTGCCAAGTCCCACTACCCTGCCGTCAAAATTCGGACAGGCGGGCGGACATACGTAGCTTTTACAGATTTCGCAAATAATTATCACTCCTTTTCCATTTTAACTTGAAATTTCCTTCATAATGTTGTATAATGGATAAGGTTGTGGCGCTTTTTTAACCCCAACCTCATTTCGGAGAGAAATTGACGAACAAATGTTCTTGCTTTAGATTATATATCATATTTCCCGCTTTGTCAAGTGGGTTTTATAAATTTTTCAAATTTTCAGAAAGGTGAAGTCAAATGCTTGCAATTACGGTGAACGACCTTTGCGTGTCCTTCGGCGCGCGTGACATTTTTAAGAAAATATGCTTTGCGCTTGAGGAAAACGACAAGCTCGGCATCATCGGCACGAACGGCTGCGGTAAATCAACGCTTTTTAAAGTAATTCTTGGCGAGCTTGAACCGACCGCCGGCAACGTGTTTATAGCGAAAAACAAGACCGTCGGCATTCTTACGCAGGATTGCGCGTTTGAAATTTCCGATCTTGTGGGCAGAAGCGCGCTTGAGCAAATGTATGCCGCCTTCCCCGAGCTTATAAAAATGGAAGAGCAGCTTGCTTCTCTTGAAGAAAAAATGGCGCTCTGCACAGACAATGAGGAGCATATCAGACTGAGCGAGGAATACCATTCGCTTTACACGCGGTTTTCCGAAGGTGGCGGTCTTGATTACAAGAGCCGCTGCGCGGGAATTTTGCTCAAAATGGGATTTGAGGAGAGAGCGCTCTCGCTCGATGTGGACAAGCTTTCCGGTGGTCAAAGGACTCGCCTTGCTCTTTCAAAGCAGCTCTGCCGCGAGCCCGATCTTCTGCTTCTCGACGAGCCTACTAACCATCTTGATATTGAAACCGTACAAGTGCTTGAAGGTTACATAAAGAGCTATAAAAAATGCGTGCTGATCATCTCGCACGACCGCTATTTTCTCGATCAGGTAACAAATAAGACTCTCGCCATGGAATTTGGCGAAGCAAAGCTTTACAGCGGCAACTATACGCAGAGCATGAAGCAGCGCGATATCGACCGCGAGATCGCTGAAAAGCACTATATAAACCAACAGCGCGAGATCGCAAGGCAGGAGGCGTATATCGCTCAGCAGCGCGCGTGGAACAGAGAGAGAAACATCATCGCGGCGGAGAGCCGCCAGAAGATGCTTGACAAAATGGTGAAGCTCGAGCGACCCAAGGAAGCGCCAAAGCCCGTTAAGATCCAATTCCGTCAATCGATACAGAGCGGAAACGAGGTCTTGCGCGTTGCGGGACTTTCAAAATTTTTCGGCGAGAAAAAGCTTTTTGAAAACATGGATTTTCTCATCCGTCGCGGTGAGCGAGTTTTCATAATCGGTAAAAACGGAAGCGGAAAATCCACTCTCTTAAAAATACTCGTCGGTGATATCGAAGCCACGCGCGGAGTGATCGAGGCGGGATATAACGTAGAGATCGGATATTTCGATCAGCAGAATCAGAATCTTACCGAATCAAACACCGTGCTTGACGAGCTTTGGAACGCATACCCCGAAAAGCGCGAATTTGAGATAAGAAGCGCACTTGCAAGGTTCCGCTTTTCAGCCGAGGATTGCGAAAAGAACGTATCCATGCTCTCGGGCGGCGAGCGCGCGAGACTGACACTTGCGAAGCTCATACTTTCACCAATGAATCTGCTCATTCTCGACGAGCCGACAAACCACATTGATATTATGTCACGAGAGGCGCTGGAGTGCGCGCTCGACGAGTTTGGCGGAACGATTCTTATCGTTTCACACGATAGATATCTTGTAAACAAGCTCGCAACGAGAGTTATCGAAATAGATAACGACAGAACGACGGGCGCGGATTTTATAGATTATCCCGTTTTCAACGTCGGAAACGCATTTGCGGAATTCATGCACCATAAGGAAACGCATACCGTATCTTCCCTCTCAAACGAAACGAGCAAAGCTCCTACGGCGCAAAAAGAGGATTTTATGGCGCGCAAAAAGCAGGCGTCGGATGCAAGACGCGAGCAAAGGCGCATCGAAAATCTAAAGCGCGAGCAAGAGAAGATCGAAGCGGAGCTTGAGCGGATCGAAGCCGACCTCTTTGGCGAAGCTGCCACGGACTATAAAAAAGCCGCCGAGCTGACATCAAAAAAAGACGCTCTCGAGGAACGCCTTATGGAGATCTACGAGGAATTAGAGCAATAATCCCGCGCGTCATCCTCGAGCGAAGCGAAGGATCTTGCGCGGAAATCATACATTAACAAAAGGAACGTCCATTCGGACGTTCCTTCTTTTATTATTCCGTTGTATAGTTATCAAAATAACCCTGGATCCAGACGATGGGCGTTCCCTTGTCGCCGGAGCCGGACGTAAGGTCGCAAAGAGAACCGATAAGGTCGGTGAGCTGACGGGGTGTTGTACCCTCGGATGCCATCTTACCAACAAGGTTATCGTCCTTCTGTGTAATTCTCTCCTTAATAGCCTCTTTAAGCGCGTCACCGGAAAGATCCGCAAAATCGTTGTCCGCAAGGTATTTGAGCTTAAGCTCGTTAGGTGTTCCCTCAAGGCCTGATGTGTATGCGGGAGAAACTACCGGGTCTGCAAGCTCCCAGATCTTACCCACGGGATCCTTGAATGCGCCGTCGCCGTAAACCATTACCTCAACTCTCTTGCCCGTAGCATTGAAAAGTCTTTGCTGAATGTCAAGAACTACCGCCTGACAATCTCTCGGGAAGAGCTTTATCTGCTCGTCCGTCGCCTTGTTAGAGCCGAGAAGTCCGTAATGCTCATTATAACCGGAGCCGTTTACACTCTCTGAAAGGATATCGTCAAGTCCGTAAACCTTTTCCGCGCCCGCAGCCTTGAGAAGTCTCTTGCTTCTATGTCTTGTGTGAATGTCACAAGTCAAAACGTTCTTAGTATAAGGAAGAACGGCTCTAGCATCATTTGCAAAAATAATTTCACAGTCAGCGCCCTCTGCACGAATGAGCTTTTCATAAAACTCAACGTAGTCAACGCCCGTAAATCTGTGCTTCTCATATCCGAAAAGCTCTCTGTACTTTTCGAGTGTAAGCACGTCGCTGTAAGGGTTAACACCCATCTCGTCAACCTTGTCAAGAGAAACAAGGTGGTTTCCAACCTCGTCGGAAGGATAGGAAAGCATAAGCACGATCTTCTTCGCGCCCCTTGCAATACCCGTAAGGCAAACGGAAAAACGGTTACGGCTGAGAATGGGGAAAATAACACCAACGGTCTCGCCGCCGAATTTTGCTCTTACGTCCTCTGCTATATCGTTAACACTTGCGTAGTTACCCTGCGCACGTGCAACGATCGCCTCGGTCATCGCAACCACGTCGCGGTCGCGGATTTCTATATTCTCTTCTCTCGAGGCTTCAAGAATGCAGCTCGTTACTATCTCGGCGATGTTGTCGCCGTTTCTTATGATGGGCGCTCTGACGCCACGTGAAATTGTGCCTATTGTACGGCTCATATTTTTATCTCCTTTAAAAATAGGATTTTAACAGAAAAAGTATATCACTATTTTTGTTCGTTGTAAAGTTATTTTTTATAAAAATTTTGAATTTTATGTAAACATTAAGGCTTAAGTGCTTTAAAAAGCTCTATCATATCGAAAATAGGTGCTTTGTTGAAGGGATTTGCATAAGCCTTGGCATTTGCAGTAACAAGAATAAACTCCTCGCCGCTCTCATTATTCTTTAGCAGTGACACAAGACAGTATCCCGCCTCATCCTCAAGTCCGCTCTTCGCGGCAAGAAGCGTATATCCGCGCACTATCGTTTCCGGTGTGGAACTGAAATTGTTAACGAGATTTTTATAAAGGGTAGAATTTACGTAGCTTATATCAAGATAGTCAAGCTCGTAAACCGTTCCGCCGAATATCTCTCGGCACAAAGGATTTTCCATCGCGTATGCCATAATGGCCGCCACGTCTCGGCAGGTCGTCTGATTAAATTCCGCATCCATACCGATCGGGCCGCCGAAGGTCGTGTTTTGAAGTCCTATCTGCGCCGCCTTTTCGTTCATAAGCCTTACGAACTGCTCAACCGTGAGATTGAGATAATCTATAAGGCACAGTACGGAATCCGCCGCGGAAACGTAGGAAACACCGTACAAAAGATCTCGCACGCTGAAGGTACTTCCAACGTAATATGCAAGACCTGCGTTTGCCGCGCCGTCGGGCATCTGCGCAAGCACGCTCTCATCGATCACGTATCCGTCCGAAAGATCGGTAATACGGTCGAGAGCCACAAGCACCGTCATGACCTTTGTCATCGACGCGGGATATATCACCTCGTCCGCGCCTTGATGTGCCAGCGTCGTCATATCCGAGAGCTTTATCAGAATTGCATATTCAGAATAAAGATATATATCGTCAAGATCGTTTCCGCCGACACTTGCTATAAAATCAGTTTTGTCCGTTTTGGTGGCATAGGGATATTCCGGCTCGTCCTTCCCTCCTCCGCCACCCGTGGTGGTCGAGCTTGAAGAACTGCTACTGCCCGATGGATTCCATACGGGAATGCTTTCCTCTGTAAAGAGAGCAAACACGGTGCAGGTAAGAAGCGCAAGCACCAGAATTGCCGCAATTATCGCAATCGAGAACCGCTCGTCGCCAAAGTGAGCACTCGTCACGTATCGATTTTCATCGCTACCCGTCTCAAGCTGTCCTTCGTTGTATTCGTTAAATTTCATCTATTTCTCCAAAATCATTTTAATTCGTCAAGCTTTGCCTTGATCGCCTTCATATCCTCAAGCATCTCCTCTTTTTTACGGGGATCTCGAAGAAGAAGCGCGGGATGATACACGGCAGTCATAAGAAAGTCGCCCTTCTTTACCCAAGTTCCGTGCTCCTTTGTGATGCGGTAGTTGGGATCGATAAGCCTTTGAGCCGCTATTCTTCCAAGACAAACTATCATCTTAGGACGGATAAGACGCACCTGCTCGCGCAGATAATCCATACAAGCGTCCTCCTCGTCGGGCTTCGGATCGCGGTTCTTTGGCGGACGGCATTTTAAAATGTTCGCAATATAAACGTCCTCGCGCGAGATGTCAACGGCATACAAAAACTTGTCAAGCAGCTGTCCCGCCCTGCCGACAAAGGGCGTTCCCGAAAGGTCCTCGCGCTCACCGGGAGCTTCCCCCACGAAAAGGATATCCGCCTCGCGATTTCCGACACCGAAAACGCAGTTGGTCCTCGTTTTATAAAGCTCACATTTCTCGCAAGAAGCACATTCGTCGTATAATTCTTCCCAAGTTTTCATATCACGATCCTCCATAATCCGATCCGTATGTAAAATAAGCACATACATAAATAATTATACCAAATTTTCAGAATTTTTCAATATGTAATGTAAATATTTATTCAATGAATTTTTGCCCCACGGCTACCCTCTCACAAAAACGTAGGGCGACCGTCTTGCTCCCGCCCTACGATGTCTCAGATACACTAATTGACAAATATAAACCACTATAGTATATTTATGCAAAAGTCCACCTATTAATATAATATATTTACTTTTTAGTTACAATTGTTAATCAAAAAGGGGCGAAAAAACCGCCCCCCGAATATTCTCTTATTTTAACTCCACGTACCCGTGTTGGGATCATATTTTCCCTGTCCCGCATCGGGATTGGTCTTATCTGTGGTGTCGTTATTTTCTTTATTGTTCTTTCCCTTTGACCTGGATGAAGCAATAATAATTATTATGATCGCAACGATAAACAGAAGTCCAAAGATCGCAAATCCGGCATCGCCGCTCTCGGTAACTCCGAAAACGTCCGCGCCGTCAACTACCACAACGGCAATATTGATGCCCGTTTTCTCCGCAAATGCAACAAGAGCTTTGTTAACGGTCTCCTTGTTCATTTCAAGGGATGAATAGTTTGTCAGCTTTGAAAAACGCGTGTCAACGCTCGCACTCGAAGCAGGCGCTCTGTCGGTGAGCTTGTCAACGGACATAGCAATGCCCTTTGAAAGCTGGAATTCATAATAATCCGATATTCCGCTGCTTATCGCGCTGCCCGTCATCATTTCATCGATGCTCGTGGGCACGTTATTGCCGACCCAAGCTATGCACTCAAATCCGTCATAGCCCTCGTAAACCGTATAAACAAGCAAAATATTATTTTCATAATCCTCGGTAGCGGAAAACGCGTTAAAATATTCTGAATCCGCATAGCCCTGGAACGTTCTTTCATCATAGATGATATTTCCGTTTGGATCATCGCCCACTGTCAAGGAATCGATAAGCATTCCAAGAAAAGCAAGCGCAAAAACACCCAAGATTACTAAAGCGACAATTACACCGCCGCAGCCACCTCCGCCACCGCCGTAATAGTGACGTCTCGGTCCAAAGAAAAATATCGGTCCGTGATGATGGTGGTGCGGTCCGTGATGCATCGGTCCGCCGCCAAAGCTACCTCCTCGTGAACCTCCGCCAAAGCCTCCGCCGCGTGAGCCGCCAAAGCTTCCGCCGCCTCCTCTTGAGCCTCCGCTGAAGCCTCCTCCTCTTGATCCTCCTCCGGGTCCCGGCATAATATGTACCTCCTTATGTTAGTTATTAATATTTATGTTTGATTTTTAAATTTTGATTTATAGGGAGATTAATTTATCCAAACACAAACTAACTTTTGTAGGGACCGGCGTCCTCGACGGTCCACAACGATGGAAAAATGTCAAATTTCACGGCTATGCACAAACAAAATTCAACATTTTTGAATAAA
>JAFULR010000008.1 GCA_017483195.1 Clostridia bacterium
GAGAAGTTGGAAGAATACATACATTACTACAACAACGAAAGAATTTCTCTAAAACTAAAAGGAATGAGCCCAGTTCAGTACCGAGCTCATTCACAAGCAATTTAATATTTAATTTTTGTCTAAACTTTTGGGTTCACTTCAAATACGGGGAGTCATTAGATTATTTCAGCTTAACTTTAATATAAATTGAGGAATGATCGCTTGAATAAACACCGTCGTAGCAGTTGTTAAGAATTCTGTATTCCAAAACCTCGCTTTTGCCCTTGCTTATCATAATATAATCGATTCTCGGCTCGGTTGCAGGCTTTGTTCCCCATTTGTGGAAGGTAGGGCCTTCATCCGCCTCAAGTGCAATATTATGCGCGTCATCAAATGCATCGTAGGTAGATTTTATGGTTTCGCTATCGGGATCGGCATTGAAGTCGCCCATAAGGAACGCAGGTATGTTGTTAAATTCGGAAATCTTGTCAAGAACTACCTTTATTCCTTCAATTCTTGCCTCCTGACTTACGTGGTCAAGATGTGTGTTAAAAACGACAAAATCTTCTCCGGTAGCCTTGTCCTTGAGTATAACGTAAGATGCTATTCTGTAATGTGCCGCTCCCCAACCCTTACTCATTTCATCGGGTGTTTCACTGAGCCAGAACATTCCGCTATCTACTTTTTCGTATTTGTCGGTTCTGTAGAATATGGGGCAACCCTCACTAAGGATAAAATCATCACGGTATGATATCTCAGAGGCATAATCGGGCATAGCATCCACAAGATAATAATAATGCATGAAGGTTACCTCTTGGAATCCGATTATGTCAGGCTTAACCTTGTTAACGTCTTCAACAATAAGATGAGCGCGATAGAACCAGCTTTTTTCGAAGAGATCATCGGGGGCATAGCACCTGACGTTAGTGCTCATAATTACCATCTCGTCAGTTTGCTCAGTAGAAATCTCGACCTTGTGATCTTCAAAAAGAAATTTAGGAAGGTAAAAAAGCTGTACTGCTAAAAAAATGAGTATAGCAACGAGTATCAAAATCAATAATCCTTGTAAAATCTGTTCCATAACGCAACTCCTTAAAATCATTTGTGATTTGATTATAACATATAAAAATTGGTTTGACAATAGAAAAGTTATATTTTTTCTTTCTTGACATTGTAGTTGCTTTGAGGTATAATAAGGTTTAGATTTTTCAGGAAAGGAGAACGATATGATCTTAATTATTGCCGAAAAACCAAGCCTTGCGCGAAATATAGCTGCAGGAATTGGTAAAATGAATAATAAAAACGGTTATCTTGAGGGTAACGGATATCTTATAACCTGGGCTTTCGGTCATTTGTTCTCTCTTGCGGATATCGAGTATTATAATCCTTCTCCCGACGGAAGCGGAAGATGGACTATGGATAATCTTCCCTGCTTTCCTCAAAAATTTGTTTTCGAATTAAAAAAGAATGCAAATAAAAAAATTGATCCGGGTGTTCAGAAGCAGTTTAATACGATAAAACAACTCTGCAACCGTCCTGACGTTACCACTATTGTAAACGCGGGAGACGCGGACCGTGAAGGAGAGATCATTGTAAGACTTTGCATTCAGAATGCTCTTGAAACACCAAAGGAGATTAAAAGACTTTGGCTTCCCGACCAAACCCCACAAACAGTTGCTAAGGCTCTTACGGAAATGATGTCCGATGCGGAATATCACAATCTCGCTAACGAAGGATTTGCCAGAACTTATATCGACTGGCTTTACGGAGTTAACCTTACAAGGTATGCTACGTTAAAAACCGGTACATTGCTTCGAGTTGGCAGAGTAATTGTCCCAATCGTTAAAGCTATTTACGATAGGGATATGGCAATAAAAAACTTTGTTCCTGAGAAGTATTACGTAATCGCAAGCAAGGAATTTACCAACGGAGAGGTCATTGAGCTAACGGGAAAAGAAAAGTTTTCCAAGGATATGCTTAATAAGGCGGAGGAGCTTTGTAAAAAATACAATGAATCCACAGCTGTAGTTACCTCTGTAAAAAGAAAGAAGGATACTCTCCTTCCCGGCAAGCTTTATTCCCTTTCTAAGCTTCAGAACGTACTTGGAAAAAAATATAAAATGTCTATGAAGCAAAGCCTTGATATTATTCAAAGGCTTTATGAAAACGGTTATCTCACCTATCCTCGTACCAACTCCGAGTATCTTGCTACAAGTGAGCAAGGAAAGGTCAAGACAATACTTGAAAATTGCAAGAAGCTTGGTTATCCCGTAGAATTTAAATTTTCAAAAAAGATATTTGACGATTCTAAAATTGAATCGCACTCAGCTCTTACCCCGACATATAAAATTCCTGATTCTTCAAAGCTCAGTCCCGACGAGATGAAGGTATATTCAACCGTTTTCCGTCGCTTTGTAGCAGTGTTTTGTGCCGAGGAATGCATAGTTGAGCGCAGTGAGATCACAATCAAGGTCGGTGAATACGAAGAATTTTCTATCAAGGGTACTGTTATAGTTCAAAATGGTTGGACTAAATACGATGATTACTCTCAAAAAGACAAGATACTGCCTAAGCTTTCAAAGGGTGACGTTGTGAATGTTAACTTCAAACCCTTAGAAAAGGAAACCGCGCCACCCAAGCACTATACCATCGAGACGCTGAATAATTACCTGAAAAACCCGTTCAGAGAGGATAAAGCAGCTCTTGATGAAAAGGCTCAGAATGACGACACCTACAATACTGATGATACCGAAGATTACAAAGCAATCTTTGAAGGTCTTGAGCTTGGCACCGAGGCTACACGTACAGGGATAATAGATAATGCCCGAAACAGTCATTATATAAATCTCACAAAGGATGTTTATACTATTCTTCCCGGCGGTATATTTTTGATAGAATCGCTGATCCATATGAACATAAATATGGATAAGTATAAAACGAGTCAGCTCGGTCAGGCGCTTAAGCGGGTTTATCGCGGTAATATTGCCATCGAAGATGCAATTGCTCTTACCGAAAGTGAATTATCCGAAATATTCTCATCAAAGAACGTGCCTATTGAGATTGATACTGATAACGGATTTGTCGGCGATGAAATCGGAGCTTGCCCACTATGTGATGGAAAGATCAGACGCACTAAATTCGGATATGGATGCTCTAATTATAGGGAAAACGGATGTAAGTTCGCAATCGGTGGATATATTCTCGGCCGTGCCATATCAAAATCAAACGTTCAGCTTCTCCTCTCTAACGGAAGGACCTCCAAAATACAAGGCTTTACCTCTAAAAACGGTAAAAAGTTTGACGCATTTCTTAAGCTTGAAAACGGCAAGGTCGTTTTCGACTTTTAAAAACAAATCTCCTCTTTTTAACACTTTTTTTGCAAATAAATATAATGTCGTAAGAAAGGTTTATTTGCAGAAAATTCCAAATGCTTTTGTTTAATTATTTGATTAAGATTAAGCTTTTTATGGGAAAAATATACCTGTACGGCAGATAGAACCATTCGTAAAATTCTGCCCTCGGAGGTGTATTTATGAGTGTTAAACGAGGAGATATTTTTTATGCGGATTTAAGTCCCGTAATCGGTTCTGAGCAAGGTGGACTCAGACCTGTTCTTATAGTTCAGAATGATGTAGGAAACAGATATAGCCCAACGGTAATAGCAGCCGCAATTACATCAAGAACCGCAAAAACACATTTACCCACACATATAGATATACAAGCGGATCAGGTCGGACTTGCAAAAAATTCGGTTGTTCTTTTAGAACAGATAAGAACGATCGATAAGCAGCGACTCAAAGAAAAAATGGGGCATCTTGATGAGGGTACTATGAGTGAAATCAATTCAGCAATTGCGGTCAGCTTTGGTCTCACGCCGCCACCTCAAAATCAATGAAATTTGAGATTAATTTACAAAATATTATTGATTTCCAATTATTGATGAACTATAATAATATCAGAAATTTAAGAATCGGAGATCATAATGAAATTCACTCAATCCTACACAGTTCGCTGGCACGATACAAATGCGAACAGAGAGATAACTCCATCCTCAATACTGACATTGATGCAGGAGACCACCAACAAGCATATACAAACTATGTATCCTAATCTCGAATATATCAGGGATGTTTTGCATCAAGCGTTCATCCTTTCAAAGGTATATCTTCGCTTTTACGAGCCAGCATTCGCTTATGACAATATAACTGTTGAAACGTGGACGGGTGTTGAAACACGCGGTTTTACCTTTTACAGAAGCTTCCAAGTGAAAAAAGGCGAAGCTGTTATCGCCGATGCGCTTACAACCTGGTGTCTTATAGATACTCTTGAAAAGAAGCTCCTTCCCGCCTCAAAATTCGAAAACAATTTTGTTGACGAGGAATCCATCAAAATCGATATGCCGCGCAAAATAAAATTCCCGACCGATAAGGAGCTTGATTTTGTCGGCAACAGACGTATTGTTTACAGCGATATTGATTACAATAAGCATATGAATAATACGCATTATCCCAATATGCTTGTGGATTTTCTTCCCGAGCCTGAGAGCTATCGTGTTAAAGAGCTTATGATCTCCTTTATAAAGGGTGCAATCTATAACGACGAGCTTTCCGTACTTAGATGCCTTGACGGAGATACCTTCTATTTCAAAACGCTTAATACAGAAGGCAACGTTTCTCTTGAGGCATTTATGAAGACCGAGACGCAGGACTTTGAAATCAAATAGTAATAATATACCTCCGTTATTCATATAGTTAATTAACTATAAAACAACGGAGGTCTAATTTTATGAAAAGTATCAGTATCAGATCGATAGTTCTCTTTTTGGCTGTCCTTGCCATTACTGCATATTTCGGTGAAAAGGAAATAAACTCAAAGATCGAGGAAACCATAAAAAACAATTATCAAACCGAGATCGATGCTCTGAAGGAAAAACTGAACAGTCAATCCGAGCTGATCAATTCAATTATAGGACTTGATAATAAAGTCCCCGAGGAAAACGAGGAACAGGATAGCAATTCAGATAGTACGCAAACCGAAACAAAGCCCGAATTTGAGTACGTAATGGAAAACGGCGGAATAACTATCACAAAATACAACGGAAAATCCAAATCCCCGCAAATTCCGGAAAGAATTAATGATCTGCCCATACTTAAAATTGGCAAAAGAGCATTTGCGGAAACCGGAATAAAAAGTGTAACGCTTCCCTCCTCTTGTAAGAGTATAGATTGGTTTGCTTTTTACGGTTGCTATTCTCTAAGTACGGTATATGCCCCATCCGGAATAGAAAATATAGAATACGGAGCATTCGATTCTTGCTCGAAGTCATTAACAATATATTGTGAGAAAAATTCATACGTGGAGAAATATGCCAAGAGCTTTGGCATATCTTACTACTATTATCAATAAAAAAGACCGATGCTGAGCATCGGTCTTTTAGCTTAAGAGAAAATCTCTTTATAATCATCAATAGCCTTTTGAATTATCTCAATGGCTTTATCCTTATCATAAAGCGATTTTACAGCAGTTTTTTTATTTTCAAGCTGCTTGTAAACCTTGAAGAAATGCATAATTTCATCAAAAATATGGGAAGGAAGATCGTTTACGGAATGATAGTCTTTGGATGTAGGATCGTTAACGAGAACGCCAATGATCTTATCATCTATATCTCCATTATCAACCATTCGAACTACTCCAATGGGTCTTACCTTGCAAAGGGTAAGCGGATAGATCTCAGGTGAGAACAGTACAAGGACGTCAAGCGGGTCCTTATCATCTGCGAATGTTCTCGGAATGAAACCGTAATTTGCAGGATAGTGAGTTGAAGTATAAAGAACGCGGTCAAGCTTGATAAGGCCTGTTTCCTTGTCAAGCTCGTACTTACACTGTGAGTTTTTGGGTATTTCAATAACCACAGTAAATTCTTCGGGTGTTATCTCTTTGGGGTCGATGTCATGCCAAATATTCATTCGTGTTACCTCCTTAAATTACTTAACAAAGTCAAATTCAAAATCGTAAATCGAAACTGTATCTCCATCCTTACAGCCGTGCTTTTCAAGCTCCTCGAAAATTCCGCTTCTGTAAAGTATTCTTTGGAAATAGTTTAAAGATTCGTTGTCAGAAAAATTGATCTGTCCCATAAGGTTGAAGAGCCAATCACCTTCAACGATATAAACGCCGTCCTCATATGTAATTGTTGTTTCCTTGCCGCCTCCAACGTAAGCGTCCTCAGGCTCATACTCTGCGTCATATATGATCATAGGAGGAAGCTCAGACAAAAGCTCGGAAGATCTTTGTATAAGCTTGTCAAGTCCTTCTCCCGTTGCAGCGGAAACGTATAAAAGCTCCCAGCCGTTATTCGAAACATAGCTTTCAAAGGCTTTGATGTCAACCAATTCCGGGTCAAGAGCATCAGTCTTGTTTGCTAAAATAATCTGCTTTCTTGTGGCAAGCTCGGGACTGTACTTTTCAAGTTCGGTGTTGATCTTTATTATATCTTCGATAGGATCTCTTCCCTCAAAGCAGGAGATATCAACAACATGCCAAAGAAGTCTGCATCGGTCTATGTGACGAAGGAACGCGTGTCCAAGTCCTGCACCGTCTGCGGCTCCTTCGATGAGTCCGGGAATATCCGCCGCAACAAATCCGCTCTCGCCACCTGTAGATACAACTCCCAGATTTGGGGAAAGTGTTGTGAAATGATAATCCGCAATTTTGGGCTTTGCAGAGCTGATACGTGCAAGAATTGAGGATTTACCAACACTTGGATATCCGATTATTCCAACGTCCGCAAGCATCTTAAGCTCAAGTATGATTTCCTTTTCCTCACCCTTGGTTCCGTTCTTTGCAAAATTCGGTACCTGACGAGTAGGAGTAGCAAAATGCTTGTTTCCCCATCCTCCGCGACCGCCCTTGCAGCAAATAAAATCATTATCATCGGAAAGGTCCTTGATGATTCTGCCTGTATTGGCATCCTTTATAAGAGTTCCTCTTGGTACCATTATTATAAGATCGTCCGCTGTAGCTCCGTGGAACTTTGCACCCTTACCGTTGCCGCCGTTCCCTGCGATAAACTTGCGTTTGTATCGGAAAGCAAGAAGTGTATTGGAGCCTTCGTCTATTCTGAAAACGATGTTTCCACCGTGTCCTCCGTCACCGCCGTCGGGGCCACCCTTCGCAACGTATTTTTCACGTCTGAAGGATATTGCACCGTTACCGCCGTCACCGGCTTTAACGTAGATCTGAATCTTATCTATAAACATTATACCTCATCTCCCTTCGCACGAATAATGATGTGAATGGGAGTTCCTTTGAATCCAAAGGTTTCTCGAATACAGTTTTCAATGTATCTGCGATATGAAAAATGGAAAAGCTCAACATCATTACAGAAAATAACGAATGTGGGAGGAGCAACGCTTACCTGAGTCATATAATATACCTTCAAGCGTCTTCCCTTGTCACTCGGAGGCTGGACTCTCATAGTAGCCTCGCCAAGAACGTCGTTAAGCATACCTGTAGGAATTCTTGTGTTGGTTTGACCGTAAACGTATTGAATATGCTTATATATTTCTCTAACCCTCTGTCCTGTTTTGGCAGATACAAAGAGTATAGGTGCATACGACATATATGCAAGGGCTGTATTTATATCTCTTGTGAACTCGTTAACCGTGCTGTTATCCTTTTCAATAGTATCCCATTTATTGACGATCACTATCGAAGCCTTTCCTGCCTCGTGAGCAATACCCGCAATTTTTTCATCCTGTTCGGTAATACCTTCATTGGCATCAATAAGAATAAGACAAACATCTGCGCGCTCAACTGCCATATGTGCACGAAGAACACTATACTTTTCGATCTTGTCGTTTACCTTTGATGAACGTCTGATTCCGGCAGTATCGATAAATGTGAATTTGCCGTATTCGTTTTCAACCTTGGTGTCAACGGCATCACGGGTTGTACCGGCAATATTCGAAACTATAAGTCTCTCTTCTCCGATAAAACGGTTAATTATAGAAGATTTTCCCGCATTTGGTTTACCGATTACGGCAACCTTGATGCTATCGTCTTCTTCATCCTCAAACTCTTCCTCCTCGGGCAAGGAAGCCAAGACCTCGTCAAGAAGGTCTCCGGATCCTGTTCCGTGTACGGAAGAAACAGCAATAGGATCCTTTTCAAATCCAAGCTCATAGAATTCGTAAAACTCAAACGGAACGTGTCCAACGCTGTCACATTTGTTTATACATGTAACGATGGGCTTTCCGCTTTTCTTGAGCATTGTAGCAATATCCCTGTCATCGGCAGTAAGTCCTGTTCTTACGTCACACATAAATATGATTACGTCAGCGGTATCAATAGCTATTTGGGCTTGAAAACGCATCTGCTTGAGAATAATATCGTTCGTTTGGGGCTCGATACCTCCCGTATCGATTATAACAAGCTTTTTACCGCACCATTCTGTCTCACCGTAAATTCTGTCCCTTGTAACACCGGGAGTGTCCTCAACGATGGAACGGCGCTCGCCTATAAGCTTGTTAAAAAGCGTACTTTTACCAACGTTGGGTCTTCCCACGATGGCAATAATAGGTTTAGCCATATTTTCTGCCTCCTTACTCTATTCCGAGCATAGCGGAAACAAATCCTGCCCCGTCATTACCCGAAAGTCTTATATTAACGTCTAATTTTTTTGAAAGTTCATCAATGCTCATTCCGCACAAGAACAGATCTCCCTCAGATCTGAGTACGTTTGGCGGTAAAATAAGCTCGTCGAAAAGTGATTTATCTTTTAGTTGGTCGTAAATATCACTTCCCGTCAATAATCCCGATACGGTAATTTCGTGACCGAAGAAATTGTTTATTATCGGATATACGGTAATGCTCAATCCCGGCACTATCGCTGAAAGGCGGTTGCACATATCTGTTATTTGATCCTTAGCAGCCATTCCGGTAACTACCGATACCCTTCTTGGGGGATTGAATTTGGATATGTACTCATCGATGTAATCGGTCTCAATGCCAAACTCTGTTAAAAGAGATGTCAGCATTCCCACGCCGTTTTCTATCTGCGCATAGCCTTCATAATATTCATCGTCGTGCAACGGCAGCTCCGCCTTGATATAGAATTCATCAGCGCAGAAGAACAATCTTGATCCGTATTTTTCAAGGCATTCATCTGCAAATTTCTCAACCTGAGAAATAACGCGTTTACAATCCTCGGGTGTAAAGCTTTCAAGAGGAAACAGGTTGTCTCTGAATTTAGTTTTCCCTGCGGGCACTATTGAAACACTCTGCAACGCAGGATAATACTGCGTAAGATCACGCATTGATCTTTGCAGCTCCTCACCGTCGTTTATTCCCTTGCAAAGCACGATCTGTGCGCAGATGTGAATGCCTGCATCCGCAAATCTTTTAAGATAAGAGAGGACTTCTCCGGATCTCTTGTTTTTCATCATCTTCACGCGCAGCTCAGGATTTGTTGTATGTACCGACACATTCACAGGAGAGATGTGCATCTCGATTATTCTGTCAATATCACGGTCGTGAAGATTCGTAAGTGTTATGTAATTTCCGTGCAGGAATGAAAGTCTCGAATCGTCATCCTTAAAATAGAGTGTCTTTCTCAATCCCTTGGGAAGCTGATCTATGAAGCAAAAAATGCACTTATTCTCGCACGAATGCTTGTTATCCATAAGAGGAGTTTCGAAGTCAAGGCCGATATCATCGTATTCTTGCTTGATGATATTGAAATGAAGCTCGGCACCGGCTCTTTTAACAAGGATATCGATTGTTCTGTTCGCAAGATGAAATCTGTAATCAAGAACGTCATTAATTTCTTTTCCGTTAATAGAAACTAAAATGTCATCAGCCAGAATACCGGCTCTATGGGCTCTCGAATTCAAGTCAACGCAAGTAATTTTAACCATATTCTCCTCCTTTTCTAATGTTAGACGATATATTATATCATAAATATAATGTTTTGTCAAAGCATTTTTATAAATATTTTGATTTTTTATGAACGATATTCATAATTTCTGCAAATTTATTTTAAAAAGAAGGTATGTTCATAAAATATCGTGATTTGTTAACAAATTGTTTACAATTAATGATAAAAAATTATCATAAAACTATATCCAAAATTGAAATTTTATGTTATAATGTCGGGTGGAATAAGCGTATTTATCCGCTCGGCATACTGATGTATGCCCTATCGTCTTGTCTTTTTGGGATTTGACGTTATTACAAACGCTTATAAAAAACATTTTTATATTTTATTTTTGGAGGAATCAAAAATGGCAAAAAAGTATTGTTACCTCTTTACAGAAGGTAATGCAAGCATGCGTGAGATCCTCGGCGGTAAGGGTGCGAACCTCGCAGAAATGACCAATATAGGTCTTCCCGTTCCCCAGGGCTTCACCATTTCCACAGAGGCTTGTACTCAGTATTATGAGGACGGCCGTCAGATCAACCCCGAAATTCAGGCTGAGATCTATGATTACATCGTAAAGATGGAAGCAGTTACAGGCAAGAAGTTCGGTGATCTTGAGAATCCCCTTCTCGTTTCCGTTCGTTCCGGTGCTCGCGCATCCATGCCCGGTATGATGGATACAATCCTTAACCTCGGTCTTAACGAAGAGGTTGTTGAAGTTATGGCTAAGAAGTCCGGTAATGCTCGTTGGGCATACGACTGCTATAGAAGATTTATTCAAATGTACTCCGACGTAGTTATGGAAGTTGGTAAGAAGTACTTCGAAGAGCTCATCGATAAGATGAAGGAAGAAAAGGGCGTTAAGCTTGACGTTGAGCTTACTGCTGATGATCTTAAGGAGCTTGCAAATCAGTTCAAGGCTGAGTACAAGGCTAAGATCGGTACAGACTTCCCCTCCGATCCCAAGGAACAGCTCATGGGAGCAGTTAAGGCTGTATTCCGTTCTTGGGACAACCCCCGTGCAAACGTTTACCGTCGTGACAACGACATTCCCTACTCTTGGGGTACTGCTGTAAACGTACAGGCAATGGCATTCGGTAACATGGGTGAAGATTGCGGTACAGGTGTTGCATTTACTCGTGACCCTGCTACAGGTGAAAAGAAGCTTATGGGTGAGTTCCTTACAAATGCTCAGGGTGAGGACGTTGTTGCAGGCGTTCGTACACCCATGCCCATCGCTGAAATGGCTAATAAGTTCCCCGCTGCATTCGAAGAGTTCGTAAAGGTTTGCGAAATCCTTGAGAACCACTACCACGATATGCAGGATATGGAATTCACAGTTGAAAACGAGAAGCTCTATATGCTTCAGACTCGTAACGGTAAGAGAACAGCTCAGGCTGCTCTTCAGATCGCCGTTGACCTTGTTAAAGAAGGACACAAGTCCAAGGAAGAGGCTGTTCTTATGATCGACCCCAGAAACCTTGATACACTTCTTCATCCCCAGTTCGATGCTAAGGCTCTTAAGTCTGCCACACCTATGGGCAGAGGCCTTGGTGCATCCCCCGGTGCAGCTTGCGGACAGGTAGTATTCTCTGCTGAGGATGCTGAGGTTTGGCACAATGCAGGTAAGAAGGTTGTTCTTGTTCGTCTTGAAACATCTCCTGAGGACATCACAGGTATGAAGGCTGCTCAGGGTATCCTTACAGTACGTGGCGGTATGACATCTCACGCAGCGGTTGTTGCTCGTGGTATGGGTAAGTGCTGCGTATCCGGTTGTGGTGATATCACAATGGATGAGGAAAACAAGAAGTTCACACTTGCCGGCAAGACATACGTTGAAGGCGACTACATCTCTATCGACGGATCTACAGGTGCTATCTATGACGGCATTATTCCTACTGTTGACGCAGAAATCTCCGGTAACTTCGGTACAATCATGGGTTGGGCTGACGAGTTCCGTACACTTAAGGTTAGAACAAATGCTGATACACCTACAGATGCAAAGAAGGCTCGTGAGCTTGGCGCAGAAGGTATCGGTCTTTGCCGTACAGAGCATATGTTCTTCGAGGCAGACAGAATTGCTGCTTTCCGTGAAATGATCTGCTCTAACACAGCTGAAGAGAGAGAGGTTGCTCTTGCAAAGATTCTTCCCTACCAGCAGTCCGACTTCGAAAAGATCTACGAGGCTCTTGAAGGACATCCCGTTTGCATCAGATTCCTTGACCCTCCGCTCCATGAATTCGTACCCACAACTGAAGAAGACATCGCTCTTCTTGCTAACAGCCAGGGTAAGACAGTTGAAGAGATCAAGGCTATCATCGCTTCTCTCCATGAGTTCAACCCCATGATGGGTCACCGTGGATGCCGTCTCTCCGTAACATATCCTGAGATCGCAAAGATGCAGACAGCTGCGGTTATCCGCGCTGCAATCAACGTTCAGAAGAATCATCCCGATTGGAACGTAGTTCCCGAAATCATGATTCCTCTTGTAGGCGACGTTAAGGAGCTTAAGTACGTTAAGAGTGTAGTTGTAGCAACTGCTGATGCAGAGATCGCTGCTGCTGGTGTTGAGCTTCACTATGAGGTTGGTACAATGATCGAGATCCCCAGAGCTTGTCTCACAGCTGACGAAATCGCTCAGAATGCAGACTTCTTCTGCTTCGGTACAAACGACCTTACACAGATGACATACGGCTTCTCTCGTGACGACGCAGGTAAGTTCCTCGGTGCTTACTACGATGCAAAGATCTTCGAGAACGATCCCTTCGCAAAGCTCGACCAGACAGGTGTTGGTAAGCTTATGAATATGGCTGTTACACTCGGAAGATCCGCTAATGAGCATCTCCACGTAGGT
The DNA here is from genome assembly GCA_017483195.1 of Clostridia bacterium. Classification (GTDB taxonomy): domain Bacteria; phylum Bacillota; class Clostridia; order Oscillospirales; family CAG-272; genus RGIG4608. The sequence goes on from JAFULR010000008.1 coordinate 12,753, forward strand.
ATCTGCGGCGAGCACGGTGGCGACCCCACATCCGTAGAGTTCTGCCATAGCATCGGTCTTGACTATGTATCTTGCTCACCCTTCCGTGTGCCGATCGCACGTCTTGCTGCTGCTCAGGCTGCTATTAAGGATAACAAGTAATTAATTACAAATAAAAATTGCCCTCGCGGTTTTCCGCGAGGGCTTTTGTTTATACAAATAATATCCAAATCAATTTTGAAACGATATGCACTCCTCCGTGCGCAAGCATAGCGTAATGTATTCCGTATTTTCTATATAGCCTGCCGAACAACAAACCAAAGCCGCCGTTCATCAAGAAGCATCGTATAAGTATCATAGGAGTAATACCGATCGAGGTTGCAGTTCCCGGAATATGAGCTGCAGCGAAAAGCAGAGCTGCTATAATATTAGCTATTACAAGTATTGTGTTATTCATCTCTTCCTTTTTAGCGATCCTTTGAATTATGAATGCTATCAAGGACATAAAAAACAACCGCAGCATTACCTCTTCAATAACCGCGCCGTAAGTAACGGATGCAATAATATATTCGAAGGTTGGCTTTATCGCATAGCTATCCTTTATTACTGCCGAGAATTCACCAAATATCAGCAGATCAAGCAGAATAAATGCTGCGCCGCCCACAAGGGTCACTAAAGCTAATTCAATATTTCCCTTTTTACAAAACGTTACCTTGCGCCAAAGTCCGATCTTTCTTGCAAGGATTTTTCCTATAATACCTAAAATAAAAGCATAACTAAGAGATTGGATAGTTGTTATAATAATCAGAACATCAATACTTCCTACCTGTGCCAAAACCTCTTCAATCATCTCATCGGAAAGGATTTGAACTGAATACAGCGCTGTAAAATAGCCGCCGATAAGACCGAAAACGGTAAGAAAAATGAGATATTTAAGATTACTCTTTATTAGTTCCTTCATTCTCTTTTTTCCTTTCATCTCTATAAACGAAATATGCGTAGATCAAAACCACAAGTAATGAAAGAGTAACCGAAGCTAACATAATAATGGGTGATGCCAAGCCTTTAAATAATAACGCTCCAATTATTGTAATTACACCGGCAATCATCATCACATAGCTTGCAAATTTATTTGATCTTATCCAAGTATTTTCATTATACAACGTCCAAGGAAAGCGGAAACCAATGGTACTGTTTCTTCTTGTCTTGGGCATATAGTTTCCCATAATTATAAATACTAAGCCCATTACGATCGACACTGCTCTAATCACGTCAAATTCAGGCAGATCCTTTTCGGGATACACCTGAGAATAAGATGTATAAAGAGTAATAATATTCATCACGAGGAATAAAAGAGACATTACCCAATCCGTAATATTAAGCACCTTAACGTTGGATGAAATCTCAGCCTTTGCTTTTTCATCAGTAACAGAGGAAGCTTTTTTAACATAAAACCTCGAAATAAATTCAAACATAATCATAGTAATAATTGCCATAACCGGTAATACGAGCATTTCATATTTTGAGCCCCATCTGTCCGCGATGCCGTTAATGTCAAAGTGTACGGGGATCGTGTCGGGAAAAATAAAAAGCATTAATACCGTTGACAAAAGAGTTATAGCTGCTAAAATCCACTTAATTATTTTCATTTCTTGTTACCTCCAAACTGTTGAATCCATAGGATCAATTCCTGAAAAACAGTTGCATTGATCTCATAGTAAATAAAATTCTTGTGCTTATATTCCATCACAAGATCTGCTCCCTTTAAGAGCTTTAAATGGTACGAAAGCGCAGCAGGTGTGATCTGCAATGCTTCTGCGATCTCGCCGGCGCTCATTCTGCCACCTTTAAGCATAACGAGTATCTCTCTTCTCTGATCGTCGGCAAGAACCTTAAAGATGTTGTTTTCTCCCATATTTCCTCCTATTTCAAATATTATTTAAATATATTATAGCACGTGATACGCAGCTTGTCAAGTACTATTTCAAAATATTTTTAAATAGCATTAAAATCATATGTATGTATTAGATTTTTGTGAATTATCACCAATGTATTGTAGTTGACAATCAAACTTTATGTATGATATAATTAATGTGTTTATGAAAATAAACAAATTATGACAAAGGAGACAAAATTATGTCTAGAAAAAAGCTCTCCGCCTGGACCAAATTAAAATATGGCGTTGGCGATTTCGGTATGGCTGTTGTTACGGCTATTCTTCAATTCGGTCAGAATAAGTATTATACTGACACTGCACTTATTGACCCGTGGGTTATCGGTCTTGCTATGCTCATCGGTAAAATCACCTGGGACTTAGCCAATGACGTTCTTTTCGGCTATCTTGAAGATAAAACAAAGTCAAGATGGGGTAAGCGTCGTCCTTATCTTATTTTCGGTGCTGCACCCTTTGCCCTCTTCTTCTGGATAATGTTTTCACTTCCTGTTTCTCAGGGTAATAAGGTATTTGATTTCTTTTTAATTATCATCACGTTTATTGTTTTTGATACATTCCATACACTCACTAACACTGCATACTCAGCTATGACAGCAGAGATCACTGATGACTATGATGAAAGAACATCTCTTACTACATACAGAATGGTGTTTAGTGTTATCGGATATCTTGTAGGTGCTGCTACATCTTTGATGCTCCCCGCTATGGTTGCCGATATGTTCTCATTGACAATTCAGCAAGGTTGGAGCTACGTTTCGTTGGTAGTTGGTATTCTTGCCGGAATCGCTATTCTCATTCCCGGTCTTTTCCTTAAATATACTCCCGCGGTTGAGGATAAGCCCCCTAAGATGCCCCCATTCAAGGCTATTCTTACTACACTTAAAAACAAACCATTTATAAGTTATCTCATAGTAACGATGATAATGAGCGTTAGCTTTACTATGGTAACAAGTATGCTTGGTTACTATATTGACTCATATCTGAAGATAGAAGGCATTATGGGTACGCTTATTATGATCGCTATGCTTGTTGTACTTGGTCTTTTCCTTGTTCCTTGCGGTATTATCTCAAATAAGATCGGTAAGGCAAAAACTTACGCGCTCGGTCTTACTATAGCTTCTGCCGCTCTTATCGGAGTATTCTTCTTGCCCGCAGACTGTGGAATCTGGATATATATTCTTGCTGCTATAGCAGGTATGGGCTTCTCTGCTCAGTGGGTTTGCCCACACTCGATGATTCCCGACGTTATCGAATACGATGAGCTCATGACAGGCGAGCGCCGCGAGGGAGTTTATTACGGTATGCAGGCTACTGCTACCAAGGTTACTGCTGCATTGGCATCCCTTATTACGAACTGGGTATTGGGATTTGCTAAATATGATGCAAAATTGGGCCTCCAGAACCAGCCTGAGAGCGCTCAGCTTGCAATAAGAATTCTTTTCGCGCTCGTTCCCGCAATATTCCTCCTTATATGTGTTCCCTTGCTTATAAAATATCCCATTACAAAGCAGTCACACGCAGAAGTTCTTAAACAGCTTGAAGAAAGAAGAAAACTGCAAAAATGAAAATTACGATTATCGGAGCAGGTCTCGGAGGCTTAACCTTTGGCGCTTTAGCAGCCAAGGATGGGCACGAGGTTTGCATATATGAAAAAAATCATGCTCCGGGTGGCGTAGTTGCCCTCCTTGAGCATGAAGGATATAAGTTTGAACAAGGTCCTCTTCTTATTGGAGATATGCTTGAGGAAGAATCAATTTATGAGTTTCTTAAGGGCTTAGGTATTACTCTCCAAACAGTTCGCGCCGATAGAGATATTATTATGCCCGACTATGATATGGTAACGCCCAAAGAATATAGCGGACCATATTGGCGACGCGAAAGACTAAAAGAGCTTTTCCCGGAGGAAAAAAACAATATTGATCGATACTATAAGTTTTACGACGATGTAATGCATCTCAGATATTTGTCCACCCTTCCTCAGACAGCAATTAACAAAATTAAACTTGCTCTTGCATTTCTTAAAATTAAGAAATATGCTAATATGAATGCCGATGAATTGACAAAGCACTTCTTTAAGAGTGAAAAGATCAGAACCCTTTACACCGGTATTCTTGCAGATTTCTGTGCTGATCCTTCTGAATCTCAAGGCTTGGCGGTTGTATTCACCAACTTTGAAACTGCTTTTGATAAACGTATCCCCTTATATAAGAATGGAAAAAAATATTATCCCGGTTATTGCTATATCAAGGGCGGATGCCAAAAGCTCCCCGAAGCATTGGCAGATTATATCGTTTCAAAAGGTGGAAAAATTCATTATAATACTATCGTTGACAAAGTGATTGTTGAAAACAAGGCGGTTAAAGCTATACGTCTTGAGAACGGCGAAATCATTAACTCTGACATGGTAGTTGGATGCGGCTCAGGCAAGGATTTCTTCTTTGACACTGTCGGAGCTGAGCATCTTGATGAAAATTACCTTAACATATTGAATACCTTCAAACCAATGGAGGCTGTATTTATGCTCCATCTCGGTGTTGATATTGATCCTATGAACTATATGCGCTCTGCTCTTTCCTATTGCTACGGTATGTATGATCTTCATGAAGCAACAGTTAAGCTTAGAACGGGTGTTTATCACGAGGGCTATGACGGATACCTTTTGTTTGTACCGTCACACCACGCTCCTGAATTTGCGCCCGAAGGTAAGCATTGTCTTACTATCTATACGGTTGCACCTGACACCCTGAAGGATGGGGATTGGGAAAGTAAGAAGGAGGAATATGCTAAAACGCTTATTTCACTTGCAGAAAAGCAGATCCCCGAGCTTTCTAAGCATATAACTACAATGAAAATCATGACAGCTAAAGAATATCGCGAATATACGCATATGAGCAAATGTTCATTTGGTGGTGTAGTTCCGATCTGGAATCAGCAAAATCCAACTCATATCACTCCGGTAAAACACCTTATATTTGTAGGTCAACAGAGTGAAAATGCAGGAGGACTCGGAAACGTCATTATGGGTGCTAAATCTGCCTACGAAAAAGCTTTTAATAACTAAAAAAATAAACCCTGTGGAAGATCCACAGGGTTATTTTTAGGATTGATTATTTGTTTGTAAGCTTAGCGATCTCTTCAGCGAAGTTCTCTTCCTTCTTCTGAATGCCTTCGCCCTTTTCGAATCTGCAGTAGCCTGTTACAGTGATCTTACCGCCAAATTCCTTAGCGCACTGCTCTACGTACTTGGAAACCTTCAAGGAATCTTCCTTAACGTAAGCCTGCTCAAGCAAGCAGTTGTTATCATAGAACTTACCGATTCTACCGAGAACCATCTTCTCAATGATCTGAGCGGGCTTCTTGGAGTTAACGGGATCGTTTGCGATCTGAGCCATAAGGATTGCCTTTTCCTCTTCGATTACGGAAGCGGGAACGGACTCCTTATTAAGGTATGCAACGGGATATGCACCAACCTGAAGGGCAATGTTCTTAGCGAACTCTGCAAATCCGGGGTGGTTTACAGCTGCTTCATCAGCGTCAAAGGAAACGATAACACCGATAGAGCCAAGACCGTGAATGTATGTGCTTGTTGTGCCCTCAACGATAACGAAGCGGCGAACATCAAGCTTTTCACCGATCATAGCGATCTTTTCAACGAGAGAATCCTTAACAAGAGTTTCAGTACCGTCAAAGTTTGTGTTAAGAAGTGCCTCAAGATCAGCGGGCTTGTTAGCGATGATTGTTCTGAGAAGACCCTTAACGAATTCCTTAAATGTATCGTTCTTAGCAACGAAGTCTGTTTCGGAGTTAACCTCAACCATAGCTGTTACATTGCCAACAGTCATAATATCAACGATACCCTCAGCAGCGATTCTGCTTTCCTTCTTTGCAGCAGTAGCAAGACCCTTTTCACGAAGAAGCTTAACTGCCTTCTCGATGTCGCCTTCAGCCTCAACAAGAGCCTTCTTGCAGTCCATCATACCAAGTCCTGTTTTTGCGCGCAAAGCCGCAACGTCTTTTGCTGTAATATTAGCCATTATTTTGTCCTCACTTATTTAAAATTATTCTGCAACTTCTTCAGCTACTGTCTCTGTTGTTTCAGCAACAGTCTGCTCGCCCTGTCTGCCTTCGATAACTGCATCTGCAATTACAGAGGAGATAAGCTTGATAGCGCGGATAGCGTCATCGTTACCGGGGATTACGTAGTCTGCATCGTCGGGATCACAGTTTGTGTCAACGATAGCAACAACGGGAATACCGAGCTTCTTAGCTTCGAGAACTGCATTTCTTTCCTTCTTGGGGTCAACGATGAAAATAGCGGAAGGAAGTGTATCCATATCCTTAATACCACCGTAGCTCTTTTCAAGGTCGAAGATCTCTTTCTGCTTCATAGCAGCTTCCTTCTTGGGAAGAAGATCAAATGTGCCGTCCTCCTGCATCTTTGTAAGAGCGTTGAGACGAGCGATGGACTTCTTAATAGTCTTGTGGTTTGTGAGCATACCACCGGGCCAACGAACGTTTACATAGTACATACCGCAACGAGCTGCCTCTTCCTTGATAGCATCTGTTGCCTGCTTCTTTGTACCAACGAAAAGAACGTTTCCGCCTTCAGCTGCTACGTCACGGATGAACATATACGCCTCTTCAAACTTCTTAACTGTCTTCTGAAGGTCGATGATGTAGATACCGTTTCTTTCTGTGAAGATGTACTCACTCATCTTGGGGTTCCATCTTCTTGTGTGATGTCCGAAATGGACGCCAGCTTCGAGAAGCTGCTTAATTGAAATAATTGACATTTTAAATGTCCTCCTTCGGTTTTTTCCACCACAAATGGCCAACAATCACAATCGTAAATCCTTACGACACCGGCATTGTTTCGTGCCTTTGTGTGTGTATTTAGATATTTAATTGCGCTTTTTCGCACAATTACAAGAGATTATAACATAACTTATATATATTTTCAAGCACATTAATAAAAGTTTACAAATTGTTAACAATATTTATAGGATTTTTTTGCTTCTCCTTTTGCAAAAGCATTGCAATTCGTGAGAGGTATAGTTCACAAGTATAGTATCCTCTCCTATGCACTCTATTCTGCTCCAGGGTATAACTATGATATCCGGCTTTCCAAGACCTAAAAATCCCGAAGAGCTTTCGATAATAAGACCTGTAATCTGGGCAGTACATTTATCGAACTCGAAATCGGATGAAAATCCAAGTCTTACTCCGTCGCATAAATTTATGATCTCCTTCTTTCGAAGATCAGCAGTAGAAATTATATTCATATTTCCCCCATAATTTTAAAGCACCGACATTCAGCCGGTGCTTTAAATCAGTTTTTCTCTATGTATTTAACATTTACAGGCTTTATTCCCGTCTGCTCAAATACAATCTCATTTATCTGAGCGAGCTGTGCGGGAAGCAAGCCCTCACTCATAACAACAATAGTACATAAACCGTCGTTGATTATTGCCACGCATTGCTCGAAGCCTTTTGCCATAACCATTGCCTCGATATTTGCCTCAGCTTCAATATTTGCTGCAATAGTTGAAATGTCTTCAAGCGCCTGGTTCTTTTCCGCAGTATCGGCGTCAGTAGAATCTACGACATTTTGAAGTACCGCAAGAGCCTCATCCCTTGCTCTGTCACGGCTAACCTGCGTTGATGCAAAGTAAGCAAGAACCTCGCTTGCGTTGCTGCTATCCACGTTGCCGTCGGCGGCATTGGAGCCGTCGTTGTAGTCATATCCACCGTCGGACGGATTTGCAAACAAAACCCAATTCAAGCATATCGCTACACCAACCAACAGTACAGCTCCGATAATGATCAGATTTCTTCTACCGATCTTAGCAAAAAAATCTCTTACTTTTTCAATAACCGTAACCTCTTCTTCTTCGTTTTCAAGTAATTCGTACTTTTCTTCTGTATTCATAGAAATTTCCTCCGTTAACTTTTTAGTACACTATATGTATATATCACACAATTGCAATTTAGAACATATACTGTTATTTTTTTCCCTCCGCAACGTAAATTTTGTGTTTCGGTACACCGTATGCAGCCGAAATAAGATTTATCAGCTCCGCAGATAGTACAGAATCTCCACCACCTCTGCACACAATTGCTATTCCGCATATATTTGGCATCCTTTCGCTTACTATTACCATTCTTTCATCGTTGCCGGAACCTATTATTACATGCTTTTTTTCTGAATTACTCCCGCTTGATGTTGTTCTTCCCTCTTCGTCAAAAGCATATTGGGTTTGAAATCCGTGATCAAAATATACAGATACGCTCACGTCGGAGATCCCCCGTACCTTCGAGCACAGATCGGCAATCTTTATTTCAATTGAATTAGCATATTCGGTGAGTCTTTTGTCATCATTGACGGTAGATTTCGATGGCTCTCCAAGATTCGGTACCATCATAAGTATTATCCCGATAATTAAAAAAGCTCCAATTGCCAAAACGCTTTTATTAGCCCTCAGGTAAGCAAGAAAGCTAATATGTTTAGTTTCTTTCATTGAATTCCTCCCTTACTGATTTTTTATTAACACTCGGCACTCACACCCTACAAGAGCTATGAAATATTCTTCAATTTCATATGGATTTTTAAATATGGATTTGCCGGATAAAAGTATTTGCATATCCTTTATTTCAAGCCTATCATGGCCGCTGATAACACTTATATTTATCTCACATTCTTCATTTGGAATATCAAATTTACTTAAAAGCAGATCCTTGATTTGTAATTTATACTGTTCGACAGAGTGATCTCTCAGATATTCATCCAAGATATCAGAATACTTTTCCTCTTCTGCGACTTGGGAGTCAAGAATATCATCCTTTAATTTATCCAAATAACCAATGTCAAATTTATTTATGACTTGAGATAGTGGAGAAATTATTGTAATTAATAGTATAAGCATTCCTATAAGCTTTGTGTATTTTTCAAGGCCGCTGCCTTTAGGTATCAGCAAGTTCAAAACCGAGATGCACAATGACGATATTATTATAGACATTAAATAGATTTTCATTTTTCACCCCAAAGGAGAACCGCATTTTGCAAATACAGTGATCAGATATAAAAGTGCTATTGCGGTTATTATGATAATGGCAAAAATATAACCTAATACACTTGATATTTCTTTTAAGATGCTTCCCTGCCTTTCGCACCCGCAAAAATACGCAAATGAGTCCGATACGGTAAGCACTAAACGGTAAAGATACACCTGTATAAGTGTTGGTAAGACAAGAAGTAAAAAAGCACCCAAAAGAACTATGCCAACACTCGAGCGAAGATACTCAATGCTTGCTCCTGCGGTTCTCAGAGATTCGCCAACAGTTCCTCCAACGAGAGGAATCATATTAGCCGCAAGCATTTTTGCAGCCTTTGCGCTTAACGAATCCGCTTTTGATACAAGTAAATTCTGAGCAGAAATAACGGTTGTAAAGACCGTCATTATCAACCCAATAAAGAAAGTAAATATTTTCTTTATTGCCGCGCTTATTCTTATAAGATCAAAGTCTGGCATAAATGCTGAAGCAAGCGCAAGAGCAAGGCATACTCCCATTATCGCTTCAATTGATACTATCAAAACATTCTCAAGTATTGATAGAAATACTATTAAAGAGTAGTTATTCACGATAGCGGAGTTAATATTTCCACCCATAGCATACATTCCGCATATAACGGGCGATATTGTATTAACAAATATAATGATTCCGTCGAAAAGCTCTTCCACCTTGTAAACATACGGAATAGTTATCTGAACTAATGTTATGGCTGTTACAGAGCTGCTTATTAAGCCTAAAACGTCGGTCATAGAACCATTTTTTAAAGACTTACTCAAAGAGTTTAACAGTGAGCACATGCAGAGCAAATAGAGAATTTTTCCAATTATTACTCCAATATCCCTTAAACTCAATCCCAAAATCTCAAATATACTATCAAATACATATTCCCACGACGTTAGCTTTTTTATCGCCTCGTTCCTTTCCTCGTCATTTTTGGAGAATAGTCCATCAGGTAAAAGCTCAGCGATATCGTCGGGTATCGAGTATTCAAGATCATAATATTGATCATCCAATGCAGATTCTTCTTCCGCGGAAACAGTAATTGATAAGCTCATTATAAAAAGCACAATAATTACTAATGCGATTCGCTTAATCATTGTATTAGTTCTCCCGCAAGATTTAATATCCGCTCAAGTAATGGCATCGTTAGCAAAATGATTTCGAGCCTTCCAATAATTTCAACTCCTGAGGCGATATTTCCTTCACCGCAGTCTTTGCAAATATCGCTCGATATCTGAGTGATATAGGCAATCGCAAGCGTTTTTAATATGATTTCCATATATTCCTCGTTCAATGCTTGTCCGGCAAGACCGCTTATGTAATCTATCAGAGGAGATACCATCCCGAGTGATATGCCAAACAATACGATAATGCCGGATATCCGTGCAGTAACGTGAAATTCATTTTTATAGTTTTTTATCATTACGCAAGATATTGCACAGAGTATTGCAATTCCGAAAAGCTTAAAACTTTCAATCAAAGCTCGAACACATCCTTTATACGATCGAAAAGATCCCCTATTTCTCCAACCAACATAAAAAACACTATCGCAAGCCCTGCTATTATTAGCATTAAGCCTTGCTCATCCCGACCGCTTTTATTTAGTATTTGAGAAGCTATCGAGACTGTTAAACCAATTCCGGCTATTTTTAATATCAATCCGATTTCCATATTATGATCCATCCTTTATATTAAGAGCAAAATCAATGACGCTGCAAAGCATACACTAAGCCCAAAGTGCATTTTGCGTTCCTTTGAAATCTTTTCATCTGTCTTTTTTCGATACTCCCTTAACTCGTTAATATGATAATTACACATTTTCAGCTGCTCATCCCTATATACAGTTCCGAATTCATTAGCAAATTTCATTAATATATCAACAATTTCCTCATCGATATACATATTTGCCGAATTTACAACGTCAGCTACCGTTTTATAACCGGTATTTAGCGCTCCGCATTTATTCAGAATGTCACGGTCACACGATTCTATAATTTTATCAATTGGAATATTATAGCATTCAACTTGATTTTTTATGTATTCGATCAATCCTATATATGCATCTGCTTGTGAGATCTTCAGCTTTTCATATGCAAGGGTCTCTTTTACGAACACTATACCCGAGATCGCAACACCACATGCCCCTAAAAGCTTAAATATAGCCATTGGCTTCCTCCCACGAATATATTTCATATTTAAAGTCAAGTGCATCTCCGCGAGATATCTTCACGTAATTAGAAAATATCCCTGCCCTATGTAGATCCCTGATTCCCTTGTGAGACAGTATGTCCTTTATTGATGAACCGTGGCATGAAGCAATAATGGGAATACCTGCGCCTTGAGCTTCAATTATAGCTGCTGCATCCTTATCATCTCCAATTTCGTCGCAAACAATGATTTGCGCATTCATAGTTCTTACCGCTATCTCAATTCCAAGCTTTCTTGGGTATGAAGATAATATAGTAACGAGTGTATCCTTTTTAGAAAGTCCGTATCCAAGCTCGTTTCTTGTGTCAATAACACAAGTACGCTTCCCACGTTCTCCGCTTGATACTTTTTGCGTGATTATTCGCAAAAGAGTTGTCTTTCCTACACCGGGTGGCGCAAATATCAGAGTTGAACCATGATCGATAATCTGAAGTATTTCATCACAATTAACGTTAAACAATTTATTTGGAACCCTTATTGCCATCTCACTGACATCATATATACCCAAAACCTTATCATCCTCTGTGCTTGCTCTTCCGACCACACCCACTCTGATTCCAAGATCAAGTGTAATGTATCCCATTGATATCGAATCTTTAAAAGCATATAAGGAATTTCTTGAAACTGAACGCAATATATCCTGCATTTCAGATTCGCTAATAACAATATTCAATAGAACGTTTCTACCGCCGCATATAATATAAGCTTGTCTATTAACTCTGATTCTGATTTCCTCAAGCAGATCTTCCGAAGTAAGTTTATTATTAATCTCAGCCATTAATCTATCCGGCAAATGATCAAATAATTTCTTATACATCTTTTTCACCTTCCAAATAATCTATATGAGAAAAATAATTGAAATATTACACAAAAATTAGGTTGTTAGCTATTGAAATATTATTAATTTTGTGGTAAAATGACATATAATGATATTATTTGGAGGCTATATGAAAAAATATATTTTGGCTCTCGACGAAGGGACGACAAGTGCAAGGAGCATTTTGTTCGACCACGACTGCAACATAGTTTGTTCTTCACAGCACGAATTCACTCAATATTACCCCCATCCCGGTTGGGTTGAGCAGGATCCTATGGAGATATATGCCAATCAGTATGCAACTCTTACCGAGTGTATTGCCAAAAGTGGCATTTCAGCCGATGAGATAGCAGGCATTGGAATCACCAACCAACGCGAGACAACTATCCTGTGGAATAAAAACACCGGCAAGCCCATCTATAATGCTATCGTATGGCAATGCAGAAGAACCGCTGATATATGTGACAAGCTTGTTGCAGATGGCTATTCTGATTATATTCAAAGCACAACGGGCCTTAAAATTGATGCTTACTTCAGCGCTACAAAGATCAAATGGATACTCGACAACGTTGAGGGCGCAAGAGAAATGGCTGAGTGCGGAGATCTTCTCTTCGGAACTGTTGATACCTGGCTGATATGGAAGCTTACGGAAGGCAGAATCCACGTAACTGATGCTACAAATGCATCACGAACTATGCTTTATGATATAGAAAAAGGAATATGGGATAATAAGCTTTTGGAAATCTTTGATATTCCCCAATCCATGCTTCCAAAGATATGCTCAAGCAGCGAAATATACGGGTCGATCGATATTATGGGCGCATCTATTCCAATCTGCGGAATTGCCGGAGACCAACAAGCTGCCCTCTTCGGTCAATGCTGCTTTATGGACGGAGAAGCTAAAAATACATACGGTACCGGATGCTTCCTGCTTGCTCATACAGGAAACAAGCGTGTAAGCTCTAAAAACGGCTTGATCACTACTGTAGCAGCAACAGAAAAGGGCAGAGCTTCCGAATATGCTCTCGAAGGATCAGTGTTCGTTGGAGGCGCAGTAATACAATGGCTCAGAGATGAGCTTCGAGTTATCAATGAATCCAAGGATAGCGAATATTTTGCCAAGAAGGTTAAGGACAATGGTGGAGTATATCTTGTTCCCGCCTTCGCAGGACTTGGCGCACCGCATTGGGATATGCACGCAAGAGGCACTATCACAGGGCTTACAAGGGGCTCTAACGTTTATCATATTATTCGTGCAGCCCTTGAATCTATCGCATATCAGTCCAATGATGTTATTAGCGCTATGGAGGCTGATACAGGAAGGGATATCGTATTCTTAAAGGTTGACGGAGGCGCGTCCGCTAATAGCTTTTTGATGCAATTCCAAAGTGATATTTCAAACGTAGAGGTTATACGCCCCTCTCTTGCCGAAGCTACCGCACAAGGCGCCGCTTTTCTTGCAGGTCTCGCTGTTGGGTTCTATAAGGATCGCGACGATCTTCGCACCATAGTATCAGTAAAGGATTCCTTCAAGCCGACAATAGAAGATAAAGCTCGGGCAGTATTACTTGATGGATGGAATAATGCAATTAATGCTTGTAAAAAAGATTAAGGAGGACACTATGTGTATAAAAGTATTGGATAAAAAGGTTCTTTCTTCAAACGGCAAAAATATGCTGTCCGGAAAGGTATATCTCCCCGACGGTGATGTAAAAGGCTATTTTCACGTTGTTCACGGCATGACAGAGCATATCTCCAGATATGACTCCTTTATGAGCCTTATGGCAGAGCAAGGATACATCACGTTTGGATATGATCATCTTGGACACGGTTACACTGCAAAGGATGATTCCGAGCTTGGCTTTATTGCAGAGCGAAACGGTGACGATCTGCTCGCTAAGGATGTCAAGGTGTTTTATGATGCTATGAAAGAGGAATACGGTGATCTTCCCTATTATCTTATGGGACACAGTATGGGCTCATTCATAGTTAGAATGGCTACGCAATACTACGTAACGCCAACTAAGCTCATCATTATGGGAACAAGCGGACCCAATCCAATTGCAGGAGCGGGACTTCTTGTATGCAAGCTTATTCGTGCCATCAAGGGTTCTCATCACATTTCTCCACTTGTTGAAAATCTCGCTTTTGGCGCATACAACGATCACTTCAAGAGCGAAAACGATCCCAATGCTTGGCTTACCAAGGATATCGATATACGAAAGAAATACGTTGCTGACAAATACTGTACGTTTAAGTTTACGGTCTCTGCTATGCACGATCTTATCTCCTTAAATAAAAACTGCAATACTGATGAATGGTTTTCTTCAGTTGCCAAAAAGATGCCAATCCTCCTGACCTCCGGAGAGGACGATCCCGTTGGAGATTACGGCAAGGGAATACGAATTTGTGAAGAAAAGCTCAGAGCTAACGGCGCAAGCGTAGTTACTAAACTTTATCCGAATAACCGCCACGAGATACTTAACGACACTTGTCGTGAAGAAGTAATCAAGGATATTCTTGATTTTATATCATAAAAATTATCCCACGGGCATTGACCGTGGGATTTTTTCATATAATAAGTTAAAACGAAAGGAGCTTATTATGTGGAATAAAATTAAACCTTATGTCATTTCAATTGTTATAGCACTCGCTGTCGGCGGTCTTTCGGCCGTTCTGACAATGGATAATATGAGCATTTATGATGAAATCAGAACACCTCCCCTCTCTCCACCTTCCATACTATTCCCTATAGTATGGACAGTTTTGTACATTTTGATGGGAATAAGCGCGGCTATAATATATTCTAACAAATATATTGATACGGACGAAGCGAGATCAGGATTAAGAGCTTACGGCGTCAGCCTTGTATTTAACTTTCTTTGGAGTATCGTATTTTTCAATTTCAAATGGTTTGGATTTGCATTCTTTTGGCTTCTTGCTCTACTATTCTTGATAATAAAAACGATAGTTTGCTATTTCAAGATAAGTAGAATTGCCGCCTATCTGCAAATTCCTTATGCCATCTGGGTTGCATTTGCAGGATATCTAAATTTCGGTATCTGGATGCTTAATATGTAAAAAAGAAGCCATCAGTTGATGGCTTCTTTTAAATTGTTGTATAAAATATCTTGAATTAATCTTTGCAGCGTCTTTTCATCGCTTGCGTATTCTCCGTCTTCTACCCACTTGCCAATTATATTACATATGATTCGGCGAGTGTAATCGACACGCGCAAAGGCAGAGGCAGGTAATATTATATCTGGCAAAAATATAAACTTCCCAAATATATTTTTACGGGCAAAGCCTTCAAGCCTTCTCGATATTTCACCCTCATCGTCCTCAGCATCTATATAAACAAGATTAAAGCTTTTGGGCAGAGCGTTGGATCTATTTAAATAATCAAGAGCTTCATCGTCAATATACGGTTCAGCTCCATAATCCTCTTTACACCAAATCAAAGACCAATTCCTTTTTTTAAGCTCAGATCCAAGTGTTCGATAAATCTGCATATCAAGAAGGCGTATTTCATCGGGAGTAATACTTGTCCCTCCCTTTAATTTTAGAAGTATTTGATTTGCTTGATAAGGGTTTGGCTTAATAAATTTGTCAATAACCCAGCAGACAGCAGCCTTGCAGCCATTACTGTGTTGACTCGATATCATATCGGTAAGTCTTGATTCAAGATCACTAAGGCTTTTGATAGATTCATTATTTATTTCACTCCATAAAGATGGATAAAAAGCCCTAACAAAAGAAACATCCGATCGCTTCATAGCGATTTGGTCTGAAAACGAATCTGCAATAATTTTTGAATTGCAAAACTCCCATATTTCATCGCAGTTATCTTCACATATTGCTAAAGTACATTCATAATTTTTTATCAGTTCAATATGAGAAATCAAATATATAGGATTCCCCACAAACCTTGGTAAAACAGAGCAAAATGCCTTGAATTTTTCATAGTCCGATGCGTCACCCGTTATGTACTTTTCATCTATTCCATAAGCTCTCATAGAATCAAGCTTATAGCAATCATTAGTCAAAAAAGCTTCGGTAACGTTATTATATATTTTATCATCCACCTCAACATCGGAGCAAAGAGCTATTGTCGGAAGATCCCTTGCATATTCAAAATACAATCTTTTAGCCGTTTCATTATGTAGTAAGTAATTTTCGTTCATTTGTTCACCCCTGCATATTGTTAAACCAATTATACAATACTTTTAATAAAGTTTCAAGAAAAACTTTCAAAACTATTTACGAAATCGCAAATATATGATATAATATTATAAATTTTTTCAAAGGAGCTAATTAAAATGGAAAATAAATTGCTTAAATTGCTTGAAAACGATGCCACTCTCACTCATGAGCAGCTTGCCAAAATGCTTGAAAAAGAGGTTGGCGATATAAAGAAGATAATTCTTGAATATGAGAAGAATGGTGTGATTTTAGGGTATAAGACCTTGGTTGACTGGGATAAGACCTCTCGCGAATACGTAACTGCTATCATAGAGGTTAAAACAACTCCCCAGCCTGAGCGCGGATTTGACAGAATTGCAGAGAGAATCTACAATTATCCCGAGGTGGAAAGTCTCTATCTTATTTCCGGAGGATTTGATTTTGCTATTGTAATACAAGCCAAAACATTGCGTGAGGTAGCTCTTTTCGTTGCGGAAAAGCTCTCCCCAATTCCTCATATTCAAAGCACATCAACACATTTTGTCCTTAGAAGATACAAGGATAAGGGAGTAATATACGGCGCCGCGCCCGAGATAGATGAAAGAGAGAGCCTTGGTTAATGATCGACTATAATAAGATTCTCCCCGAAAAAATAGTAAGCATACCAAAATCGGGCATCAGAAAATACTTTGATATGATAACACCCGATATGAAGGACGTTATTTCACTAACCGTGGGTCAGCCTGATTTCGTTACCCCCTGGCATATTCGAGAGGCAGGTATTCAAAGTCTTGAAACCGGAAAGACTTTCTATACAGCGAATGCGGGACTTATGGAACTGAGATGTGAAATCGATAAGTATATGACTCGTCGTTTCTCTCTATCGTATGATCCTTCAAGTGAGATCATAGTTACCGTTGGTGGCTCCGAAGCAATTGACATAGCTATGAGAGCGATTCTCGATATCGGTGATGAGGTTATCATCCCCACTCCTTCTTTCGTTTGTTACGAGCCCTTGACAAGAATGGCAGGTGCCGTACCCGTAATACTTGAAACATATATGGAGGATGAATTCCGAATTGATCCTGCTAAATTAAAGGCTCTTATTACACCTAAAACCAAAATGATAGTTCTTCCTTTCCCCAACAATCCAACCGGTGCAATTATGACGCGCGCCGAGCTGATGGAAATTGCGGATATAATAAAGGATACTAATATAATCGTGCTATCCGATGAAATATATGCAGAAATGACCTATGGCGACCGCCACGTATCAATTGCAAGCATTGAAGGAATGAAGGAACGCACAATAGTTGTTAACGGCTTTTCAAAGGCTTTTGCTATGACAGGCTGGCGTCTTGGATGGGTGTGTGCTCCCGCTCCTATTACGGCGCAAATGCTGAAAATACATCAATACGAGATAATGTCAAGCCCAACAACCTCTCAGTTTGCGGCAATATCCGCACTTAAAAACGGAGATCCTGATATAGAATATATGACAGCTGAGTATGATAGGCGCAGAACTCTCATATATAATAGGCTTAATGAGATGGGATTAGAGTGCTTCGAGCCCAAGGGTGCGTTTTATGTCTTCCCTAAAATTTCTCAGTTCGGTATAAGCGGAGAGGAATTTTGCTCAGAGCTATTAAAACGATATCACGTTGCTATCGTCCCCGGAGAGGCTTTCGGTGCATGCGGTCTTGGATACGCAAGAATATCCTATGCCTATTCAATTAATCATATAGCTGAAGGTCTTGACCGAATGGAAAAATTCATAAATGAAATAAAAAAATAGAGATGCAACGCATCTCTATTTTTTTATTTATTAAATGTTCTTTTGATAGCCTCAAAGCTTTCGTCACTTATATGATGCTCAATTTTGCAAGCATCATCACTCGCTATGTCATAAGGCACACCTATAGACACGAGCACCTCCGTAAGTATTTTATGCCTTTCGTATATCTTTTCCGCAATAGAATTACCAAGCTCGGTAAGTGTAATATATCCCGATGCATCAACAGTAACGTATTCGCTTTTTTTAAGAAGTCCGATCGCTCGACTCACGCTTGGCTTTGAGTATCCCATATATTCGCAAATGTCTATTGCTCTTACGTTTTTTCCCTGCTTAGTAAGATACAATATACTTTCAAGATACATTTCACCTGATTCGTATAAGCTCATATGACCTCCTTAAATATTTTTTATCTTATGCGCTATACTCTGCGCATCAAGTCCAAACGAAGAGTATATTGAAGAACCGTATTTATCCGCAAGAGTATCTTCAAGCGCAATAATGGCTGTTTTCTTATTCCTCATAATATCATATTTTGACAGGCGATCCATAACCATCATGCCAAATCCACCTGCTTTTATTTCCTGTTCAAGAGTGATGATCTTAGCCTCACCGGTGGGTAATACGTCAACGATATCATTTACAAGATCGGAATACGGCATCAATCGTTCCACCAAAACTATACCTGTATTAATACTGTCTAAAGCAAGCAGCTGTTTGGCTTTAATTGCCTCAGCAGTTATGGATCCGTGGGTAATGATAACCGCGTCTAAAGACTCGGGATCTGAGTAATTGGTTTTTAGAGATAAGTCACTTATTGCATCGGTGTAAAACTCTTCTGCTATCTCTCTGTTTTCTTCCCCTTTTGCATACCTTACCGCAGATGGTCTGTCAAGTGAATTCATCTCAAGCAGAGCAAGCTTTAAGCCTTCATAGGTAACAGGGGCATATAATGTCATATTGGGAACATGGGATAACATTGCAACATCATAAATGCCGTGATGGGTTGGACCATCGGAAGGATTAAGACCTGCGCGGTCTATACAAATTCTGACGGGCAGATTTTGTAAAGCCATATCGTGAAGAATATTATCATATGAACGCTGTAAAAACGTTGAATATACCGCAAAATAGGGCTTTAAGCCTTCAGCAGCAAGTCCGCAAGCAAAGGTTAAGGCGTGCTCCTCGGCTATTCCAACATCAAATATCTTATCAGGATGCTTCTCAGCGAATTCAACAAGACCCGTGCCGTGAAGCATTGCTGCAGTTATAGCCACCACTTTTTCATCATTATTGGCAATCTCAGTAATAATTTCTCCAAATTCAGCTGAGAAGCTTGACGCTTGAGATTCCGGTCCTTCCGGGGATATTCCGTGGTATTTTGCGGGATTATCTTCGGCAGGAGCATATCCCTTACCTTTAACAGTTTTGACGTGCACAATTGCACTCTGCCCACGATTTTTTGCAATTTTTAAGGCTTCCTCAACCTCTTTTTCATTATTACCGTCAATCGGCCCAACGTAAAAAAGTCCAAGATTCTCAAAATAATTTGAACCGTAGAAAATATCCTTAACTCTTGTCTTAAAGCCTTGCATGGCCTTAAATAGTCTTGGAGCCTTCGATACAAATCTCTTAATGTGGCCCTTAGTGCTAATGTAGGTTGGGTGCAATCGGAGCCTTGTAAGAATTTTTGCGAATGAACCTATATTTTTAGATATGGACATCTCATTCTCATTCAATACGATGACAAGCTTCAGATCCTTTTGGATATTATTCAATGCTTCGTGAACCATTCCGCCGGTAAAAGCTCCGTCACCGAGAACAACGACCGTGGCTGCATCATTGCCTTGTATTTTATCTGCAATGGCAAATCCAAGTCCTGCGGAAATAGAGGTCGAGCTGTGACCGGCGCCAAATGAATCGTAATTGCTTTCACTTCTCTTCATAAATCCGCTAAGACCGCCACCTTTACGCAACGTGTCAAATCGATCTTTTCTTTCAGTAATAATTTTGTGTACGTAGGATTGATGACTCACGTCAAATATCAAATGGTCTTGCGGCACATCGAATACTCTGTGTATCGCAAGGGTAAGCTCAACAATACCGAGATTTGAAGCAAGATGTCCTCCGTTTTTAGTAACCTTTTCAATCAGAAACTGGCGAATTTCAGCTGCAAGAGGTTTGATTTCATCCTCCTGCATAGCCTTGAGATCTGCAGGAGAATTTATTCTGTTAAGATATTTATATTCAGACATATAAATCCTCCATTTATTGACATCTATACTATTATATCATCTAAATATATTTTTTTCAAGACTAAATCAGAAAATTTATGTAATCAAGCGAAAAACATATTAATTAATATGTTGTGTTTTAAAGATTTTTTAAGGATTATATTTTACAATATATAATATAATAACATATTAATAAATTTTTTTAGATGAGGATTGTATATCAATGAAAAAATTAGCCAATTTTTTAGTGCAAAAAAGGATCGCGCTTTTTACTCTCAGCATAATTTTAGCTATAGTATTCGCATGTATGATACCCTTTGTCACAGTTAACACTGATCAGACAAAATACCTCGCCGCCGATTCTGATATGCGCAAGGGACTTGATATTATTAATACTGAATTCCCCGCCGCAGATCTCAAGGATTCTTTCCAGATTATGTTTCAGAACTTAACTGAAAGCGAGAAAACGAAAATTTTAAATGAGCTTAATAAATTTGACGGTGTGTCTTCTATCGACTATGATTTGAAAAGCTCTGATTATAATACCAAAACATATACTATGTACTTAGTACATACAGATTACACCAATAATCCCGATAAGGTCAGTGATATAATAGACAAAATGGAAAAGTATTTCAGCGATGATTATACAGTTTACTCCTACTATTCAGGCGGTTATATGGATGTACTTGATATTTTATTGCCTTTAGCTGTATCCATTATGCTTGTGCTCTTGTTTATTATGTGTCGAGCATATATCGAACCCGCATTTCTACTTATTTCGATAGGAGTTGCAGTTCTCATCAATATGGGTTCAAATATAATTTTTGAAAGTGTTTCCGACATAACATTTGGTATAGCGGCAGTTATGCAGCTAACCCTATCGATCGACTATTCAATTATGCTTCTTCACCGTTACCAGCAAGAATATGAGCTCTTAGGTAAAAAGCACCGCAAGGAGGCTATGACACGTGCTATAGTGAATTCTATAAGCTCTATTTTCAGCAGCTCCCTCACAACAGTAGTAGGACTTATGGTTCTTCTTCTAATGTCATTTACGATCGGACGTGATATCGGTTTGGTACTTGCTAAAGGAGTTGCGTTAAGTTTCGTTACAGTATTCACCGTAATGCCCACTCTTGTAATTAAGTTCTCAGATCTGTTATATAAAACAAGCAAGAATCATTTAAAACAAAAAAAGCTTCTGAAGAACGGAGGAATTGAAAATGTTTGATAAAATAGTTTCATCCATCGGGCGCTTCAGCTTTAAAAACAGAAAGCTTATTGCCGTTCTCGGATTTATTCTTTTAATTGCAGTGATCATTCTTGAATCGCAAACAATCATTGAATACTCCTATGCTGAAGACAGCATTGTTACAGACATCTTTCCCCAGGACGATATCATTGTTTTAGTTTATGAAAACAAAGATGAAAAAATGATGTCGTCAATCATAGATATGCTTTCAAAGGATGAGCACGTCACATCAATTCAAGCATATGCTAATACATTAGGCGCTGAAATGTCAGTTGATGACGTAGCAGGAATGTTTGGCATTGATAGAGTGTTCGTTAATACACTTTTCTATCTTTGCGAAAACGGATTTGCGACTGAGGGTATGACATTTGTTGATTTTGCAACGTTCATAACTTCCGATGACTTCATTAATAACGAGATGTTCGCTCCTATGCTTGATGAAGCATCTAAGGCGCAAATCGCTCAGCTTGGCAGCCTTGTAAATGCTCTTACAAGTACCGATAAATATTCAGCGGAAGAAATATCAGCTATGTTTGGTGTTGATGTACAAATGGTTCAAAGTGTATTTTACATTAAACAACTGCAGAATATCAACTATCAGAATTTTGCAAACACAATCTTTGGTACAATAGCCGGTGTTCTCGGTGTCGATGCTCAAACTATTGAAAAGGTATTTAATATAACTCCTGTAACTTCATTAAATATGGAGGAGTTTGTACGTGTCATCTCCGATCTCTCGGCAATTGCAGACGCTTTTGTAGATAGCGAGCAAGGCGCTCAGTTACACACTCTTATTGATATTTACGATGCAGTCAAGTCCAACAAAGAGCTCTCTCCGAGTGATATAGTTGATCTCTTTGGAAATATGGCTGACACAGATATGTTCACTGAAGAAAACTTGACCCTTCTCTATATTATGTCAAGAAGCAATACGATGGATATGTCAAGCACAAAAATACCGCTTTATGACTTTTTTACCTTCTTATCCGAGGAAATAATCACAAACGAAGCATTTTCATCATATTTTGATGAAGCAATGCTTGCAGAATTTGAATCCGCAAAAACAATGATGAGCGAAGGTATTGCTCAGCTTGTTGGTCCTGAGCACTCAAGAATGGTAATCACAGTTGATTACGTCCTCGAATCACCGGAGATAAATAAATTCTATGCAGATCTTACTGATATGCTTGATAACACATTGTCAGGAAACTACTACT
The DNA here is from genome assembly GCA_017483195.1 of Clostridia bacterium. Taxonomy (GTDB): domain Bacteria; phylum Bacillota; class Clostridia; order Oscillospirales; family CAG-272; genus RGIG4608. The sequence continues at coordinate 35,462 of JAFULR010000008.1, forward strand.
TAGTAGGAAATTCAGCAATGTCATATGAAGTATCTCAAACCTTTGATCAAGAATATCTCATAATATCCATAGTAACTGCAATTGCAGTATTCCTTGTGGTGTATATGTCATTCCGCAAATTCTCAGTATCGCTCCTCCTTATATGCGTAATTGAATGCGCGGTATTCGCTATGATGAGTGTAATGGCCGTTACCGGATCTCCGATGTTCTTTATAGCCTTGATCTTAGTACAATGCATACTTATGGGCTCGATGATCGACTATGCTATTCTATTTACTACTTATTACCGTGAGGTTCGCAAGGAATATGTGCTTGAAGAAGCTCTTCCCGTTGTTATGACACGTGCAACCTATGCAATTCTAACATCGTCATTGATTCTTGTGCTTGTAACGTTCATTTGTGGATTCTTCATGACAGGAACCGTTGCAGCAATTCTCCAAACTCTCAGTATCGGTGCATTTTGTGCGATACTTCTTATACTCTTTGTCCTCCCGTCTTATCTTGTATTGCTTGATAAATTCATTATCAAGGAATCTAAAGAGAAATTGATGGCAATTGAAGAATAAAATAAGAAGCCACTAAATCACAAATGTGATTTAGTGGCTATATTTTTAGATATTAATCAGCAAGGGGCTTCATTGTTGGGAACAACAATACATCGCGAATTGATGCGCTATCTGTAAGAAGCATTACAAGACGGTCAACACCAAAGCCAAGACCACCCGTGGGAGCAAGTCCGTACTCAAGTGCTGTAACATAGTCGTAATCAACCTCCGCGTTGCAATTAGGCTCATCCTTCTTCTTGGCAGCTACCTGCTTTTCAAAGCGTTCCTTCTGATCGATGGGATCGTTAAGCTCACTGAAAGCATTACCGAATTCAGTAGCATTGATAAAGTATTCAAATCTCTCAGTAAATGCGGGATCATCAGCCTTTCTCTTTGCAAGAGGGCTGTTTTCAACGGGATAATCGTAAATAAACGTGGGCTGAATGAGATGCTCCTCAACGAAAGCATCGAAAAGCTCAACGAGAACTGTTCCCTTTGTTGCATTAGCAGGAACCTCAACGTGATGCTCCTTAGCGCAAGCGCGTGCATCCTCGTCAGAGCTCCAAGCGTAATAATCAATACCGGAGTACTTCTTAACCGCCTCAACCATTGTGAGTCTTTCCCACTTGGACATATCTATTTCCTTGCCCTGGTATGTGATAAGAGTTGTGCCGCAAACCTTTTCTGCAAGCATCTTGTTCATTTCCTCAACAAGATCCATCATTCCCTTATAATCGGTAAATGCCTGATAAAGCTCAATTGATGTAAACTCGGGATTGTGCTTTGTATCCATACCCTCGTTTCTGAATATACGACCAACCTCATAAACCTTATCCATACCGCCAACAATAAGACGCTTAAGATAAAGCTCTGTTTCAATTCTGAGGTACATATCCATGTCAAGAGTGTTATGATGAGTCTTGAAGGGACGAGCGGATGCACCGATCTCAAGAGGAACGAGAATGGGTGTGTCAACCTCAAGGAATCCCTTGCCATCAAGGTACTCTCTTATATATTTAAGTATAAGGCTTCTCTTAACGAAGGTGTCCTTAACCTCGGGGTTCATAATAAGGTCAACGTATCTCTGTCTGTATCTGAGATCCGTGTCCTTAAGACCGTGGAACTTTTCAGGAAGAGGAAGCAAGCTCTTAGCAAGAAGCTCAATCTCATAAACATGAACAGAAATCTCTCCGCGTCTTGTTCTGAATGCGACGCCGCTAACACCAACGATATCACCGATATCCCATTTTTTGTACTGCTCAAATGTCTCTTCTCCGATATCATTGATACGAATGTAGCACTGAATTCTTCCCTTACCGTCCATAACGTCGATAAAGTTTGCCTTACCCATGTCACGGCGACTCATAATACGACCGGCAATTTTAACGTTCTTGCCCTCGTATTCTTCAAATTTGTCCTTGATATCTACACTGTAAGTATCGAAATCATACTTAACTTTTTGGAAGGGATCATTACCGCTTTCCTTTAATGAAGAAAGCTTGTCGCGTCTGATCTGAAGAATAGAATTTAATTCCTTTTCTTCGTCAACAACGATATTTTCATTAATATTATTAATATCAGTCATGTTTTCCTCCGAAAATTACTTTCTTGTAACCTTAAGAACCTTAAGCACAATAGTGCCGGAAGGAGTATCAACACTAACCTCAGCTCCTGCTGCCTTGTTCATCAATGCGTGACCGATGGGAGACTGATCGGAGATCTTGCCGGAGAGAGGATCAACCTCATTTGAGCCTACAATACTGTATTCAACCTCTTCGTCAAACTCACAATCATAAACGGTAACAGTAGAACCAATACTTACAACACTAGAATCGATCTTTGTTTCATCGATGATGAGAGCATTGTCAATAAGTGCCTGCAATTCAAGAATTCTTGCTTCGTTCTGAGCCTGTTCGTTTCTTGCCGCATCGTACTCAGAGTTTTCGGAAAGGTCACCGAAAGAACGAGCGAGAGCAATAGCCTCTTTAATTTCTTCACGCTTAACGGTCTGACGCTCCTTAAGCTCGGCTTGAAGAGCCTGAAAACCTTCTTTTGTGTACAACATCTGTTTAGACTTTGCCATAATTAATTCTCCAATCTATATAGTAAATAATCTTAATCAATCAAAATCGAAATTGCCTTTTGGAGCTGATTGTCAATCTCCTCGGTCAATTTATAAAAATGTGTTTCTGCTGCAATACCTTCAAGCTCAACGGGATAATTTGGCTCAATTCCAATGTTACCGTCATATCCAATACCGCAGGGTGGGAAATACAGCTTTGTTGTAAGCTTTAATGCGCCAAAGTAAAGGGGCTCTTTGCTATTTCCATTATAATATGATAAGTCGATAATGCTCTGCATACTTCCCTTACCGTAGGTTTTAACTCCCACTATCTGAGCAAGCTCGTGGTCACGAAGTGCAGAAGTAAACAACTCAGCCGCGCTTGCTGAATTTTCATTAACAAGCACTGCCATTTCATATCCTCTGTATTTTCCGATGTCTGATTTGGAAACATTGCAAGTAGAATAACCGGAGGTTAATCCGTAATTCAATACTTTTACCTTAGTCACCTCTGTTTTTCCGGTGCTGTCCTTGGTGCTGAGAACAACGTCGCCCTCATTAAGGAGTGTGCTGAGAACCGCTGTTACCGATGCAAGGTCTCCACCGGGATTATTTCTGAGGTCAAATACAAATTTATCGCAACCGCTCGCAATCAAGGAGTCCATACATTCCTTGAACTGAGTGGGTGTTGTAAGATCGAACTGAGAAATCGAAACTATACCAACCTTAGGATCTCTTATAGATGTTTTAGCAGTAACAGAAACAGTTTTTACCTTAGCGCGCTGAACCTTCATCTCGATCTCTTCTGCTCCACGCAATACGGTAAACTCTGCATAAGTTCCCTCAGCTCCCTTGAGCTTGGAAACCGCATACTGGAAGGTCTCATAGCAAGCAGCATTGTTTATCTCCTCCACGGTATATGAGGGATATAGCTCCTTAACCTTTTGCTTGTTCTGCTCAACTATATCAGCAAGCGCAACCTTGCTTCCACCATCCATTATATGAGTAACCTTATCTCCGATTTGAAGACTATTTTGCGCAGGCGAATCAGGCATAATAAGGACGACTTCCATAAAATAGCTGTCGTAATCGAAAATGACCTGCACACCTATGCCATAGAGATCTCCATTATTCTCGCTCGTCATTGCTTCAAATTGTTCGGGAGTGTAGAACATTGCAAATTTATCGCCCGTAGCTTCAACGTAAGCGCGGATAGCAGCAAGCATAGCTGTTTCATAATCAACGTCGAAAATCGAGAAGTTTTTGAAAAGAGCATCGATAAGATAAAAGGTATCAGTATAATCAATGGGCTCTCTTCCGTCACCGTTCGGGTTATCAATATTGTTATTTTTTGTGGTGATCCCGGGAGTTATAACAAAGCAAGACACACAGGATCCAATAACTAAAACAAGGATGAGCAATATCGTAATGAAGGATAATAAACTTTTTTTCATAATATTCTCCTTTCTGCCACAGGGGCTATAAGTAAAGAACGCGACTAAGCGAAACGTAAAGATCCCGTTTCGCTTAAATAAGAATTAATATTTTGATGAGATAGACTTGAGATACTTCTGAACCATAAGAGCCACCTTGAATGTAATGGCATGCTCAAATTCACGAAGATCAAGACCGGTAAGCTTGCGGATCTTTTCAAGTCTGTAAACTAATGTATTTCTATGTACGAAAAGCTTTCTTGATGTTTCGGAAACGTTAAGATTGTTCTCAAAGAAGCACTGAATTGTCATAAGAGTTTCCTTATCAAGTGAATCGAGGCTTCCCTTTTTGAATACTTCCTGAAGGAACATTTCACACATAGTTGTGGGAAGCTGATAAATAAGTCTTCCAATTCCAAGATTTTCATAGCTGATAATGTTCTTTTCAGTTTCAAAAACCTTTCCAACGTCAAGAGCAACCTGAGCTTCTTTATAAGCTCTAGCCAAATCCTTGATATTGTCAACAACTGTAGAAATACCGATTGCAACCTTGGCATAATATTCATTATTAAGGGTTGTAACAATATTAGCTGCCATCTTTTCGATTTCCTTGCGTTCGGTACCGGGCTTAATATCCTTTACAAGAACCACGTCCTGCTCTCCAACGCTGATAACGTAATCCTTGGACTTGTCCGGGAACATATTCTGAAGCATTTCAAAAGGCATCATATCAGTTCTGCTATAGAACTTAACGAGGAATACGATACGAACCTCCTCGGTATTGAAATGAAGCTCCTTGCTCTTAACGTAAATATCGCTGGGAAGAATATTATCCAGGATGATATTCTTTATAAATGATCCCTTATCATATTTTTCGTCATAGAGATTCTTTATATTAATGAAGGAAACAACAAGTATCTTGGAAATCTTTTCCGCCAATTTGTCATCACCGTCAACAAATACATAGTACTCTGATTTGGATCCTGCAGTAATAGGACTATATGTAGTTCCGTTAAGTATAAAGGACTTGGGAGAATATGTTATCTCCTCAGCAACTCCCTGGCGAACCTCACCGATTTTGGTAAGCTCGGAGCAAGCAACAACGACACCGCTCTCATCAACAACGCCGATAACTCGCTCAACCGCATCTTTCATCTGATGAACAACGCCCTGAAACAATCTGTTAGACATAAATAAAACCTCTCATTCATAAGCTTTAAAAGTTTTGTACATACTACACTATATAATACACTATTTTTTGTTATTTTTCAATAGGTATTTTGATATTTTCTCTAATTTTTTTTGTGCTTTTTGGTATATATCTTATGGAAGATCATTAATTCATGTCAATTCAAACTCGTAAACCGCGCACGAAAGCGCAAAAACTGCTGCCGTCTCAGCTCTTAGTATCCTATTCCCCAAGCCTATAGGCATAAAACCACATTCTGATGCAATGCTTGCTTCGCGTTCTGAAAATCCGCCTTCACTTCCTATTATAATAGATATGTCAGAAATCGATTTTTCAGATCTCAACGATTTTAGAGCAACACCCATCGGCATGGTTCCTTTACCCTCATAACAAAATAAAACAACATCCGATCGTCGTGCGGCAGAAAGCATACCGTCAAAACTAACGGTGGGATTTACAGTTGGCACAATACCCCTGCCGCATTGTTTGGCAGCCTCTAACGCAATCTTGTTTCTGCGTTCTGTTTTGCGTGATTCAGCATCTGCCTTTACCTTAACAACACATCTTTCACTTTCAAACGGTGTAATGTCGAAGGCTCCGCACTCAATTGCTTTCTGAACTATAAAATCAAGCTTTTCACCTTTAGGAAGAGCCTGAAACAGATGGATCTTAACCGGGAGCTCGGACAATGACTTTGTCTTATCAACAATTCTCGCTCTTACCTCTCCTTCAAGAAACTGCTCAAGAATACAGTTATATTCAACAGCATTATTATCACAAGCAGTAATATATTCACCTGCAGCCATTCTGAGTGATCTGGATATATGATGAGCATCGTCGCCTGTAATTGAAATCACATCTCCTATGATCTGATTTTCATTAATAAAGAACTTGGGCATATAACCTCCACCTAACATTTTATTATAAAAACTACATATATTATACTATAGTAAAGCATTTTTGTCAAAGGTTTTATAAAAAGAAAGACACAGAAATTCTGTGTCTTTCAAATTATATATAAGTAAGCTTGATATTATGCCTTAAAAATCTCGGATGCGCTGGAAGCAAGTCCTGCAAGACCCTGAATTTCAGAAGGAATGATGATCTTTGTAGCCTGACCGTCAGCTGCCTTCTGGAATGCCTCAAGGCTCTTGATTGCAAGAACTTCCTTAGAAGGCTCAGATGCGTTAACCATCTTGATACCCTCAGCAGTTGCCTGCTGAACCTGAAGAATAGCCTCAGCTTCACCTTCTGCCTCACAGATCATAGCTTCTCTGCGTGCTTCAGCAGCAAGGATTTCAGCCTGCTTCTTACCCTCTGCCTCGAGGATGTCAGCCTGCTTCTTACCTTCAGCAACAAGGATAGCAGCCTTTCTCTCACCCTCTGCAAGGATGATCTGTTCGCGGCGCTTACGCTCTGCGATCATCTGCTTTTCCATAGCTTCTGCAAGCTCATTGTCGGAAATAATGATGTTCTTAAGCTCAACACGAGTTACTCTGATACCCCAAGCGTCAGTAGCCTCATCCAAAATAGCTCTCATTCTGGAATTGATAAGGTCGCGGGATGTGAGAGTAGCATCAAGCTCAAGCTCACCGATGATGTTACGAAGTGTGGTAGCTGTGAGATGCTCAATAGCTGCCAAGGGATTAGCATGGCCGTAAGCGAAAAGCTTGCAGTCAGTAATCTGATAGAATACAACTGTATCTACCTCCATACGAACGTTATCCTTTGTGATAACGGGCTGGGGAGGATAATCAGCAACCTGCTCCTTGAGGTCAAGGATCTTAGCTGCTCTTTCAATGAAGGGTATCTTAATGTGAAGACCTGTGTGCCATGTTCTACCGTAAACACCAAGTCTTTCCATAACGTACGCCTTGGACTGAGGAACGATTCTAAGGTTACAAATTGCAAGAACCAATAAGGCGAAGAGCACAATGGCTGCAACAATAATAAATTCTAACATCTTTCTAACCTCCTAATTATTTCTCTCTTGAACAAACGAGCTTAACGCCGTCAATTCTTTCAACAACTACGATAGTGCCTTCTTCTACAACGTCGTTCTCATCTGTGGAACGAGCGCTCCAGATAGCACCCTTAAGGTTTACAGTACCCTTGGAATGAATATTGGAGATATCCTCAACTACAAGGCATCTTTCACCAATAAGAGCTGTAAGGTTTGTCTTACCTCTCTTCATCTTCTTAACCTTCTTATTGAAAGCGATTTTGAAAATAAGGAAAGAAACGATAGAAACAAGTGCAAAAGCTGCAAATTGAATCCAGAAATCACTTTCCTCTTTCGCGAAGAAAGAAATCAAGAGAGCTACCGCGGCGGCAGGCATGAACCAAACCGTTACAACATCACTTGTACGCACCTCGAATATTATACATACAACGAGTACTACAAGCCATAAAAGACATAAAGCATATTCAACCATACATTTTTCTCCTCTGCTATGTAGAATTTGAACTGAGAGTAATTTATTCAAAATTCTTTACGAAATAGCCCAATCGAATAAATTGCCACACTTAGTTCATTATTTTAGTGTTACTACAATCTTACCACACTTTCACCCCTATGTCAACAATTATTTTTGATTTTTTTCATATTTTTTTACATTTTTAAAAAATTACTTGTTTATCTTATAAATATATGCTATAATTGTAAAGAATAATTTGAAACTAACGTTATTTTTTATGGAGGTAGTAATGGATTTCAGCAAATTTTTCAATGATAAATCAACCCAAAACATTAAATCCAAAACATCTTCCCTCTTATTTGATGTTTTTGAAACATTATTAACTTGCTTCATAATGATTATAATTCTGAACTCATTTTTCATCAGAACCTGCACCGTTGAGGGAAGCTCCATGCTTGGCACTCTTGAGGACGGTGACACCCTTATTATAAGCGATCTGTTTTACTCACCGAACGAGGGTGACATAGTTGTTTTCCACGATACCGATGAGTTGCACAAATTCATTGTAAAACGAATTATAGCAACCGGAAACAAATGGGTATGTATAGACTATGACAACCTCCTCGTGTATGTTTCCGACGACAATTCATTCACTGATAATGAAGTAATCGATGAATCAGACTATATGTATCTCGATATCGGAAGATATAAGGGTTATCGAGGAACTTACACCGTTTACGTTCCCGAAGGATACCTCTTCGTTCTCGGTGACAACCGCAATCATTCGGTTGACAGTCGCTCCGAGGTAATCGGGCTTGTAGATGAGAAAACCGTAATCGGTAAAGTAATATTCAGAATTTTCCCCTATGATAGATTAGGAATTGTAGAATAAATTCAGAAACGGAGAAAAATTATGCCATCAGAACAGATACAGTGGTTTCCCGGGCATATGGCGAAAACCCGCCGAATGATAACCGAAAACCTTAAAAACGTTGACGTTGTAATAGAAATACTTGACGCGAGAATTCCAAAAAGCTCAAGAAATCCTGAAATTGCCAAAATGACCGAGCAGAAGCCAACCATACTTCTCCTCAATAAAGCAACTCTAGCAGATCCCGAAATGACTAAAAAGTGGTGTGAATACTATTCTAAAGGACAAACGATATGTATAACCACCGACTGCTTAAGCGGTATGGGCATAAATAAGCTAACCGAAGCAGTAAATAAGGTGCTTGCCGCCAAGCTTGAGCGTTATGAGGCCAAGGGAATGTCCGGCAGAAAGCTCAAGGCTATGATCGTGGGAATTCCCAACGTGGGCAAATCCTCACTCATAAACAGAATTTGCGGCAGCAAAAAGGCAAAGGTCGAGAACCGCCCCGGCGTAACGGTTGACAAGCAATGGGTAGCAACAAATATCGGCCTTGATCTTATGGATATGCCCGGTGTTCTCTGGCCTAAGTTTGACGATAGAATCATTGGCGAAAACCTTGCTCTCACAGGCGCAATTAAAGATAAAATACTTGATATTGAATCCCTTGCTATAGTTCTCTGCTCCCGTTTGCGCAAATACTATCCCGAAATGCTCTGCGCCAGATATAAGCTTGGATGCATCGCTGATTATGAAGACTACACCGATTTACAGCTTTTTGAGGCTATCGGTAAAAAGCGCGGATTTTTAGTGAGCGGTGGAGAGATCGACTACGAGCGCACCGCAAATATGCTTCTTGACGAATTCAGAAGCGCTAAAATAGGAAAAATAACACTCGACAGGATATAGATAATACTATGCTTGAATACACCATTGAACAATCCCTTATTGATGAGGGTTACACTTACGTTTGCGGAGTTGACGAGGCAGGAAGAGGTCCCCTTTGCGGTCCCGTTGTTGCCGCCGCGTGCATACTTCCGGTAGGTCTTTACATAGAAGGATTAAACGATTCAAAGAAGCTTTCTCCCAAAAAGAGAAAGCAGGTTTTTGAAGAAATCAAAAAGCACGCTATAGCTTACTGCATAGCACAAGCAAGCGTTGAGGAGATCGATGCGCTCAATATTCTTGAAGCGGATATGCTCGCTATGAATAGAGCTGTCGAGGGTCTTTGCGTAAAAGCAGACTTTGCGATCATAGACGGAAACATAAGCAGAGGCTTCAATATACCCACTATGACAGTTATTAAAGGAGATGCTACAAGCCCCTCGATCGCCGCCGCATCCATACTTGCAAAGGTAACGAGGGATGAAATGTGTGAGCAGATGGATAAGGATTATCCGCAATACGGCATCGCAAAGCACAAGGGCTATGGGACAAAGCAGCATATGGATGCCCTAAGGCAGTACGGTCCCTCCCCCATCCACCGCAAAAAATTCATCAGATTTCTGGACGAAAAATAATTATGAGAAACACAACCGAGGTCGGCAGATACGGTGAAAGCGTAGCCTGCTATTACCTTCAAAACAACAAATACAAAATAGTTGCGCAAAATTATTACGCGCTTCACAACGAAATTGACATTATCGCAGAAAATAACAAATATATTATTTTTGTTGAGGTAAAGACTCGCTCCTGCAGCTCTCCGCGCGATATGACTTTCGGAACTCCCGCAATGGCAGTAACTCCCGCAAAGCAAAAGCGCACCGTAGCCGCCGCTCAGGCATACCTCTCAGAGCATCCCACGAAGAAGACCCCGCGTCTTGACGTTATTGAGATATATCTCTCCAAGGAAAAGGACGGAGCTCCCTCCGAGGTGCTGAAAATCAATCATATAGAGGACGCATTCGGTGCATAATATGAAATTATTTGACCTTCATTGCGATACGGCGACACGCCTTCTCGCCGAAAATCAGGGCTTATACGATAACGGCTTTCACGTCTCTTTAAAAAAGTCTGCTTATTTAAGTCGGTACGCCCAGGTGATGGCTATCTGGACGGATAAAAGGCTTACGGACTCCGAGGGATATGAAAGATTTTTCGAGGTCATAAAAAATCTCGAGAATGAAGCACATATTAACAAAAATTCTGTAAAAATCATCAAAAATGCATATGAGCTAAATGATTCCATCACACTCGGTATCACTCCTTTGATCGTGTCCGTTGAGGATGCAAGAATCCTTGAAAACGATATTGAAAGGCTAACCGTTCTTTATCAAAGCGGAGTAAGAGCATTAACTCTTAATTGGTACGGAACTACCTGTATAGGCGGTGCGCACGATAACGATATCGGTCTAACTGATTTTGGCAAACAAGTTGTTGAAGAGTGCTTCAGATTAGGCATCGTTCCCGACGTTTCGCATTGCTCTTTCAAAGGTACGTCGGATGCTTTAGAGATTGCGCAGGTGCATAGCAAGCCTTTAATTGCTTCGCATTCTGATTCATACTCCGTAAATCCGCATACACGAAATTTACAGGACAATGACTTTATTACCATTTCTAAGCTCGGTGGATTGGTGGGTATAAATTTGTGCCCTTCCCATCTAAATTTGAACGGATCAGCTAAGCTTTGCGATATCATCCGCCATATCGAGCATTATATGTCACTCGGCGGTGAAAACACCGTCGCTATGGGCTGCGACCTTGACGGGACAAATCTTCCAAATGGATTTCAAGGAATACAAGATATTTACAAAATCGAAAATGAGCTTCAGAAGCTCAATTATTCAAACGATCTTACAGATAAAATTTTTTATAAGAATGCATTTAATTTTTTTACTAATAACATATAGGAGACACCTATGAATTTTCATAGTACAAGAGACACTAACAAAACTAAATATACGGCAGCACAGGTAATCATAAAGGGACTCGCCGACGACGGAGGACTTTTCGTCCCCGAAAGCATCCCTACGCTTTCCCTCTCCGAGATCGGGTCCTTTTGCGATCTTGACTATCCTACGCTCGCAGCTACTATCCTTAGTAAGCTTTTAACTGATTACACCTACGGTGAATTGCTTGAGGATTGCAACGGCGCATATTCCTTAGCTTCATTCCCCGACGGCGCGTGCCCTCTTGTGCGTGTTTACGGCAACACTTATTCCCTCGAGCTGTGGCACGGACCAACCTGCGCGTTTAAGGATATGGCTCTTCAGCTGATGCCTCGATTGCTTTTACGCGCGCTCTCTAAGGAGGGAGAATCACGGACAGCTCTGATCCTTGTTGCGACCTCGGGAGATACCGGAAAAGCCGCTCTCGAAGGATACAAAAATATCGATCAGATAAAAATATCCGTATTTTATCCTAAAAACGGTGTCAGCACCATCCAACAGCTTCAAATGGCAACACAGGAAGGCGAAAACGTCAACGTCTGCGCGGTAAACGGAAATTTTGATGACATCCAATCCGAAGTAAAGAATATTTTTTCAAGTAGTGATATCTCATCAAAGCTTGAAGAGATGGGCTATTTCCTTTCAAGCGCAAATTCAATCAACTTTGGAAGACTTGCACCTCAGATCGTTTACTACTTTAAATCATATTGCGATCTGTTAAAAAATAAAGAAATCACTTTGGGCGACAAAATAAACGTATGTGTTCCAACGGGCAATTTCGGCAATATCCTTGCAGCTTATGTAGCTAAGCTTATGGGTTTGCCTATCGCTACTTTGATATGCGCTTCAAATTCCAACAATATACTAACAGACTTTTTGAATACCGGAAGATATGACCGCAACCGCGAATTTCATTTGACAATATCTCCATCTATGGATATACTTATTTCAAGTAATCTTGAAAGGCTTTTGTATTTTATTTCAGGGGCCGATGCAACCGCAACCTGGATGAAATCATTAAATCAAAACGGCTATTATCAGGTTGATGAAAACACATTAACCGAAATTTCAAAGAGCTTCTGCGGATACTGTGCCGACGAGACTCAGACAAAGCAGACCATCGGTAAATATTTTCACGATTATAACTATCTCATTGATACTCATACTGCAGTAGCATTCTCAGCTCTTGATCAATATAGAGAAAAAACAGGCGATAATACTCCCTGCGTGGTTGCATCCACAGCCAATCCATACAAATTTGCAAAGGATGTTTACAATGCACTGACAGGAATTGATTCCTCAGAAGGCTTTGATTCCCTCACTGCTCTTTCAAACGAAACTCTTGCGCCTATTCCCGACCCATTAAGCAAACTCAGAGATAAAAAAACGATATTCACATCAGTTTGCGATAAGAATACCATGGCAGACGAGATATTTGAATTTTTGAAAAAATAAAAGCATACCTCATCGAGATATGCTTTATAGCAATTTTTTCGGTTATTCCATCTTGTTTTTGAAGGTGGTGCAAAGTGTTTCTCTGCTTGCGTGAGCCTGCTCGGGACCTACCTTGATATGTCCTGCGCAGCACTTTCCGTCAGCTTGATTATAAGCACAGTTTGTAACGTCGCAGGTAATTCCCTTGATTACATTTTTATTGTTGTTACAACAGTTTCTCTCATTATTCATAATTTTCTCCATTCCGCCTTTTGGGCAATATATTGTGATTTCTCACATTAATATTATTTCCCGAAGAGTGTACTTTATTCAATGAAAGGATTTTACAATGTCTTTGTACGTTATATCGGACCTTCATCTCTCCACCAACGAAACAACGAACAAATCAATGGAAAAGTTCGGCACAAAATGGAGGGACTACCACAAAAAGCTTGAAAAAAATTTTCGTGCAATAATTAACGATGACGATACTGTTGTAATCCCGGGAGATATCTCTTGGGCAATGACACTCGAGGAGGCAAAATCCGATTTTCTGTTTCTTGAGTCTTTGCCCGGCAAAAAGATCATCTCTAAAGGAAATCACGATTTTTGGTGGTCAACCGCCACTAAAATATATCAATTTTTCGAAGAAAATAATATAAAATCAATCTCCCTTCTCCACAACAACGCTCATTTGCTTGATGATTGCGTAGTATGTGGTTCGCGCGGATGGTTCTATGATGAAAAGCAACAAAAAACAGTGGGAGATGTCGATTACGAAAAGATCGTCGCCCGTGAAGCTCAAAGGCTTGAAATCAGTATAAAAGCCGCAGAAGAATTAAGAGAGCAAAATCCGGACTTTCCCATTCTTGTTTTTCTGCACTTCCCGCCTGTTTACGCAGATTGCGTTTGCGATAAGATACTTGATGTGTTAAAAAATCACAATATCAAAAATTGCTTTTACGGACATATCCATAACAATTATTCAATTCCCAGAGAGTTTGAATATGATGGAATTTCATTTACAATGGTTGCTGCAGATTACTTAAATTTTGCTCCAATGCCCGTTTTTCTTTGATTTTTCAGCAATTTTGCAAAAAAATCTTGACATTTTGTTGTTTATTATATATAATAAGCTTTGTATGTTAAAATCTTGGAGGATTTAAAAAATGAAATTGATTAAAAACGAAAAAATTGAAGGTAGCAAAGTAGAGCTCCACTTTTCAGTAGAACAGTCCGTTTTTGAAGCAGCTTGTGAGCGCGCTTACAAAAAAGAGGTTGGCAAGATCAACATTCCCGGCTTCAGAAAAGGTAAGGCTCCCCGAGCTATGATTGAAAAGATGTACGGTAAGGGCTTCTTCTATGACACAGCTCTTAACGATATTCTTCCCGAGGCTTATGAGGCAGCAGTTGCAGAGGCTGGTATCGAGCCCGTGGCACAGCCCGAGATCGACGTTCTCTCTCTTGATGAAAACGGTGTTGTTTTCACAGCTAAGGTTTTTGTTAAGCCCGATGTAAAGATCGAAGGCTACTTCGGTATTGAAGTAACCAAAGAGGTTGCTCCCGTAACTGACGAGGAGATCAATAAGGAGCTTGAGCTCGTAAGAGAAAGAAATAGCCGTGAGATCGATGCTAACGATCGTCCTGCTGAGCTTGGTGACACAGCTGTTATTGACTTTGAGGGCTTCGTTGACGGAGTTGCATTCGAAGGTGGCAAGGGCGAGGACCATGCTCTTAAGCTCGGTTCCGGTCAGTTCATTCCCGGATTCGAAGAGCAGATCGTTGGTCACTCCGTTGATGAAGAGTTCGACGTTAACGTAACCTTCCCCACCGAGTATCACGCAGAAGACCTTGCTGGTAAGGCATCCGTATTCAAGGTAAAGCTTCACGCTCTTACAAAGGTTGAGCTTCCCGTTCTTGACGATGAATTCGCAAAGGACGTTTCCGAATTCGATACGCTTGATGAATACAAGGCAGATCTTAAGGCTAAAATCGAGAATAGACACGAAGCTACAGCACAGAGCGCAGTTGACGGTCAGCTCATGGATGCTCTTATTGAAAAGCTTGAAGCTGAAATTCCCGAAGCTATGTTCGAGACAGAGGCAGAAAACTTCGTTCGCGATTACGACAATCAGCTCAGAATGCAGGGACTTGACCTTAAGACATATTTCCAGTACACAGGTATGACACTCGAGACACTTCGTTCTCAGTTCCGTCCTCAGGCTGAAAAGCAGGTTAAGGCAAGACTCGCTCTTGAAAAGATCGCTGAGCTTGAGAACCTCACAGCATCCGAAGAGGATATCAACGGTGAGTATGCAAGAATTGCAGAGGCTTACGGCATCGAGGTTGAGCAGGTTAAGGCTTCTATCGACTCCGAGTTCATCGCAGCTGATATGAAGGTTAAGCTTGCGCTTGACGCAGTTAAGGAAAAGGCAGTAGTTAAGGCTCCTAAGAAGAAGGCTGCTGCTAAGAAGGCTCCCAAGGCTGAAGAGGCTGAAGGCGAAGAAAAGCCCGTAAAGAAAACAAGAAAAACAACAAAGAAAGCAACTGAAGAAACAGAGGCTTAATTTCCAACTATAATACAAGGAGGTCATTACTAATGATGAACAATTCACTCGTCCCCATGGTCGTAGAACAAACAGGCAGGGGCGAAAGATCATACGATATTTTTTCAAGACTTCTTAATGACCGTATCATTTTTCTGTCCGACGAAGTAAATGATGCCACCGCTTCCCTTGTGGTAGCTCAGCTTCTTTACCTTGAGGCGCAGGATCCAGACAAAGATATTTCCTTTTACATCAATAGTCCCGGTGGCTCAGTAACCGCAGGAATGGCTATATATGACACAATGAATTTTATCAAATGCGACGTATCCACAGTTTGCATCGGTATGGCGGCATCCATGGGCGCATTTCTTCTCAGCGCAGGAACTAAGGGCAAGAGATTTGCTCTCCCTAACAGCGAGATAATGATCCATCAACCTCTCGGCGGTGCAAAGGGTCAGGCTACGGACATCAAAATTCAGGCAGAGCTTATTCTCCGCACACGCGACAGACTCAATGCAATTCTTGCTAAAAACACCGGCAAATCAATTGATGAGATCGCACGCGATACCGAAAGAGATAACTATATGACCGCGGATGAAGCACTTGCATACGGTCTTATAGATAAAGTAATTGATAAGCACGCATAAGCGAAAGGTAAATATTATGGCTGAAAATAAAAAGCCCGACAGTAACGGCAATACCCCCAAAAGGTATTGCTGTTTCTGCGGAAGACACGAAAACCAGGTTAATTTCTTAATTCCCTCGCCTAAGGGAGTATATATTTGTGATTTCTGCGTAGATACTTGCTCCGAAATACTTGACGAGGCGCTCGCAGACTTCTCCGATTCCTCACAACCAATCAAGCTTGAGGAGCTTCCAAAGCCTCGCGATATCAAGAAAACTCTTGATGAATACGTAATCGGACAGGATGACGCAAAGATTGCTCTTTCTGTAGCAGTTTATAACCACTATAAGAGAATTTTATCAAAAGCGGATACCAAGGATGAAAAAGAGCTTGACGGTGTCGAGCTTCAAAAGTCCAACGTACTTCTTATAGGACCGACAGGTGTGGGAAAAACATATCTTGCTCAGACTCTCGCAAGAACTCTCCAGGTTCCCTTTGCTATAGCTGATGCTACAACTCTTACAGAAGCAGGCTATGTTGGTGAGGACGTTGAAAATATACTGCTCCGACTTATCCAGGCGGCAGACTACGATGTTGAAAAAGCTCAAAAAGGTATTATCTATATTGACGAGATCGACAAGATTTCAAGAAAAAGCGAAAATCGCTCAATTACCCGAGACGTATCGGGCGAAGGTGTCCAACAGGCACTACTTAAAATTCTTGAAGGCACAACCGCTAACGTTCCTCCTCAGGGTGGAAGAAAGCATCCGGGTCAGGAATTTATCCAGATAAATACCTCAGATATTCTCTTTATTTGCGGCGGAGCCTTTGACGGGCTTGAACAGATTATTGAAAAGCGCAAGGGTCAAAGCGTTATAGGCTTTGGCGGCGAGGTCAAGAAAAAGAGCGAAAAGAAAAAGGACGGAATATATAGGGACGTTACCTCTCACGATATAGTAAAATACGGTATTATACCCGAGCTTACAGGTAGAATCCCCGTAATCGTTGCTCTTTCTGAGCTTGACACTCATGCTCTCAAGCGCATTATAACAGAGCCCAAAAACTCCCTGTTAAAGCAATACATCAAATTATTTGCTATTGACAACGTGGAAATTGAATTTGAGGATGATGCGATTGAGGCAATAGCTGAGCTTGCAATCGAGCAGAACACGGGAGCGCGAGGTCTCCGCTCCATTATGGAAGGCTTTATGATGCAAATAATGTATTCTGTTCCCTCACGAGACGACGTATCAAAGATCATAATTACAAGAGATACAGTTATAAACAAATCAGAACCCAAATACATTCTTAAATAAAAAATGCTGTTGCATAAGCAACAGCATTTTTTTATTGACATCCGCATCCTTTATCGTTATGCTTGAGCGGAGCGGGTACGTGTCCTCCGCCCGCGGTAAACTCCTGTAACGGGAACGGCATACACTTAAATATATCACAAGGATTTTCCTCTGAGTGAGTAAGACATTCCTTGTCAGGCACGGTGTATTCGGTGCCCTGAATGATATACTGAGCGGGTCTTACAAGCCTTACTACCGAAAATACTCCTATAGAAACGGCAAGATATCTGTTTCCGTCATCGGAAAGATTACCGTTAATATAACGGGTGACAGTCTCGGGAACGTCGCCGCATCCACAGCAGCATACTATATGACAATGATGATTTTTCTCAATCACCCTAACGCCAAGTATAACGGGATCCACAGCTTCAACAACTGCAGTAGGAAGATTTCCTTCCGAGCAGCAAACCTCCGCGGGCATTTCACAGAAGCCACCGGATGCATTACTCTTAAATATATTAAGATTGTTCTCACCGCCGTAAAGGATAACGTTCTTGTCAATTACTGCGATACCTTCAAATTCCTGTATTCTGCCGGGAGCAATGCATCCCTCAAATACAAGCTTAATATATAGCCTTATATTTATTGAATAAAATCCCCTGTTGAACGCGATGGGATCAACCGTTATATTGCTCCAAGCAATACAGGAGCTTTTAACTCTTATATTAGTGGTACGTTCAATTATTTCATTTCCAAATCCCGTAAGATGCACCTTGATATTTTCATAGCAATCACGATCTCTGCAGGAATCCAGAACACGGTTTGCTTCAATACAAACAGTATCCTTGCCCGCACCCGTTCCGCAAATGAATCTATTATCTGCCATACTGATACCCTCCAAAAAAATAATAAGGAAGAAAACATCTTCTTCCTTATCATAATATGCATTTTTACGAAATGATTTACAAATCCGCTAAAATTCTCTCCTCATCTTCTCAAGTGCCCCTTTTTCAATTCTCGAAACCTGCGCTTGCGATATTCCAATTTCACTTGCAATATCCATCTGAGTTTTGTTCTCAAAGAAGCGCTTGATTATTATAGACCGTTCTCTGTCATTCAGTACCTTCATAGCTTCCCTGAGAGCAATATTTTCAAGCCATGCCTCGTCACCGGAATTCACGTCACTCAGCTGGTCAATAACGTATATAGAATCTCCACTGTCAGTAAAAACAGGCTCATATAAGGATATTGGTGCCACTATTGCTTCAAGAGCCCTTACAACGTTCTCCTTGCTCTCACCAAGCTTTTCTGCAATCTGTTGAGCGGTGGGCTCATTCTCGTTAGCACGTGTAAGCTCTTCTCTAACGCTAAGCGCGTGATATGCGAGATCCCTCATAGAACGGCTAATTCTAATAGAGTTGTTGTCGCGAAGATATCTTCTGATCTCACCAATTATCATAGGAACCGCATAAGTTGAAAATTTCACATCAAGAGCTATATTAAAGTTGTCGATGGCCTTGATCAATCCCAGGCAGCCCACCTGAAAAAGATCGTCCGGATTCTCGTTTCTGTTGGTAAATTTCTGAATTACGCTCAGTACAAGACGAAGATTTCCGTATATAAGCTTATCGCGAGCCTCAAAATCACCTTCCTTACACTTAATAAGCAGCTCTCTTTTGCTTTTATCATCTAAAACTATTAGCTTCGACGTGTTAACCCCACAAATTTCAACCTTACTGTATTGCATAAAATACCCCCATATATTTTCAGCTATATGAAAAGTATTGACCTATATTTATATTGCGATACAGTGTTCAAACGTGTAAAAAATGGAAAAACAGCCGAAGATCGGCTGTTTTTTCAGTTATTAATCAATATCTTCAACCACCTGCTCGGGAGGATACTCCAGAACACTTGGATTTTCAAATATTCTCTTCATCATCTTGAATGCGGATGCGTAATAATATCCGTCACAGATTCTTTCATCGGTGGTGACCTTCATCTCAATATAGCGGTATCTTACGACCTCGCCTTCATCATTCATTTTAACTCCGCGCTGCTTTGCGCCGTAAGCTACAAATACGGGAAGATTTCCGAAATCATAAATATGATGGTATATCGGACGAATACCGAGAGAACCCATTGACGTAATGATCATAGATCCGTGGAAAGGACTAAGATCAAGAATGAACTTGGGAAGTATTCCGTAGTAGTCAAGAGTTTTTATAAACCAGATAACGAATCTAAGCAAAAATCTTGGGATATAGTTCAATATTTTTGCAAAATCCTCAGTAGCGTTGCCTTCACCGTCACCCTTGTTTTCTTCAACGATCTTGTTAAACTTGTCATATACGTCGTAAACGGTATCGGTGGGTTCAAATATTACCTTAATGCACGCATCCTCGGAATCGAGCGTCATTTTCTTTTTTATGGTCATTAATACCTCGATATTATTTCTCGCATAAATTGTCTGTCCGCTAACGAATCGGTTTATAGCGGGGCGCTGAGAAACAACTCGGATATAAGCTGCGATGATAACGTGTAAAAGGGAGAAATTCTTTCTGCCTGCCTTGATCTGCTCGCGGCAGAACTTCTCTGCCTCAGCTATATCAAGCTTTTCTGTAAAGAAATTCTGGGAGTCACTCCTTTTAGGCATTATGTAAGGCATAGCTCTCTTTATAGGGTCAAGCGTTCTTAGCTTTCTTCCTTCTTTTCTATCGCCCAAGCGACGTTTTCTTTTATTGTTCATATTGAATCTCCTTGTAATAGTTACATCTGCTAAATCTCAAAAGCAACATGCTTGTTTATTTTAACACAAAAAAACAAAATTGCCAATAGTTTTTGATAAAGTTCGGCGTTTTAGCCTAACTTTACTGCAGTTTTTGGAGGAATATACAAGTGTTTTTGGTTAAAAAGTCAATGTTTCCATTATCTGCCACCACGTCCTTGTGGGTATGAATGTAAGGTGTATAAAGAAGTCCACCCTTGGTCTTTTTGCACGCTACGCAAGCAACTCCCATGGGAAAGTTCTTGTGATCGGAATTTGAATTGCCCTCCTTACTCGTGCAAAAATCAAGCTCGAATCCGGCACAAGTGTCAAATACTTCCGAGAGAAGCTTGTATTCTTTTGAATCTGCGGCACCCTTTTGCGCTATAAAGATTACATTATTACCATTTCCTACACAGTCAAAATTCAAAAGGAATTTGTCCTTCATAGCTTCCTTGTGGTCCTTGTAGTATGCTGCAGAGCCAAGCTTTCCCTTTTCTTCATTATCGAAAAGGATAAAAGCAACGTTCTTCAAATCATCCTCAGATATGCTGTCAACTATACTGAGAACGGTGGCTACTCCCGATGTGTTGTCATTATAATTATACTTGTTCGTAAATATCCTCATTCCTAAAAAGAAAATCCCGTAATAAAGTATAAGAAAGCTTGCCATATATGCTCTTTCATCATTGAGAAGGACCATACCAAAAAGGTATGAGAGTGTAAAAGAAATTACAAGCAAAAATATCACCGGCACGAACTGGTAAGAATAAAAAACAAGCGGATTTTTCGGTATCATAATATTGGGAAAAATCGAACGCGCGGGCGTATCGTAATGCGCGGTAAAAATAGCTTTAGCCTTGGTGGGATCGCCGATAACAACGTTCTTATGATTGCCGTTCTTTGTCGTCTCAACTCTTGCTTCTATTCCCTTTTCCTTAAGACTCTCTAAAACGTATCGCCTGAACGCGTGCTTTTCCGAGTCGCTTTTCCTAACGGGATAATTTTGGTTTATATAATCAAGCCTTGTCATAAATACACTCCAAAAACAAAATTTTCTACATTATACACCCTCATTCCGCCAAAGTCAACATTTTTAAATCAAAAAGCCAAGCGATTTACCGCTCGGCTTCGAATGAAATAACCAATATTCCAAAGCTATTCTCTTTACTTTAATTGTAAGACGAACTACACTCTCGACGTGGGTCAAGACACTAAAAGGTCTCAAAACGGTCGAAAAAATGGGTAGTAATACCTTAAAGTCTCACTTAATCCCCTTTTAGGCTTAAATCATATTCTTTGAGATAATAAAAGAAGGAAACCAATTGATTATGTAAATCTTGAATTGTTTTATATTTACCCTTGATGCTCCAAGACGGAACCAAACGAACACCCACAGATTCTTTTTTCTTCTCGCTTGAGTAAAATGTAAATTTGCCTTTGCTAAAATAAAAGTAATAGCTATAGGCTTCGGAGTCCATCAAGACAGCCATTCGTCTGTCAAGGACGCTTAAATTACCGGTCCACCGCAGTCCAAATTTTTCGCTTACCTTGCTAAAAATGACGACATACTCGCGGTATTTTTCATAATCTAACATGAAAAGATAAGGTCTGCTGAAACATACCTTTACGATATGAACGTCCACTTGGTAATGCTTCTCATCCATGCCGTGAACGATATAAAAGTCTTTTCCTTTCCAAACCTTCATCTCCCCTTTTGCTATGTAAGCGGGCTCGCCGTATTCGCCTGTTAAAATGTCATCAATTCTAGAAAGAGCCGAAGCATCCCATTTATCTATTTCGAATTCTATTTCCGCTCCCAAAAAGCTTTTATAAATCAAGACCTTTGCAGAAAATTCTCCAAATAATGATACGCCTGAACAGTTCTTAATGCGTGATTTCATAGTTCTATAAGAATTTGAAATGGAGAAGTTCAAACCGCCAAAAACAATTTCTTTCATAAAAGCTCCTTTCGATATGTTATACTAAACCGCTGTAAATGAGAGTTTTGAGTTTCGCTCGAAATCATTATTTGTCCCAACGCAAAATTGGGGCATTTTTTGATTTTGAACATCCGTTTTTGTAGGGGACGACGTCCTCGGCGTCCCGTAAAATAAGCGTTGTTTGCTTTGTGAATAGCTACATTAGATTGTCGATATCGAATAGCCACCTTACAAGCACAAAATTTATGATTTTTTCGGGGCGCCGAGGACGTCGCCCCCTACAAGGTTAGATTTTTCTTGTCAGACAAACGACACTCTCAACGTGCCCCGTCCTCGGGAACATATCAACGGGATCAACGTCACCGATAGTGTAGCCGAAGTCCGAGAACATTTTGCAATCTCTTGCAAGTGTGTCCGCATCGCAGGAAACGTAAACTATTCGATTTATGTTTCTGCGCGAAAGAAATTCAATAACCTCGGGAGTGCAGCCCTTTCTCGGCGGGTCAAGAATTACCACGTCGGGATTAAGTGCGCCGTGCTGTGCCTCAACTGATGCAAAAAGGCTTTCTATATCCTTAGCATCTCCCGCATAAAACTTAGCGTTTTCAAAGCCGTTGATCTTAGCGTTTATATTAGCACATTCAACTGCGCCCTCAACTATTTCAACACCTACAAGCTCCGAAACGCGATCCGCCATAGAAAGACCGATCGTTCCCGTACCGCAATATATATCCACCAAGGATATCTTTTTATCAAATCCTTCGGTAGCCTTTTGAGCCGCCAAAGAGTATAAAAGCTCGGCTCCGTCGTGATTTACCTGATAAAATGACTCGGGAGTTATGCGGAATTTCACTCCGCAAAGCACGTCCTCGATATATCTTTCACCGTAGAGCGTTCTGTACGTATCACCCAATACCACGTTTGTATTTTTGGTATTAACGTTTATCTGAATGCTCTTGACAGAAGGAAAATCGGTAAGGACAGTCTTAATAAAATCGCTCTCACAGGGCATTTTTTCACCGTTTAAAACGATGCAAAGCATTATCTCGCCCGTGTTTTTACCGTAACGAAGGTAAAGGTGGCGCAAAAGCCCCTTTCCGCTCTCCTCGTTATAAACGGATAGATTTTTCTCGTTTGCGAAATCACATACCGCGCGCAAAATTTCGCCAAAGACTTTCGGCTGCAGCGCGCAATCAAATGCCGATACCACGTTATGAGTTTTTGAAGCATAAAAGCCCGCAACGATTCCCTGTTTTGTCATAGCGAAGGGATACTGCGCTTTATTTCTGTAACCCTTGGTCTCATTCGTGCTATGTAAGTCATTAATAATGACATCAGGAAGTCCCGCTTTAATAAAGGCGTGCTTTACGTAGCTTTTCTTAAGATCCTTTTCGTGTTCGTATGTAATATGACGATAAACACAACCGCCGCAGCTTTCACTAACACCGCAAAAGCATTCATTATCGCGAAATTCGGATGCATCGATAATCTCCTCAAGACGCGCAACTGCGAAATTTGTGTTCACCTTAATGATCTTCGCCTTGATCCTATCGCCGGTCACCGCTCCGCGCACGAATACAACACGACCGTCCTCAAGATGCGAAACTCCCGCACCGAGATTATTCAGATCGGTAATATTTAATTCAACTATATCGTTCTTTTTTGCGTTATACATAATATTCGTCATTCGTTTCAAGGCAGACGCAAACAACATCATCATTCTCGCTCATATCGCAAGCAAGCGCGATATTGTTGTTTTTTGCGGTAACCTTTCCGGCTCTGCCCGCGGGCGTATGCTCATAGTCAAGGTATCCCACTACTAAAGTCTTGTCCCCATAATAGTTTTTTTCAATGTCAATAAAACCGTTCATAAAATCGTCAAGCTCATAATCGTAAAGATCGGTATCCTTATTGAAATTATCGATGCCGCGGCAAATGAGAACGAACTCCTTGCCACTCTTAAGTTTTACTTCTTCAAATACAGGAAGGTCGGAAAGATAATCAAGAAATCCTTCCTTGGAGTCCGCATCCGCGCTTTGAAAGGCTTCAAGTGTAACCTGACCGCCATCCTGCGCCCAAGCGATCATTTTCCTTGAAAAGCTTGCCGACGGAGCACCGCCCTCTTTCAATATCCTGTCAAACTCGGAAAGAAGGAGATAAGCCTTGTAATCATGCTCACCGAGAACGCTATACACATTATACTGCGCACTAAGCTCATTTACAAGTTCAATGGACTGCTCGCCGTGATCAACGATATTTCCGAGTATATAGAGGGTGTCGCTCTCCTTAAGATTTATTTTTTTGATCAGTTTTTCATATTTATCAAGTCTGCCGTAAAGGTTTGATACAACGTAAGTCATTTTTTGCTCCTTTATATATGATTTATAACGTTACTTTCAAAAAACTCGCAGGATATACCGTCATCCGCTTCGTTAACAAAGCGCGAAAGATTATAGAGAGCGATCCTCTCGGTAAAATAATGTCCCGCTTCAATAAGATTTACTCCGTGATCCTTGCAATCGGTCATATTGTGATATCCAAGCTCACCGGAAAGATACGTATCCGCTCCGCTTGCACGAGCCTCCCGGATATAGCTTCCTCCGCTACCTCCAACAACCGCAAGCCTGTGAACCTTTCCACTGTTAGAAGCATAATTAAGATGCTCACATCCGAGCTTTGCGCATACCACGGCGACGAAATGCTCGATATCAAGCTCTTCTGGAAGATCACCAACTCTCATAAGCTCTATGCCATCGCATTCAATCTTTTCAATATTCTCAAGTTCAAAAAGCTCCGCGAGGGCATCGTTAACTCCACCGTCAACCGCATCAAAGCGAGTATGAAATGACATAACTGAAATATCATTTTTGATGAGCTTTATAAGTCTTGCGGGAATTCCGTAATCGCCCGAAAGCGTCTTAACTCCTCTGAAAATAAGCGGATGATGGGATATGATAACGTCAAATCCGCCATCGATCGCGTGATCTATTGCTTCGGGGGTGACGTCCATACAGAAAAGGGCTTTTTTTACCTCTCTTTCACCATCGGAACAGCACATAAGTCCATCATTATCCCAGGAGCAAGAAAGCTCTCTCGGTATTTTTTCATTTAGATATCTGCTAAGCTCGTTTACTGTCATAATTATTACCTCATCTTAATTTTTTTGATATTTTCGAGCATCTCGGCTTCGTAGCTTACATCTTCTCCGCCCGCTCTTTTTCCTTCGATCTTTCGCGATAGCTTTTTAGAATCTATCTCCATTTGCTCCGATAAAAGCTCGCCGCCGTTTTTTAGGATATACTCACCGTAAAGCAAGATGATATCATCGAACTTACGGATAATTCCGTCATATTCGGCGCAGATCGTCTGATAGATCTTTCCTCTGTCAAAAGAGAGGGCTTCACCTATTATACGATAACCGTTATCGGCAAGATATTTTCTCAGTTTTTCGGGATGCGTCATAGGTTGAAGGATAAGCCTTTTTGCAGCATCCTTTAACCAAGGTGCCTCGTCAATTATCTTTACAATCAGCTCCCCGCCCATTCCGAAAATCGCAACGTCGTCAACCTCGTCTTTATCAATCCTTCGCAAGCCGTCGCAAAGCACGGTCTTTATTTTGCCGTCAAGGGCATATTTATGTATATTTTCATCAGCCTTATCAAGCGGGCCTCTGTTGATATCCGCGGCGATCGCAAAGGCTATCCTGCCTTCAAGAATAAGAAAAATAGGCAGATATCCGTGATCCGTGCCAATGTCGGCAAGCCTTGATCCCTCACGAACAAATTGCACCGCGGTCAAAAGTCTTTCATTCAGCTTTATATTTTCCATAGTTCACCAAGACAAAAAGAGCCTTTATTCAAGGCTCTTTTTATTAATTTCCAAGAAATGCGTTAATCTTTTCTACAAGCTTGTCGGCATCTGTTCCGTGAACGGCGCAAGCATCTGCGATGCTCTCACCGCGAGAAGCGGGGCAACCGAGGCAATGCATACCGATCTCAAAGAAAAACTGAGCGGTCTCGGGATTGTAATCAAGAATATCGCCAATAATGGACTCTTTTGTTACCTTCATTGTTGTTTCTCCTTTAAAAAGTATATATATAATTATATAACATTTTAAAGCCCGTGTCAATCTAATTTTTCGAGATTATCAAAGAAAATCCTTCATTTTTTCGATATTTCTCTCTTCAAAGGCAACTATTTCCTTAGCAAGCGAAACTGAGTTTTTGCATTCCGGCAATTTTTCATAAGCGCTGACTTTTTGCAAAAGATCGGTCACATCCATAGTGGAGCCCTGCACCATCATCTCCGCCATATGACTTGTAGTACTGTCCTGAAGCGATTTCATTTCCATTCCTATTTTAGAGGATATCTTGGAGATGGGATTGGGCTCTTTGGGGGTAATTCCCTGCGCTGTTAACTGATCGCGTACTCGTTTTGCATATTTTTCATAGGTATCGAGCTGAGTTGTCATCATTGATTTAAGAGCGGTGTCATTCACCTTGGGGAGAAGATTTATTATGGATTCGGAGCCCATTTTTACGTTGGAATAGATGTCCTGAAGAAGCTCGCTATCCTTGGATTTATTGGTGTTATTCATATTTATCCTCCTTAAAATAATCAAAAATAGTATGCGCAAATAAAATAATATTATTCGCTGTTGACAAAAGAAAAAATATGAGTATAATTATTTTGAGGTGATAATTATGAAAATTGAAAAATTATTTATGTTTGAAAACGATGAAAAAGCGCATCTCATAACCTATATACGAGATAATCCGCCGGAGATGGACAACGAGCCCAGACGCGCGATTATTATTTGTCCCGGTGGCGGCTATCAATGGACCTCCGACCGTGAAAGTGAGCCGATAGCTCTCCAGTTTTTAGCGCGCGGATACAATGCCTTCGTACTTAAATATTCAGTTGCTGAAATGGCAAAAGATTTAAATCCTTTACGCGAGATCGAGGCTGCTATAAAGCACGTCAGAGATAACGCAAAGGCTTATAATATAAGGCCTGACAGGGTTTTTGTGCTTGGCTTTTCCGCAGGTGCTCACGTTGCTCTTTCAAGCGGTACACTACTGCCCGAGGAAGCACGTCCCGATGCTATGGTTTTGTGTTATCCCGTTGTAACTGCAACCTGTCCCACACACCTTGGATCGATGTATCATTTCTGCGGAACAGAAACACCTACCGAGGAGCAGATAGAGCTGTTTTCGCTTGATCTTCACGTTGACAGTAATACTCCGCCAGCATTTGTTTGGCACACGGAAAACGATCCTTCCGTGCCCGTGCAGAACTCTAAAAATTTGATATCTGCTCTTAAAAATGCAGGGGTCAAGCACGAGCTTTTACTCTTCCCCGACGGCCCTCACGGTCTCTCACTTGCAACGCACGAAACGTGCAAGGATATCCCCGAGGACGAGCCCCATCCTGCTTCGGTTTGGGTAGATCTTGCGGATAAATGGCTTAAAAATTTATAAAAAATAGCCGTTTTTACGAAAAATTGCGAAATTTTGGCACTATGTGGCACTATGTGGCACTATGTGGCACTATATGGCACTATATGGCACTATGAGATACTAATTTTATACTAAAACGAGCGCTCCGATTTTTCGGAGCGCTCTTTATGTTTGTTAAATATTAACTATCTCGTCGAATTTGCCGTAGGCTGTTTGATTTGCGCCGTTGCCGACGGAGCATTCAGCGCAGGTGGATTTGAATTTTTCAAATACGGGTATAAATTTTTTGATATCTTCCTTAGTGAAGGAAAGCACCTCTGCCATGTGCTTTGACTTCTCCTCGTAGGTGTAATTTGCAAGATAGCCGATCTCGTTCTCTATTCCCTCCTGCTCTACGGATTTGGGATTTACGAAGTCTGCAAGCGTGCTGATGATACATCCGAGGATCTCGCCGTCGGTGAACTCGTTATTCGCAAGATAATCGGCAATACCGTCATAAAGCGCGTACGTTTCCTTAACCTTGGGATCGCGGTAAGAATAAACGT
The DNA here is from genome assembly GCA_017483195.1 of Clostridia bacterium. Taxonomy (GTDB): domain Bacteria; phylum Bacillota; class Clostridia; order Oscillospirales; family CAG-272; genus RGIG4608. The sequence continues at coordinate 63,478 of JAFULR010000008.1, forward strand.
TCATAGATCCTCGTCTTGCGAAACGAAGTCCGGTTCCGTATGCTCCACCTACCTCACGGATATTATGCCACAAGTATCCGAGTGAAAGAAGATTGGAAAGTGCGATATGCTTGCCGCTGTATGGGAGGATCTCTGTTACGTCGAGTGAGCGCACGTTAAAGCTGATACCCGCAGGGATGGCATATGCCACCTTTTTATCGGTGGGATTTACAAGAGTTTCACCTGCAAGCTTTTCTCCGTCTGTTAGATCAAGCTTATTTTCAAGCAAATCCTTATTTCCGGTAAGACCTGTGTAACTGAGATTTCCGCTATTGAACACCTTGACAAGAAGATGCTTCGCATTTTCACAGAAGGTCTCGGGTGCGGCTACATATTTCTGAAGCTCTGCAAATAAAGGATAGCCGGAGCTGAGAGTTGCATAGTATCCGCTTGCGCTGATAAGGGATTCACTCGTATTCAAGGCAAGTCCCACACCGTTACCCATAAATTGCATCTTCGCATTATTAAGCTCGCGAGCAAGCACTGTTTTAGCGGTATCCAAATCATAAACAGTCTTGGAAACTATCTCACTTACAACCTCAAGTGCCTTTTGAGCATTCTTTTCAAGGCAAGCAACACTTGCTACAAGATAAGGATCTGCTTTCTTCATTTCAGGCGAAATTGTCGTTATAGAGAAATTCCATTTACCTGCATAGCGGTTGAGCATTGTTAAAAGCTCAGCTGCCGTATGATCGGTGGTTGCGAAGTCACCGAGAGAGCGTGAAATAAGCTCCAAGGTTATAATCTCATCCGCGCTAAGTCCCGCAAGCGAGAAATAGAAGCGGTAATAAGCTATACCATTCGTTTCTGCAGGTGTATAAAGAACGTTTTCTTCAACGTAAAACTCCTTCTTGGGAAGCTCCGTTGTGAGCTTATCAAGAGAAAGTGTAGGCATTTTTGCGATCGTTTCGGGTGTGTCACGGTCCATAGCAAGCTTGCTCTCTTTAATAAACCTTTTGTGAGCCGCGTCCTTAACCTCATCGGAAAGGTGTGCTGTGTACTGCTCAACGGTTGCAAGATGCGAAGCGCTTGATTCTCTTTTCACAGGAACGAGAACAGAGGTCGCAGTAATATCATTTTCAAAGAATATCTGACGGAGAAGATTTTCAAAATATCCGTTATCAAGCTCGCGCTCGAATTTTGCAAACACTTCATCAATTTCAAAATAAGCATTTATGGGCAAGCCATAGAAAACATTATTTACAATATTGATAAAATCGTTGATGCAAAGACCCTTTACGGCGTTTCTCTGCTCCTTCATTCTAAAGCTTGTCGCTGAAATCTGAGAAAGCATGATTTCTTTATCAATACCGTTATCAATTATGCTCTGAATCGTGTCATCGATTATTTTCTTTATTTCATCACAATGCTCTTTTTCTGTATTATAAGCTGCAAAGCCCCAAGAGGTCTGAATATCGTCGGTTGCTTCATAAATATCCGCATCCTGCATAAGTCCGCTTGTGGTGAGTGCTTTTTTCAAGGGAGATGAGCTATTATCCATAAGGTAAAGCGCAAGGAGAGATGCTGCCATCTGTCTTTCCGCGTCGTCATACTTACCCACACTATAGGAATAGATAATATTTGTTTTGCCCTTTGTATCGTCTGAAGGTGATATTGGATACTCATGCTCACAAACCCTGTGATTTTTACCCTGTACTGTATGCTTGATCTCACTTCTCTCCTGAGATGCGCCCGCAAGCCACTCGTCAATGATATCGGTATATCTGTCGATATCCATATTTCCGCGAAGGAAAAGAACGCAGTTAGCGGTACTGTAATACTTTCTGTAAGCCGCCAAATAGTTCTCATATGTAAGCGAAGGAATAACGGACGGCTCGCCGCCGCTATTGAATCTCTGATAGGTATCGGGATAAAGATCTGCCTTCATAGCCGCATAGAGCTGACGCTGAGTTGATGCGCCTGCACCCTGCATCTCATTATAAACTACACCCTTGATATCGTAGCCGCTCTCTGCCTTTTCAATATGCCAGCCCTCACGAAGGAATGTACCTTCCGCAAGAATGGGGTTGAACAGAGCATCAAGATACACCTTCATAAGATTTTCAAAATCGTCGGGATTACAGGAAGCGCAGGGATACATTGTCTTGCCCTGGAAGGTCATAGCGTTAAGGAAGGTGTTCATTGAATTCTTAAGCATGAAGAGGAAGGGTGAGTTCATAGGGTAGTTCTTGGAGCCGTCAAGCACCGAATGCTCAAGAATATGGAAAACTCCCGTTGAATCCTCGGGAATGGTTTTAAATGCCGCGCAGAAGGATTTTTCCTCCGTGCCTGAATCAATGTATATAAGCTTTGCTCCGCTTATATGATCATATTCATAGACGTCATATCCGCAGGAGTCAAATCTTGTTTTGTTTGTAAAAGTGAAATTTTTCATAGGTTCTCCTTTATGTAATGTTTATTTTCCAAGCATTATCTTAATTATCTCTTTATCGGTTTCGCTCATTCCCTCTCTGGCAAGAAGCCCAACGTTACGAATGGTGTTTTCAACGCCCTTCTGAATAATGCCGTCACCGCCGTAGAATTGCTTATCGCACATAGCCATCTCGCAACCTACATATCCCGCCTCGACAGCCATTGCAATCTTAGCCGCGCATGAGGGCTTAGCACCGTCGCAAATAGTTCCCGAAAGAATAGCTACTGCATTTACAAGGGTATGGGCTATCTCACGGTAGCCTCCGCCCTGCAGATAGCATATTCCGGCTCCAGCACCAACACCTGCGCTTATAGCTCCGCAATAAGCGGAAAGAGTGCCAATTCCCGTTTTCTGATGAACGGTAAGAAGATCGGAAACGATAAGAGCGCGAAGCATTTTTTCTTCAGAGATACCGTGCTCACGAGCATAAATTACCACGGGAACGCTTGCGGTAATACCCTGATTTCCGCTTCCCGAAATTATACACACGGGAAGCTCGCATCCGCTCATTCTCGCGTCGCTTCCCGCTGCAGCATAGCCTTTAAGCTTGTCCTTAAGGGGAGCTTCTCCGTTTTTATAAAGTATCTTGCCGATGGTAGCACCCCAATCATTCGTCAAGCCCTCGCGAGCGATCGCTATATTCATTTCTATCTGTCTTTCAAGAGATGGCTTTATCCTCGAAAGATCTACCGTATCTGCAAATTCGACGATATCCTGAACGTTAAGCCGGGTTCTGTCCGCTTTTTTTAAGCTCTTCCCGCTCTCCACCTGCTCATTTCGGTATTTTTCGGTCATATCGGTTTCATTAAGACTGACTTTGACAACATTGGTGTGATAGTCGGAAATTCTTACGATAGCCACTTTTTCTCCGAAACGCGCCTCAATTGAAAGATCGAAGTTACAAGGACTAACAAGCTCCTCGAGGACTATCTCGCAGGTGCTTTTATACTCTTCTATTGCTTGAACATCATGCTGGGTAAGTACGGATAAAAGCTCAAGCTTAAGATCACATCTTCCCGATATGACACCCGCAGCAACGGCACTCTCAATTCCGTGCATACCGCCGGTTGAAGGTACTATAACGCTTTTTACGTTTTTTATTATATTCCCGCTAAGGGAAATTTTAATTTTTTCGGGGCGCGCCCCAAGTGCATCTCGGGCAATAGCCGATGCATATGCAATAGCTATGGGCTCTGTACATCCCATGGCAACCTGAAGCTCCTCGCAAAGTATATCTTCAAAAATCTTGATTTTTTCGTTTGAAAGCATATGAGATTTCCTTTCAAATAATAATTAAATTTATTTTATCACAATTAAGCAAGCAAGTCAACCGATTGCCTTCATTTTTTGTTTAAAAATAATGCAAAACCTATTGTATTTTGGAGAATTATGTGCTATAATATATGCTGATTATTTATGAAAGGAGTTTACAACCGTGGACCCACTACCCCGAAGTTGCCCTGTAACTCGGTTTTTTAACTACGACAAGCATTCCGATTTGTTCAATATGTTCAGATGCTTTTGCTCGTACACAGGCAAAAGAATCCACTCACCGATCATTTCGTGAGATAAGGTATTACTTGAATTTTTATACTGAACATATTTTGAATTACATTAATTGGAGGAGCTATGTCTACTATACTTAGACAGTTATTATTACAGTTTATACTCATCGCACTTAACGCTTTTTTTGCCGCGACCGAAATTGCGGTTATCTCTCTCAACAGCCAGAAAATGAAGGCCATGGCTGAGGACGGCGATAAAAAAGCAGAAAAAATCTTGGGAATCATTGAAGATCCCACCAAATTTCTTTCGACCATTCAGGTCGGTATCACACTTGCAGGCTTCTTAGGCTCAGCATTTGCTGCCGACAGCTTCGGTGATATGCTTGCAAACGCCGTTAACGCGCAATTCGGCTTCACCGGCGGAACTGCCGGAGCGGTAAAAACCGTTTCCGTCATTATAATCACACTTGTTCTTTCTTACTTTACTCTCGTTCTCGGTGAGCTTGTTCCCAAGAGAGTGGCAATGAAAAACAAAGAAAAGGTTGCTAAATCATTCTGCGGAGTTGTTTCCGTTCTTACAACCATACTTAAACCCGTTATCTGGTTTTTGACCGTTTCAACCAACAGTGTTCTCAAGCTTCTCGGTATCGACCCCGACGAAAAGGAGGAAACTGTTTCCGAAGAGGACATCGTTACCATGCTTGACGCAGGTGCTGACGAAGGCGGTCTTGACGAGGACGACGTTGAATACATAAAGAACGTCTTTAAGCTCGACAATCTTACAGCGGCGGACGTTATGACTCAGAGAAGCTCGATCGTTGCTATTCCCGATGACATCTCAAACGAGGACATGATAAGACTTATCACGGACGAGGGATATTCCCGTATTCCCGTTTATACAGAAAGTCTTGACAAAATTGTAGGTGTTCTTTACGCAAGAGAATATCTTCTCAAGCACAACGAGCCCGGCTTTAAGCTTGAGGACGCTATGTTCTCTCCCAAATACGTTCCCGAAACGATGCATCTCGATGCGCTTCTTAAGGAAATGCAGGAATCCCACAATCACATCGCGATCGTCGTTAACGAATACGGTGTTACGAGCGGAGTTGTTAGTATGGAGGATATAATCGAGGAGCTTGTAGGCGAGATCTGGGACGAGCTTGACGAGGCTGTTGAGCCCATCAAGGAGATATCCAAAAATAAATACAGAGTCCTCTCTACCGTATCCCTTGACGAGTTCTTTACATTCTTTGAAATAGATAACGACGAGGAAAGTGACTCTACAACCGTAAACGGTTGGATCAACGAGCACGCGGAAAGCATTCCCGAGGTCGGATTTACCTTTACTTACGACAGATTGACTGTTACAGTTACAAAGGCTGATGACATTATGTCACACGAAATCGAAGTGGAAATCATTCCCGAAGAGCTTCCTCTTGAGGAAGAGGATTCCGAGGAGTAAAATTGCACAAAAACGCAACGATATCAAATTCGTTGCGTTTTTTATTACTTTTTATGGGTAAAACTATGATTATTATTGATTTTTATATTGTTCACTTTGTTGTAAATGTCTTTTGATCCCATTTTTCAGTACCCTTTTTTGGCAAATTGACGAAAAATTCTTTTTTTGTTTATTTGATTAAAAAAAGGGTTGTTTTTTGCGGAAGTTTGTGCTATTATGTATGTAGGGTATTATTGAAAATTATAACTATGCCATTTTGACTTTTATACCCGTTATATTTATATTAAATGAAGGGTTTTTCTGAATGATATATGATTTGCAAAAAGCAAGCATGATGAAAAGGTTCTCTGCCTTTCTGCTTGACTTTATTCTTCTGATAATTCTGACCACCGGATTTATGTGGCTGATCTCAGCCGTAACCGGCTATGCTGATTATACAAGCGCGATTGATAACAAGATGTCTGAGATAGAGGCTAAATACGATATACCGGCAATCAGTGAGGAATACAAGATCGATCTTAATCAATACGATATTCTTTCAAAGGAAGAAAAGGAAAAGTATCCTGCTGAGGTCAGAGCCGCATTTGATGCCTGCATTGAGGAGATAAATTCCAACGATGACATCAATCACACCTACGTTATGATTATAAGCTTAACCATCCTTATGGTTTCCCTTTCCCTCTTCTTAGCTACGTTTTTGCTTGAATTCGTAGTTCCTCTTATTCTTAAGAACGGTCAGACCGTGGGTAAGAAAGTCTTTGCTCTTGCAGTTATGCGTATAGACGGTGTAAGAGTTACCCCCGTTATTATGTTCGTTCGCTCAATACTTGGAAAATATACCGTGGAAATAATGATACCGGTGATAATTCTCCTTATGTTATTCTTCGGTGTAGGCAGTATTGTTACGCTTGCGGTAATTCCGCTCATTCTGATATTTGAATTGATCCTCGTTATCGCAACAAAAACAAATTCTTTTATTCACGACGTTCTTTCTTCCACAGTTCTTGTGGATCTTCCCAGCCAGATGATCTTCGACAGTGTTGAAGCAAAGCTCGAATATCAGGCGCGCATCCACAGCGAGGATGCAAAAAAAGCGAAGTATTGATTCGCCCCCCCAACTTAGTTCTCAAAAATTTTTTATATAAGAAATGGAGATTATATGAAAGTTGCATTACAAAACCTCACAAAGGTCTTCCCTAACCGCGATAAGAAAAAGGTTAATGAAGACGTTGTAGCGGTAAACAACTTTACCTTTGAGATCCCCGACGGTAAGCTCATCGGCTTGCTTGGTCCTTCGGGATGCGGTAAAAGTACTACCCTCTACATGATCAGTGGTTTGCAGAAACCCTCTTCCGGTCAGATATTCTTCGGTGACGAGGACGTTACTGAGCTTCCGACCGAAAAACGCGGCGTAGGCTTGGTATTCCAGAACTACGCGCTTTACCCCCACATGACGGTAAAGCAGAACATCCTCTTCCCCTTGCAGAACCTTAAGGGCGACGATAAGCTCTCTAAGGACGTAATGCTTGAAAGAGCATATGAAGCTGCAAGACTCGTTCAGATCGACGAGCTTATGGACAGAAAGCCCAGCGAGCTTTCCGGTGGTCAGCAGCAGCGTGTTGCTATCGCCCGTGCGCTCGTAAAGATGCCTCGCGTTCTTCTTCTCGACGAGCCTCTTTCTAACCTTGACGCGCGTCTCAGACTTCAGACACGTGAAGAGATCAAGAGAATCCAGATGGAAACCGGCATTACAACAATTTTCGTAACTCACGACCAGGAAGAAGCTATGAGCATTTCTGATTTCATCGTAGTTATGAAGCTCGGTGTTGTTCAGCAGGTAGGCAAGCCTCAGGAGGTTTATGATAACCCCGCTAACCTTTTCGTTGCCAAGTTCCTTGGTACTCCTCCCATCAACGTTCTTGACGGTGAAGTTAAGGGTGGCAAGCTCCTTATCGGCGGCGCTGCTGTTCTCGATGTTCCCGGTGTTGCTGATCAGGCTGTTACCGTAGGCATTCGTCCCGAGGGCTTTAACCTCGATCCCAACGGTTCCTTCGTTTGTGACCTTTCTAACGTTGAGGTTATGGGACGTGACGTAAGCGTTGTTTCAAAGCATGCTAACTCTCAGAATCCCGTTGTTAGATCTATAATCAACTCTGACGCAACCATTGACACAACTGCAAGTACTATAAGCTACTCTCTTAAGCCTCACAAGGTATTCATCTTCAAAAAGGATACCGAGGAAAGAATTTATTTTTAAGGAGATACAATTATGGTAGATAGCAAACAACAATGGAAAGCGTGGATATACCTTGCTCCGGCTCTCATTTTGTTGGCGATCTTTACTGTTTGGCCCATTATCAACACTTCGATCATGGCCTTTCAGGAGGGCTTCAACGAAATGGATGCGCTCCGAGTAGGTAGATGGGGCTTCCCCATTGGATTTGGAAACTTTGAAAGAGTTTTGAACTATAACAGATTCATTACTGCTCTTACAAATACCATTATCCTTTGTGTCCCCACCGTTCTTCTCTCCACGCTCCTTGCTCTTATTATTTCTGTATGTCTTAACTCTATTAAGGCTTTCAACAGATTTTTGCAGACAATCTATTTCCTTCCTTACGTTACAAACTCCATCGCTATCGGTATGGTATTTGCGGCAATGTTCAATATCGTTGGTAACACATCCGCAGCTAACCCCATCATCGACACATACGGTATTATCAATACTGCTCTCCAGTCGATCGGACTTGAACCCATCAACTGGATCAACGCGGGTTCAACGTATGAAGCAAATATGGCTGTTATGATAATCTACATTATCTGGAACGCACTTCCCTTTAAGATCCTCGTTCTTCTCGGAGCTTTGCAGAGCGTTAACAAGCAGTATTACGATGCTGCCAAGGTTGACGGCACGGGTAAGGTTCGTACGTTCACAAGAATCACAGTTCCGCTTCTTTCTCCCATGATCACATATGTTGTTATCACGGGCTTCATCGGCGGATTCAAGGAATATTCAAGTATCGTCGGCGTATTCGGTGACGATATGGGTCCCACAGGCGCTCCCGGTTCCTTGAACACTATGGTTGGTCTTATTTACGATGCTATTGAATCCGGTAATACCGGTATCGCATCCGCTGCTGCTCTTATACTGTTTGGTATTATCTTTATCATCACTATGATAAACCTTGCCATCAGTAAAAAGACAACATATTATTAATGGAGGTAACAGATATGGCAGAAAATATTAAAAACGTTACCCCCAATAATACCTCCCTTCACGTTATGAAGGAAAAGGATATGAACCAGGTCAACAAAACCGCTAAGGTGATGAAGGTTCTTGGTTATGTCGCAGTTTATGCGTTCCTTGCATTTATGGCTGTAATCGTACTTTTCCCCTTCTATTGGATGCTTATCTCCTCTGTTAAGGATATTTACGAGTACAACCGTTCCGTTCCCACGCTTTGGCCCGAGGTAATTCATTTCGGTAACTACGTAAGAGCCCTTGAAGCCGCTAACCTTGAAAGAGTGTTCCTCAATACCGTTTACGTTGGTATTGTTTCTACAATTCTTTCACTTGTTATCACGGTTCTCTCTGCCTTTGCTTTCGCAAGACTTGAGTTCAAGGGAAGAGATGCACTTTTTGCAGGTCTTCTTGCAACAATGATGATTCCCGGTGAGCTTTTCACCATCACAAACTACCAGACAACCTATTACTTCGGCTGGAATAATACAGACACTTGGGGATTTACCATCCTTATCGTACCCTTCCTTGTAAGTACTTTCTATATTTACTTGTTAAAGCAGAACTTCTTGCAGATACCCAATGAGCTTTACCTTGCCGCTAAGGTTGACGGTGTTAGCGATCTTAAGTATCTTTGGAAGGTTATGATTCCTCTCTCATTCCCCACCCTTGTTTCTATCACCATCCTTAAGATGATGGGTGCATGGAACACATACGTATGGCCCAACCTCGTTATCAAGGATCCTGATTTCCTTCTTGTTACTAACGGTATCAGAAACGGTGACTACTCAGTACCCGATGCGATCGATATGATCGACTACCCCGTACAGATGGCTGCTGTTACTATGGTATCCATTCCTCTCTTCATTGTATTCCTCTTCTTCAGAAAGTACATCATGAAGGGCGTATCCAGAAGCGGTATCAAGGGATAATAATTATTAGGTTATTAGCCACAAGGCAATAATAAATATTTTTTCATTCAATTATGAAAGGACGGACAAAACCAATGAAAAAAGTTCTCTCTCTCGTGCTTGCTCTTGCTATGGTAGCAAGCATGCTCATGCTCGTTGCATGTCCCAAACCCCCCATTGCTCCCGGTTGGCAGATCGGCGAAACAACATTTGATACAGAAACACCCGTAACTATCAAGTTCTACAGCACAATGGGTAAGAATCTCATCGAGACTATCGACCCCTTCCTTGCTCAGTTTATGGAAATGTATCCCAACATCACTGTTGAGCATACACAGCCCGGTGGTTACGACGAGGTTCGTGACACAATTAAGACAGAGCTTCAGGTTAATGAGCAGCCCAACATCGCTTACTGCTACCCCGACCACGTTGCTATGTACAACCGTTCCGGTAGAGTAATCACTCTTGACCAGTTCATCGACCACGAGATCTACGGTCTTACAGCTGAGCAGAAGGCTGACTTCATCGAAGGTTTCTACAATGAAGGTAAGCAGTTCGGCGACGGCTGGATGTACACTCTCCCCTTCTCAAAGTCAACTGAGGTTCTTTACTACAACAAGACATTCTTTGATAAAAACGGTCTTTCTGTTCCCACAACTTGGGAAGAGATGGAAGCAGTTTGCAGACAGATCAAGGCTCTCGTTCCCGATTCCACTCCTCTCGGATACGACTCCGAGGCTAACTGGTTCATCACAATGTGCGAGCAGTACGGTTCTAACTACACTTCCGCATCCGGTGACCACTACCTCTTTGATAACGAAACAAACAGATCCTTCGTTAAGATGTTCTCTGAATGGCACTACGACGGTCTTGTAACAACAAAAGAGCTTAACGGTACTAACTATACTTCCGGTCTCTTTGTTGAGCAGAAATCCTTCATGTCCATCGGTTCCTCTGCAGGTGCTACTCACCAGAGACCCGCTGCAGTTGATGGCGCATATCCCTTCGAAGTAGGCATCGCTCCCATTCCTCAGGTTGACGCAGCTAACAACCCCAAGGTTATCTCTCAGGGTCCTTCTCTCTGCTTGCTTGACGGTGGCGATTCTCAGGAAAACATCGCTGCATGGCTTCTTATGAAGTTCCTCACAACTAACGTTCAGCTTCAGGCTGCTTTCGCTGATGCTTCCGGTTACGTTCCCGTTCTTAAGTCCGTTACCGAAGTTCCCAAGTTCGCTGAAAAGCTTGAAAAGGCTGACGGTGGCAACAACATCGCTTATCTTTCTATGAAGGTTTGCTTGGAGCAGGCTGATTACTACTACACATCTCCTGCTTTCAACGGTTCTTCCACAGCTCGTGACCAGGTTGGTTACCTTATGCAGGCTGCTATGTCCGGTTACAAGTCCTACGTTGAGTCCGGCAAGAGCATTGACGAGTTGATCGACAAGGTATTCAAGGACGCTATCAACGAGTGCGAAAACCAGCTTTAATTTGAAATTTAAAGTTAACACTAATTTAGTTTCTACTATTATTTTATGAAAACAAGTTTAAAAATTATCAGCGTCGTTCTTCTTCTCTGTGTTTTTACTTCTTGTTTTGTATCTTGTGAATTTCCTTGGACTTCCACAACTACAGGGGGCGGTCAGCCCTCTGAGTTTGTGGATTATGCGTCCCAGGTAAAGCTTGACTTTACTTCTACAAGAGCAAGACAGGAGGTTACACTCCATTTGCACGTTGACGGAGACACGACTCACTTTGACCTTCAATCACCCATTGACGGTTCCTACATTCTTAAAGCAAGATATCTTGGTGTAGATACACCCGAATCTACGGGCGCTATCGAGAAATGGGGCAAAAAAGCTTCTACCTTCACCAAGGAAAGACTTTTAAACGCAACTTCCATCATCGTTGAGAGCGATACTCACGTTTGGAATACTGACTCTAACGGAAGACACTTGGTTTGGGTATGGTATAAGACGGCAGAAATGACGGATTACAGATTGCTCAACCTCGAGCTTCTTCAGCAGGGTCTTGCAAAACCCAAGGGTACGGATAACGTTTACGGTACATTCTGCTTCGACGCTTATATGCAGGCTAGAGCTCACAAGCTCCACGTTTTCAGCACTGAGCGCGATCCCGATTTCTATGACGGTATGCCCATTCCCGTTACCCTTCTTGACCTTGCTACAAACCCCGAAAAGTATGACGGCAAGACCGTTACATTTGAGGCGGTTATCACCCGTGATTTTGGTGGTAGCATCTACCTTCAGGCTTTCAACGAGGAAACAGGTATGTACCACGGTATTAGTGCATACTACGGTTACCAGTTCGGCGGTATGGATCAGATTACCCCCGGTAACCTTATGAGAATCGTTGGTAAGGTATCTTATTGGGAAGGCGGCGGAACTTATCAGATCTCCGACCTTAAGTACAATGAGTTCTCACCCAAGCCCGAAGAAAACATCGCTATCATCGAGCCCGGTCACGAAATAGTTTATGCACTTACCTCCCCCGAAGAGTTCTGCAACGGTAAACGCGAGGTTCTCGTTACCAATGAAGAGGGAGAAGAGACACTTAAGACGTTCTCTTATGCAGATCTCGCACTCGATACGGCAATCGAAATGCACGACCTTAAGGTTACTGACGTAAGAACAACCGTAAACAGCGAAACCAGCAAGGGCGCTATGACTCTTACTTGCGTAGCTAACGGAAAAACAGTTTATGTTAGAACTGAGGTTCTCAAGTATGCTGACGGAACAATCGTTACTGCAGAATACTTCCAGGGCAAGACAATTGACGTAAAGGGTCTTGTTGGTTACTACAACGGACAGTATCAGATACAGCTTCTGACACTTAATGACGTTGTTGTAAAATAAAACATTTTTAAATTTTATAAGGAGCTACTATGAAAAGAATTTTAAGTCTCGTACTCATTTTGATTCTTTCTCTCAGTGTACTTACCGCGTGCGACGTTCCTGCTCAGCTTCAGGATATTCTCGCTTCTCTCGGTATCGGTACACCTTCCGTTTCCTATGATTTGGATAACGCTAAGAGCACTCTCAGAGAGCTTTATCCCAATCTTCTTCCCACAAAGGAAACACCCGTTCCCTCCACAATCGCTAACTTTAACGTAACTAAGGTTCTTACTTGCGCTGACGGTAAGTACACAGTTACTTGGTCCACAAACGTTGACTCCATTGAGATCGTTGATTACGTTCCTACTAAGGAAGGCGACATCTTCTCTGCTGAGACAACCTCCACAGTAAAGGTTAAGATGGGCTCTGAGGACGTTAACTACGTTCTTACAGCTACAATCACAGCTCCCGACAACACAACTGCTGTTGTTGATTTCACTCTCGTTATTCCTAAGCTCGACTGTGATTCTCACGAGGATTACATGGCAGCTGTTAAGGATCAGGAGCTTATGATCAAGGGTATCGTTGTTGCTATCAACTCCGTTTCACTTGGTAATAAGTACAATCACGTATTCCTTGCAGACACAGACGTAGTAGGCGGTTACTACTGCTATAAGCTTGCTGCAGACCCTGCTGATCTTGGTGTTAAGGTTGGTATGACAGTTACTGTTAGCGGTAAGATGTCTCCTTATTCCGGTATGCAGGAAATCACCGGCGGTCAGCTCGTTATTCTTGATGATTCCATCCAGAGCGTTGAGCCTGTTGATATAACTGACAAGTTTGCAGCAGGTGCAGATCTTGGTGCTTACGTTGCTCTTCCCGTTACAATCAAGGGTGTAGAGATTGGTACTCAGGACCTTGTAGCAGAAACTTCTCAGTATCTTTATTTCTCTATCGGTGAGGAAAAGGGTTACGTTAGAACTTATGTAACTGACTTCCCTGCCGGTATGCTCACAGCGGCAGACAAAGCTACAATCGATGCTGATCACGCTGCACACTTCGGCTACAAGGCTGACGTTACAGGTATTCTCATCCTTTACAGCGGCGCGCCTTATCTCATTCCTATGAGTGTTACACCTTTCACCAACTACGTTGAGGTTATCAAGACCGATGCTGAAAAGGTTGCTTCCGAAAAGGAAACACTTAAGGTTACAAACAGCTTTACAGCAGACGGAACAATGACACTTCCTCTTGTTGGTGTAAACTATGACGACGTTACTATCGCTTGGACATCCGACAGCGAGTACATCGTTATTGCTGAGGATGGCACTGCTACAGTAACAGTTCCCGACACAAAGACTGTTGTTAAGCTTACAGCTACTCTCACTTGCGGAGAAGCAACTGAGACAGTTGAAATTGAAGTTACTCTTAACAAGAAGGCTCTTACAGCAGGCGAAGCTGCTGCAATTGGCGGAACATTTGAACACAACACATACACTGAAGGTAAATACCTCATCGCAGGTATTGTAACTGAGGTTTACAACGATACATACGGTAATATGTACATTAAGGATGAGCTCGGCAACGTTCTCACAGTTTACGGTACATACTCCGCTGACGGTTCCGTAAGATATGATGCTATGGAATCTAAGCCCGTTGCAGGCGACTATGTAGTTCTTCTCGGTGTTCTTGGTCAGTACAACGGTACTGCTCAGACAAAGAACGCTTGGATCGTATCTTGGACAACTCCCACAGATATTCCTACTGCTAATGCTACAGGTACTGCTAATCCCAATTACACAGCTGATAAATACCTTGTAACAGGTACAGTTACAGAGGTAGCTAATACTCAGTACGGTAACCTCTACATCGAGGATGCTCAGGGCAACAAGCTCTACCTCTACGGTCTCTATGACCAGCTCGGCAACAGATACGACGCTATGACAAAGGCTCCCGCTGTTGGCGATACAATTACAGTTCTTACAGTTCTTGGTGCTTACAAGGATGCTCCTCAGGGTAAGAATGCTACTCTCGTAGCTCATACAGTTGCTGAAGGTGGCAACCAGGGCGGCGAAGATAATCCTCCTGTTGAGGACAAGGAAGTTTCCTACATCTTCGGTATGACTCAGGGTAACGTTAACAATACTATCTACTACCTTGTAGGTGGTATGAACGGCTACTTCATGGATACAACAACAGACGCTTCTAAGGCTCTTCACGTATATCTTGAAGAGACAGACGGCGGCTACTACTTCTACTGCTACGTTGGTGAAGTTAAGACATACATCAACATGGTAGTTAGCGGTACACACGTAAACGGTGCTTACGAGGCAGCTGCTTCCACAGTTTACAGACTTGATGCTGAAAAGATGACACTTATCTCTGCTGTTGACGGAAAAGATTACTGGTTCGCTACAAGAAATGACAACACCTATACAACAATGGGTCCCTGCGCAGTTTCCTACAACGGCTTCTACGGTGTTCTCTACCCTGTAGAGGGTGGCGAGGTTACACCTCCTGAAGGCGGCGAAGGCGGCGAGACAGGCTCTAAGGAAGTAACAATTCCTGAGGCTCTCAAGGCAGCAGACGGCACAGAGGTTGTTGTTAGCGGTAGAGTAATCGAGGCTGACGAGTGGAACACTCAGTACAACAACATGTCCGTTACTATCATCGACGAAGATGGTAACACACTTTACATCTTCAGACTTGGTACACAGGTAACAGTTGGTGATATCATCACAGTTACAGGTAAGATGGCTACTTTCTACGAGAGCAGACAGATCGGCCAGGGTGCAACTGCTGTTGTTACAGGTCACGTTGATCCTGTTAAGCCCGAAGGAAACGTTGCTGCTTCCATCGACTTCTCTAACGTAGCTAATCGTACAGCTATGTCTGCTAATGCTCAGGTTTGGGAGTCCAACGGCTTGAAGGTTTCTAACAACAAGCACGAATCCACACAGGATGTTAAGGACTATACTGCACCTGCTCGTTTCTATGCGAATACAAATCTCGTTATTGAATACACAGGTATGACAAAGATCGTATTCAACCTCAACTCCGGTAAGCCCGCATCCGGTCTTACAGACTCCATCGCAGCTGCTGATGGTGTTACAGTAACTGTTGACGGTTACACTGTAACAGTTGAGTTTGCTTCTGCAGTAAATAGTTTTACAGTTGCAAAGCTCGTTGCTCAGATCCGTGTAAACTCTATTGAGGTTTACAACTAATTAATAATTAGTTTTCCCCTCGCCTCTCGGCGAGGGGATTTTTATAAAAACAAAAAACAGCAGGATAATTCCTGCTGTTCTCTTTTAATTAATCAAACTTTGCTTTAATCGGTCGAATGCCACGAGGTCCGTGCGCTCCTTTGTCATTGGGGTTACCGAGATAAACCCGTCGGCAAAGGCAATGGAATCACGGTCGTGATCCTCCGGATTGGTGTCCGCGATCATCTCTCCGTGCTGAGTATATGTGTTCTCATCGATCTTATGAAAAGCATCAGAAAAATATCCGTCGCCCTGCTTGGTTATCTTAATTCCCTTTACTTTCTCGGGAATGTTTACGTTATAGAGGTCAGAATATTCAAAAAGATTGTTCTCCATAATATAGTTAAACGCCACATCAAGATATTTTGTAGCTCCCTCTAAATTCTCGGGAGTGGTTGAAAAGGCAATTCCCCTATGGTGCTGATTTCCTGCCTCGAATATTGCGCCCATCGTCCCTGAATATATGATATCCCCGCTCATATTTATGCCACGGTTTATACCGGAAAGGACTATATCATATTTATTTTGAAGTCCGAAAATGCCAAAGCGCACACAGTCCGCGGGAGTTGATGCCATACTCCAAGCCTCTACGCCCTCAAGGAATGCAACACGCTTGATCTCAATAGGATTCATAAAATCAATGGCATGGCTCTTACCGCTCTGCTCGTGCTTGGGGGCAACCACTAAAACCTCACCGTACTGCTGTGCCCATTGTGCGAGAAGCTTTATTCCCTCGGCATTTATTCCGTCGTCGTTTACTATAAGAAATCTCATAACCAGCCCTCGTTATTCTCCTTATAATCCTTGATAAGAGCATCTGCGTCAGCTATAAACTGCGCCATTTCCTCTTTGGAATGAAGAGTTGCGCCGCAAGCACATTCGTGTCCGCCGCCGCGGTATTTCTCGGCAAGAGGATTTACAGGGACGAAGCGCGAACGGATACGCACGCGGATAGTTCCGTCGGGGTTATCTATAAACGCGATCCAAATGATGGATCCGCGAATGGAGTCCATAAAGCTAACCGACGCGCTTGCCTGCTCGTTAGTGAGAGCGAATTTTTCCTGCATATCATTATCCACATAAAGATAAACAAGTCCGTTTTCTGTGATCTCCATCTTCTCGTGAGCATAGGACTCAAATTTGAATTCGTGGAATTCCTTAAGGTAAAGATTTGCATACAAAACGTCGGTATCAACACCCTGGTCAAGCATAAGTCCCGCCAATCTGAGTGTGTCACCGGAAACGTCGCGGAAGCGGAAGCGTCCGCTATCCGTTACCATACCGCAGTAGATATAGGTTGCAGCCTGCTTGCTTATCTTAAGCTCGTCCTTGAAGGTATCGTAAAACTCAGCGATCATTTCACAGGTTGAGGATTTTTCCTCGATTACCCAATGATAATCTCCGTAGTGCTTATCGACGATATGATGGTCGATCTTTACAAGCTCACGGCAGAGCGAGTATTTCTTATTAGAAATTCTATCCTCTGTTCCTGTATCAAGTACAAGACCGAGGGCATCTGCATAAAATTCGTCCTCCACAGCCTCGTCCTCGTTTCCAAGGAACTTCACGTAGCTCGCATAATCAGAGTTAATTACGCGGATATCCTTTTCGGGATACGTCAAGCGCAATATCTCACGAAGTCCGAGAGTGGAGCCAACTGCATCGCCGTCGGGCCTGAAATGACGGAAGATAATGATTTTGTTGTATTCTTTTATTTTATCAAGTATTTGCTTTTTTGCTTCAAAATTTGTCATTGTTTAATTCCTTTCTTATTTTGTAAGCGCGATGAGATCCTCAAGCATAGCCATAGCCTCTGCTCTGTCCTTAACAGTAGCGCCACTTGCCTTCTGATGACCGCCACCACCGTATTTAACTGCCACGGGGTTGATATTATATTTATTTGAACGGAGCTCGCAAAGTACACCGTTCTCTGTTTCGGTAAAGTTTACCCAGATATCTATTCCCTTTATATCTCCCATCGTATTTACCATACCGCGAGAAATAGTAAAGGTGTCAGCACCGTAGCTATTTGCTTCATCAAGAGTTGTATATATATAAGATACAGGAGCATCGGTAAGTGTGATTTTAAGAACGAATTTAGCTCTTAACTGAACGAAATGAAGCTCGTCCGCGTAAAGGTTTGAATAGATATCATTTGTATTGAACTTCTGCTCCATAAGGAAGGATGCAACGCGGAAGGTCTGAGCGCTCGTTGAATCGTAACGGAAGCGTCCTGAATCGGTAATCATACCCGTATAAAGAGCCTTTGCGGCGGTGGGATTTAATTTGAGCCCGGCTTCCATGGCAAACATACCGATCAACCCGCAGCAGGATTCAAATGATGTATCTATAAGCTCAAGATCCGCATATTTCTCCGTAAATATATGATGGTCCATTTTAACAATAGCGTCTGCCGTTTTATATCTTTCATCTGAAATAAGACTGATCGCGCTTGTATCAAGAACGAACGCAAGAGCTCCGTTATAGTATTCGTCGGGGATGGAATCGGTAGCGCAATCCTCAATAAAGCCGTAGCGCTTGGATGCGTCACCAACCGCATAGACCTCTTTTTCGGGATAGTTGGTTTTGATTATATGCTTTAAGCCAACCTGAGAACCGATAGCGTCACCGTCCGGGTTTGAGTGCCTATGGATAATTATTCTATCGTATTTTTCAATCAATTCTTTTATCTTATTATACATTTCAAAAATCCTTTCAATGCTTTATCATATCATTATACTATAAAATCAATATTTTTGCAAATGTTTTTTACAAGAAAAACATATAAAATATGGATTTTTTTACAATAAGTACTTGAAAAATGGAAATTTATAGGTTATAATTATGCTGTAAAATTATAAATACTATTAGGAGGTTACTTTCTTGAGTAATTCTAAAAGAAAGCCTATTATGGCTATTTGTTATGATTTTGATAAAACTCTTTCCCCTGACGATATGCAGGCATTTACTCTTATTCCCTCTTTCGGAGTAAACGTTGGTGAATTCTGGCACGAATCCGATATGCTTGCTAAGGACAACCGCATGGAAATGAATCTTGCCTGGATGTACGAGCTTATCAAGTATTCCAATTTCAAAGGAAAATCTCTCAAGCGCGATTATTTCAGAGAAAGCGGTGCTGAGGTCAAGCTTTACGAGGGTGTTAAAACCTGGTTCTCACGCATTAATCAGTATGCAGAGTCCAAGGGCATTGAAGTTGAGCATTACGTTATCTCCTCCGGTCTTCGTGAGATCATTGAGGGCAGCGCGATCGCGGACGAATTTAAGAAGATCTATGCTTCTTCATATCTTTACAATGCGGACGGCGTTGCAGTATGGCCCGCGCAGGCTGTTAACTATACCAACAAGACACAATATCTTTTCCGTATCTCCAAGGGATTCCTTGACGAGCACGATGAGAGAGTAAACGACAGTATTCCTCAGGGTGAGAGACGCATCCCCTTTGAGAATTTCGTTTATATCGGTGACTCCGCAACGGATATTCCCTGTATGAACCTCGTTAAAGAGCGCGGCGGATACAGCATTGGTGTATTTGATCCCATCAAGGACAACCGCGAAAAAGTTTATAAGCTTCTTAACGACGGACGTCTTACCTTCTATGCGCCCGCTGATTATACTGCCAAGAGCCATATGACTAAATATCTTAAACAGATAATTGACAATATAGCTCTCAACGAAAAGATCAAAGCCGAGCAGGAGCTTCTTCGCCAGCCCGCTATCGATTTCCTTATTGCAAAGGCTAATAAGGACGACGATCAGTTTGAAATTTTATAAAAATTTATCCCACCTCGCTTGAGGTGGGATTTTTATTTTAGATATTGTATATCTTTGAATATTTTTCTTCGAGATAGTTTGTAAAATACGTGGGATCAAACTCTTCACCAAGGGCTTCACGAAGAAGCTCATCGGGATTTTTGAGGCATCCGTATTTCCAGATATGCTCTCTGTTCCACTCGTTGATGGGCTCAAAATTGCCTTCAGCAAGGCATTTTTCTATATCAACACTCTCGCGCATCTTGTGAAGAAGGTGCGCTCCGTAGGCTGAGCCCAATGCATAGGATGGGAAATAACCAACGCTTCCGCCGGACCAATGGCTATCCTGAAGTACGCCCTCTCTGTCATTGGGTACATCAACGCCAAGGTATTCCTTGTAAAGCTTGTTCCACTCATTAGCAAGATTCTTTACCTCAAGCTCTCCGCTCATCACTCTCTTTTCAAGCTCATAGCGAACCATTACGTGCAAGCAATACGTGACCTCGTCTGCCTCGGTGCGGATAAGTGACGGCGTTACAAGATTAATTGCCTTATAAAGGTCGTGCGCGGTATAGCCCTTCATCTGATTCGGGAAGCATTCGCACACCTTTGGGAACACGTAATTTACGAAAGCCTCGCTTCTGCCGAGAAGATTCTCGTAAAAACGGCTCTGACTTTCGTGGATACCCATGGAAACACCACCGTCGAGGTTTGTATATGCGAATTCATCATCAGAATGCATATCGTAAAGAGCGTGTCCGCCCTCGTGAATAACGCTGAACATTGAGGATGCGAAATTATCTCTCTGATAATGGGTGGTTATTCTGACGTCGTGATGCGAGCCTATGCTCGTTGTAAAAGGATGCTCGGTAGTGCCAAGTCCGCAAACACCAAGATCGATGCCCATTATCTTCATAAGCTCAAGCGAGAATTTTTCTTGTGAAAGCTCGTCAAAGTCACCGTGTATGCAGGAATCGTCAACCTGCTCGGCTTCTCCTATTTTCTTAATCAGAGGGACTATTCTTGCCTTGAGAGTTGCAAAAAACTCGTCGCACTTTTCCATGTTCAAGCCCTTTTCGTACTGATCAAGGCAGTAATCATAGGGATGCTTTTCGGGAGCGCAGTATTTGGCAAACTTCTTATTGTATTCGAAGATCTCTTCAAGCACGGGACGGAAAAGCTCAAAATCGCTATCCTCCTTGGCTTTATGCCAAACATCATCAGCCTTGACAAGAAGCTCCTGATATGCAATAAAGTCCTCGATCGGGATCTTCTTCATTTCTTTCATACCCTTATATGCAAGGTACACCATTCTCTGCTCTTTTTCGTTAAGCTCCTCTTTGTGTGAGTCAAGAAACTCAAGAACTGAAACTATCTCATCGCCTGTGCTGAGCTTATACGTTTCCTCGCTGAGGATACCAAGTGCGTGAGCGCGGTTCGCAGCGGTCT
Source organism: Clostridia bacterium (assembly GCA_017483195.1). Lineage (GTDB taxonomy): Bacteria > Bacillota > Clostridia > Oscillospirales > CAG-272 > RGIG4608. Next base: position 84,408 of record JAFULR010000008.1, read on the forward strand.
TTTTGGGAGCTACGGTTGCAGCGTCATAATATATAACGGACATTGCGTGATTGTATGCGCTGAGCTTATTCTGCCAATCGTTAAAGCTATTTAATGCTTCCTGTAAATTCATATTTCCTCCTTATGCGCAAGCGAGATCACTTGCGTAAAATTTAGTGTTAAAATATACGTATGCAAGCTCAATGATAAATTCATCCTTAAGCGTATCCGTTCCACCGTTACGAAGGTCACGTCTTACCACCGCAACATAGGGTGTGGGATTATAATCATATTTGCTTGACATTTTACCGCCACCGGTGATATTTCCGAACATTTCTCCCCATCCGCCTTCATAGTTGAGGTATTCCTGGAAATCATTGTAGTGATTATAGGTATAGAAGAGATATTTTTCGCTTTCATCAATAATGAGGTCGCCGTTTTTATCATATCTTGCATAGACTATGCGAGCTGCTCCTCTTGTTATTGAAGTGCCGTTGTTGTATATTCTTACCGCATATCCTCCTCCGGTATCCGTACCCGTCGTGCCAATATCCATTTCATAATACTGGAGGTCGCCTCCGCATCCGGAAATGTCGGGAAGCTCCGGCTCGTATGGATATTTTGAGGTGCTGCCGCTGAATTTTGAATGATTAAGCCTTAAATACTCTCCCCAAGGGCTACTGCTCGGTCTTGTACTTTTGGACGAGGAGTAGTTAGCGGGAATTTCGCCGAAGGCAAACACATATGCCGCTACCTCCTCAAGGGTTATGTAGGCACCACCCTTGAATATTCTGTTTACAATATTTCCGTTTTCGTCAATAATATAATAGGTATTGCCATCGGTTGAATACAGCATTGCGGTATTGCGAACGTATTTACCGTTCTCCATAGGCTGAGAATCGGGTGTTACGGGCGCTGCATCGGGAACTTCTATAGATCCTGACATAAAATTATGAAGCGTTCTGTAATAAGCATCCATATAGCTTGTCGCGGGCTCATAATTTTCATAAAACTCCGCTTTTGTAACTCCAACGTACGGGTCGCTCGAGGGACCTTCATCTGCATCGGGGTCATATTCAATAAGATCCTTTTTGGGCGCGGTTGTAGTTGTTGCCTGTGTGCTTTGTGTACTTGAAGTGCCAAATTGCGGCAAGAAAGGAAGAAGCTCACAGGACACTAGCATACTGAATATAACGAGCAGGATGAGAATTTTACTAAGGTGCTTCATATCTTCTCCAAAATTTGATTATTTTCCTAATTATATCATATTTTTTGCTCATTGAAAAGAGATTTTAGTTGAAAAATTTATATTTTTGTGATAAAATAGAAATATATTTTATAAGGAGTTTTTTATGAAGTTTATTTCTTGGAACGTTAACGGCTTCAGAGCCTGTTTAAATAAAGGATTTGGTGATTTTTTCAAAGCGGAGGATGCGGATTTCTTTTCCATTCAGGAGTCAAAAATGCAACCGGGTCAAGCAGAGTTTGAAACTCCCGATCATCATCAGTTTTGGTACAGCGCGGAGAAAAAGGGTTACAGCGGCACGGCTATTTTTGCAAAGAAAGAGCCCCTCTCGGTAAGGTACGGTCTTGGCATCGATCAGCACGATCACGAGGGACGCGCTATCACACTTGAATATGAGAATTTCTACCTCTTAAACGTATATACCCCCAATTCGCAGAGAGAGCTGACGCGTCTTGATTATAGAATGGAGTGGGAGGATGCGCTGAGGAATTATATGATGGAGCTTGACAAGGTAAAGCCCGTGATATATTGCGGAGACCTGAACGTGGCGCACGAGGAGATCGACCTTAAGAATCCAAAGACAAATCACTTCTCTGCCGGATTTACCGACGAGGAGAGAGGAAAATTCACAGAGCTTTTGGCAAGCGGTTTTTCCGACACCTTCCGCTCGCTTTATCCCGACAAGGTCGAATATTCATGGTGGAGCTATATGTTCCAAGCAAGGCAGAAGAACGTTGGTTGGAGAATTGACTATTTTGTGGTTTCAAACCGCATTTTAGACAAGGTCAAGGAAGCAAAGATTCACACCGAGATCATGGGCAGCGACCACTGCCCCGTTTCGATTGAGATTGATATTTAACAAAAAAATGCTCTGCTTATGCAGAGCATTTTTATTATTCTTTAGTCGCCTTTTTCCAGCAGGCGTGGCACATAGCAACGTAGGAGTCGTTACCGCCGAGGAGTATCTGTCCGCCCTCGGTAACGACCTTACCGTTACCGTCAATTCTTGCATTTACTACTGCTTTCTTACCGCAGGTACAGATCGTTTTGATCTCGGAAATTGAGTCTGCGACCTCAAAAAGACGGTGGCTGCCCTCAAACGTGTGAGTCAAGAAGTCGGTACGAAGTCCAAAGCAAAGCACGGGGATCTCAAGCTCGTCAACGATCGCGCGAAGCTGATCTATCTGCTTGCGTGTAAAAAACTGACATTCGTCGGCAATAATTGCGTGTGTGCTGACGTGACTCTTGAATTCCTCAAAAATATCCATTTCGGGAGTGATTATCTGTGCTTTTTGCTCAAGTCCAATTCTTGAACGGATAATATCGGCTCCGTCGCGATTATCAATGGATGGTTTAATAAGCCAGACCCTCATTCCTCTTTCTTCATAATTGAATTTAGTGATGAGTGCGTTTGCGGTCTTTGATGAGCCCATAGCTCCGTATTTGAAATATAATTTAGCCATTTTCAGTTCCTTTCCGCATACGTTGCATTAATTATAAGTCTTTCAACTATCTCAACCACTTTATTAAGCGACTGCACTGAAAGATATTCAAAGCGGGAGTGGAAATTTTCTCCGCCCGTGCAGATATTGGGACAGGGCAACCCCATAAAGGAAAGGCGCGCGCCGTCAGTACCGCCGCGAATGGGCATGATAATGGGCTTAACACCCACCTGCTCCATAGCCTCTACCGCACGGTCGATCGTATACATATGGTTGTCAATTATCTCTTTCATATTGAAATAAGAATCCTTGACGGTTGCTACACAGCATCCTTCACCGTATTTAGCATTTATTTTTTCAGCGCACTCAAGAAGGAGTGCTTTTTTCTCGTTGAATTTCTCCATATCGTGGTCACGGATAATGTAAACGAGAGTCGCGCTCTCACATTCACCGCTCATTTCGATAAGGTGGAAAAAGCCCTCGTATCCTTCGGTCTTAGCGGGAATCTCATCCGCGGGCAAAAGCGCGTTGAAATCCATAGCCATTAGAGATGCATTCTTCATCTTATCCTTAGCAGAGCCCGGATGAATGGAAACGCCGTTGAATTTTACGACTGCTGAAGCAGCATTGAAATTCTCATATTCGATCTCACCAAGCGCGCCGCCGTCAACGGTATAACCGTAATCCGCGCCAAATTTTTCGACGTCAAAATGATCTGCGCCGCGTCCGATCTCCTCGTCCGGAGTAAAGCAAATTCTGATCCTTCCGTGAGGTAGACCGCTATTTTTAACGTTTTCAACGGCGGAAACTATTGCGGCAACTCCCGCCTTATCATCAGCGCCGAGAAGAGTTGTACCGTCGGTAACGATGAGATCATCCCCAACGTACTTATCAAGCGAGGGATATTCCTCTCGTGTAAGGTAAATTCCCTTTTCCTCATTCAAGCAAATATTTTCGCCGTTATACTTAACGATCTTGGTCTTTATTGGATGATCAGCGCAAGCATCGCTTGTGTCAACGTGCGCCACAAGTCCGAGTGTTACTGTTGAATTTTCAACGTTTGCGGGGAGAGTAGCGTAAAGATATCCCTTATCGTCAAGCTCAACATCCTCAAGTCCGATCTCTATAAGCTCCTCTGCAATAGCGCGGCTGAGTACGAGCTGCTTTTCTGTGCTTGGAACTGTTTCGCTTGTTTCATCGCTCATTGTAGGGTATGAAACGTAGCGCAAAAATCTATCTGTATTTTTCATAAAATCCTCCGTATAGTTTTATTCAAATACATTATAACACAAATTACCGCTGTAAACAATAGCAAAATACAACAAATTATTAATATTATTTATTTACAAAATGAAAACTATATGGTATAATTACGATGTATATTTATGCAAAGGAGAAAATTATGGGATATATTTTAACTTATAAAAAACACGAGTTTTATCCTCTTGATCCAAAAATCGAGGATATAGACATTGAGGATATCGCTCACGCACTCTCGCTCCTTTGCCGAGCTAACGGACATTTTAGACATTTTTATTCAGTTGGAATACACTCGGTCAATTGCGCTAAAGAGGCGATCGCTCGCGGATATTCCGAAAGAGTTGCCCTTGGTTGCCTGCTTCACGACGGTAGCGAGGCTTATCTTGCCGATATCACGCGTCCTGTTAAAAGACATTTGCAGAAATATCTTGAGATTGAAGAGGTGCTTCAAAACAAAATATTTGAGAAATGGATTCCCTGTCTTACGGAAGACGAAAAGAAGCTGATCTTCGAGATTGACGATGCTATTCTCTATTATGAATTCACCAATATTTTTGAAGAAAAGATTTTTGATTACGTCCCTGTTCTCAAATCCCAGCCAACCTTCGATTTTGTTGATTTTTCCATTATAGAAAACGAGTTTTTAAGCATTTTCTACAGACTTTCTGAAAGTGTTAACCGAGGATAAAGCTAATGAAAATAGACAAAAATCTGCATTGGTTCAAGCTTGATAACGCAGCCAAGATCTACCCTGCCTCGCATAGCAGAAACTGGAGCAATTTATTCAGACTCTCAGCTACCTTGTATGAGGACGTTGATCTTCGTGTGCTTACTGAAGCTATAAAAAATACTGTTCCGCGATTTCCAAGCATTGCCGCAAGGCTTTCAGAGGGTTTGTTCTGGTATTATCTGCGCCCCGTAAGTGAGCCACCCGCAATCATGTCCGAATATAGCTATCCCCTTGCCCACATGAGCAAAAAGGAGCTTAAAACCTGCGCCTTCAGAGTGATAGTTTACAGAAAACGAATTGCAGTTGAAATTTTTCATTCACTTACCGACGGAAACGGTGGCTTGATCTTTTTCAAGTCCCTTATTGCGGAATATCTTGAATTAAAGCATAAGATTGAAATTCCTTGCGAATTTGGTGTTCTCTCACGCAAGGAAGAGCCTAAAGACTATGAACTTGAGGATTCATTTATCAAAAATTCGGCACCCGTAAAGGAAACACGAAAGGACACCGACGCGTGGCGTATTGACGGCACGCCCGAGGAGAACGGATTTTTAAACATAACGAATTTTCAAATGTCATCCGATTTGATACGATCAATGGCAAGAGAAAAAAACGTTACCGTGAACACATTTTTAACTGCGGTTTTATTGAAGTCAATACTCAATCTACAGTTTGATATTATTAAAAATCCAAAAAAATACAAGCCCGTTAAGGTGCTTGTTCCGATAAATCTGCGACCCATATTTGATAGCAAAACATTAAGAAACTTTTCACTTTACACCATCCCCGAGCTTGATCCGAGACTTGGAGACTATTCTCTTGACGAAATTATAAGCATTGTACACCACAAGGTCGGTATGTATGCTACAAAAAAGAATATGTCCAAGATGATCGAGACCAACGTTGCCGATGAAAGAGTATTAGCTCTGAGGCTAACACCTCTTATAATCAAAAACATGGTAATGAAGCTGGTTTTCAATGCCGTTGGAGAAAAGAAATCATGCCTTAGCTTTTCTAATCTTGGCGAGATAAAGCTTCCGGAGAAAATGAAAAAGTATATTGACCGAATTGATTTCATCCTGGGCTCGCAGGCACAGGCTCCTTATAATTGCAGTGCATATTCGTATAAAGGTACACTCAACGTGACCTTTTCCCGCGATATTAAGGAATCAAGAATAGAGACCTACTTCTTCCGTGAGCTTCAGAAGCTTGGAGTTGAGGTAACTGTACAGTCAAATCAAAGACAGGAGGTAAAAATTGATGTATTGCGCTAATTGCGGCGTTAAGCTTGCAGATACGGAAAAGAGATGTCCCCTATGCGGCACGGAAGCATATCACCCCGATATCGAACGTCCTGAAGTGGATCCGCTCTACCCTAAGGACTTTGTTCCAAAGCGTGAGCTTAGCAAGACCACGCTTCATATTATTTTGCTCGCTATCTTTATGATACCCATATTTGTGACTCTCTACTGTGATTTTTACATCAACAGATCAATAACCTGGTCCGCTTACGTAATATTCGCTGTTTCACTTGTTTATATAATCTGTATTCTTCCGTTTTGGTTTAAACGACCCACTCCGGCAGTATTCGTTCCGATTGATTTCTTAGTACTGATACTGTTTCTGCACTACATAAACTTTGCCACCGGAGGAGATTGGTTTTTAACCTTGGCTTTTCCCATAGTTACTTACCTTGGTTTGACAGTCACAGCGGCAGCCGTCCTTTTATACTATCTGAAAAAGGGACATATGTACGTTATAGGCGCATTCTTCATCGCCCTTGGACTCTTTATGGATATTATAGAGCTATTCCTTATGATAACATTTAAGGTGGATTTTAACGGTTGGTCGATCATACCGATGATACCCCTTGTATTGCTTGGGCTCTCCATCATCGCAATAGCGACAAGCAGAAATATCCGAGAGGCTCTTGCACGAAAGCTCCATATCTAACCTTGGGAGGTTTTTATGATAACATTTGAAAATAAAATTTTTAAGATCGACACAAGATCTACAAGCTATATTTTTAAAATAGCTGATTGCGGCAAGCTTGAGAGTATTCATTACGGCTCTTACGTTAAAAAGCAATCTTATGATGCTCTCGCTCTGAAAAACACAATTCAGCTTGGTAGCTGCGTTGATTACGACACGAGCGCGTCCTACTCCCTTGACAACGTTTTGCTTGAATACAGCGAAAACGGAAAGGGCGATTTCAGACATTCTCCGATCGAGCTTATAATGCCGGACGGTACATACGTTACCGATTTTATCTATCATTCACACGAGATCAGCGACAAGGCATATTCCTCATCCTCCCTTCCCACCGCTTACGGCAAAGCACAGACCCTTACAGTTACGCTTGCAGACAGAAAATATGTAAATCTTCTTCTCAAGCTCTCTTATACGGTATTCGAGGAGTGTGACGTCATCGTTAGAAATGCCGTTCTTGTTAATAACTGCTCTCAGAGCGTTACTATTAATAAGCTTATGAGCTTTTCTCTCGACCTTCCCTCAACTTATTTTGATATCGTCACCTTAAGCGGTTCATGGATAAAAGAAGCTCACGCGACACGCACTCCCGTCAGCTCGGGAATATACGTAAATTCTTCTACTGTAGGAGCTTCGTCCAACAGGCACAATCCCGCATTTATGCTCCTTGGTAAAAGAGCCGATGAGCAGCACGGAAGCGTTTACGGATTTAATCTTATTTATTCCGGAAACCACTATTCCGCTATAGAAGGCTCTCCCGCAGGCACAACGAGAGTAATGAGCGGTATCAATCCCCATTGCTTCAAGTGGGTTCTCTCGCCAAGAGAAAGCTTTGAGACTCCCCAGGCGGTTATGACATATTCCGCAAAGGGTATCAATAAAATGGCTCAGAATATGCACTCCTTTGTTAACAACAACATTGTCAGAGGCATGCACAAGGGCAAGGAGCGCCCCGTTGTTATCAACAACTGGGAAGCTATGATGTTTAATTTTAACCGTCAGAAAATAGTTGCGCTTGCAGACAAAGCTAAGAATTTAGGCATTGAGATGCTCGTGCTTGACGACGGTTGGTTCGGCGCGAGAAATAATGACCGCGCAGGTCTTGGTGACTGGGTGGTAAACACTAAAAAGCTACCCGGCGGTCTTAAATCCCTTGCTGATGCTATAAATAAGCGAGGAATGAAATTCGGACTTTGGTTTGAGCCCGAATGTGTAAATCAGGATTCCGATCTCTACCGCGCGCATCCCGATTGGGCTATCGCAGTTCCCTCTCGCACGCCTTCTCTTGGCAGAAATCAGATGGTGCTTGATCTGACGCGTAAAGAGGTACGTGATTATATAGTTGATTCCGTACACTCGGTTCTTTCAAGCGCGAATATCGAATACGTTAAATGGGACTACAACAGGCATATCAGCGATATGTATTCAGCAACACTTGAAAATCAAGGTGAATTCTATCATAGATATATCCTTGGACTTTATGAAGTCCTTAACAGAATATTCAATCAGCTCCATCCCGAGATCCTTTTCGAGAGCTGCTCCTCGGGTGGCAACAGATTTGACCTAGGTATGCTCTGCTATTCTCCTCAGATCTGGACAAGCGACGACACCGATCCCATTGAGCGTCTTGACATTCAGGGCGGTATATTTAATTTCTATCCGCTATCAACTGTTTCCGCTCACGTTTCGATGTCCCCCAATGCACAAACACTCAGGGCAACTCCCCTCTCAACGAGATTTAACGTCGCTTGCTTTGGCGTTCTCGGTTATGAGCTTGACTTTGCTGACCTCACAGCCGATGAGCTGAAGCAGATCAAGGAGCAGGTCGAATTCTACAAGGCACACAGACGAACTTTCCAATACGGTAAGTTTGAATTTGTGCCCGTGGACAACCCCAATCAGATTTCCTGGCAAGTAAAGCGCGATGGAGAAATAATTGCAGGACTTTTCCAGAAGAAAACAAGTGCTTTCCCGTATCGCGACAGACTCTCTGTTCCCTGCGCAGATCCAAACAAGGAATACAGCGTTGAAGGTGTAAAGCAATATCTGAGAATAAAAACCTTTGGTCCTCTTATCAATCACATATTGCCCGTAAGACTTAAATCCGACGGCTTGATCATAAGAACCGTTGACAAGAACTACTCTCTTACCGACGGACATGAGATCTACACATGCTACGGCGATGCTCTTAATTTTGGCATCAATCTTGAGATGCAATATGAGGGCACCGGATACAACGAAAATATCAGATTGCTCGGTGATTTTGGCAGTAATCTGTATTTAATAAAGGAGATTTAATTATGAATCAGACAACAAGAAACAAAATATGCTTCGGACTCGGTACCGTGGGCAGAGATGCACTTTACTCACTTGTAAGTATGTATCTCTTGGTTCACCTCACTGACGTTGTTAAGTTTTCTGACGACGGTCTTGCTGTGATCGGTATTATGCTTACCCTATTTGGTATTTTTGACGCGATCATCGACCCCTTCGTAGGTGCGATAGTTGACAACACAAAAACAAGATGGGGTAAATTCAAGCCCTGGATCCTCATTGGTATGATAGGAACGGGTATTCTGACGGTTCTTATGTTCCATAATTTCGAAATGGACGAGGTTTCTCACATCATCCTTCTCGCAATTACTTACCTTCTCTTCAGCATCTTCTTCTCTCTTAACGATATCGCATATTGGTCACTTATGCCCGCGATTTCCAAGGATCAGCAGGTCAGAGAGGGCGTTGGCGCTTTTGCAAGAATTTGCGCAAACGTTGGTATGTTCGCCATGGTTCTTATTTACCTCAACGTTCCCGGCTTCTTCCCCGACAAGTCCGCGCGAGACGCTTATTTTCTCTTTGCAATAATTGTTGCGGCAATAATGTGGATTTTCCAGAGCATCACATTGATCGGTGTTAAGGAGGATCGCTCCCAGCTTGAGAAGACCGAAAGGACCTCCCTCAAGGATCTCTTCCGCGCGCTTTTCAAAAACGATCAGCTTCTCGTTACTGCAGTTTCCATGGCACTCTTTATGATCGGCTACTGCACTACAACGGGATTTGGTACATACTATTTCAAGTATGCATATAAGGACGAGGGCATGTATATGGTATTCGCGGCGGTGCTTGCTGTTGCTCAGCTTACCGCACTCTCCATATTCCCCCTTTTCAGAAAGAAATTTACCCGTAAGCAGCTCTATACCGGTTCTATGATAGCCGTAGCGATCTCTTACGTAATCTTCTTCCTCTCATTCGAGTGGATGCCCCTTATCGTTATTGCAGGTCTTGGACTTTTCTTTGCTCAGGCATTTATTCAGCTTCTTATGCTTCTCTTCCTTGCGGATGCCGTTGAATACGGTGAGTGGAAGCTCGGCAAGAGAAATGAGGCTGCAAGCTTTGCGGTTCAGCCCTTTATCAATCAGTTCGGCGGTGCTGTAAGTAAGGGTATCGTTTCCTTTACTCTTATAATTTCAGGTATCAATGCCATTGCAAATTCACTTACAGGTGATCCCATTATCGACGAGGAGCTTATCGCCGCTACTCCCGATTCCTCTCTCTGGATCATGAAGCTCTCTATGATGATCCTTCCTCTTATCTGCATACTCATCGGATTTGTTCTCTATAACAAGAAATTCAAAATTGACGAGAAAATGTATGCGCAGATCTGCAAGGATCTTGAAGAAAGAAATAAACAGTAACCTAAAATCAAAAACCCGACGGAAATTCCGTCGGGTTTATTTTTTATTGTTTTAGATAACTATAAAAGCGCAAGAACCGGGAGCGATTGATACTGTTCCCTCCACGTCCTTACCGCAAAGGCAAGGAAGCTCGTTGTTCTCTTGAAGTGTGAGAGGCTTGCCGTTAAGGTACATTACCTTATTTCTCATATTGCCGTTGCCGGAAAGCTCATAAAGCTTTGCTGCACCGGGAAGCTCAACTGTTGTTGCATCGGTAAGCGAGTTATTGATAAGGAGATATGCATAACCGTCATTACCGTCCTTTCTGCTGTGGCAGTAAAGATGCGCGCCCTCGACATTGGGATTGTCGCAAGCATAAACTGTATCACCCATAAGGCGTGTCCAAAGAAGAACCGCAAAATAGTTGGGACGGGGATCGAACGTTCCGTGCTGAAGGAATCCGTAGTCACTTGATGCAAGAGTATTATGGAATATAACACCGTTTGTGAGTGTGCAGAAGCTGCCAAGCTCGTTGAGTGTACGAAGCACGTCAAGATACGTGGATGCCCAAGTATCTCCGCCGCCGCCTGCGTCACCGGATTCGGTTACCCACATCTCGGCACCGGGCATATACTGATCCCTTACTGGAATATTCATATAGCAGATTCCGGGTGCTACCTGAAGATATGCGTCGGTGTGCGCTGCCTGTGCAGGCCAATGACCCGTGGGCATCATTCCCGCAAGACGCTCGGAAATACCGTTATAGTAGTGGTAGGAATAAACGTCCATCTTTACCTGATGTCCGCGAAGAAGGTCGTGAGCAGTGCCCATTTTGAACATATTGCCCATACCTGCGCCCATTTGAGAGATCTTTTCATCGCTTGCTTTTTCGTCTGCCATACCCGTATTGCAGGGACCGACGATGAGGCATTCGGGATAGTTCTCTCTTACCCAGCCGTTAATGATATCCTGGTCGCGAATGTAGTCATCAAAGTCATATCCGAGAGGTGCGCCTGAGATCTGAAGCATATTGGGCTCGTTCATAAATTCAAGAGCATCGATAGAACCGCCAAGCTCCTTTGTAAGAGCAAAGAGCTTCTCAATCTGTGTGAGCTTAATAGGACCGTTATTTTCATCGTGGTCACCGGCACAGTTGGAAACAGAAACGATGAGCTTTGCGCCTACGGACTTTACAAATCCAAGAATATTAGCCCACTGCTCTCTTGTGAGAACGGACTGATATCCCGCAGGTGCCTTGCCACCGGTAGTGCCGTCAAAATCATAGTATGTCTTTGTTGCCCATGTTCCGGAAACACGTACCCAAACAGGTCCAAGCTCTTTTGCAAGAGCGATCAATTTCTCGTTAGTTGTATCAATGGGAGGATAATACTGCATAAGTCCTGCCATTGCGGTATGATTGGAAAAACCGCCTTCAAGCTTGGGGAATTCCTCCGTACCCGCTATCTGACCTTCAGTATAAGCCTTCCAGAAGGTTCCGCCCGTAACCTCAGTCATCTCTACGTTGTAGGACATAAGACGGGGGTTCATTTTACGGATTTCTTTTAAATTCTCGGGGATAAATTTTAAATTATGTGCCATAGCAATCTCCTTTAATTTATTACTTTTTAATTTTAACATTTTTCAATTCCCTTGTCAATAGAATAGGGACACGAATAAAAAATTTAAAAATTTTGGTAATATATGGTATATTTCTATCATTTTCGCAACAAAAAACAAATATAATATTTTCATGAGTATATGCTATAATAGTGTTCAGAGGAGGTATTATGGACTTTACATTTGTTGAAAAAATTGAAAATGATGGTATATGCTATAAGCTTTTAAGATCAAATTTTTGCAAGGGATATTATATCATAATCGCTCAGGGAAAACGCGATTTTTCATGCGGTAGTGTATTTGGAGAAAAGGATGAGATAGCTTCCCTTTTTAATGAAATTGCAACCAGCTATACACCGCCATTTGCCCTGCGCGACATACTTATGGATTTTGAAAAGCAAGCAGTATAGCCCCAATGCGACCAAACGGTCGCATTTTTTTCTTTGCCCTTGATTTTCGTCAAAAAATGTGTTATAATTTAATTATAACACCGCAAGGAGGCATTTATGAGCAGAGTTTTTCTAAATGACGGTTGGCTTTTTTCAGAGGACTTTAAAAATGAATATCTATCGGGAGAAACGGACGCATCCTTCTCAAAGATAAGAATCCCGCACACGGTTCGCGTAACGCCTTATAACTATTTTTCGGAGCAGGAATATCAGATGATATCGACCTATAGAAAAATCATCAACGCTCCGAAGGCGTGGGCACAAAAGCGTGTACTTATCACCTTTGACGGCGCGGCTCACTATGCAGAGGTTTACCTCAACGGAGAAAGAATCGGTGAGCATTACTCGGGATATACGGCGTTTACTCTTGAGCTTACGGATAAGCTTATTTTAGGCAAGGACAATATTCTTATCATCAAGCTTGATTCACGGGAGAGCCTTGATATTCCTCCTTTTGGAAAGGTTATCGACTATATGACATACGGCGGAATCTACCGCGACGTTTATCTTGATATAAAGGAGCAGATCTATCTCTCCGACGTATTCGTAAAGCCCGAGATGACGGGCAAGATCGCAAGTGAGGTGCGTGTTATCGGTGAGATACCCGAGAACACGTATATTGAGCAGTATGCGACGCTCGGTGACGAGAGCCTTTACATTGGCAAAAAGGGTGTTTTTACGGGTGAAGCCGAGATACACGGATTTATTAAGGACGTTAAGCTCTGGCGACTCGATTCCCCCACACTTTACGAAATAAAAACCGAGCTTTACACGGGCGGAGTGCTTATGGACACTCACACCGCAAAAGTTGGATTCAGAAAAGCGGAATTTAAAAATGACGGCTTCTACCTCAACGGCAGAAAGGTAAAGATCCGCGGTCTTAACCGTCATCAGAGCTACCCTTACGTTGGTTATGCTATGCCCGAATCTATGCAAAAGCTTGATGCTGATGTTTTGAAAAATGAATTGGGGCTCAATGCAGTGAGAACATCTCATTATCCGCAGTCACATCATTTTATTGACAGATGCGACGAGCTTGGCTTGCTCGTTTTCACGGAGATTCCCGGTTGGCAGTATATCGGCGGCGAAGAGTGGAAGGAGCAAGCTATTCGCAACATTGAAGAAATGATTTTGCAGTACCGTAATCATCCATCCATTGTTATTTGGGGTGTTAGAATTAACGAATCTCGCGACGATCACGAGCTTTACGTTAAAACAAACGAATTGGCTCATCGTCTTGACCCGACAAGGCAAACGGGCGGCGTTCGCAATTTCAAAAGGAGTGAGCTGCTTGAGGACGTTTACACCTATAACGATTTTCTTCACGACGGCATAAATCCCGGATGTGAGCCCAAGGAAAAGGTGACATCAAACAAGGAAAAGCCCTATATCGTTACGGAAAATAACGGTCATATGTTCCCCACCAAGAGCTTTGACTGCGAGGATCACCGCACCGAGCATGCTTTAAGACACGCGAGGGTTCTTGACGCGGTAGCATCGCACGGTGATATTTGCGGCAGCTTTTCTTGGTGCGCCTTTGACTACAACACGCACAAGGATTTCGGAAGCGGTGACAGGATATGCTATCACGGTGTTATGGATATGTTCCGCAATCCCAAGCTTGCGGCGGCAGTATTCGCGTCTCAAAGTGAGGGCGAGCCAGTGCTTGAGATCAGCTCCTCAATGGATATCGGTGAGCATCCCGCATCCGTCAAGGGTGGCGTGTGGATCTTCTCAAATGCGGATAGCGTTAAAATGTATAAAAACGGTCGCTTTATAAAGGAATTCCCTACAAAGAACAAGCATTTTCCCAACCTTCCGCACAGTCCAATTCTTGTTGACGATTACGTTGGCGAGCTTCTTGTAACTGACGAGGGATTTTCCGAAAAGAAGGCAGCATGCGTTGCGGCGGCGCTTAACTATATCGGCATGAACGGATACACTCAATTCACTCGGAAGCTTATTAAAATGGCGGTAAAATGTATTGTTCTTTACAGAATGAGCATTGGAAATATCGTTGATCTTTACACGAAATACGTGGGTGATTGGGGTGAAAAAAGCACCGTTTACCGCTTTGATGCGATAAAGGACGGCAAGGTGGTCAAGAGTGTTACAAAAACACCCATGGATAAAATGAGCCTTGAGGTCAAATGCTCATCCACCACTCTTTGTGAAAAGAACAGCTATGACGTGGCGGCTCTCAGAATAAGCGCGGTTGACGAGAACGGCAATCTGCTTCCCTACTCATCCGAACCCGTTAAGATCACCGTAAAGGGCGCGCTTGAAATTATCGGCCCCGATATGACGAGCCTTCGCGGCGGCGCTTGCGGTTTTTACGTAAAAACCACTGGCAAAAAGGGCGCGGCAACGGTTACTCTTTCCTGCCCGCAGACCGAGGACGTTAAAATAGAATTTGAAATCGTATAAAATAAAAATGCTCCCGATTGGGAGCATTTTTTGTTATAATCCGAGTGATTCTTTAAGAAATTCAATTACTCTTTGGCGATAGCTGCCTATCATAATATCCTCTCTAACAGGGTCATATTTATTGTTTCCGCCATCAACGAAATAATCATTCGTATTTCTATTGATCGACAGCGAATTGAGAGGCCAGCCCTTCTGCCTTTTGGGAGATGGTGTTTCAACCATATAAAATGCGCTCGCGCGATTGCTTTCGCCTGTTTCCATAAAAGTATAAACTTCACCTCTATTATATACGGCAATACCGTCCATATAGTAAGCAAGAACCTTACCACCAAGCTCGTGAACAAGTGAAGAATAATATTGTATCGCTTCCTCGTCGGTCATTCTTGCTCTCCCCTGCGGAGTCCGTATATTTAGTCCCGGTTGACGAGAATCATCGAGGGGCAAGCAATCGAAATAAAGACCCGAATCGTTACAAATCACCCTATCAAAGAATTGACCGTAATAACGCGCCTTGATCTCTGCATTTTCTATTGGAGTTCTTCCCACTTCCTCCGGCTCGCCGGTAATATTCAAATCATTTAGCGTGTAGAATTCAACATCACAGCCCGATAAAAAGCCCTCAAAGCGCGGAATTTTAGACGGATTTGTAGTACCTATCAATACTTTCATCACTTAATCTTCTTACCCTCTGAAAAGGCCTTGCCTGCGGCGTCGCCGAGGCGCCAATAGGTGTGTGTGGAGCTGTCATAGGTGATGGGGTCGAGCTTCTTTGCGTCGATCTGTCCCTTTTCGTTAAGTATTTCTTCTTTTGCGCATACATTCACTATCTCACCGATGCAGATGCCGTCCTCGTTGAATTTGATAAGATTGCATTCAACGGTCATAGGAAGCTCTGCAATGATGGGCGCGTTGACAAAATTGCTCTTTACGTGGTGAAAGCCCGCGCGAGCAAATTTATCGGGAACGTCATTTGCGGAAACGATGCCCACGTAGTCACACTCCGCAACCGTTTCGGCGGTTGCAAAGCTGAGTGTAAAGGCACCCGTTTTCTTTATGTTTTCGGTGGTCTTATGCTCGTGAGCGAGGCACACCATAACCTGATTTGTATCATAGATACCGCCCCAAGCGGCATTCATAACGTTGGGCTCTCCCTTTTCATCATAGGTGCCCACAATAAGCACGGGCATTGGATAAAGCCACGATTTGGGTCCAAAATTTTTTCTCATTTTTAGTCCTCCAATATTTCATTGAAAATATTGTATCACTTTTCAAATAAAAATGCAATAATAATTGAAAAAATATGTATTTTATGGTATAGTGAATACATAGTTATAAATTGGGGTTTAGCGAAAAGTAAGTTTTATATTAGTACCCTCTCCGTCTGCCTTCGGCAGCCACCCCTGTTTCCTTCGGAAACCCCTCTCCGTCTGCCTTCGGCAGCCACCACCGTTTCCTCGGAAACCCCTCTCCGTCTGCCTTCGGCAGCCACCCCTGTTTCCTTCGGAAACCCCTCTCCGTGTGCCTTCGGCAGCCACCCCCGTTTCCTCGGAAACCCCTCTCCGTCTGCCTTCGGCAGCCACCTCTCCCGGAGTGAGAGGCTTTAGGTTGCAAGCATTCACGATAAAAGGCTCGCCCTCTGGGAGAGCTGGCGCATCGCGCCTGAGAGGGATGTTCAAAAAACTAACATCCCGATAAATCAAAATTTGAAAATAGTCCAATCAGTAAAAGGTGGCTTTATGAATAGACAAGAATTTGCATCATACATTGAAGATTTTTACGGTATAAAATATGACTGTCCGTTTGAGGACGAGCTTGATGCGTGGTGCTTTCGCCATCCCGACAACCGAAAGTGGTTCGCGCTCGTTATGTGTATAAAGAAAAGCAAGCTCGGACTTGACGGTGACGGCTATATCGACGTTGTTAATATGAAATGCGCGCCCGAAATTATGGACGATCTCTATTCTGAGAGCGGCGTATTCCCTGCTTATCATATGAGCAAAAAGCATTGGCTCACGCTCACTCTTGACGGCACTTGCTCCGACGAAACGATCAAATGGGTCGCAAGGATAAGCTATGACCTTACAAGAAGGAAGATAAAGAAAAAAAGCTTTTGAGAAGATCTCAAAAGCTTTTTTATTATTCAAATTCAAGTATTATTTTTCCTTTTGCCGGGGTTACGGTTTCGATATAGATCTTCTGCCTTCCCCTTTCAATATATCCGCCGCGAGACTCTAAATCCTCCCCTGCCTTGATATTGAAAAGCAACTCCTTCACACCGCTCGCGCACTCATAATAAACGTTTATCTCGCCCTCCTCAAGATGCGCGGTATAATGGATCTGTCCCTCATCCGCTACGGTATATCTCGGCTTCATTACAAGATCTCCGTCAAGATAGGAGAAGCTGACCTCACAGAAGTCGTCCTTTGTGATCCTTACGAGCATAAGTGCTTTATATGAACTGACATCGCAAGAAACCAATGATACCAACATTATTAATGAAATAAAAAGTACTAATATTCTCTTAAAATTCATATACGCTCCTCCTTATCCAAAATACTTTTTCATAAATTCTATTCGGGTAGCAACGACCTTTCTCGTTGTGGGTGCATCAAGCATACTGTCAAAGCCGTGCATAGTGCCCTTCGTTTCATTTATCTCCACAAGAACGCCCGCGCCCTTCATAGCATTGGCATAATTGATCGCCTCATCGTGAAGGCAGTCAAATTCCGCAGCTTCAACGTATGCGGGAGGAAGGTCTCCAAAATACTTTGCCTGCATTGGAGCTGCATAGCAAATATCGTCCCTGCTTCTGTCGGGAACGTATGCGGGCCACATCATCTTGGAAAGCTCGCTGTTCCAAACGGGAGTATCGGTAAATCTTCTGTTGGATGCCGTTTCCATAGTGATATCGGTAACGGGATAAATGAGGAGCTGAAAGCAAGGCATATCCGTGCCTCTGTCACGCGCCATAAGGCACACCGCGGTACTAAGGCAACCGCCCGCGCTCTCTCCCCCGACACCTATTTTTGTTTTATCGATACCGTATTTTTCGGCATTTTCAAATGCAAAGCGAAGTCCTGCATAGCAATCCTCAACGGGTGTTGGATGCGGATGCTTGGGAGCAAGGCGGTAATTTACAAATATAAGCTTTGCTCCAAGGCTCAAGGCATATTCCTTTGCAATTTTATAGTTATAATCCCCTGCGCCGAATATAAATCCACCGCCGTGATAATAGACTAAGCACGGAGCGGGCTCAGAAATGCCGTAAGGCTCAAAAAGCAGTATTTCAAATTCACCGCTGTCATAGCTCTTTGCCTTTATTCTACTGACCATCATTTCGTGATCCTTGAATAGCTTTTTGGGAGGCTTGAACATTGATCCAACCCATCCCGCAAGACGAGCGCTTCTTATGGGATTATAAAAATTGGCTTGCGGATAAAATTCTTTATTAATTGGGTATTTTTTCATATCTTCACCTTATTTAAGCATTCCGTAACCGCCCGCGTATTTACTTACCTCGCTCACAGAAACGAACACCCTATTGTCACATACCTTTCTTATCTCTCTTAGCACTCTTGGAGTTTCCTTACGAGCAAGAACGATGAATATCATATTCATCTTGTCCTTTGATCCGCGTCCCTCAAGAACCGTGTATCCCAAATTTCTTTCCTTCAGATATGCGGTGATAAGCTCGGTGCTTTCATCATTTGCGATAAGCTCTAAATTCGAAGTGCCGATCGCTATTTTGCTCTCTATTGTAGAACCGAGAAAAAGGCCAACTGCATATCCCGTGCAGTAGAAGAACAACAAGGTAAAATTATCACCGAGTGTACTGATTATGGTGGAAATAACAAGTCCCCATATCATACATTCTATGAAGCCGAGCCCCGCTGCCTTAAGTCTTTGTCCCTTTACCATCATACAGGTTTTAAGAGACTGGATACTTATCTCTACTATTTTTGCACCGCATACTATAAACCACACGGCATAGGGTGGTAATGAAGCCAAAAATTCAGACATTCTTATTCTCCCCGCCGTTATTGTCCGCACCGGGATCACGGGGCATAACGATTGCCGCAATTATATATGCAAGCACACCGCTACCTCCCGCAAGACATATTGCCACCGCACCAAGGCGAATGAGAGTGGGATCAATATTAAAATATTCCGCAATTCCTGCGCAAACGCCGTCAATCATTTTGTTTTTGTTAGATTTGTAAAGTCTTTTTTCCATAGTAAATTTTCCTCCTATTTTGTTATGTCATATTGCCAATCTATGATTCCGCCAAATTCCTTGACGTTAGTATATCCAAGATCAACAAGAGCCTGAGCGGCGATCTTGCTTCTTCTGCCGCTCCTGCAGTAAACGAGTATGAGTTGATCCTTGTTAGGAAGCTCCCTCTCAGCGCGTTCCGCGATCTCGTACTCGGGAATTAGTATCGCGCCGGGTATATGTCCTTCATCGAACTCGGACTGAGTTCTTGCGTCAATGATTATATAGTCGCGCTCAGTATCCATAAGCGCCTTTGCCTGCTCAGCGGTGATACGCTCGTAGCTTATGGAGTTTGTGGGATCGCCATCGCAGGAGCTTATTGCCATCAGCGAGAAAATTGATAATATAAAAGCAAAAAATCTTTTCATCTTTCCCTCCTTAGCTATCAAGATGCTTAAAGATAGCATTCCATACTCTTTCGTCCTGCTCTGTCATAGCAAGCCAATCGAATTCGGAAATAAATTTTGACTTCTGCTCCTCAGTTTTAAGAAGTCCCTTTTTGACGAGTTTATTTCTTTTCGCGGAATAATCCCCCAGAATTTTAACCGCATCTGCAGAATAGTTGGGGTTATGTCCTTTTGCATTTTCAAGCACGAGCTTTACATTTTCTCTATCCGAAAGCCCTTCATAAAGCGCGTCGTACTGCGCGGATTTTGTGCAAACGGGATCATTATCGGAATAGATTAAAAGTGCCTTTGTTTTCGATGTTCTGAGTGTTTCGACCGCATCGTAAAAAACAAAATCGGGGTTGGCTTTTCTCTCATATTCAAGAATGGCTTTTCTGTAAAAACTGAGCACACCCGAAAACATGGACCCAATGAGCCTTTCAACGGAAACAAAGCCCGAGATTGCCACTATATGAGAGATGTCAGGATGAAGAGCGGTAATATTAAGCGTTGAAAATCCGCCCCAGCTATGTCCGATTACAGAAATATCGAAGTTCGAAAAACGCGCATCCGATTTTAACGTATTAAGGCAATCGTTAAGATCGCAGAGCGATTGAGACATTCCGTTAGGATTTTCACCGCCCGATGCCATACAGCCTGTATGATCATAAGCAAACACAAGATATCCGCGTTTGCAAAGCATTTCGATCTCCCTGAGGTAGGAAGCGTGTCCACCTCCAAAGCCGTGTTCAAAAACGATAATTCTGTTCGCTATCGGGTTTTCATATGAATACAAATACCCCTGAAGCTTATGACCGAGTGATGATGTGAAGGCATATTCTTCACAATTAAGACCCTCAAAATCCCCCGCGCTGAAATAAAATGCCGTTCCGTCACCGTCGCAACGCTTAAAGGCTATACCTTTATATGCGTTTAAAATTTGTTTTTCAAAAATCATTTTTCGCCTCCCGGATATGTTTATTATTAATAATTATATCACAAACCTGATGACAATTCAACATTATTTTTATACCAATGTCGATTTATAGTGTAAAATATACAAAAATAATAAAAATTAGAAAAATCTCTTTATTTTTCATTTGAACTGTGGTATAATCTTAAGGTATATTATTATGCAGTTTCGCAAATTGGAGGTTTTTATGAAAAATTACACCAAAGTTCTTTCCCTTTTGATCCTGCTTTTAATTGTCGTACAGGTATTTTCGGTTAACGCTTTTGCGTTCTCGCCGATAGAGATTGACGGTTTCTATCAATCTGCTCCTCGATACGACAGCGCCGATGACGTAAATTACGTTAAAGACGGAAAGTATATCTACAACTGGGGAATACGAGAAGAAGAAGCTACCTTCCTTACAACGTATGCTGAAGGCTTTTACACGGGAAATAACACGTATGACGTGCTTTCCGGACTTGCAGGCGGCACAACCGACAAGGATGCGCCAAACAGTGCTTTGTACAAGGCACTTTCTTCTCTTATGAGCAGTAAGCACAGCTATGAAACGTCTTACAATGCTACAAGACCCTTATTCAAATATACCGACTGCGAAAACGGCGGTGGAAAAATCTCATCCTTCTATTCCGGTGATCCCGTTGGTCCTGCCTGGGATGGCGGAAGCACTTGGAACAGAGAGCATTGCTGGCCCAACAGTAAGGGTAATGCCTCCGGCAACGGTGAAAACGATATTATGATGCTTCGTCCCGCCTCTGTCAGCGAAAACTCATCACGAGGAAACAAAGCATACGGTCAGAGCTCCGGCTATTATAACCCTAATTCCGAATCCGGCGGCGAGCACGACCTTCGCGGTGACGTTGCAAGAATTGTTCTCTATACATTTGTACGTTGGAAATGTACCAACACGGGCTCAGGCTATAATCCCAACGGCATTACCGGAACAGGTGGTGTAATCGAAAGCATCGACCTCCTTCTTATGTGGATAGAAGAAGACCCCGTTGATACATGGGAGCTTGGTAGAAACGATGCTGTTCAGGCTATTACCGGAACGAGAAACGTTTTCGTTGACTATCCCGAGTTTGCTTTCCTTCTCTTCAGCGAGGAGATCCCCGAGATGACAACACCATCCGGTGAGGCTAAAGAAGGTGCTTGCCATTGGGATAACGGCAAAGTAACCAAGGAGCCCACCTGCACTACACAAGGAACTATGACATATACCTGCACAGATTCCGGTTGCGGTAAGACTAAAACAGTAACTATCGCGGCACTCGGTCACTCCATGGATGGCGGCAAGGTAACTGTAGCGGCTACCTGCACAACAAACGGCACTACCACATTCTCCTGCACAAGATGTACATACACGAAAACCGAAACTGTAAAGGCATTTGGGCACGATTGGGGAAATTGGGAAATCGTTGAAGCTCCTACCTGCTCCGCAGAAGGCACTCAGGAAAGAGTGTGCAAGCACGATTCCTCTCATATCGATATCTCACAGGTGGACAAGCTTCCCCATAGCTTCGGTGATTGGATAACAGACAAAGAGCCCACAGAGACAGAGGACGGTAAAAAGCACAGAGTATGCTCTGATTGCGGTACGAGAGAAAACGGTATAATTCCCTCTATCACACACGAGCATAGCTATAAAGCGACTGTTATCGATCCTACCTGCACAGAGCAAGGCTACACACTTCACTCCTGCCTCTGCGGTGACTCATACAAGGACACATATAAAAACAAGCTCGGTCATAACTTTGTAAACGGCACCTGCTCTGTTTGCGGCGCGGTTGATGCCAAAAATGCATTTATTACAGCAGTAGATTCTCTTAGTAATCTCAGCGGTAAATCCCTTTACAACGGCATTTGTGAGGCACTCAGAGTTTACGGTGATCTTTCAGATGAAAGCAAAGCTGAGGTAGCCGATAAATACGAGGAGCTTAAGAAGATAGCAACCGATTATAATAGCGGTGTTTCGGCAACAAACTCTTATGCCGATCTTATGTCATCAAGAGTTGTGGGTATTGCAGTAACCCTCTCCTCTCTCGCTCTTGCACTTGGTTGTGTTTTCGGCAAAAAATACATCTGATATAGGAGGTAAATATGAAAACAAATAGATTAATAGCATTGGTATTAGTTCTTATAGTTGCGCTTTCGCTTTGTCTTACCTCTTGTGAGGATGAAAAGAACAAGGATCTTGCCAAGCTCAACGAGCTTGCTGCAAATCTTGACGGCAATTACACCTTGGTTATCAACGTGAAATCCGACAACGGAAACGTTTCCAATAAGGAATACACCGTGTCTGACGAGAACGGCAAAAAGACCGTTTACGCAAAAATTGAAACGCTCAATAAGTTTGACGTTTCCGGCGGAGAGATCACTCCCCCCGAGTCTTATTCCACAGTAACCGAGGGATACCTTACTGAGGCTGAAATAGCAAAAGGAAATTTTGAATTGCCTGCGTTTAAATTTTCTTCCTCAAATATCTCAAGCATAGCAATAGCTAACGCAACTCTTGTTGGTAAAGTTAGCTCCATCACAGAGCTTATGGGCAAAACATTTGATGCGTCCGACGTTAAGCTTTCAGTAGCATACAACGAAGCTGAAATAAAGGTTATTTCAATAAGCTTCACATCATCTCAAAGCTATACGGTAACATTAACCTACACATTCTAATTCAAAAATTAACGGGAGTCCGACAGGACTCCCGTTTTTTTATATTCTGTTAATATAAGATATTCCTTTTTCTTTAAGAAATGCTCTTTTTTGCTTATAGTTGGGGATTATCCTCTCGACCTCTTTCCAAAACCTTTGTGAGTGGTTCATCTCCTTTAAATGCGCAAGCTCGTGGACTATTACGTAATCCGCAATATCCTGCGGCATAAGCATAACGGCAAGATTGATATTCAGATTTCCCTTGGACGAGCAGCTTCCAAAGCGCGTTTTCTGAGTGCGGACCGTTATCTTGCCGTATTCAACACCCATAAGAGATGCGTAAAGGCTGACACGCGTGGGTATCTCCTTTTTTGCACGTTCGCGAAGCTCTGAGAGCTCCCTATCGCTAATCTTTGGCGGCATTTGTGCAATAGTGCTTTTCACCCTTTCAAGATGCTCCGTTATCCAAGAGCTTTTGCTTTGGAGGAAGGCATCGATATCGCGCAATGGCATTTTTAGAGGGGCGCGAACTATGATCCTCGCTTCCCTGCTGATTTCGACTGAAATAGTTTTTCTTTTGCTTCTGCGAAGCTCGTATTTAAGGTCTGTCATATTCGAAATCAATATTGACCGAACCTACTCCGCCGTCTATATCGATAACGTTACGTCCGTTGCCGTGTGTAAAGCTGCCCTTGACAGTTGAGCCGTTGATGGAAGCGTTGCCAATTCCCGTGTCAATTCTAACGGAGTAATCGGACTCGTTTCCGCATATTACAAGCTCGGTCTTTCCAACGCCGCAGTCGATATCGCAACTACCGGTAAGGGTGGAGCGGATCTCGGCATCTCCGACACCGAGGTCAAGGTCAAGATTGTTTATACTTCCACCGCCGACCGTAAGCTTGCCCGCACCCGCGTCAAGCTCCATTCTTTCTTTTACTGAAAGAAGGTCTATATTTACGCGTCCCGCACCGAATTCAAGGGACATTCTGTCAGCGGTAAGGCTATGTATATCAACGTCTCCCGCACCTGCGCTAAGCTCGATAGCTTCAAAGCTCTTATCCGCGGGAATAGTAATAATTATTTCTCCGACCTTCGTCGTATGAAAACTGAATCTTCTCTGCTTCTGCTCGATGGTAAGGCGACCGCCTGCATCGCTTACACGAAGATCCTTGATATTTGAGGAAACAGAGAGTCTTTCACCCTCAACTATCTTCAGCTCTGCCGCAGATACGTCTATATCAAGCCTTGTAACGTCCTGCGCAACCTCATATTCAACGTGATTTTCAAGAATCATATCGTCACCCTCCGATAAATCAAATATTGCTCCAAGCAAGGATACTGCACCGACAATTATCGCCGCAGCCAATCCTATTGCTAAAGCGATGGCAAGATATTTTATTATTTTTTGCAGCTCGGTCATCTTATATCAACTCCTCCGAAAATGCAAGCGCCCTCGATATAAATGGTATGTACGCCGCTCTGACTGCTTTTCTGATTATCAACACCGCCGAAGATCGCAGAGGTATTAGTTACCACCTTCACGTTATCGGGAGCTATGATGTCTATTCCGCCGAACACAGCGCACACCTTGATAACGCAATCCTTATCGATGATCGCGCCGCGAAGGTCACAGTCAATTCCGCCAAATACTGCAGTAAGATCCGCTCCATCAAAAACCGCGTCGTTGAAATCCATTTCCGTTCCGCAGAATACCGCAACGCCGTTCCGAAGATCTCCACCGTTGACCTTTATTTCCTTAACTATTTTATCCGTTTTGTTTTTCAAAAAGGAAGAAAAGATCATCTTGAGTCCGATATATGCGACGATGGCGGGAATGAGAAGCTTCCAGAACATATCAAAATCAAGAATATCCTGCGCGCAAAGAAGAAGAAATACGCCTATGCAAAGACCGAATATTGCTCCGCTCTTGTCCCTGTCCTGAATTACCCCTACTAGTGACGGAATGATAATAAACAGCGTCCACCAGCCGTCAAAGAAGATGTTAAAGTCGATAATGTCGAATGAATTGAGCGCGATTACTATTGCCGCCGCAATGAGGACTATACCCCACAAAGCTCTTTTTAGATTTTTCATAAATTTACTCCTTTCGGGATTTTCTGAGCTTATTATAGCAAATTCTTGCAAAAATTTCAATATATTTTGGTTTCTTTTTTGCTACTTTCGGTTGCATTTTGGCTTTTTCACCTTGAAAAGCAAGACTTACTGTGTTATAATAAAATAAATTTCAAGAAAGGAGATAAATGATGAAGAAGCTCACCATAGGCATCCTTGCACACGTTGATGCGGGAAAGACCACTCTCTCAGAGGCGATGCTCTATACCTGCGGTAAGATACGCTCCCTCGGGCGCGTTGATCACGGCAACACGTATCTTGACACAAACGCAGTTGAGCGCGAGCGCGGTATTACAATCTTCTCAAAGCAGGCGCGTTTTTCAACGAATGCGTGCGATTTTATTCTCCTTGATACACCGGGGCACGTGGATTTTTCCGCAGAGGCGGAAAGAACACTCTCCCTTCTCGATTACGCGATACTCGTTATAAGCGGCGCGGACGGGGTTCAGAATCACACGAGAACTCTTTGGAATTTGCTTGAATTTTATGGAGTACCGACCTTTATTTTCGTCAACAAAAGCGATATTGCTATAAAGACAAAGGACGAGCAGGAGGCGGAGATAACCTCGGTGCTTGGTGACGCGTGCGTGGGATTTTTTGATACTCAGAGCAAATCCGAGCTTGACGAGAGACTTGCAATGGTTAACGAGGAGCTTCTTGAGGCTCACGTTAACGGAGAGGAAATTGATGATGCTCAAATTGCTTCCCTAATAAGTGAAAGGCGACTCTTCCCCATCACATTCGGCTCCGCTCTTCGTTTACAGGGTGTTGATTTCTTGCTTGAATTACTTGACAGATACACATTAAGTCCTGTTTATGAAAGCACGTCCTTTGGCGCAAAAGTATATAAAATAGCAAGGGACGGCAACTTAAGACTCACTTATATGAAGGTGACGGGAGGCACACTCACCGCGCGCGACGAGATATCCTACCTGACCTCTGAGGGCAAAAGAGTCGTTGAAAAGGTCAGCCAGCTGAGGCTTTATTCCGGTGATAAATTTGAGCAAGTTGACTCCGTTTTCGCGGGTGAGATATGCGCAGCCATCGGTCTTTCCTCCACCTATGCGGGACAGGGACTTGGAGCCGAGAGCGACACAAACTCTCCCGTCCTTGAGCCTGTTCTATCATACAGAATAATACTTCCAAAGGGCTGTGATCCAAATCTCTACTTTCCTAAGCTCAAGGAGCTTGAGGAGGAGGAGCCCTCACTCCATCTTTATTGGAACGAGGAGCTTCGTCAGATCGAAGCGCGCCTTATGGGTGAAATACAGATAGACCTAATTAAGCGCCTTGCACTTGAAAGATTTGGAATTGAATGCTCGTTTGACATTGGAAAGATACTTTATAAAGAAAAAATTTCTTCCAAGGCAATAGGCGTCGGACATTTTGAGCCACTTCGCCACTATGCGGAGGTTCAGCTCCTGCTTGAGCCTCAGCCGAAGGGTACGGGGCTTATATTCGATGTTCGTTTGCCCGAAAATATGCTCGCTACAAATTGGCAGAGGCTCATACTTTCACATTTATATGAAAAAAGCCACCGCGGAATTCTCACGGGAGCTATTCTTACCGATACAAAGATCACACTTATTGCCGGCAAAGCCCATCTTAAGCACACCGAGGGCGGCGATTTCCGCCAGGCAACTCTGCGAGCCGTTCGTCACGGACTTATGAAGGGCGGATGCGTTCTTCTTGAGCCGTTTTATAAATTCAGGCTTGAAATTCCCTCCTCCATGGTGGGCAGAGCTATGAACGATCTTCAAATGAGGTATGCCGAATTCAGTATAGAAGAAAACACCCAAAGCTTTACAACCATCTGCGGCAGAGCGCCCGTTGCTACTCTGCACGATTACGTTGCAGAGGTCATCTCATATACAAGGGGTGAAGGAAAGCTCTCGTGTGTGAGCGACGGCTATGATGAATGTCATAACCCCGAAGAGATTATTGAAAAGTCCGGATATGATCCCGAAAGCGACCTGAGAAATCCTCCCCACTCCGTATTCTGCGCCAATGGCTCGGGATATGTTGTAAATTGGCGCGACGTCGATTCTATGAAGCACATTGACGTTGATCTCTCCGCAAATGACACGGTAAGTGCCGTTATTCCGAGAGCATCGTCACTCGCTAAAAAATATTCCCTCTCCGACGAGGAGCTTGAAGCAATAATGCTTCGTGAGTTCGGTCCAATCCGCCGCAAAAAATACAGCGAGCCGAAGATTATCTCCGCGGGCAAGGCAAAGCAAAATAAAAAGCCCCCACTTAAGCAGGAGAGCCTGGTAATAGTTGACGGCTACAATCTTATCTATGCGTGGGATACATTAAAGGAAATTGCGGACTTCTCTTTGGAAAAGGCGAGAGAAACACTTATGGACATTTTGTCAAATTACGTTGCATATACCAAGGAAAGGCTTGTTCTCGTGTTTGATGCATACCTTGTAAAAGAAGGTGTGGGCTCTGATTTTGAGCATGACGGTTATCGCGTGGTATATACGAAGGAAAATCAGACTGCAGACGCCTTTATTGAAAGGATGATGCACGAGCTTGGACCAAACTATAAAATTCGCGTCGTCACGGGTGACCGTCTTGTTCAATTTGCCGCGGTTCACTCGGGAATATCACGAATGACCGTTAAGGAGTTTACCGACGAGCTTATAACCGTTGGCAACGAAATTACGGACTTCGTAAAAAAGTTTGCCGAAAATCAAGAATAAAATTAAGACCTGCGGAAAACCGCAGGTCTTTTTTTATATGTTTTTCGTCAGCCTTTTCAGTGCCTCGCTTACGGGATATATTAGCAATCCCACTGTGAAGTTCCCTACCGTATGAATGATATCAAACGTAAAACCCGTTGAAATCCACGCAAGAGTTTGCTCAAAGGTGAAACCAAACATCAATGCTTGCACCGGAGCGTACAGTACTCCGAAAAACAATCCGTGAAGCGCGCAGATGACGGGATATACCACGCACGCCACCGCCTTTGGCATATTTTTAGGCAAAAGCATCGTAGCTCCCCAAAGAATTGTCCATATATACAGATACGGTACCCACCAAGCATTAAAGCCCGCAAAAAGTCCGTTCAGCAGAACGTATGTATATATTGGTATAAGAGCTTTTTTTCTGAAAACTATAGTGTACGTAACAGTTAACATTCCGAGCAGGTGAATGTTTGGCAGCGCCTCCATTACTATCTTTGATACGAACATAAGCGCGCCTAAAACAGCAAAAAGACATATCTCTTTAACGGAGAGATGCCTTGCGTTTTTCTTTAACATAGATTATTTTGTTCTTACAAAAGAATATGTATATCCGTCTGTTACATTAGTTGCATCCACACCGTTTGCATATTCTCCGTTTTCATAAAATGCCCAGTATGTTCCATCGACATCATAATCAGCAAGCATACCGTTAACCTTCTTAACATAAAGTCCCCACTGACTGTCCTCACCCTCGATGAGACCGAGATCGAGAAGCGCTTTTCCAACTGTTTCTGCGTCGGTATGGATAGTAAACGTTACCATATTCTCCTCAACCTGAACAACAAAGGTAAATGTCTTAGAGCCTTCGCCAAGCTCGGTATCCTGCACGTATGTAGCATCCTGCCAGATTTCAGGAAGATCTCTTCTGATAAAATAATCACAGGATGCAAGTGATATTGCCATAAATATTACAAGCAATATCGATAATTTTGTAATAACTGTTTTTTTCATATTTTTTATTTCCTTTCTTTTCAAAAGGATAAAATAAAAGCGCCCTTTCCACCGGAAAAGCGCGCGAAAACATGGAGTACCCTGCCGTACTCCAATCAACACTTGCCTCTCCGTTTGCCCGAAAGTCCTTTTACGTGTCACAGAACGGTGAGCATTCCGACTTATTGCAAAGGCAAATTACGGTAATGGCTGTTGCTGCGGATTTGCACCGCGATTTCCTCACCCCCGAGCCGCTCCGTCAAGCAGAGCGTCCGACTAAATGAACTGCGTTTATTCTTTTGTTTTTATATTATATCACATTCATAAAGGATTTTCAATAGAAAATATAAAAATCCCGACGGAATTTCCGCCGGGATCATACTTTTTTTACTTGGGAAGCTTAACGCATTTTTCAGGAGTCAAAAGCTTGATAATACCTCTCAAAGGATGATTGTTGGCAATATCAAGGAGTCCGAGCGCCATCTGATGTGAAAGCATACCTTCACTTGCGTAGGACATTGAGCGAAGGCTCATTGTGTACATTATCTGCCATCCGAAATACGCATTCTTTATCTTGGTTTCCTTATCGGGGGAATCCTTGCCGCTCTTTTCGAGCTTATACATCAGTTCAGCTCCTGTGGTAATAGCCCAGAAAAGGAACTTACCGCCCGCTGTCTTATACTCTCTTATGGGAGTATTAAGATCATAAGGTCTCTTCACCTCGGGAGAGGCGATATCTCTGCCAATAAGCTTATCAAACTTAAAGTCGGGCATATTAAGGAAGCGGTATTTGTTAACGCCATAAAGCTCCTTATAAACAGGGTTTTCATTAACGTCCTCACCGTGTGAAACAGTTACGTTAGCTGAAAGCAAAACGGTATTTGCATCGCTGCAGTCGTGGAAAATATAGTCTCCGTTTTCAAGAACCCATCTGCCGTCGATATAGTATCTGAGAGCTTCAAATGGGATCTCAACGCATACTGTCTTCTTCTCGCCTGCATCAAGCTCAACCTTTTCAAATCCGCGAAGCTCGCGCAAGGGCTTTACAACATCGCTCTTGGGCGCTTCAACAAAGATTTCCACAACGTCAGAGCCGGTCATTGCGCCGGTATTCTTTACGTCAACGTAAATCATATATGAAGAATCAGTCTTTTCGACTCTCATATTGCTATGCGCAAACGTAGTATATGAAAGACCGTATCCAAAGGGATATTTTACGGGAACACCAAAGGTGGAGTAATATCTGTATCCAACGAAAACACTTTCCTTATAGCGGTCATTCGTGGTTTTTGTAAACTCCTCAAAGAAAGGAACGTCCTCATATTTTACAGGCCAGGTTTCAGGAAGTCTGCCGGAAGGACAATGATGACCGAAAAGAAGCTCATAAGCCGCTTCTCCGCCCTCTTCACCGGGAAGATACATATTAAGCACTGCGTCGATGCCGCTGTCAAAGCTCATATCAACAGGGCATCCGCCAAACATTACAAATATAATTCTCTTACCGAGCTTGGAAAGCTTTTTAAGAAGCGTAACCTGATTTGCAGGAAGTGAGAGTGTCTTTCTGTCAAAGCCCTCGCTCTCGGCATATTCGGAAAGTCCTCCGAAAACGATCACGGTATTAGCTCTCTCCGCCTTGAGAAGCGCGCGCTGAAGAAGTGCACCGTCATCTTCAAAGCTGTTAACGTGATAGCCCTGCTCGTAAACGTAGTTTACACGGTGCTTATCAAAGGCATCCTTGGGAGTGGTAAGCTTATAAGGACGGATCAATGATGAGCCCGCGCCCTGATAACGCATTTTTTCAAACATCTCGCCAATAACAAGATATCTTTCATCACCCGAAAGAGGAAGTGCCTTATTTTTGTTTTTCATAAGAACGGCACTATCTGCGCTTATCTGTCTTGCAAGCTCTGCGTGATCAAGGAATTTATCCTCAACCGCATCCTTGGGAAGAGTGGTATTATATACCATATTGAGAACTCGTCTTACTGCCTTGTCAAGTGTTTCCTCAGAAAGAGTACCGTTTTTAACTGCATCCACTATGACCTGACGGTTATGAGCGATATCACCGGGCATTTCAAGATCGAGTCCTGCTTTAAGTCCCTCTACTCTATTGTTTACTGCGCCCCAGTCACTCATAACAAGACCCTCAAAGCCCCAATCATCGCGAAGAACACTATTGAGAAGCTCAGGATTTTCGGATGCGTATTTGCCGTTCACTCTGTTATATGCGCACATAACCGTTTGAGGTCTTCCCTCCTTGATTATGGGCTCAAAAGCCTTGAGATATATTTCTCTGTATGCGCGCTCATCAACTATTGAGTCGCCGAAATAACGGTTTGCCTCATTATTATTGCAAGCAAAGTGCTTAACACTGGTGCCAACGCCCATATCCTCGATACCGCGAGTAAGCTTTGCTCCAAGCTGACCGGCAATAAGCGGATCTTCGCTGAAGTATTCAAAGTTTCTTCCGCAAAGAGGATTTCTCTTTATGTTAACAGCAGGCCCGAGTATAAGGTTAACGTTGTAATAACGGCATTCCTCACCCATAGCAACGCCCATCTTATAAAGAAGCTCCTTATTCCACGAGCTGCCCGTTGTACAAGCAGCGGGAAAACAAGTGGAAAGCTCTGTCTGACCAAGGCCTACCGCTTTATCGTCATCCTTTTTCTTTCTCAAGCCGTGAGGGCCGTCAGTCAAGAATATTGACGGAAGTCCCACTCTTGTTACTTTATTGGTATGCCAGGATTTGTGACCCGAGAGAAGACAAGCCTTCTCTTCAAGTGTCAACTGTTCCATAATTTCATTAACGTTTATCATATTTTACTTCTTTCCGGATTATTTATCCAACTGATCGAAATATCTTGTGAGTGCGCTGTAAAGATCGCCGTACTTTTTTACACTTCCGTCTTTATTGTAGCTATCAACAAAGGTGTAAACACCCTCCTGGTCGCCGTACGCTGTTTTCTGATTGGACCAAGCCTCAAGGATCTCCTCATAGCTTGCAGTTCTTATATCAAGCTTAAGTGTGTCGGTTGCGGGATCTCCCGTAAGTCCGTCTTTATTATAAAGGTGTAGCTTCTGAACTACAAGTCCCCAGGAGTTATCCCAATAACCGACGGAGATGATCTTATAGTTCCAAATTGTCCAACCCCAACCCATTTTGTCATACTGATTAAGGTATTTCACCCAAGCGTCCTGATCGCCGAAGAACGTAAATTCTCCAACAAGCTTAGGCACTTCGTGATTGAAGATGGCATCCATTGCGAACATAGCGCTATAGAAAAGCTCGTTTGATGTGCCCATATAATCCCAGTTATAATAATGGCACTGATAGAGCACGTTTTCCCATCCGTATCTTTCGGGTCTTGGTAAGGATGCCGGGAACCATACGCCTTCAATAGAAATTACGTGATAAGGGTCAACCTCTCTGATAGCATCATAAAGTCTATCCATTACATCCCACTGATAAGGAAGAGTTCCAATATCATTCTTAATAGTGGGCTCATTTACAAGGTCATAAGCAAGAACTGTAGAAGCAAGATCGGGGCGCTCCTCTGTGTAGTGAACCGCAATAGCTTTCCAAAGCTTGCACATAAATTCTATGTACTCTTCAGTTTTCCAGAAATCCGCGTCCGCGCTTCCGGAGTGGTCCATGCTGCTCTGTCCACCCATTACACCGTGCATATCGATGATTACCTTGAGTCTCTCTGCCTTTGCGTATTCAAGGAAGGTATCAATCTGATCGAAAACAAGCTCAATATCTTCAAAATTCATTTCGCAAAGAAGATCGTCAAGCTCATCAACACCGTCACCGTCGTTATCAAGCTTATATCTTACCTCGGTTGTAAGGAAAGTTCTGTAATATACGGGAAGACGAACCGTGTTCATCCCCATATCGCTGATCAACGCAAAATCCGCGGGAGTACAGTACGCATTAAAATATGCATCGTTGAGAGTCTTAAGCTGCTCAGCGGTAAATCTTGAACCAAGCACGCAGTCCATTTGGTCCTGATATATATCGTTGTATTCCTCAACGATAAAGTTTCCGTCCTGGCTGGTCTTTACGTAAGAGCCATCGGGGTTCATCTCCGCTCCCATAGAGTTTATGGACATCCATGCTTCGGTAACAAAGAGGTTACCAAAGTTAATGCCCTTGATATCAAATCGGTCACCCTTCTCGTCGTAAAGACCCGTTCCAACGGCAGTTACGGTATTATATTTATTTGCCTCGAGCTCTACATGCTCAGGAGCATTAAAAACATAAGTTTCTCCGTGAATGTAACCTACCAGGAGAAGTCCTCCGAACGTAAGGAGTATCACCGCTAAAAATATGGCAACACCAATAAGTAATTCTTTCATTTTGTACCTCCAAAATAAAAACAGTTTTGAAAGTGAGTATAGGTACCCACAGTTATATTAATTATAACATTTATATACAATTATGTCAATTAAAACCAAAACGTATTTTTATACAAATATGGAGTGTTCAAATTGTTAATTTTCAATAATCGAATGCCCTGCGTTTTTCTTTGCTTTTTTGATATGAACAGGTAAATTTCTATATCCCGGTCTTTTAAAAAACCTTAAAAAATAAGCATTTTTTGTTTGCAAAAAACAAAATCCAAAATGATTTTTTTGTTAATAATATGCATTATACAGCATTTTTTCGTCATTATGCACAAATATTGACGTGCTTTTTTTACATCAATAAGCAGATTTTTAAAATCGTATCAAAAAATTCAAGACAACTTTAATTTCCTATCAAAAAAATCAAGGACAACTTTTCGCACTTTGTAATAGAATAAGGTTAAATAGTGGGGTAATGTTTACAGTTATCATTCCCCCTGTTAATAAACACACGGAAAAGCAAAATGAACCAAATAACATTTAAACAATATAGGAGCATTGACTTAACGCTGATTTGCGTTATTACCGCCGTTTTCGAAACGGTAGCCACACTCGCTACAAACAAGTGGTTCAACTTGCAGGCAATGGCAATTTCAATAATGCTGACAATGACCTGCATTGCCCTTATGAGATGGAGCGCGTATGCAGTCATTCCCTCTGTGATAGGCTCCTTAACCTTTTGCATTGTATCGTCCGCAACTCCCATACAGTACATTATCTACTGCGGAGGAAGCGTCTTTTCACTTCTGTCGCTTGTAATTATCAAGCGAATTGGAAAAGAAAAGCTCAGGCATGACTTTGTATGGAGACTGATCTTTGTATCCTTCACATATCTTTCGATAGTCTTTGGCAGATGGCTTATTTCTCTTATTTTTGAACCAAGTCTTATGTCACTTCTCACCTTTATCACAACGGATATTCTTTCCCTGCTCTTTGCGGTGGTAGTGATGAGCCTACTCAAGGGCGCTGACGGAATGATCGAGGATCAAAAGGAGTACCTTCTCCGCATCGACAGAGAAAGCAAAGAAGAAGAATCAGCAAATCTTAACGACCCCTTCAGCAAATAATCTACATTAATATAAAATACCGAATGGAGATTCTTATGAAAGTAAAAGCAACCGATTACCTCGTTTATGACGAAAAAACAAAAAAATACAGAGAGGACCCCGAGCAGATAGTGCGCGACGATGTGGAAAAGCACTATTGGAAGCACGTTGGACTTACCATCCTTAAGGACTGGCGTCTTTATCTGATGCTCGTGCCTATGATCTTGGTGTTCTTCTTCTGGAGATATATGCCAATGTACGAGCTGCTAAGCTGCTTTAAGGTTGATGAAACGGTCAAAGAGGTTGCGGAACAGTTCTATTCCGGCTTCTCATATTTTAAAAAGCTTTTTGGAGGAACTGCTGAGGAATCCATCCTATTCTGGCAAGCGTTCAGAAATACATTCCTTCTCAGCTTCTACGGATTGTGTTTCGGCTTCCCGATGCCCATCATCGTTGCACTTTTCTTCAACGAGATCAAATCAAATATCGCAAGAAGCTTTTATCAGGTTCTTACATATCTTCCTAAATTTATGTCAACGGTTGTTATGACAACCCTTGTTACAATGCTTCTCCGTCCCTCATCCGAGATCGCTGAGATAGAAATGGGTGTTATCTCACGTCTCTTCGTCTCACTTGGACTTGTCTCTCCCGAGATCGGTGCAGAAGGACTTTTGCATCAGCCCGAGTACTTCCGCGCTATCTATCAGATAAGCGGTATCTGGGAGACAGCCGGATACGACAGTATTGTATTCTTTGCAGCAATTATCGCCATCTCACCCACAAGCTACGAGGCAGCACAGATCGACGGCGCAAACAAGTGGGCACAGATGAGATATGTCGTTCTTCCGAGTATTCTCTCCACTGTAGTAATTATGCTTATAACGCGTATCGGATCGCTTTTGAGCGTAGGATACGAAAAGGTGCTTCTTCTTATGAATGGCGATTCTTATATGACCGCTAACGTAGTTTCCACCTTTGCAAAGGATATAGGTATGGGTAACAACCCTCAGATAGGTCTTGCATCTGCTGCGGAGATGATCAACAACATTACCGGTATGCTTCTCGTTATAGGAGCTAACTCCATAGCCCGCAAGGCTTCCGATGTTTCACTTTACTAATAAAGGAGGTAAAAGCTAAATGAAAAGAAAACTTGAAGTAACAGAGCTTATATTTAAGATCTTAAGCTATACCTTTCTTACTGTTTTTGCTCTTTGTTGCCTTTACCCCTTTCTTTATGCAATATCCGCATCAATGAGTGGCATCGATGCACTCGAGGGCGGTAAGGTAGTTCTCTTCCCCAAGGATATACAATTTGAAGCATTTGCTTCAATGTTTAAGGACAACGTTTTCTGGAATTCATACACCAACACCCTCTTCCTTACCTTCTACGGTACGCTTTGGGCAATGGGAGTTGCAATTCTCGGTGCTTACGCGCTCTCTAAGAAGAGATTGCTTTTCAGAAAAGGCCTTAACTTTTTCCTTGTATTCACAATGTGGTTCTCAGCAGGTATCGTTCCTCAGTACAGAAACTATATCAACACAAGAGAAGTATTTGACAAGATCGGTCTTGATGACGATAAATGGCTCATAGTTATCGCCATGGGTATGGCAGCTATGAATATCATCCTTCTTCGTAACGCGTTTGAAGGAGTTCCCTCTGAAATTGAAGAGGCTGCAATAGTTGACGGCGCAACTGAGTTCCAGGTACTTACAAACGTATATATCCCGATGAGTAAATCAACTATAGCAACCGTTGCTCTTCTCTTCGGTATATCCCGTTGGAACGGATATTTCTGGGCAAAGCAGATGACCACCAACCACAACGAATGGCCCCTTCAGGTATATATTCGAGATCAGCTTGAATATTTCCAGGATAGCGAAAACCTTATTGGTTGGGATTATCCCTACTCTTCAGACTCCGTCATCTATGCTCTCATCGTTTGCTCCGTTATCCCGATCCTCGTTATTTACCCCTTCATTCAGAAGTATTTTGCAAAGGGCGTAAATATGGGCGGTGTAAAGGAATAGTTTTCGGTTATTATTGAGTGGCAACACTCGTGGTAATAAATATTATAATTTTTATTGGAGGAAAACACAATGAAAAAACTCTTATCACTCGCATTAGTTCTTGTGATGATGCTTGCTCTCGTGGCTTGTCCCACCGTTAAGGAAGACCCCCTTGAGTATGCTGAAGGTACCGTTCTTAGAATGGCAACCGGTTACAACAATGCGCAGACAGGCCTTTTCTTTGATGCAAAGTTGATTTCATCAAACGATGGTAAAGACAAGGTTGAAGATGGTGCTATCACTCTTCACAATGGCGTTTCCTATCGTGAAGGCGACCTTAAGCCCACTTGGGTTGAGGTACAGAACAGACTTGGTATCGTTTTCGAAAACAAATACCAGGGCAACTCCGCTGCTAACGAAATAGCCTTCTGGGCTGAACAGTTTGGTGAAGTTGACGTAGTTTCCGGTACAGCTTCCAAGCTTTCCGAATACGGTGCAGCAGGCGAGATCGTTAACCTTGCTGAGCATCTTGATAAGATGCCCAACTTCAAGGCTTACCTTGAGGCTAACCCCATCGTTCGCCTTTCCATCACAGGTGACACATCCAACGGCGCTATCTACTTCTCTCCCTACTTTGACGGTGTAAACGACATTGAGCGTATGCCCCTTATGAGAACTGACTGGGTAGAAAAGCTTCTTAACGGCGAAGGTGACTTCGTAGCTACTGAAGCAACCGTGGTTGTTAAGGATGCAGATGGTAACGTAATTGAAACAATCACAAGATCTTACAACAACCTCGCAGATGCAGTTTATACTCCTTATATGCCCACTTCCGGCAAGGTTACTGTTGACGCAGTAAATAAGGAAGGCACAGCAGTAATCCAGCTTACTAAGGATTATGACAAAGCAGGTAATATCATTAAGGTTATGAACGATGCTCTCGCAGCTGGCACAGTAACCGGTGAGCAGGCAGTTAATATGCTTCGTGATTACATTGACACAGCTTATAACGGCTACTACGGCACCAAGAGAGCTGACCTCTTCATCGGTCAGAATGCTGCTTGGGACGCAGACGAGCTTGTTGCTCTTCTCCGCTGCGTAGTTGCTAACCCCCAGACACTTAACGGTACACATACAGTACAGGGTCTCTTCTCCCGTGAAGACGGTAACAACCAGAGACGTGTTGATATGTTCCGTTTTGCAGGCACGCTCTTCGGCGTAAGAGGTCTTGAATCTCGTCAGGATTACCTCTACGTTGGCAACGACGGTCTCCTTCATGATGCACGTCAGGAAGAGGCTACATACGTAGCACTTGAGAGAATGAATGCTATGACCAAGGAAGGTCTTATTTCCAAGTCCTTTATTGAGGATGACACCTCTGTTAAGTCAGACGTTATGCTCTCTAAGGATGCAGGCTTTATGCACTACGACTACAACCAGACTCAGACTGTTTACAACGAAACAAAGCTTAACGGTAAGGGTGAAGATAAAAGCGACGTAGGTGAAAAGTACATGGCAGTTATGGTTCCCGTTGCTCGTTGGAATGACGGCACAGGCGAAACATTTATGAGATTTACAGAGTCCTGGAGATCCGTTAAGACTGACGGTTGGGGTATTTCTGTAAAGGGTGTTGGCAACGATACAAACAAGCTCAATGCTGCTCTTAAGCTTATCGACTATGCTTACAGCAAAGATGGTCAGATCCTTATGTCCTACGGTCCTGATGAATTCATCAAGAGAAATGCAGACGGTTCTTACGTAATGTTCGACTTCAACGGCGAGCAGTGGCCCGTTATCGCTGATGAAACATTTGATGAGCTTTGGACATTTGCTAACGGTAACTACACCAACTTCGCTCGTCAGTTACTCGGTTCTACTCTTTCCTTCGTAAAGAGCCAGTCCTTCGAGTATCAGTGCACAACTGAGGTTGGTAAGGAAGGCGCAGGATACATCTCCAGAGCTATCGCTCTTGGAACGATCAGACATCCTGAGCTTGCTATCACCGAGAATCCTTGGTGGACATCCGTTCCCACAGTTCTTCCTACAACTAAGGTTCAGAACGATGAGTTGAAGACACTCTCCGCTCTTACAGGTAGCGGCGCAACAGGTAAGTTCTCCTCCAGCAAGGATGAAGAGGGTAAGGTTCAGACAAACCTTCTCGTTGACATCATCTCTGTAGGTTATGCAGGTGAAGGAACATCCAACCGTGCTGAAATGCTCAACACAGTTAAGGACACTTGGGGCTGCAGCAGATATCTTGAAATTAAGAATCTCGCTTGGAAAGACCTTTTGGATTTCTACAACAAATAATTGTATAGATCTCTAATTTAATTATTAATTAATCTAAACGGAGAGGGGAGCCTCGCTCCCCTCTCTACCCACAAAAGCTTTACAAAAATACTATAATTTCGTGAAGTCGCGTCCACGCGACGGTACGCGACAGAATGGATGAAACTATGTATAGAAAACAAATGAAATTTCAAAGGCTCGTATGCTTCGCACTTCTTGCGGCATCGGCTCTCGTATTCATATACTCCCTTGGTCTTGTGACAGACCTTTACGATGCATTTTATTATGCAATTCCCAACCCTAACAGACTCGATAGAACAGACGTTGCCGGAGCTCGTATTTATTACGATATCCAGCCCTTTAACTCTGCTCTCACTACCGTAAGCATCGTACTTGTGATCTTGTGTGTTGCAGTATTCCTTACTAATACTCATTCACGCAGAAAATATTATCTTTCTAATTACATAACCACCAGCTTGATAGTTCTTGCTAATATTGGTACTACTATTTGGGGTGTTATTAACGTTTCCAAATTCAGACATCAATTTTTAACTACAGTTGATTTTGAGCAGCTTAAAGCATTTGCTGAGAAGAGCCTCAGCACAACTTATACAGAATCTACATTTTGGTTTGATATCGGCTACGTTGTTTTTGGAATCTTGATCATCGTCAGCGCACTTGCTGTTTATAACCTTATTTTGAAATCAAAACTGATGAAAGAAGAACAAAGAATTATAGAAGGAGGAGTTTAATGCTATGAACGGCAACATTGATATTAAGAAAGACCGCTTGCGTTATACAAAAAACAGCACCTCCGCAACGTTTGCTTACGTTGCTATACTCTTTAATGTCTTCTATTTTGTCAGTATTTACAATACAGATGTAGGTAACTACTATTACACTATAGATATCGGCATTTCGGTAATCTGCAACCTTTTGTTCCTTCTCTTCACTTTCCTCTGCTCAGAGGGTGTTAAGGGATACAAAATGTCATATTCCGTAGCCTTCATTCCACTTGGAATTTTCCAACTTGTAAGAATATTCGGCATTCCTATGGATGCATACAACACGGTTCTCCACCTTGAAGGCAAGGATGTACCCGTTATGCTTAAAGACCAGTTTATCTGGCTTATCGTTTGCCTTATAGTTTCCGCAATCGCTTGCTTTGCCGCAGCAGCGATCGGAATACACAAAACCAATACCCTCAGAAATTACGAAAAGCAGATCAATGCTTAATTGACACTCCATATAAGAAAGGCGTGTATTTATGGCTTCATTAACTTTAAAAAACATTAACAAAATCTATGATAACAACGTTCAGGCGGTATTCGATTTCAACCTTGACGTTAAGGATGGAGAATTTATCGTTCTCGTTGGTCCTTCCGGCTGCGGAAAATCCACCACCCTTCGTATGATCGCAGGTCTTGAGGACATTACCTCGGGTTCACTCATCATCGACGGCAAGGACGTTACAAAAATGCCCGCAAAGGATAGAGATATAGCTATGGTTTTCCAGAACTATGCTCTCTATGCTCATATGACCGTTTATGAGAATATGGCATTCTCCCTTACGTTGCGAAAAGAAAATCCCAATATTATACATGAAAAGGTGCTTGCCGCTGCTGAAATTCTCGGTCTTACCGATCAGCTCAATAAAAAGCCCAAGCAGCTCTCCGGCGGTCAGCGTCAGCGCGTTGCTATGGGACGCGCCATCGTTCGTACGCCTAAAGTGTTCCTTTTTGACGAGCCCCTTTCAAACCTTGATGCAAAGCTCAGAGGTGCTACACGTCGCGAGATACTTCTTCTTCACAAGAGACTTGGCACTACTATGCTCTACGTTACTCACGACCAGACAGAAGCACTTACTCTTGCCGACAGAATAGTTTGTATGTCCATGGGTTACGTTCAGCAGGTAGGAACTCCCCTTGAGCTTTACGATACACCTGCAAATGTTTTCGTTGCAAGCTTTATTGGTTTGCCACCTATGAACTTCTTCGAGGGTAAGATCGAAAACGGTCACTTCGTTTCCAAGTTCTTCTCTGCTCCTCTTAACGATGAACAGAAAAAGCTTCTTTCCTCATATGAAGGAAAAGAAATTATACTTGGTTCCCGCCCCGAAAACATCGTTGAGGACGAAAACGGATATATCAGCATAGACGTTACTCTTAACGAAAATCTTGGTCAGACAACTCTTGTTCACGGCTTGGTAAACGGTCACAAGATAACCGCTAAATTCCGCGAATGGTGTGAATATCGCAGTGGTGACAAGGTAAATGCATCCATCAACCGTATGCATTTCTTCGACAAAGAATCAACGGCTGCTATCAGATAAGGAGCAATTAATATGGATAAAAAAACAAAAAAAGCCGCTAATAGCAAATTCAAGACAAGCTTAAAGGAATTCTTTCGTAAGCTTCTTGTTTCTTTAAAGAAAAAGCCCGATATAATTCCCCTCGGACTCCTTCTGATCACATTTTTGATATTTTCCTTGAATCTTACAGACATCTCCAATACTACCTCAAAGATTCAGGGCCCCAATATGGGTCTTAGCGAGTTTATTGCTATGCTCCTTTCTATTTTGTCAATGATATGCTTGCTGAACGCATTTCCCAAGAGACAAAAGCCCAATAAAATGATGATAGTCGTTTATCTTATATTGTTCGCGGTCACAATATGGGCTGACATTAATTACATTTCCTGTATAAACGCAAGCTCCATTAAGATCAATGCAGCTACAGCGTACATAACCAAAACAAAGGGTATTATTATCGCACATATCATAGGTATGTCTCTCACTACAGTTGCTGTGATTTTAGAACCGATTATTGCTAAGCTTCTCAAGAAGATCAATACATCAGTAGAAATTGAAGAAACTGAAGTTGGTGAAATTGAACTTGCAGAAGAAGAATAATGCCATATTATGAGCAAGAAAAACCCCCCTAAGAATACAAATGAAGCCGAGTACTACAAAATTAATACAAAGGCCATTGATCGATTGGTCAATGCTGAAAAGATAACGCCACCAAATGATAAAAAGTTAAAGGACCCTGCCAAGCAATACAGATCGGACTTTCTCGACAGGATCCCTGCACCCGTTAAAGCATTGTTTTTAAAATTCTGGTTTAACGGAGCTGTTTGCTATTTCATTTTCTGGGGACTGGGTCTTAATATCTCCTCCACCTTGGATATGATATTTGTATTAGCCGTAGCTCTTGGCATCATTACGGATATTTTTCTAAATAATATTATCCGTTTTATTGAAACCATCCCCGGAGAAAATGAGAAATGGCTTATGTTTCCCAAAAAGAGATTTTGGACATTCTTTGCAAATATTCTCTACGCCTTTGTAGTATTGTTTTGCGTGATCCAGACTTATGAGTTTATCGCTATCTTCTATGTTGAACCCATCCTGTTCGGTCTGTTCTATATGGGCTTTGACCTTCTCTTCGTTGGAATGAAAAATCTATTCTTTACTATAATTGAGGATGCAAAAAACAAAGTAAACAAACAATAATATGCTTAAAATACTATTTACATCATCCAGCTCAGCGTGCTTCGAATGGAAGAACGAGCTGCCGTATTACACTGAAAAAGAATATACCATATACCTTAACGGAAAAGAGGTCTTGACCTCTAATACCAACGTCTTTTCCCTTCACGGTCTCGCTCCCGATACAGAGTATAAGCTCAGAAGCTCTACTCGTGCAGGAACCATAACCTTCAAAACGGAAAAAGATACGTATGTAATAAACGTTAAGGATTTCGGTGCCGTGGGCGACGGTGTTACACTTGACACTCTTGCTATCCAAACCGCGATCAACTGCTTGCCAAGACGCGCAAAGCTCTACTTTCCCGCAGGTGACTACCTCACAGGGCCCATCTGCTTAAAGAGTCACATCACAATTGAGCTTGCCGAAGGCGCAAGAATTCTCGGTGCTACCGATACTTCCCTTTATCCCGTTATTCCTGCTCATACCACTGATATGCTTAGCGGAGAGGACGTTGAATTCGGCACGTGGGAGGGCAATTCTGTACCGATGCACCAGGCACTTATCTTCGCAGAGCACGCAAGAGACATTACAATTATAGGTCCCGGAACCATTGACGGAAACGCGCAAAATTCAACCTGGTGGCAAAATCCCAAGGCACCCATAGGCCGTCCCCGTCTTATGTTCTTCAACCGCTGCAGGGATATAAAAGTTCATGGCATTACGGCGCAAAACTCCGCTTCCTGGCAGATTCACCCCTACTATTCAAGAAACGTAGATCTTTACGATCTTTCTATAAACGCTCCCAAGGATAGCCCCAACACGGATGCTATCGACCCTGAGGCGTGCGATATAGTCAACATCATCGGCTGTAAATTCAGCGTTGGTGACGACTGTATTGCCATTAAATCCTCAAAGATCGATCTTGCGCGCAAGTACAAGACTCCCGCTAATCGCCATACTATACGAAATTGCCTTATGCAGTTCGGTCACGGTGCGGTAACTCTTGGAAGTGAGATGAGCGGTGGCGTTACAAACCTCACGGTCAACCGTTGCGTATTCAGACAGACCGACCGCGGTCTTAGAATAAAGACACGTCGCGGACGTGGAAATACGGCAATAATTGACGGTGTACTGTTCGAAAATATTAAAATGGAGGGCGTAATTACCCCCATCGCCATTAATATGTGGTATAACTGCTGTGACCCCGATCGCGAAAGCGAATACGTTTGGTCAAGAAAGGCTCTCCCCATTGACGACCGTACTCCCTATCTTGGCGAATTCACATTCAGAAATATGACCTGCACGGGCGTTGAAGCGGCAGCTTGCTACTGCGACGGACTTCCCGAGCAACCCATCAAGTCTATTGAATTCGAAAATATCTCCTTCTCATATGCAGAGAACGCTAAGTCCGGAAAGCCCATTATGAAGAGCTTTATGGATGATGTATGCAAAATGGGTATGTATTTTGATAACGTTGAAACCCTTACTCTCTCAAACGTAACCGTTGAAGGAGCCGCGGGTGAAGATATTATCGCTAATCACGTAACTGAAATTATAAAATGATAGAAAGGATGCAGATATGTATTCAAAAATTGACGCTTATATCGAAAAA
Source organism: Clostridia bacterium (assembly GCA_017483195.1). GTDB lineage: Bacteria > Bacillota > Clostridia > Oscillospirales > CAG-272 > RGIG4608. The sequence goes on from JAFULR010000008.1 coordinate 128,167, forward strand.
CTATTGAGTCAATCAACCCCCGATGCGCCTATTTGGAACATTGAAAGCATCCGACAAGGAAAAGCTCCGCATTGGAACTACATAGACGGATGTATGATCACTTCCCTTCTTGAGATTGGAAGAATAACTAATAATCCAAAATATTTTGACTTTGCAGAGAGCTTTGTTGACTTTTATGTGTTTGATGACGGTTCTATTCGAGGATATGACATAGAAAAGTATAATCTTGACGACCTTAATGAAGGCAGAGTTCTCTTCGAACTTTACGAAAAAACGGGCAAAGAGAAATACCGCCTCGCCATAGAGCATCAGGCACTTCAGCTTAATGGACAGCCAAGGACCTGCACGGGAAACTTTTGGCACAAGCTCATATATCCCAATCAGATCTGGCTCGACGGTCTTTATATGGCTCAGGTATTCAGCACGAAATATCAAAAATACAAAGGAAACAAGGATTATTCCGATATCCTTATGCAAATAAAAAACGTGCGAAAATATATGTTCAATGAAAATGACGGACTTTATTATCACGGCCTTGACTGTTCAAAATCAATTTTCTGGGCAGATAAAGAAACCGGTCTTTCAAAGAACTATTGGCTCAGAGCTATTGGCTGGTACACGGTTGCTATGATAGACATCATTGAGATAATCGATGATGAAAGCGCAAAAAAGGAAATATCTGTGATCTTCTCCGAGCTTATGAACTCAATTTTGCGCTACCGCGATACTGATAGCAAAATGTATTACCAGGTGGTAAACATGGGAGAACGCGAGGGCAACTATCTTGAAACGAGCGGCTCTTCCATGGTCGCATACGCTATGCTTAAGGGCGCAAGACTCGGTGTTCTTCCAAATGAATTTGCTACCTTTGGCAAGGAAACCTTTGACGGTATTTGCGAAAAATATCTGCAGATCAAGGAAGATGGAGACCTTAACCTTTCCGGTATCTGTCTTGTAGCGGGTCTTGGACCCGAAAACAATACCAGACGCGACGGTTCTTTTGAATATTACATTTCAGAGCCCGTGGTTGAAAACGATGCAAAGGGCGTTGCTCCATTTATTCTCTGCTATACTGAAATTCTTAGAAATTTATAATCGGTGATTATATGAAATTAATGGTTCGCGCACATGACCTCGGTGTTAAGGACGCAGAAAGTATAAATAAAAAGCTCTGTGAGCTTGACCTTGACGGCGTTCAGCTCGTGGCTTACAAATCCATTGAGGGCGTAAGCTACTCTCCCTCTTCTCTTTCCAAAGAACAGGCAATGAGCATTTCAAGGACTATAAAGCAAAATGGCAAGGATATTGCGCTGATCGGTGCTTATTTCAATCCTGTGCATCCCAATAATGCGAAAATTGAGAACGGTATTGCCGTTTTTCGCGACTATATATCACTTGCGAAAAGTCTTGGATGTGATTATGTCGGAAGCGAAACAGGATCTTATAATGGAGATCCGTGGATATACCACCCTATGAATCATTCGGATGAGGCTCTCGACAGAGTAGTTGATACCTTCTCTGCTCTTGCTTCATTTGCGGAAGAAAACGGCGTAAGCATCGCGATGGAGGGAGCTTTCGGTCACGTTTGCCATACTCCGGAGCGTCTTTTTGAAGCGGTCGAGAGGATAAATAAAGGCAATATTCGCTTTATATTTGATCTTTATAATTACCTTGATATATCCAATGTTGATACTGCTTACAATATTCTCGAGAGAGGACTTTCCTTGCTTGGTGACAGAATACTTCTCTTTCACATCAAGGATTTCGTTATAGAGGAAAATAAATTAAAGCAATGCGGTGTCGGTCGCGGTGTTCTTGACTTTGACAGAATACTTCGCGCGATATACGCGCACAACAAAAATTCAATCTTGGTTTTAGAGGGCACCACGGGGGACGATCTTCCCTTCGCTGTAACCTATTTAAAAGATAAAATCCACAAAATCGAAAATGACGATAGCGTCATATTGTAAAGGAGTCTTATGGCATACTTATCTCTTAAAGACATCAACAAAATTTATCCCAACGGCTTTCACGCCGTTCATAACTTCAATCTTGAAATCGAGCAGGGCGAATTCATAGTTTTTGTTGGACCCTCCGGATGCGGAAAGTCCACCACCCTTCGTATGATCGCGGGACTTGAAGATATAAGCAAGGGAGAATTTTACATAGACGGAAATTACGCAAATGAAATGCGTCCGCGTGAGCGTGGAGTTGCAATGGTGTTCCAGAGCTATGCTCTCTACCCCCATCTCTCCGTTTACGATAACCTTGCATTCGGTCTTTCACTCCAGGGCGTTGACGAGGATGTTATTGAAGAAAAGGTTCTCGCTACTGCAAAGATCCTTGGACTTTCCGATTATCTTGACAGAAAGCCAAGAGCTCTTTCGGGCGGTCAGCGTCAGAGAGTAGCCGTAGGACGCGCTATTATCCGTAAGGTTGGAGTATTCCTTATGGACGAGCCCCTTTCAAACCTTGATGCCAAGCAGCGTGTTACAATGCGTTCTGAAATAACAGATATCCACAGAAAGGTTGGATCTACAACTATCTACGTAACTCATGACCAAACCGAGGCAATGACAATGGCAGACAGAATAGTTGTTATGAAGGACGGTTACATTCAGCAGATCGGTACTCCCTTTGAGCTTTACTTCAAGCCCGTAAACCTCTTCGTTGCAGGATTTATCGGTGAGCCTCCTATGAACTTCATTAATGCAAAAGTAAGCGGAGGATGTGTGGAGATCGGAGGTGCAAAGCACGATCTTGGCCATGTTATCGGAGAGGACATCAAAGCTTATGAGGGTAAGAATATCGTATTCGGCTTCAGACCCGAGGCTATTACCCTTGACAAACAGGACGGTGCATTTGAATTTTCCGCAAACGTTGAGCTTACTGAGCTTCTTGGAGACAATACCAACGTTTACGTCGATATGAACGGCGACAAGGTAATCCTTAAGGTGGATCCTCACAGAACTCCCAAAATGGATACTGATATCACCTTCTCTGTTCCCTACAAGAGCGTTTATCTCTTTGATGCTGAAACAGAAGAGGTTATTAACAAATATTAATATAACAAAAATAAGGGTGGACTTTTAAAAGTCCACCCTGTTTTTTTATTTCTGATTAAAAGTTAAAATATCTGAGCGCGTTATGATAGCAGATGCCGGAAACGATTTCTGTAAGTCTTTCCATATCCGCAGGATACTCGCCCTCTTCAACCCATTTACCTACAAGGTTGCAAAGAATTCTTCTGAAATACTCGTGTCTGGGATAGGAAACGAATGAGCGGCTATCAGTAAGCATACCTACGAAGCGAGCAAGCATTCCGAGATTTGCAAGAGCCTGCATCTGTGCTTCCATACCGTCTCTCTGATCGTTGAACCACCAACCGGATCCGAACTGTATCTTACCTGCAACGGGAGCCTTCTGGAAGTTACCGAGCATTGTTCCGAGCACATAATTGTCCTTGGGATTGAGAGTATAAAGGATTGTCTTGGGAAGGCAATCTCTGTACTCAAGGCTATCCATAAATTTAGAAAGGTTTTCAGCGATGCAAAGATCGTTGATGGAGTCAAATCCAACGTCTGCACCAAGCTTTTCGTACATCTTCCTATTATTGTTACGAAGCGCGCCAATGTGGAGCTGCATAGCCCAACCGAGTCTTGTATATTCCTCTGCGCAAACCGTGAGCATAGCTGTCTTGAATGCGTCTACCTCTTCATTTGTAAGAGCACCGCCTGCCATTCTCTTATTGAAAGCAGCCTCTGCGTCGCCCTCACCGTAAGGAACGTACTCAAGCGCGTGGTCGGAAAGACGGCAACCGTGATCGTGGAAATACTGGATCCTTGCTCTCATCCAAGCAACAAGCTCGGAATAGGACTTAACACCTGTCTGCTCGATATAAGGAACAAAGGTCTCCTTGCCTATCTCTACCGCCTTATCGGGACGGAAGGTGGGAAGAATCTTTGTAGAGAAATTCTTAAGCTGCTCGTGATACTCAAGAGTATCAAGGGGATCGTCGGTAGTACAAATAATAGCAACGTTTGATCTCTTAATAAGATTCTGCGCGCTGTACTCATCCTTAGCAAGGCAATCGTTTACTCTGTTCCAGATTCTCTCGCAGCTTTCTTCATTGAGAGTTTCATCGATATCGAAATATCTCTTAAGTTCAAGGTGAGTCCAATGATAAAGAGGATTTCCGATAAGATAAGGAACTGTTCTTGCAAATGCCTTGAATTTTTCGTATTCATCCGCGCCGCCCGTGATATATTCCTCATCAACACCGTTAGTTCTCATCTGGCGCCACTTGTAGTGGTCACCGCCAAGGAAAAGATCAAAGGCATTTCTGAATTTATAGTCCTCTGCGATCATCTTGGGAGAAAGATGGCAGTGGTAGTCAATAATGGGAAGATCCTTAACTGCCGCATAAAGCTTTCTTGCAGTTTCTGTTTTAAGCATAAAATTATCGTTAATAAAGCTCATAACGTTACACCGTCCTTAAAAATTGATATTTCGCGATAGGAGTGAAGCTCGTTCTTAGTCTGCTCACCCTCAGCAACCCTTATTATATACTCAAAAAGCTCATTTGTCAAGGGATTGCCCTCAAGTGTGGGAGATGCATCAAAGTCTATCCAATTTGATTTTCTCAGCGCAAGAGAATGATTTGTAGCAATCTTAACCGTGGGAACAGGGCCGCCAACGGGTGTTCCGCGTCCGGTAGTGAAAAGAATGATATGCACTCCGGCAGCAGTAAGGTTGGTTATTGCCACTATATCGTTTCCGGGACCGTTAAGAAGTGAAAGACCGTTCTTCGTGATTACGTCACCGTAATCGAGAACGTCAACCACCTTTGAAAGACCGCCCTTCTGGATGCATCCAAGACTCTTTTCCTCCAAGGTACTTATACCTCCCTTTTTGTTTCCGGGAGAAGGATTTTCATAAATAACCTGATTGTGTCTTGTGTAGTAGTCCTTAAAGTCATTTATTAGCCTTACGGATTTGTTGAATATCTCCTCGTTCTCCGCTCTCGCCATCAAAAGATGCTCCGCGCCGAACATTTCGGGCACCTCCGTAAGCACGCAGCTGCCTCCGTGAGCTATGACCTTATCGGAAAGTCGTCCAACAAGAGGATTTGCGGTAATTCCGCTATATCCGTCGCTTCCGCCGCATTTAAGTCCTATTTTGAGCTTTGATACGGGTACGGGTTCGCGCTTAAAAGTATCAGCATATTCCTGAAGCTCTCTGACAAGCTTGATACCCTCTGCCACGTCATCCTCTGCGTCCTGAGCATTAAGGAACTTTACTCTGTTCTCATCAACATCGCCAAGCACCTTCTTAAAAACGTCGATATTGTTGTTCTCGCATCCAAGTCCAAGCACAAGCACACCGCCCGCATTAGGATGATTAACAAGTCCTCTAAGAACAAGCTGAGTAGTGGTTTGATCGTCGCCTAGCTGTGAGCAACCGTAGGGGTGCGGGAAATGAAGCGCGCCCGTTTCCTTGGCTATCTGCTCAGCCACCTTGTTTACACAACCAACGGTGACAACGATCCAAACGTCGTTTCTGATACCAACGTCGCCGTTTTTACGAACGTATCCCATAAAGGTACGGCTCTTGTCCTCTTCCTCAATATCGTAAAAATGAGGATCATATTTATATTCAAGATTTCCCGAAAGGTTTGTCTTGATATTGTGGTTATGCACGTGCTCGCCCTTTGCAATATCAACTATCGCGTGTCCTATGGGGTTGCCGTATTTTATAATATTTTCACCCGCCTTGATGTCTCGGAGCGCATATTTGTGTCCGTTTTCAAGGTTGATGTCAACGTTATCAAGTTTGTTTATAAGCATTTTTCAATCTCCTCTGCAAGGAAGGAAAGATCCTGTCCCCAAAGCTCGGTATTGGCAAGTATTTCTCTTGCGCTGTGATCCCTCATAAACGCAATCACCTCAGGCGCGTCCTGGGGCATATCTGTCTTGTAAAACTCAATAAGCTTTGCAAACGCGAAAATGAGAGTTTCGGGCATCTTATCATATCTCTTTATGTATTCAAGAATGGAAGGAAGAACTCTTACCTTGAATTTGCTGACCGAGTTAAGAGAGATAGCGGAAAGATAGTGCTTGATATAGGGATTGCCAAATCTCTCGACCACGCTGTTTGCGTATGCAAGAAGCTCATCACGAGGAAGATCGAGAGTGGGGATGATTTCATCAAATACACATCTTCTGAGGTGTGCGCACATTCTTTCATCATCGATGCAGCTCTTGACCGTATCAAAGCCCTCAAGCATAGCATAAGGAACGAGGGATGTGTGAGCGCCGTTAAGGATGCGCACCTTCCTTGTGCGGTACATTTCAAGCTTATCCTTGGTAACAATAACGTTAAGCCCTGCAGAAGCGAAAGGTATCTCACTTTCAAGGTCATAATCGGTTTCAATTACCCAAAGATGGAAGAACTCACTTGTGTTGAGCATATTGTCCTCGTAACCGAGTCCAAGATCCTCTCCTCTCGGATATCCTGTGTTAATTCTGTCAACAAGTGTATTGGTAAATACGTTTTCACGCTCAATCCAATTCTTAAAATCATCTCCAAGCTCCCAAAGATCCGCATATTTCAAAATGCATTTCTTGAGATTGTCGCCATTTCTGTCTATAAGCTCGCAAGGAAGGAAGATAAATCCTCCGAGTCCAAGCTCAAATCTTCTCTTAAGAAGTAAAGTAACCTTTGCGGGGAAGGTTTTGGGCGGAGCATCTGTGATTTTATCCTCTGCGGAGAAAACTATACCCGATTCGGTAGTATTTGAAACAACGAATCTGAAATCGGGATTTTCCGCAAGAGCAAGGTAGGAATTAAAATCCTCATAAGGCTTAACGCAACGGGAAATAACGTCAACAACTGTTGTGTCAACACCTTCAACACCGCGGATAACGTGCGTATAAACACAATTCTGAGCGGAAAGAAGGTCGCACATTCCCTGCTCAATAGGCTGAACAACCACTACACTTCCGTTAAACTCAGAGCTTTCATTAACCTTCTGCAGCATCCAATCCACAAATCCGCGAAGGAATCCACCTTCTCCAAACTGAATAACTCTTTCAGGTCTTACTGTTTTTTTAAAATCCATAATGAGTCCTCCTTAGTATAATATCAAAAAAATCTTGTGCATAGTTAAATAGGCATAAAAACCCATATATATTTTATAACAAATATGTGCTTTTTCACCTTAAAAAAATTGCATATTTTGCAAAAGTATCTTGATTTTTTTGATATATAGTGATATAATACATTCAATAACATCGAAAAGAGGTACATTATGGCTTCTAGTATTATCAAAAACTTAGATAATTTTTATTATCATCACACAGAAAACAAGACCTGCTCAAACTCTACCCAGCACTATCATTCCGGATTTGAGATATATTATATGAAAGAGGGCAAGTGTCACTATTTCATTAATGACAAATCCTATGACATCGTGTCCGGTGATATAGTTCTTATTCCCGCAGGGCTCATCCACGGCACTAATTACGGCTCCAAGCCCTGCACAAGACTGCTTATAAATTTTCAAAACGATTTTATCGACAAATCCCTTATGAGCGCCCTTCTTGATATAGGATACCTTTATAAAAACAGGGAGACTCAGGCTCTCGTAAATATTATTTTCGATGCCATTGAAAAGGAATATCTCGCAAATGATGATATTTCATCCGCAAGCCTTAAGGCTCTTACCGAGTCCCTTGTTTCACTGATAATCCGAAATTGGAAATCGGGTATAACGCGTGAGCATAATACCATCGTTGAAGCGACGATCAAGTATATTCAGGAAAATTATATGCAGACCATAAGACTTGCCGAGGTTGCGAAAATGCTCTCAGTCAGCGAAGAACACCTTTCAAGAACATTTAAAAAGGAGATCACGTTCGGTTTTAGCGAATATATTACCCTTATCAGATTGCAAAAGGCTGAGCATATGCTGAAAAACGAGCCGAGCCGTGCTATAACCGAGGTGGCGTACGCTTGCGGCTTTAACGATAGCAATTACTTCTCGTATAAATTCAAAAAAGCATTCGGTGTTACGCCGAGTGAGGTTCGCGACAACGGACTTTTGCCCGAAACACCGGACGGTCCCAATCACATCTCGTAATAAAGGGGACTGCTATGGAAGATATTATTTTTGCGATAAACGCGGTCTTGCCCATTATCCTTATGATAATGGTGGGATATATTCTGAAAAAGATAGGATTGCTTGAAGAAGAAAACGCGAAAAAGCTCAACACACTTGTATTCCGCATATTCTTGCCCGTAATGCTCTTTTTGAACGTTTACAAAATTGAGGATTTCGGCGCGATAGATCTGACGTTTGTCTTTTATGCAGTGGGAATAACAATTCTCCTCTTCCTTATAGGAATTCCCGTAATGCACGTGCTTTTTAAGGACAACCGTCAAAGAAGCGTCATGCTTCAAGGCATATTCAGAGCTAATTATGCCCTTGTGGGAATTCCGCTTGCAGAATCCTTGTTTGGAAGTGAGGGTAGCATTATGGCTTCCCTTCTGTCCGCATTCATTGTTCCCGTGTTCAATATTCTTGCTGTCATTTGTCTGACGGTATTTTCTGCAGGTGATAAAAAGCCCTCACTTAAGGGAGTTCTTATCGGAATTGCCAAAAATCCCCTTATCCAAGGAATAGCGTGCGGACTTCTGGCGCTTGGAATACGAGCTGCATTCGTACAGTTGGGTATTGACTTCAGACTTTCACAGATCACTCCAATATACAAAACGCTCCAAAATCTCTCAAGCGTAGCCACTCCCCTTTCCCTTCTTGTATTGGGAGCAAGATTTGAGCTGTCCGCAATCCCCACATTAAAAAAACACATAATAATCGGCACAATCAACAGAACGGTAATAGTGCCCTTGATAGGAATAAGCGTTGCGGTGTTACTTAACAGATTCAGCGGCGCACAGTTCGCAACCTTTGTCTCCTGCTTCTGCACCCCAGTAGCAGTCTCAAGCGTACCTATGTCCCAGGAAATGGGAGCCGATGCTGATCTTATGGGCCAGCTCGTTGTCTGGACCACCGTTTTCTCGTCCCTTAGTATATTCATCGCCTCATACGTTTTAAAGGCAATAGGGATATTTTAATCAATAAATTCAAGGCTTTCTTGGTAGAAAGCCTTTTTATTTGCGTTTTTTATGAACAGGCATTGTGCAATATATCAAAAAAATCATTATTGTTTTTGTGTGAATGATAGAAATTGGGCTTTTTGTCAGTTTTTTTATGAAAGATTCACTATTTTTATTGATTTTTTGATTTAATTATGATAGAATATACACAATGGCATAGTGTTTATTAATTGAACAAAAATCATGCTGAAATATGGAGGAAATCTATGAAAACCAAACTCATCTCTTTGTTATTAACGGCGCTCATCCTATTGCCCGTTATAGCACCCGTGATCCCGGTTTTTGCCGAGGATATTACGACCTATCTCCTTGACGCAAGCACTCTTCCCGACGTGCCGGGCAATTCCAAGGAAAATGGCGACACAGATACGGGCGGCACAAAAAGCTTTTTCACTATTCACTATAAGGCTGCAACCCGTATAGAAAGTACGGCAAATATTTTCGATGGTGCAGGCCAAGACGGATTCTCACCCTCAAAACGAATCAACCTTCAGGGCAAAATGGAAATAACCAATGGCGTAGCCACCGGTGCTATTTCATTCACCACTCAGGGCCCTGCAGAGGTAAAGGTTTGGTGGGGATGCGGAGACACAGGACGCCAGATGTCCCTTATCGATGCAAGCAGCAATGTTTATGCAACCACATCCGAGGCTGCTGTAAAGAACGGCCTTTATATTTCAACTCTTAATCTTGACAAAGCCGGCACTTATTATCTCGGCGGTCTTGAGGGCAGCAACTACATTTATAAGGTAGCCGTAAAGACAAAAACACTTGATCTTGGCCCTCGCGCGGATTGGTCAACAATATCCGCCCCCAAGTTTGTTTCCCACACCACTACAGATGAGGGCAGAGTTCAGCTTGAAATCAATGCTGTAGTTGGACACAATGGCGCAGACAACCTCGTTGTTAATATGTACCAGGACGGCAAGGTAATTTCCACTGCTAAGTCCACGTCATACAAATCACTTCATAAGCTCTCCTTCTCTCCCGTTGAAACGGGCACTTACACCTTTGAAGCTATCATCAGCCGCGAGGGTGAAGAGAGCAAGACATCCGAATTGTTGGTTTACGATTACGTGCTTCCCCTTGAAGCTCCATACGTTACGAACTGTGCAAACCTTGGTAACGGTGTTGTTAACGTGATCTGGAATCCCGTAAGAGAAGCAGAATCCTACAACATATACGTTAACGGCGAATTCCATTCGAACACTACGGACCGTGATGCAGTTATCACAGGTCTTACAAACGGTTCCACCGCAAAGATTGAAATCGAGGCTCTCAGAGGAAACGATATTTCCGGTAAGAGCAATAATTCCATTAAGGTAGGCAAAAAGGATATCGCTTGGAACTTCACAGTTTACGGTCCTTCCGCTAAAAAATCCAACAACGTTGCAACAGTAAACAGTGACGGTAGCGTAACACTTAAATCCCTTAACGGAAGCGGTAAGCTTCAGCCCACAGGTGCAGACGGTCTTGGATTCTACTACACAGCAGTTCCCGCAGATCAGAACTTCACCTTCACAGCTAAGGTACTTGTAAACTATTGGACATTCTCCAACGGTCAGGAGGGCTTCGGCCTTATGGTAACTGACCACGTTCCTTCCTCAAGCGATACGGGAAGCGCAGATTTCTGGACAAACCAGTATATGGCTGCTTGCACAAAGATCGAATATTGGTATTCTACAGACGAGGAAGGCAACTACTATTTCTCCACAAGTGATGAAAAGATCGGAACCAAGTATTCAATGAAACTCGGTATTGGATCGATTTCCAAGACTGGCATTGATCAGTCCATTATCGACAGAACCGCTCTCGGCGAAACGGGACTTATCGTTGGTCAGAACGGTTACCTTAAATCAGTAATTCACACACTTGAGCGTAAAGCAGGCTTCTTTAATAAGGAGGCAGGCACGTATAATATCATAGGAAACTGGAAGAACTCCGAGGGTGTTGAGGGCTCCTTCCCCGAGGAAGAGCTTATTACAGAGATGACTCTCGAAATCCAGAAAAACAATACCGGTTATTTCATTACGTACTATGACAAAAACGGTAATCCGGTAAGAACGATCAAAAACTACGAGCCCGATGCTCTTGAAAGCTTCGACTCCGATTACGTTTACGTAGGTATGTTTGCGGCTCGTAACGCAAGCGTAACCTTCAAGGATATCAAGCTTACAACGATCGATCCCGCGGAAGATGCACCCGCAGAAGAAAGACCTATCGAAATAATAGTTCCTACAGTAACAATTACTTCTGCAACTTCCACCACCTCTACAAACTATAATCTCGTTGCTGATGTCAACCTTGACGGTACTCTTGAGATCGCCCTCAACGATAACGTAATCGTTTCCAAGCTTGACGTTAAGGCTTACGAAAGATTCTCTAAGGTAATTGACATAAGCTCTTTTGCAAGCTATGACTATCCCAATACTCTTGTAGTAAGATTCACTCCCGATCCTGATCAGGAGCTTCCTCCCTACACAAAGCTCTCCACAACGAACGCTGTAACGTCAGTTGTTGAGATCAACCTTTATAAAGGTAATTATCATAGAAAGAACATCTATGTTTCTCCTGACGGTATGTATTACAATACTGGTTCAAAAGAGCATCCTTACGATATTTACACAGCAATTCAACGCGTAGTACCCGGACAGACCATTATCCTTATGGAAGGCACATATAAGCTTAAGACAGGCTTGACGATTCAGAGAGGTGTTGATGGAACTGAAGAGAATCCCATAAGAATGATAGCGGATCCCGAGGCAAAAACAAGACCTGTGATCGACTTTATGGGTGAGGGCACCGGCATCCTTCACGGCGGCAATTGGTGGCACTTCTACGGCTTTGACGTAACCAATTCCCTTGATGGGCAAAAAGGATTCCAGGTTTCAGGTAACAATAACATCCTCGAACAGATCCACACTTATCACAACGGCAACACCGGTATCCAGCTCAGCAGATATAACGGAGTTGACCTTACGATCGATCAGTGGCCCGCTAATAACCTCATTCTTAACTGCACCTCTTGGGGCAATGCGGATACAGGTTACGAGGATGCTGACGGCTTCGCTGCTAAGCTTACCATAGGCGAGGGCAACGTATTTGACGGTTGCGTAGCATATAATAACGCTGATGACGGTTGGGACCTCTACGCAAAGGTAGCAACCGGTGAGATCGGTGCCGTAGTTATCAAGAACTGTGTAGCATACGGCAACGGATATCTTGAGGATGGCACAAATGCAGGTAACGGAAACGGATTCAAGCTTGGTGGTGACTCTCTTCCCGGTCAGCATCAGCTTATTAACTGTATCGCATTCAATAACAAAGCAAAGGGTATTGATTCTAACTCTTGCCCCGACATCATAGTTAAGGATTGCATTAGCTATAATAACGGTTCACATAACGTAGCTCTCTATACTAATACAGCTAATGACACTAACTTCCAGGTTGAAGGCGTTATCTCCTTCAAGGATGACAGCATCAAGATTGCTGAAAATAAATCCGTATATGAAAGCTTCAAGCCCAAGGGAAATCAGGATACAGAGGCTTATATGAACGCTTCCAACTACTATTGGATGGGCGGCAAATGTACAAACTCTGCAGGTGATATTCTTGGTGCAGATATATTCGTAAGCACTGAATTTACAGGTATCACAAGAAATGAAGACGGCACAATCAACATGAACGGCTTCCTTGAGCTTAATGAAAATGCTCCCGGTGATGCAGGTACAACAGGCGATTCCACTCCCTCTGCAGTAATCATACTCGTTCCCGACCAGGAACACAATTACGGTGAAGAGTGGATCCACGAGGACTACTACGTACACTGGAAGGAGTGCGAGTGCGGTGACAAGCATATGATCGGCGCACATGAATTCGAGGTTATTATTGATGTACCTGCAACTGAAACAACAGCAGGTAAGCAACACTCCGAATGTAAGGTTTGCGGATATAAGCTTCCCATTCAGCAGATTCCTGCTCTTGGAACTCCCGACATAACACCCCCCAACATCTTTGAAGATTTTGGCGGTTGGCTTGCTTGGCTCTTCCAGATAATAGCGGATTTCTTTGCTTCCCTTTTCGGCGGTAAATCTTAATTCAACAAAAATACACCCCTGAGCAATCAGGGGTGTTATCATATAAAAAGGACACTCAATTTGAGTGTCCTTAAATAATTTTGAATATCAGCCGGGCTGCTTGCCGAAGTATGCCTGGATACCGCCGTCAACGTAAAGGATCTGTCCGTTTACGAAGTCAGATGCGCTTGATGCAAGGAATACTGCAGGACCTGCAAGATCCTCGGGATCACCCCAACGGCCTGCGGGAGTCTTAGTGTCGGTTATGAAGCTATCAAAGGGATGCTTGCTTCCGTCTGCCTGGGGCTCACGGAGAGGAGCGGTCTGAGGAGTAGCGATATAGCCGGGACCGATACCGTTGCACTGAATGTTATACTGACCGTACTCGGAAGCGATATTTCTTGTAAGCATCTTAAGTCCACCCTTAGCGGACGCATATGCGGAAACAGTCTCGCGACCGAACTCGCTCATCATAGAGCAGATATTGATGATCTTACCGCTTCTCTGCTTGATCATAGAAGGAAGCACTGCTTTAGATACGATAAAGGGAGCGTTAAGGTCAACGTCGATTACCTGACGGAACTCACTTGCCTTCATCTCGATCATAGGAATTCTCTTAATGATGCCTGCGTTGTTTACAAGAATATCAACAACGCCAACCTCTTCCTCGATCTTAGCGATCATAGCGTTTACAGCATCCTCATCCGTAACGTCACAAACGTAACCGTGAGCATCAATGCCGTCAGCTGCATAGGATGCAAGACCTCTGTCAACGAACTCCTGCTTGATATCGTTGAAAACGATTGTAGCACCTGCCGCATGTAAACCCTTAGCGATAGCGTAACCGATACCGTAGCTTGCGCCTGTAATAAGAGCAACCTTGCCTTCAAGGGAAAAATTCTTTGTACTCATAATTTCAATCTCCTTTAAATTATCTAAGGTCTTTGGTCTGAATATGGTCCATATCCGTAAATTCCTGATTTTCACCGCACATAGCCCAGATGAAAGAATAGTTCTTTGTACCTACGCCGCTGTGGATCGACCAGGAGGGAGATATAACCGCTTCCTCGTTGTGCATAATGATATGTCTTGTTTCGTTGGGCTCACCCATCATATGGAATACCGCATCATTCTCACCCATATCAAGATAGAAGTAAACCTCCATTCTTCTTGCGTGAGTATGAGAAGGCATCGTGTTCCAGTTAGAGCCGACCTCAAGCTGAGTAAGTCCCATAGAAAGCTGGCAGGATTCCATTACCTCGGGGTGGATGTACTGATTGATAACTCTCTTATTGCAATCCTCAAGAGAGCCGCAGGGTACCTTTCTTGCCTTTGTTATATCTATCTTTCTGATAGGATATTCTGTGTGCGCGGGGCAGCTTGTTGCATAGAACTTTGCAGGGCAAGCGGGATCAACACTACGGAAGATGATGTCCTTGTGTCCGCGTCCAACGTATATACCGTCACGGGGATTCATCTCGTAAACCTCACCGTCGATAACGATCTCGCCCTTGCCTCCGATATTGATACAGCCAAGCTCTCTGCGCTGAAGGAAATATTCAGCAGCAAGCTCCTTGCCGACCTCCAAAGAAAGCTCCGCATCAACGGGATAGATGCCTAAAACGATTATTCTGTCGATATGGCTATAAACCATTTTAACAACGTCCTTTGTGAAAAGCCCGGAAATATGAAATTCCTCTCTGAGTCTGTCAGTAGTATAATATTTCACGTCCTTCGCATTAGCAGCGTCTCTTACTTCCATAATAAATCTCCTTTATTAAAATCAAAAGTTTATCACTTTAAAGATAACACATTTTGCATAATAAATCAAGGGTTTTTTGTGATTTAATAATATTTTGTATATATTATACAAATATATATAATAAACAAATTTGAAGGATTTATTTTCAAAAAAGTATGGAAATCCGTGCGCTTTTATGATATAATGATTATAATTAGGTTAATTATACCCACAGCACAGGAGGGCTTATGGCTCATTATATAGAAAAAACAGAAAAACTTACACTGCCGCTCGTTGTATTGAACGGAACTGTCGCTTTCCCCGCTATAACAGTAAATTTCGAGCTTAGCGACAAAGCAAACATTTCGGCAATTGAGGCGGCTAACAGCGTAAATTCATTTATCTTCATTGTTTCAAGAAAATATATTTCCAACGAACCTCTCGATCTTTCAAAGGTGTTTAACGTTGGAACGGTTGCAAAGATCAAGCAATCCATCAAATCACCCGACGGCAAGCTAAGAGTAATAGCAGAAGGCTTTGCCAGAGGAATTGCAGAGGAATATAAGGATTTTGCAAATTACCGAATCGCAAACGTAATGTGCAAGACCATAAACATAACAGATCACGAGGATCTTAAGGTTGAAGCTCTTACAAGAGAAGCAATAGCGGCGGTTGAAAAAATGTCCGCTTTCCTTCCCGCTCCCTCAAAGGAAGCCTTGGGCTCTATGAAAACCATAAAAAATCCCGGATCGCTTGCGGATTTCATAGCATCGAATATACTCGTAAGACATACCGATAAGCAGGAGATACTCTCCATTTTCGAGCCCATTTCAAGACTTGAAAGGCTTATAGTTCTTATTGAAGAGGAGACCGCTCTTCTCGAGTGTGAGAAAAGCATACACAAAGAGGTGCGCGCACGTCTTAATCAGAATCAGAAGGAATACTATCTTCGCGAGCAGCTCAGAGTTATCAAGGAGCAGCTTGGAGAAACGGCTGAGAGCGACGACTATATAGACAGAATAATCGAAATGCAGTTTCCCGAGGATATAGAAGCTAAGCTTCTCAAGGATGCCGAGCGCACCGCTAAGCTTCCCTTCGGCTCTGCAGAGCTTTCGGTTATGAGAACGTATTTCGATACCGTTCTCGATATCCCGTGGAAATCCTCTACTAAGGACAGAACCGATATATCCGCGGCTTCAAAAATTCTTGAGCGCGATCACGACGGACTCGAGGACGTGAAAAAGAGAATTCTCGAATTTCTTGCAGTAAAGGAATTAAATCCCGATCTTAAAAATCAGATTATTTGTCTCGTCGGCCCCCCCGGTGTTGGTAAAACATCCATCGCTTCTTCCATAGCAACTGCTATGAAGCGCAAATACGTGCGCGTTTCTCTTGGCGGCGTAAGGGACGAGGCTGATATCAGAGGTCATAGAAAAACTTATGTCGGAGCAATGCCCGGCAGAATAATCAACGCGCTTATGCAGGCTAAGGTGAACAATCCCCTTATCCTTCTTGACGAGATAGATAAGCTCACACGCGATGCTCACGGAGATCCCACCTCCGCACTTCTCGAGGTGCTTGACAGCGAGCAGAATAAATCCTTCAGGGATCATTTTGTAGAGCTTCCCTTCGATCTTTCAAATTGCTTCTTTATCGCTACAGCAAATACGCTTGACACCATTCCACGTCCGCTTATAGACAGAATGGAGATCATCGAGATAAAGATATACACCAAGCGCGAAAAGCTCAGTATCGCCAAAAATCACCTTATCCCCAAGCAGCTAAAGCGCCACGGCTTGAACAAGCGCACTCTTAAGATATCCGACAGCGCGCTTGAGGAGATGATAGATTTCTATACTCGTGAGGCGGGTGTAAGAAACCTTGAAAGAACCATTGCCTCCCTTTGCAGAAAGGCAGCTCACGAGCTTGTTTCAAGCGGAGCAAAGAGCGTAAATATCAAGGCTGAGAACATCGCAAAATATCTTGGCGAAAGAAAATATCTCCCCGAAAAGATAGAAGAATACAACGAGATAGGCACGGTAAACGGACTTGCCTATACCGAGCTTGGCGGAGATATGCTCAAAATTGAGGTTGCGGCTCTTGAAGGCACGGGCAAGATCGAGCTTACGGGCTCTCTTGGTGAGGTAATGAAGGAGAGCGCGCAGATAGCTATAAGCTACGTCCGTTCCGTTGCAAAGGAATACGGTATCCCTACAGATTTTTATAAAACAAAGGATATACATATCCACGCTCCCGAGGGCGCAGTGCCCAAGGACGGACCGAGCGCGGGTGTTACTATGGTAACAGCGCTTATCAGCGAGCTTGCAGGCATTCCCGTTCGCCGTGACGTTGCAATGACGGGCGAGATCACTCTTCGCGGCAAGGTGCTTGCGATCGGAGGGCTTAAGGAAAAAACAATGGCTGCATATAACGCAGGCGTTAAGACCGTGCTTATTCCCCACGCTAACCTTAAGGATCTTAACGAAATCGATCCGTTAGCGCGCGAAAGTCTTGAATTCATTCCCTGCAAAACGCTTGCGGATGTTCTTGATAATGCACTTGTAAAAATACCCGCTAAATCGGTTTTTGAGGAAATCATACCCACTATAACTCAAAATGAAGCTGCTCCCATAGGTGCAGACATATACAGAAAGTAGGATAATATGGCATTAAACGTTCAAAACACGAGCTTGCGCATCAGCGCGGGATTTGCAAAGCAATTCCCCACGGATCCCATGAAGCAGGTAGCATTCTCGGGACGCTCAAACGTTGGAAAAAGCTCGCTCATAAATACAATACTTGGCAGAAAGAGCCTTGCAAGAGTATCCTCAATGCCCGGTAAGACCATCACCATCAACTTTTACGACGTTGATAAAAAGCTCTTTTTAGTCGATCTT
The DNA here is from genome assembly GCA_017483195.1 of Clostridia bacterium. Taxonomy (GTDB): domain Bacteria; phylum Bacillota; class Clostridia; order Oscillospirales; family CAG-272; genus RGIG4608. The sequence goes on from JAFULR010000008.1 coordinate 146,058, forward strand.
CCCGGCTATGGATATGCTAAGCGCCAGCTTGAAAACAAGCAGGTCTGGTCAAGCCTTACCGACGGATACTTTACGCAGAATAAAAATATAGACCTTCTTTCTCTCGTGGTTCAGCTCGTTGACTGTAAGGTCGGAATAACCAATGATGACGCTATGATGATCTCATTTCTAAACGAAATGGAGATACCATATATCATAGTTGCAACAAAGGTAGATAAGCTCAATAAGACTGATAGAGCAAAGCAGCTCGAAAAGATCGCCGCTGATGAGCTTTTGAATGACAACACCGTAATAATTCCCTTTTCCTCTCACACGGGAGAAGGAAAAACAGAGCTTTTAAAGGAAATTTTCAAATATACAGGCTTCTGATAAGGAGGTAAAAATGTTAGAACAGCTTCAAAGCACTCTCCCCACGCTCTTGCTATCACTCCCCGCGGTGCTCATATCCCTTTCGGTTCACGAGTCAGCGCACGGATACGTGGCAAATAAGCTTGGGGATCCCACAGCCAAAAATTTAGGACGCATAACCCTTAACCCTATGAAGCATTTTGATCTTCTCGGCTTTCTGTCAATGGTAATCTTCAGAGTGGGCTGGGCAAATCCCGTACCGATCAATGCGAGAAATTTTAAAAATCCGCGCCGCGATATGGCAATATCTGCCGCCGCAGGACCTCTTTCAAATCTCTGCCTTGCATTCATCTTTGCAATACTCTTAAAGATTTTAAACGTGGCATACGGCTTTATTACGTTTAAAAGCGAAACGGCATTTTTTATAATGTATTTGCTTGAAATAATGCTTCTTAGCGGAGTGGTGCTTAACATCAACCTTATGATATTCAATCTCATACCGATCCCACCGTTCGACGGTTCAAGAATACTTTACGTATTTCTTCCCACAGAGCTCTACTTCAAGGTTATGAGATACGAAAGATACATTATGATAGCATTCATCCTTCTTTTTGCAACCGGAGCGCTCAGCGGTCCGCTCAGCTTCTTAACAAATCTTCTTACCAACCTTATTTTCAGGATTCTCGGAATTTAAAACAAATACTATTTAGGAGTTTTTCTTAATGGAAAGTATCACCTACCGTCTGGATCAGTTTGAAGGCCCTCTTGACCTTCTTTTGACCCTCATACATAAGAATAAACTGAATATTGAGGATATCCCGATATCCATAATCTGCGATCAGTATATGCAGTATATCACGCAGGCGCAGGAAATGGATATGGACATTGCCAGCGAATTTATAGTAATGGCGAGCGATCTTATGCTTATTAAGAGCAAGCTGCTTCTTCCCCGTGAAAAAGAGGAGGAGGAAGACCCGAGAAAGGCTCTTACCGACGCGCTTTTGCGCTATCAGCAGGCAAAGGATGCAAGTGCTAAGATGCTTCCGCTGTATGCGGCATTTTCAGGCAGGCATATCAAGGATACCGACGAGATCAGCATCGACCGTACCTTTGTTGACGACCAGAGCGTTGAGGTGCTTTACCGCGCTATGCGCCGCATAGTTGACTTTAACGAGGCTATGGATAAGGCTCAGAAAACCGCGTTCACACCTATGATAGCAAAGCCGATCGTCCCCGTTGAGCATAAGATATTGCAGATCATGACGCGCCTTAATAATAACCGTTATCAAACACTTGAGGATTTTGTCAGCGATAGCGTATCCCTTCCCGATATGATAGCAATATTCATCGGCGTGCTCGAGCTTGTAAAAACTAACCGCATTCTGCTGGTTGAGGACGAAGGCTCCTATCCCGAAGATAATTACGGTATAAATACCGTATTTACACTTAACGAAAACTATGTTCCCGAAAACACGGAAAGTGAGGAAACAGACAATGGATGATAATAAAGATCTTCAGACAACTGAAGTAAAAAACCCATCTGCAGCCATAGAAGCAATTCTCTTTGCCGCAGGATATCCAATGAAATACGAAAAGCTTGCGGAGGTTCTCTCGCTCACGCCAAGCGAAGTAAAAAGGCTTGTAAGCGAGCTTTCCGAAAAATACAGCTCCGATGAATTCGGTATAATGCTGCTTATGTTCCCCGAGACATGTCAATTATGTACAAAGGAGCAGCATATAGAATTAATACGCGAAGCGCTCGGTATCAAGCGCGGAGGCAATCTTTCAAGCTCTTCAATGGAAGTGCTTGCTATAGTCGCTTACAATCAGCCCGTAACAAGAAGCTTTGTGGATCTTGTCCGCGGAGTGGATTCAAGCTATGCAATGGGCTCTCTTACAGATAAAGGACTTATAGAATCCTGCGGCAGACTTGACGCGCCGGGAAGACCCATGCTCTACGGAACTACGGACAAATTCCTTCGCGTATTCGGTCTGAACTCCGTGGACGAGCTTCCTGACGTTCAGCTTTTGCGCGCAAGTGACGAGCAAATGGAAATTATGATACCCGAAGAAGGGGTAGCAGAGTAGTTTTACACTAACACTTTGCCGAAAGGAGGGAGAGCTTATAACTGCTTTGTATATATTGCTTGCGATATCAGCACTCATTTTCCTTGTGCTTTCGCTAAGAGTCAATATCAATATAAAATACGAGGACGAGCTTACGGTTTATCTGCGCGTGCTTTTCGTAAAAATCAAGCTCTTTCCTCAAGATAATAAAGGGTTCAATGCAAAAAAATACGATAAAAAGCAAAAGAAAAATCAGGATAAGCCCGATGTTGTTCTTAAGGAAAAATCCGTGGCGGATAAAGAAAAGGATGAGCTTTACCAAAGGATCTTAACCGTTACTGAAACGGTCAAGGCATTCTTCACCGCCTTTTCCAAATATCTGCACGTAAAACTTGCAAAAATTCACGTCACCGTGGCAACTCCCGACGCGGCAAAAACCGCAATATTATACGGAGCTGTATCTGGAGCGACAGCTTGTCTTTTAGATCTTCTTGACGAGATTACAAATCTTGATAAGATAAAAAACAGCTCGATCGTAATCGAACCGGATTTTGTTGCTCAAAAAAGTGACGTCAGAATAAACATCACTCTTTATATGAGCATTCTTGGAGCGCTCATCACACTTGTAAAAACACTTTTGAAATATATCAACCTTAAATATATCAAACCGAAAGGAAATTGAAAAATGGCAAACGAAAACAGATTTGACACAATGTTCAAAACATCCTTTGATAATATCAAGGGTATGCTCGATTCCAACACAGTTGTTGGAAATCCCATCGAGCTTTCAAACGGAACTACCATAATCCCCATTTCCAAGCTCAGCGTTGGATTTGCAACCGGCGGCGTTGACGGAGGCTCCAATCCCCAGAAGTCCAATAAATTCGGCGGCGGCGGTGGAAGCGGTATGAGCGTTACACCCGTGGGATTTTTATCTGTAAGTAAGGACGGAAAAACAGAGTTCATCAGTGTTGAGGGTAAGACCGCCGTTGATCCCGTTGAGCAGGCTTGCGACCTTCTTGATCGCTCACCCGAAATCATTCAGAAGATAAAGAATATATTCGACAGCAACGTTTCAAAGCCCGCAGAGGTCGTTGTTGAAGAGATAATTAAATAATAAGTCATAAAACAACGCCTCGGAAAGTATAATATTCCGAGGTGGGTTTTATGAAAATTTTAATAAAAATAACAGCTTTTGTTATTATCCTTTTGCTCACAAGCACTTTTATTCCGGCTTTAGCTCAGGGCAATACCATAGGAAGTATATCCGCAAGATCTGCCTGTCTTGTTGATGCGGATAGCGGAAAATTGCTATACTCAAAGAATGCGGATAAAAGAATGCCAATGGCATCCACCACTAAAGTAATGACTGCTATAGTAGCCCTTGAATCCAAAGTTCCGCTTGATACCGTAATAAAAATCCCCAAAGCTGCGGTAGGCATAGAGGGTTCGTCCGTTTATCTTAAGGAAGGCGAGAGCATAGCGCTTGAGGATCTGCTCTATTCCCTGCTTCTCGCATCCGCAAACGATGCTTCGGTAGCAATCGCAATAGCAGTGGCAGGCTCGGAGGATGCTTTTGTCGAGCTTATGAACAAAAAGGCGCGCGAGCTCGGACTATGCAACACCCACTTTTCAAATCCCCACGGGCTTGATGATAAGGAGCATTATACTACAGCACGAGAGCTTGCACAAATAATGGCATATGCCTTGCAAAACGAAAGCTTTATGACAATTTGCGGCACATACAAAAAGGTCCTCCAAAGAGACGGGAGCACCCGATTACTCGTAAATCATAATCGCCTTTTAAAAGCATATAAAGGGGTTATTGCGGGCAAGACCGGCTTCACTAAAAAAAGCGGCAGATGTCTTGTTTCTCTTGCCGAGCGTGAAGGACTCCGGCTCATTTGCGTAACACTTGACGCACCAAATGATTGGGCGGATCACACCTCCCTTTACGATTTTGGGTTTTCTAATTATATGCGCGTCTATTTTGAAAAGATTTCAATTGAAATCCCCGTAATATCGGGAGAAAAAAGCAGTGTTCGAGCAGAAAGTCAGGGCAGCTCGTCCATAATGATACAAAAATCATTGGCAGATCAAATCAAATTGACCCTATATGCCCCAAGATTTATCTTTGCGGACGTTGAAAAGGGCGAAATTATCGGCAAAGCTGTATATACCTGCGGCGGAAGAGTATTGGCTTCATCACCGATATACGCGTGCGAGGATATCCCCAAAATACACTATGGATTTAATCTTATAGATTGGTTAAAGAATATAATCAAAGGACTCAAGGAATGGAAAAAATAAGACTTCAAAAATTTTTTACCGATTGCGGTGTGCTTTCTCGCCGCGCGGCTGAAGAAGAAATAAAAATGGGCAGGGTCAAGGTAAATGGAATCCGTGCCGAGCTTGGGGATAAAATAGATCCCGAAAGCGATACAGTCGAATACAAGGGCAAACAAATTCTTCCTCAAAGGCAGGAAAAACGCGTATATATACTTCTCAATAAACCCTGCGGTGTAGTTACAAGCGCAAAGGACGAGAAGGACAGAACCTGCGTTACAGATCTTGTAAAATGCGGCACAAGAGTTTATCCCGTAGGCAGACTTGACCTCAATTCGCAGGGACTTATACTTATGACGAACGACGGTGAGCTAACCAATAAACTCACACATCCCCGCCACAAAATACCCAAGATTTACGAGGTAGAGGTCGTTGGCAAGGTTACTACCGAGCAGCTTCATACTCTTAATAGCTCAATGACCTTGGACGGATACGTGCTCCTTCCCGTAAAAACGGAGTTTTTATCCAAGGATGAAAAGTTCACCACGCTTCGTATGACACTTTTTGAGGGCAGAAACCGCCAGATACGAAAAATGTGCGCGCAGGTTGGCTTAAAGGTCGCTAAGCTCACTCGAGTTGCGATTGGCTCAATAACACTCGGAGATCTTCAAAGCGGAAAGTGGAGATACCTCACAAACGAAGAAATCAACAATTTAAAAAAATAAAAGACGGCTGAGCCGTCTTTTATTTTTTTAAATAAGCAACTCTGTCATTGCCGCCGTAATCCTTATATATGCTGCAGGAATATCCGTGCTTTTCCGCGATTTTCTTCAGATCATCTGCCTGATCGTAACCTATTTCAAATAAAATAAATCCTTCATCCTTTAAAAATTTTGAATAATTCTCAACTATTCTGTTATAGAATATAAGGCCGTCCTCTCCGCCGTAAAGAGCCGCATATGGCTCGTGCTTTACCTCGTCAGAGAGATTTTCAATAACCTCCGGGCGAATATATGGCGGATTTGAAAGAATAGCATCAAACTTCTTCCCTTCAAGTGCGTTCTCATCGGAAAGAACGTCAAAAAGCATTGGCTCCACTCTATCAGAAACACCGTTATGAGAGGCATTTTTTATAGCTATCTCAAGAGTTTTTGGGAATTTATCAACCATAACCGCACTCGTATCCACTCTTTCGGCAAGAGTTGACACGGCAATGCAGCCACTACCCGTGCATAAATCAAGAAAATGCGCGTTACGTGGCAAAAGCTCAATGGCTCTCTCAACAAGTATCTCGGTATCGGATCGCGGAATAAGGCAATTTTCGTCCACAAAATACTCCTGCCTGAAAAACTCCCACTTGCCGATTATATACTGTAATGGCTCTCTGTTCTCGCGCCTTTTAAGAGCAGAAAACAGCTCCTGCGAGCCAATCTCCTCTTCTCTGTGGGCAAGTATATATGCAATTTTCTTATCACTAAAGGCTTCTAAAAGGATCTCCGCCTCTAATTCAAAGGCATCGGGAGACACAGCCTTAAGTCTTCTTGTCAATTCATTATAATTCATATATACCTCAATAAAATTTAAAATATTTTTCACAAAAAAATATTGCTTTTTTTAAGCATTAATGTTATACTATATATAGAAAAATATATTGGGAGGTAACTATTATGGAAAAAAGAACAAATTACGGCAAAATTATTGCTATTACATTGGCAGTTATCGCTGCTTTCACCGCAATCGCTTTCGTCGTTTACAAGTTGTTTGTAAAAGACCTCGCAAAAGCTTATAATACCCCCGTGGAAGAAAATGACGATCTCTTCCTTGAAGAGGATGATAACTGCGAGTGCGAATGCGCACAGTGCCAGGATCCTACAATTTAATAGCATATTGCTAAATTAAAGACCCTTAATTAAGGGTCTTTAATTTTTTTATTTTTTCATAAGCTTCTGCGCCCTCACGTCAGTTCCCATAAAGAACAGTACCTGATATTCTCCAAACATTCTGCTTGTGATACGGTCTGTGTATTTTTTCTGAATATCCTCTTTTGAAAGGTTGGTGCTGATAATCGTGGGCTTTTTACGGCTGAGTCTGTCATTAAGAAGATTGTAGAGCGTTGAAACCGTAAACTGATTTATTATTTCGGTTCCAAGATCGTCTATAATAAGAAGGTCACACTCAAAATAACGCTCTATAAGCTCGTTTGGCTCATTGGTATATGTCTTGAATCTCTGCGTTTCAAATTGCGAGAAAAGGTCGATAGCACCCGTGTAGAAAACGTCTCTTCCCTTTTCGATAACGCGCTTGGCTACCGAGCTTGAAAGGTGTGTCTTTCCAAGACCGGTTCCACCCATCATAAGTATGCTCGGCGATTTTCTTTCATCAAAGCACTCGGCATAATTAACAAGAAAATTCTTGTTCCATGTCATTCTATCGAGATGCGCGGGGCTTTTTTTATAGTAATCGAGCGAGAAATTCTCAAAGCTCTGCTCTCTGATAAGCGATGCAAATCCACTGTTTTCGATCCCCGCAAGCACAAGAGCTTCTCTCATACAAGAACACATAGTATTCTCAATAAAGCCCGTATCACCGCACTTTGAGCATTCGTATTTAACGTCTGAATAATCCGCAGGATATCCGTTAGCCACAAGTATCTCCGCTCTTCTCTGCTGTAACGCTTCATTCTTTGAGCGAATCTGCGCAATTTTTGACTGAGTATCTCCGCCGGATAATGATGCGTGAAGTATCTCAATTCCAACGAGTGAAAGCTCCCTGTCAAGCCTTGCAATCTCGGGAATTGCCGCGCGAAGCTCCGAGGCTCTCTCATCAGCCCTCTGACGAGCTATGAGATATTTCTGCGAATACTCCTCGTATATTTTTTTATAAACTGAATTGTTATATCCCATAAAAGCTCCTATTTCTTATCCGCATAGCTACGATCGAGTGCCGCGTTAAAGAATTCGTCAATATTAAAGCTTGAGCTTTCGCCCGCCTTGTCGATCTCTCTCTGAGCAATAAGCGCATCTATCTGCTCTACCGACTTAATACCCTCGTTAAACCACCTCTCAAGTATCGCGTGTGCATAGGGGATGGATGGCTTGCTCGTAGCGCTGATCGTAATATCATAAGCTCTTTCAATAATGTCAAGTCCAAAATTATAAGTGGATATCCATGCTTCAACGCATTTTTTCTCCTTCGCGCTGAATTTTCTCGCTCCCGCGCCAAAGATATTTTTGATCTTAGCTTCGATATCCTCCTTCTCCTCGCGCTCACGCAGAGCAGCTTGAAGAACCGCAGCATCGGTAAATCCGTCATCAAGGCAGGAAACGGCTATTTTTTCAATATATCTCATAGACTTCATTCCTTTTCTTGCAGCATAATGCATAAGAACGAGAACGTAGTCGTTATCAAGACCAAGGAAATCAATAAGTCCCATAAGGACCTTTATATCAGCCGCGGTAAATATCTTACCGAGAATGTTCTGACATTCATCGATAAGTCCAACCACATGATTGTGCTTTTCAAGAAGCAAATTCAACTCAGAGCTTGTATATTGAGGAAGCTCAGTAACCTTAGCTCGCTTAGGTTGACTCTGCTCCTCTTCTTTCGCGGGCTTTTTGACAATCACGGAACCGCTTTCTCCGCCAACGGAAATCACACCCGTGCCGTTCCAGAACGAAACGGATGCCGAAACGGCACTCTCATCGCATTCAAGAGCGGATGCAAGCTCCGCAAGATAATTGCCACTTCTGTATCTTTCAGATGATGCTATAAGCATAATCACCTTAATATCAAATTTTTTAGCTTTATCCACAAAAGCGATTGCGGAGGCTGGAATTACCGCCACCTCACTTTGAAAATTAAGCATTATTTGTGCGTTTTCAGTTTTTTTCATAATAAGCCTACTCTTTGTTTCGGGAGTTAAGTCTGTAGTTCAAGGTCATAAGCGAGTCACCGAGGTGAACGTTCTCAACGATAAGATTACCATCAACGCTGTCAAGCTCCTGACCGGTAAAGTTCCAGATGCCGACAATATCCGTTTCGGCAATTCTCTGCGCCATTTCAAGCGCCTGCGCTTTAGGTAATGTAAGAACCGCCATATCTACAGTATGAGTAGCCGCATATCTTTCAAATTCATCGATATGAAGAATGGGAATATCGTTAACAGTAGTTCCCACAAGTGCCTCATCAACGTCAAAAATAGCAACAACGTCAACTCCGCGCTTTTCGAACATCTCGTTTTTAGCAAGAGCGCGACCAAGGTTACCGCCACCTATAATAACAGCTTGAAATCCTGCGCTTACGCCAAGAAGCTCGCAAATACGCGCATAAAGATATGTAACGTTGTATCCGTATCCCTGCTGACCGAATCCACCGAAGCAATTAAGGTCCTGACGGATCTGGCTTGCGGTTATATTCATTCTGCGTGAAAGCTCCGCAGAGCTTATTCTCATTTTTCCCTCACGGATAAGTATTCTGAGATATCTGAAATATCTCGGAAGTCGCTTAATTACCGCACTTGAAACGTTATCGCGTGTAAGGGTGATCTGTTCTTCATTGTTTATTGCAAAATCTTTGTCCTTCATAAAAGCTCCTCATTTATATTAGCATCATTAATTTTAAAGTTTTACACAGGCAAAAGCCCGAAAAAAGCTTGATAAATCAAGTTTTCCACATTTTCCACAGAGTTTTCCACAGGTTATATGTGGAAAACCTTGTCAAAATCAGTCGAGCGGAGAGTATGCGCTTGCATTGAGATAGGTATCTGCAAAATTGCCCTTCTGATACTCAAAATATCCCGCAAGAGCAATCATAGCGCCGTTATCACCGCAAAGAGAGCGATCGGGCATAGCAAATTCAACTCCCTTTTTCTCGCATAGCCTTGCAAGAGCGGAGCGCAAATGTGAGTTAGCAGCCACACCGCCCGATATAGCAAATGCAGTCGCACCTGTTTTTTCAAGCGCACTCTCGACCTTTGAGCATATTGCCTTAACAACGCACTCCGTATAGGATGCCGCCACGTCGGCATAGCTTATCGCTATTCCCTTTTGCGCGTTTGAATTTATATAGTTAAGCGCGCTTGTCTTAAGACCTGAGAACGAAAAATCAAGATTGTCTCCGTGAAGAGCGGGTGACGGAAATTTAATAGCCTTGGGGTCTCCCTCATAGGCAAGCTTGTCAAGAGCCGCTCCACCGGGATACGGCATTCCCATAACCCTTGCTATCTTATCAAAGGCTTCTCCCGCGGCATCGTCACGCGTTGTGCCAAGCTCTTCAAACTCAGCATAATCCTTTATATGATAGATTGAGGTATGCCCACCGGACACAACAAGCGCAAGAAAGGGCGGCTTAAGCTCCTCCGCCTCAAAATATGCAGCGGCAACGTGTCCCTTTATGTGATCCACGGGCACGAGCGGAATACCGTTTGCAAAAGCAAGGCTCTTTGCAAAATTTACGCCGACAAGAAGCGCACCGATAAGCCCCGGTGAGCTTGTTACCGCAATAGCGCCAAGATCCTTTAGGGTAATACCCGCGCCGTCAAGCGCCTCGTGTGTTATGCGAGAAACTGCCTCAATATGCGCGCGGCTCGCTATCTCGGGCACAACTCCGCCGTAAAGACGGTGAATATCTATCTGAGAAGCCACAATGTTTGATCTGATATATGGCTTGCTGTCAACAATTTCAACTACGGAAGCCGATGTTTCATCACAAGAGCTTTCCATTCCTAAAATATACATAAATTACTTCCTAATCTAAATTTTTAATCATAATAAGAGCATTTTCGCGCGGATCGGTATAAAAATCCTTTCTTTTACCCGCAACGAAAAATCCCAAGTCCTCATAAAGTGATGTCGCGGGAGAATTGCTCTCTCTCACTTCAAGCGAAACGGTTATAATGCCCCTGCGAGCGCATTCCTCAAATATACGTTCAAAAACCGCTTTGGCGCATCCCTGCCTTTTATACTCTGGAGCGGTAGCAACGTTTATTATCTGCGCCTCGTCAAGCACGGACGTAAGTGTGCAATAGCTAACAAGCTCACCGTTTTCAAGACATACGACCGCAAAATTTCGCTCCGACTTGAAAAATTCAACAAGCGATTTTTCACTCTGCGGATGGGTGAACGTCCTCTTTTCAAGATTTGCAATCAGCAAAGCATGGGACTCATCTGCCAAAAATACTCTTTTCATATCAGTAACCGAACGTTCCCGAAAGCGAGTCGTCATCCTCTATCCACTCGTTAACGTCAATAACTCGGAAATTCTCCTTGTCATCTCTGACAACAACAAAAGCGATGCCTGCGTTAATTACCTGTTTTTTGCACATCATACACGAGGTGGTATGGGCAACCAGAGCCTCATTTGAAGGATCAACACACGCCATATAGAGCGTTGCGCCGAGCATCTGATCTCTGGGCGCGGCAATAATTGCGTTTGCCTCCGCGTGAACGGAACGGCAAAGCTCGTATCTTTCTCCGCGGGGAATGCAAAGCTTCTCCCTCATACAGTACTGAAGCTCGTTGCAGTTTTTTCTTCCTCTTGGTGCGCCGTTATATCCCGTAGAAATGATAACGTCATTCTTAACGATTATCGCTCCGTACTTTTTGCGCATACAGGTACTTCTTTCCGCAACGGTCTGTGCTATATCAAGATAATAGTTTTCCTTTGAAATTCTATCCATTGTTTTTCCTCGCATCAAAATGAAAATAGTAATACATAGTATATTATAAAGTAAAATCCTTGCAAAATCAAGTCTTTTTCAAAATTTAGTCGAATAAAAAATCTCCGACGTATAAAGCGTCGGAGATGATTTTATAATATCTTGCTCAAAAATTCCTTAAGTCTTGGATGCTTGGGATTTCCAAACACCTCATCTGGAGTACCGTCCTCCACGATATTGCCGCCATCCATAAAGAGAACGCGGCTTGCCACCTCACGCGCAAAGCCCATTTCGTGAGTAACTATGACCATAGTAAGCTTTTCCTTGGCAAGCGAGCGCATAAGATCAAGCACCTCTCCAACCATTTCGGGGTCAAGAGCAGATGTGGGCTCGTCAAAAAGTATTACCTTCGGCTTCATAGCAAGCGCTCTTACAATGGCAATTCTCTGCTTTTGACCGCCCGAAAGAGTTGAAGGATAGGCATCCGCCTTGTCCTCAAGTCCGATCCGCTTAAGAAGCTCCATAGCCTCGGCATTGAAATGCTCAGTTATCTGCTTTTTGCTCATTCCCTGCTTTTTCATACCCTTACCGTAAATATGAATGGGAGAAAGAGTAATATTTTCAAGAACGGTCTTGTTATTAAAGAGATTAAAATTCTGGAAAACCATTCCCATGTTCTGTCTGTGAACGTTGATATCAACGCTGAAATCAGCAATATTCTCGCCGTCGAACATAATGATACCCTCATCTGGATCCTCAAGACAGTTGATACATCTGATAAAGGTTGATTTGCCCGAGCCGGACGGACCGATAATAGCCACCTGCTCACCCTCGTGAATAGTAACGTTAATACCGTCAAGCACGTCCTTGCCGTCAAATTTCTTATGAAGTTTTTTAATTTCTATCACTTTTTGCAAATCTCCTTTCAATGATCTTGATCCCCGCACTAATGATAAGCACAAGAACGATGTAAATAACGCCCATCATAAGATACGGTATCATACTGTCGTATTTGACCATACCTATATCGAGCAGAGCCTTATAAAGATCGTAAACGGCAATAAAGCTGAGTACCGACGTTTCCTTGATAAGGCTGATAAATTCGTTTCCGAGCGTGGGAAGAATGTTCTTTACCGCCTGCGGAACAACTATCTTTAACATAGTCGTTGAATAAGTAAGACCCAGCGCGCGTCCCGCCTCCATCTGACCCTTGTCAACGGAATTGATACCGCCCCTCATTATCTCACTGACGTATGCGCCGCTGTTCATACCGAAAACAAGCATACCAACGGTTAAAGCATCCATTTTAACCCCGATCGAGGGCATAATTACGTAGTATGCAATAAGCAGCTGCGCAACAATGGGAGTACCGCGGAAAATAAGAGTATATAAGCTGCATACTTTGTCCAGGATCTTGTATATGATCTTGTACTTCGGAGCAACTCTGACTATTGCGATAAGAGTTCCTATGATTATACCGATAATAAGACCGATAATCGCAACCTTTACTGTGTTAAAGAGTCCCAATATCAGAATTTCGGTATAATGCGGATTGCTCAGAGTATTAATAAAATTTTCAAGCTTTGCTCCAAGATTAAGGGAGCTTGCGGCATTAGTAGCATCCACAATGGCATCGCCGGGAGCCTCATCAAGCACTACGGCATAAATATTTCCGTTGATAAGATCACTCACAGCCACCTGTGCGTTTGCGTAAGCCTTACCGTCTAAATTTGTAAAGCCTTCAAATCCCCAGCTTTCATCTCCGCATATATAAAGGCTACCCGTTGTCGCGCTCTGAAATCCAACACCGACTCCATTAAGCGATGAAAGCATGGCTTCAACGTCCGATACACTTTCACATTTGTCAAAATCACTGTTTCCGGACAAAACTATGAGCTTTTGGGACGCTTCATAATAGGGCTCCGTGAAATCGTATGTTTTCTCGCGCTCCGCGTCAACAGTAATTCCCGCCATACCGATATCGGCATAGCCCGCATCCACCTGAACGAAAATATCGTTAAATCCGATATTTTTTATTACAAGCTCAAGACCGTGGGACTCAGCATAAGATGCAGCTATCTCTATGTCAAGACCGTATATCAAGCCGTCATTTTCCATATATTCAAACGGTGCAAACGGACAGTTGGTAGCAACCACAAAATTATCCTTTGTATTCTGAACGTCACCCGTGGCAATGGGATAACCGATCTTTTCCCCCTCGCCCTTGAAATACTTTGCAACCAATGCATCAAACTCACCGTTTGCCTTAATCTCACTCATAAAGTCATTCATGCTTTGAACTAAGGCAGTATTTCCCTTTTTGCAAACGAATGCATACTCCTCTTCTGTAAGCTTTATATCCACCATCTTGATAACGCTCTTATCAATCTGCGAGCAAGCCACTGCGCTAAAGCATGACAACAAAAGCAAAAGCAATGCTATCTTCTTGAAAATTTTCTTTTTCATTTCGTATAATTTCTCCAATTCATTTTTTGAAACCTTGAAGATTATACTAAATAAATATTCATTTGTCAAGTGCTTTTTGAAAAAATATTCATATTTTTTATGTCGGTTTGTGCATATTATTCACTTTTGATGAATATTTTTATAAAATATCCAAAAGCGGAGGCGTGAGCCTCCGCTTTTGGGTTAATTTTCAAAAATTTCTATTGTAAACTGTGTTCTCTCCGCCTGCGCGCCCCTTATTTCCACAATGTAATCAAGCTCGATCCTACCATCGGTAAGAAGGGTATTTCTTACCTCTTTTGTGAAGACGCATATCTCAAAGGGCATATATTCAGTCTGATAGGTACAAATATGACGCTTTCCCTTTTCAAACACAAGGATAGTGTTCACTGTGCCGTGGCGCATCATAGTAACGAGTCCGGGGTGGGAACGTTCAAATCTGACCTGTGTATGAGAACCTTCCATTCCCGTAAGCTCGCTCTCGTCATAGGCAATTATAACGCGCTCCTCGGTAACGTAAAGCTCACCCTCGGAAAACATTTCTATAGGTCCCTGCTCCTCTTCCTCCTGCTCCGGCATATCTTCGTCCGTCTCATACGGATCCTCGCCGAGTATTTGATTGAAAAAGCTGTCGTCGGAGGCCTCTCTGAATGAGGTCAATTTAATTCTGATACTCTTTTTTATCATAATTTAAAATAGCTCAATAAGCTCATCCTTTGCGCTCTTAGTAAAATTCAAAATACCGTCATCCGTAATAGCCGCCATATCCTCGATACGGCAACCGTATGTACCCGGAATGTAGATACCCGGCTCGAATGTAACCACGTTACCGGTAACGAGCTTCGCTCCGCTGTCAACACCGGGCGCAAGACGGGGGCTTTCGTGAATAAACATACCAACTCCGTGACCGAGAGAATGTCCGAATCTTCCTTCGTATCCTGCTCCGTTTATAACGTCTCTCGCTATTTCATCAAGACGGAAGCATCCGCGCTCACCCGCAGCAGCTGCCGCAAGCGCATCCTTCTGTGCCTTGAGGACGGTATAATAAACTCTCTTTATCTCCTCGTCAGCCTTACCGATGCAAACGGTTCTCGTCATATCGGAGCAATATCCCTCGTAAACGCAACCGAAGTCCATAGTCAGAAAGCCCTTTTCAAGCTTAACGTTTCTCGGAACTCCGTGGGGCATTGAAGATGCTGTGCCGGATACAGCTATAGTATCAAAGGATGTTCTCTCCGCGCCGTTCTTTCTCATAAAGAATTCAAGCTCAAGAGCGACGTCGATCTCCGTCATATCGGGACGGATATATTCAAGAATATGGCTGAAAGCGGCATCCGTTATTCTCTGCGCCTCTGCCATTTTTGCAAGCTCATCCGCGGTCTTTACCATTCTCATCTCCGTAAGGATGGATGAAGCACCGCCGATGTAATTTACTTTACCATCAGCAGCCTTTTCAAACAATGAAAGATACTCAAGACTAAGCTCACTCTCCTCAACCAAAACAGTTTTAACACCGTTTTCCTGTGCAAGAGCCGCAACGTGTCTGAGATGTCCCTTGGGAGTAAGTATTTCAAAATCCTCGTGATTTATCTGAGCGTTAGCCGCCTCTATAAATCTGAAATCTGTAAGCACGTATGCCTTGTTTTGAAATACTACCACATAGCCGTCATCGTAATTAAAATTAGTTATATATCTCTGGTTAAGCGTTGAGGAAAGCAAAATACCCTCCACACCGCGCTCTCTCATTTTAGCCTGTAATCTTTTAAGCTGCGTCATAATTTTCTCCTTATGTAATAGAATTTTTACTGAAATAATGATTTAGTATCGGCTTTTCAAGCCATCTTTTAAATCTGAAAAAGGGATTTTTTAAATCCTTGATCGGCGGAACGAGTATTGTCCTCATTCCACATCGCTTGCCCGCCCAGATATCCGTAAATATCTGATCCCCCATAAATGCACTCGTTTCAACGTCAGCCGAAAGCTCCGAAAGAGCGCGGAGAATGGTCTTGCTCGCAAATGGCTTGCAGCTATCCCCGTAAGCGGGTGCGCCGATATTTTGATTAAAGCGTTTCACACGCATGCCACTTGTGTTGTTTGAAATAAAGGCAAAGCCTATTCCGTTATCCTTAAGATCATTAAGCCAAGAAAGGATCTGCTCGTCCGGCTCAGCTTGCTGATAAGGCGCAAGAGTGTTGTCTATATCAAGCAAAAGAGTTTTTATTCCGTTTTTCTTCAAGAACTCAACAGAAATTTTATCAAATCTCTCAAAATAATAATCGGGAGAAAAATAATCAAGCATTTTGTAATACCCTTTCAAAAACGTTAATAATATAATAACAAATTTATCTGCAACTTTCAATCCTTTTTCAAAAATTTCTCAAAAAAATCAGAAAAAAGTTTGAAAAACTCTTGACATCTTCCACATTTTGTGTTAATATAATGGAGCGTTGTTTATGAGCGCAATATGCGAGTGTAGTTCAATGGTAGAATTCCAGCCTTCCAAGCTGGTCGCGTGGGTTCGATTCCCATCACTCGCTCCATTTTTGTGCCTTTAGCTCAGTCGGATAGAGCAACTGCCTTCTAAGCAGTAGGTCGGGGGTTCGAATCCCTCAAGGCACGCCATATGGTGGGTGTAGCTAAGTTGGTTATAGCGCCAGGTTGTGGCCCTGGAGGCCGTGGGTTCGAATCCCATCACTCACCCCATAAAAAAGCACTTGCTTCGGCAAGTGCTTTTTTGTTAAATTCGCTTATATTTTTCAAATAAACCTTGACAAAATATTGACACTCTACAAAATATATGATAATATTATTATATAATCTTTTATGTGAAAGGAATCACTTCTATGAAAAACCTCGATCCTAAATACGAAGCGCTGTTTGAACCTTGGAAAATTGGTAACGTTGAGATCAAAAACCGTATAGTAATGTGCCCCATGGGCGGTACTTCCCTTTTCGGTTGGTTTGAGCTTGGCGGTTGCCATTTCGACAAGGAAGCAGCAAAGCTCTTCTTAGAGCGCGCCAACAATAACGTTGGTCTTATCATTCCCGGTATCGCTCCCCTTCGCGACACCTTCTGGGGCAAATGGCTCTGGCAGAATCCCAAAATGTTTGAAGAGCTTAAGGAATTTATGGACGAGATCCATAAAACAGGAGCTAAAGTCTTCATCCAGCTTACCGCAGGTATGGGACGCTCCTGGGCTATCACCGAGCTCGTAGCACCCCTTCACAAAAATAAGCTCACAAGAGCACTTATCAAGCCCGTTATTGACACAAATCACGAGCTTGCTTCTCCCTCTCCTCAGCCCTCACGTTGGGCACACGACATCATCTGCCCCGAAATGACCAAGGAGCAGATCCACGAGATCATCGAGGCTTTCGCAAAGACCGCAAAGCTTTGCATGGATGCCGGTGTTGACGGTGTTGAGGTTCACGCAGTGCACGAGGGATATCTTCTTGACCAGTTTGCTATCGAATACTTCAATAAGCGTACCGACGAATACGGCGGAAGCTTTGAAAACCGCTACCGCTTTGCGGCAGAGGTAGTTGCGGCTATTAAGGACGAGTGCGGAACCGACTTCCCCGTTTCCCTCCGCTATTCAGTAGAATCCAAGATGAAGGACTTCTGCTACGGTGCAATGCCCGGCGAGGATTACGTTGAGATCGGACGTAATATGGAAGAGAGCGAAAGAGCCGCAAAGTATCTTCAGGATTGCGGATACGATATGCTCAACGCCGATAACGGTACATACGACTCTTGGTATTGGGCACATCCCCCGATGTATATGCCCGAGAACTGCAACCTTGAGGACGTTGCTCATATAAAGGAATGTGTTTCCATCCCCGTAGTTTGCGCAGGTAGAATGGATCCCGCAGTGGGCGCTCAGGCAGTTGCGGACGGCAGAATCGACGCTATCGGTGTTGCCCGTCAGTTCCTTGTTGACCCCGAATGGATTACAAAGCTTATCGAGGATAGACTTGAGGAGATCAAGCCCTGTATCTGCTGCCATAGCGGATGCTTTAACTTCTCTTCCTCCAAGGGACACGCAAATACTCAGGACCTTACAGATACAATGGGGCTCGCGCGTTGCGCACTCAATCCCGAAACCATGCAGTCTAAGAAATATAATATCAAGCGCGCTAAAAAGCAGAAGAACGTTGCCGTTATCGGCGGCGGTATCGGCGGCATGGAGGCAGCAATAGTTCTCGCTAAGCGCGGACATAAGGTAACTCTTTACGAAAAGACCGATAAGCTCGGCGGCGTATTTATCGCAGCAGCAGCTCCCTCCTTCAAGGAAAAGGACAGAGAGCTTATCGCTTGGTATAACAGAGAGATCAGAAGATATCCCTCAATCGAAATCAAGCTTAACACGGAGATTAAGAATATCGGCGATATCAAGGCTGACGAGATAATCGTTGCAACAGGCGCTAAGGCGCGCAGACTTAACGTAAACGGCGCTCATACGGCGATTGAAGCAGTTGACTACCTTCTTGGCAATAAAGAGGTAGGACAGACGGTAGCCGTTATCGGAGGCGGACTTACGGGCTGTGAGATCGCATACGACCTCTATCTTAAGGGTAAGAAGCCCATCATTATCGAGATGATGGATGACCTCATCGTAACAAAGGGTATCTGTCTTGCAAACACAAGCTACCTTCGTGACTTCTTCAAGACCTATAAGGTTCCCGTTCACCTTGAAACAGCAGTTTGCCAGATCAAACACGACGGTGTTATCGTTAAGCACAAGGACGGAAAGTACGAAACCGTTAAGTGCGATAGCGTAATTACATCCATAGGCTATAATCCCGCTCCTGTTGCCAATACGGGCGTGCACGTAATCGGCGATGCCGCAAGCGTTGGAAACCTCAGAACAGTAATCTGGGGCGCTTGGGACGTTGCTATGAAGATATGATAATTTTCTTAACAAAGGAGATATACATATGATTTTGACAAAAGAACAGCAAGCCATACTTAACGGCGAAAAGGGTGAAACTCTCGCCAAGGTTATGGAAACAGTAGTTAGATACGGTGAGCTTTTCGGCGCAGAAAAGCTTGTTCCCGTAACAAGCAAATATAACCACCTTGTAACAAGCTTCGGTCTTAAGATGATGACACCCGTTTTCGATCTTATGCAGCAGCTCATAGACGCGGGGGTAATGTCAGAGCAGAAATTCTCCGTTGACCCCCGCCCTGTAGATAAGAACGTACCCACAAATCTTCTTCAGAAGATTGTTTTCGACGTGGCGATGTACTCAAAGCAGGACTTCTACGACGGTCAGCTCAAGGCTCTCGGTCTTATGGACGAAAAAGCTTATACCTGCGCGTGCTATCTCGATCAGGTAGGCAATAAGCCCCAAAAGGGCGAGGTGCTCTCTTGGGCAGAGTCCAGCGCGGTTGTTTACGCTAACTCCGTTCTCGGCGCAAGATGTAACAGAAACTCCGGTATTATCGATATTATGGGCTCAATAGTTGGCTACGTTCCTTATTTCGGACTTCTCACCGACGAGGGCAGAAAGGCTACTTGGATAATCGAGGTCAAAACCTCCAAAAAGCCCGAGGCTCAGCTTCTCGGCTCCGCCATCGGTATGAAGGTTATGGAGGACGTTCCCTATATCAAGGGTCTTGATAAGTGGCTCGGCAACGAGCTTAACGATGCGGCTTGCTCCTTCCTTAAGGACTTCGGCGCGGCAACTGCTTCCAACGGCGCGGTAGGACTTTACCACGTTGACGGACTCACTCCCGAGGCAGTGGAGCTTGGCGAGAGCCTTATCGCAGAGGGCGCAAAGACCTACGTTATTGACGACGCAGAGCTTCAGAGAGTATATAACTCCTACCCCGTGATCTGGAAGAATAAGGACGCCTCCCCCAAGCTTTGCTTTATGGGCTGTCCCCATATGAGCCTTGAACAGCTTAAGAGCTGGACCGTTCGCGTTGAGGATGCTCTTCGCGAGGCAGGAAATAAAAAGATCATCGTTCCCACGGTGTTCACATCCGCTCCCGCAGTAATTGAGGAATTCAATAAGACCGAATACGCGGCAAGACTTAAGACAACGGGCGTTATCGTTTCTTACATCTGTCCCCTTATGTATATGAATAACCCTCTTTGCAAATCAATGCCCGTAATCACCTCGTCCAATAAGCTCCGCACATATACGACGGCTCGCTACTATACGGACGAAGAAATACTCAAAAAAATCACAAAGGGGGATAAATAAATGAAGACTTTTAAAGGCAGAATAGTTGCCCCCGGCAACGTAACCGCTGAGGCAGTAGTATCTCATGCAGGTCTTAACACACTCGCATCCTTCCAGGGCGCGCTTCAGTTCGGCGATAAAAAGGCTACCTGCGGCGACCAGAATAACCCCGACCTCTATAATAAGCAGATGGCTGGCAAGGCTCTTTGCCTTCCTCAGACAATAGGCTCAACAACGGGCGGACTCGTTCTCTACTGCGCGTGCGCAATGGGACGTCAGCCCGCGGCAATGCTCTTCTCAATGCCCATCGATTCCCTTGCGGGCGCGGGCGTAGTAATTGCAGACGTTTGGCTTAAGGATGATAAGGCAAAAATGGTAGTCGTTGACTCCCTCGGCGACGAATTTCTCAACTACGTAAAGGACGGAATGTCCATCACCGTCAAGGAAGACGGCACAGTTGAGGTTAAATAAAAAATCAATCCAATATATAATCCCCCAACGGCTCACCGTTGGGGGATATCTTTATCTATTCCGTATATTCTTCCTCTTCAATCTTGTTTTTGATTGTCGGGAACATATTGATTCCGGTATCTACGAGAGCGCCGCAGGCGGTGCAATTCTGGTATCTGTTCGTCGAGCCGTTGCTCTTCAGAACGTGCAAGGAGTTACCCTCACTGTGGCTGCAATAGCTGCAGTGATGCTCGTGATATCTTCCGTCCACCTGCTCATATACCATATTGTGAGACATGAACTGGAAATATCCGCAATCAGCACATCTTGCGGAATGCATAGCATCGTTAAACTTGGCATATACGAATCTGTGCGGCTGTACCGTAGTCGTTCCGCATCCCGAGCAATATCTGTTGTGCGTTGCCGCGTTTACCGAGCTGTATGTGTGCTCGTGGGTGATAGGTAGTTCTTCGTATTCGGAGTAGTATGGTCCGGTTTTTCTAAACTGACTTTCTATTGCCGTACCGTCTGGATCCGTTGTGTCCTCTCTGTATCCCACAACGGATATTTTTAAATTCGTCGTTTGCCCGTCCGTGCAAGAGCATTTGCTCAGAACTTCGCTCCACAGATCGTCTAATTCAAGAATATCGTACGAAGCGTGCCTTCCAACATTGGGATACTTTTCATTTGATGTAGCAAGGAGATTATTGTTTTCATCGAACACCTTGACTACCAAGCAGTTATTTGGATACGTTGTGCTACCGTTGACCCTCACACTTATGTTCAAAGTGCCCGAGGTATATGTAATGTTTTTAATTTCCGGAGCAATATCGTATTTTGTAAGATAATATGCAATATCCTCTCTGAGCGCCTTATAGTCGATATCCATACTCTCATCGTAGCCCTCTTCTTCGATCAATCGCATAAAATCGGGGAATCTGCACGTGCCGGGTACCGTCGTCATATTCCACCATTCCTGCGGTGTCCAAGGTAGCTGATAATCAAGCTCTTCCACGGGAGCGTCACGATTATAAACTATTTTGCTTTGATCCAAGAGCTCCCACAAAAAGGCTTTCACAGTCTTCTCTTGAAACTCACCGTAAAAATCATCGTGATTGTATGTATTAATTAATGTTTGCGTAGTATCATAGTTTTTCATTCCACTATATTCATTCCGGTAATACTTCTGCGCCATTACTGAAAAAGCATATCCCCAACCTTCTGCCCAAGCAAGGTGCATGGCAAAACTTTTGTCTTTCTTTATAGTAAGATAATCACTATCCCCATCATGATTGGACATAAATATAACTTCTGGTAAACCTTCTCCAAAGTTTCCTAAAGCACATTGGATATAGAGAGAATACTCATGAACTATCATTTGAGTGTTATTGTATGAGTTCACTCCAATAGCTGCAATACAATTTCCCCAGAAATCTCCGTAGCAAAAAGCCATATCCGAAAGCGAATAAGGGATTCCATTAATCTCTATAGTTATGCTTTCAGCAGGATATGCAACTCTGATCATATTTTCACTTTTAAAGCCCATTGACTCGGCGAAACGCTCTGCAATAACCATAGCTTGATGCACATATGTAGCTTTATAAATATCCTCATTATTATCACATTTGATACGAGGATTAAAAGTAACTATGTCACCATTTGATATCTTTCCAAGATTAGATTCGTAGTAATAATGTGGAAAAAACCAAAAAACCTTCACTTCAAAAGTCTTACCCTCAAGAGATATTCGGAAATACAGATCTTTATCTTCCGGTATTTTGTCATTGCTTAATGATATGCTGTATTCTCCGGATGTACCCGTATGACCGGAAGTTATTGCAGTAAATATACCTAATGTTTTAGTCCCAATCTCTATAAGAGCATTTCTCATGGGCAATACCGGTCTGTTACTATCGGGTGTATCATTTGTCTCCCATACGACATTTCCGGTAAATAGAACATTACTGTTATTTGAACTTTCTATCATAGGTGTGCCTTCAAACAACGGCGATGTAAAAGCACTATATCTGTTATTCAATTCACCCTCAGATATTATAATATTATCATCCGTATTTTGGTTATACACATACAACATCGCATTGTACCAAGCTTGATACTTTGATATTTTATCAAAATATATATTGTATCCATTGTTATATGTGTGAACAGTATCTTTAATAATGTCATCCCCGGAAACTATTTCGATATCCAATTTACCAAACCCTTCCGTGTTTGTTGCTGACACTTCAAATTCCAAAGCATCTTCGACAACGTATGCAGAAATAATATTTAGATTTTCCGATTGATATGTACAATCTTCAAGATTGACGTCAAAGCCCAAATTATTATATGTAATTGTTGCAGTTTGAGTAAAATCTATATATGGAGCGGAAATTTCCGGTTTCGATGGCACACTTTCAAAAATTTCACCTGTGGCAAGAGCGTCAACAGTCAAAATTTCTACAATGTTTGAGTAGATTGCAGTTAATAAAACCAATATACTAACCGTAAGTGACAAAAAGTTAATTATTCTTCTACTAATCATTTTTACTTCCTTTCATAAATATTCAGATTTTAAGAGGAAACTATTATTACTCAAGGTATCTTCCAACCCTTCCATTCATCAAACTCGATCTCGATAGTGTTCTGATCTGTTTTCTTGTATTCAAACTCAATATATTCCGACAAATTATTATAGTATAATTGTTCTTCTTCGTCAAAATAAAACATAATCAGTTCAATATAAAAATATCCTTTTTCTTCTTTCACATACTTTTCAGGAATAGTAATGGTTTTTGTATAATTAAACTCATCTCCTGTTCCATAACCGATAAAAAAATTCGGGCATACTGCCAAATATTTATCCGTCATCGCCTCTTCCGGAAGAATAGTATCTATTACATAGTATTCTTTCACAAGGGACAGATCCTTTGTTTCTAATACTTCACCACGTTCCTCATATGAATACAAATATACGCCGTATGCATATTCACCATTGTTCTCAACAGTATATCCGTTAGAAGAAAGTAAATGAGTCGCATAAGATAAATCAAAGCTAACATCATCCATTTGAAAAGTATTAGTATTAGATGTAGCTATTATATCGATTTTATCTGCAACCCCGAATTCACGATATCGTTGCGTAAGTATATATTTGCAAGTTGGAGCGGGAACGCACCCCGAAAGGGTGAGGGCGGTGAAAAGCATTATGAGCGCGAGTAATAAGCTTGTTAGTTTTTTCATAACCCATTATCCTCCTATTATAATTCATTATTCCAAAAATGCATTTTATTAAAACGAATTTCTATAGTATTTTCATCAATTTTATAATAATCAAATTTGATTGTTAATGTAGTATAGGGAACGTAACTTTGTGACTCAATACCATTTAGATACTGAAAACAGCTAAACTCTATCATAAAACTACCTTCGGTTTGCTCTACATATTCCCTTGGGATAGTTATTTCTTCAACATGTTGATATACACTACCGTTACTAATAAAGAAAGGTGTAATAAGCAGGCTGTATTCCTTCGAGAATGCTTCTTCTTCATTTATACCCTTAACAACAGTAATTCCTTCGGTTTTGGAAAATTCCTCAGGAGTGTTAAAATACAATTTATTTCTAAATTGCTCTTGATTTGCCGGAAGACCATCTTTACCATCATGAATATATATTGCAAAATACACATGATCACAACTTATACCCCTATAATACATACTTTTAGGATCATCAACCTGTGACTGATGGGTGGAATAGCCAATGTTAAATGTCACGTTGTCTTTGTTAAAGGTAGTTGTGTCCGATGTGGCTATAAAATTAAGATATGAATAGTTAGCGTGATGCCATCTTATTTGACCGCCAAGTGCATACTCATAATCCATATCACTTAATTTATATTGGTATCCCGGTTCATAAGCCGGCCACGTTCCACACCCCGAAAGGGTGAGGGCGGTGAAAAGCATTATGAGCGCGAGTAATAAGCTTGTCAGTTTTTTCATAAGCCATTTTCCTCCTTTTAGTGCCATAATTCCATCAATCCTCAGTTAAAACAACTTTATCTCCAACCTTTTCGTAGCACACTCTACCTTCTGCAAGAATAGTACTACGCACTCCGCTTCCATCCAACGTCGCGTTATCGGAGTAAATTATAATTGAAATACATCCGCTATCGTTGGCAAATAATTCTGAGGGAATTGTTATTATCTCACGATACAAGAATACAGGTGTGGTTTCATAATACTCAAAAAGTAAAAAATTATGATAATCCCAATCTATATGCACATAGTATTTATGCGATATCAATTCTTCTTCCACCTTTTTTATCGTGTGTCTGTCTCCGTCTTCATTTTCTAAATATAATTCGAATGACGGAACACTCATCCCAAACTTGGATATTTCAAGTATTTCACCGTTATTTTCGATATTATATGTGCCACCATAGTATAATCTTAAGTTAACTCTGTCAATGTCAAATTCTCTTAAATTGCTTTCATATGCACACATAAAGTAATTTCCCGGA
>JAFULR010000009.1 GCA_017483195.1 Clostridia bacterium
GCGCCCCCTTTTCTTGCCTGCCTTACGGCAGTCATTTGCTTGCGCAAAATCGAAAAGCAAACGGCTAACAAAAGAAACGCTGTTTTTTTTCGCTAACGCCGCGCGGGCGCCTACTTTTGAAAAAGTAGGCAAAACATCAGCGCAAAGCGCGTGCTAACAACGAGCAAAGCCGTAGCACAAAGCGCGGTGCGAACATAGTGCAAAGCAACAAAAAAAGAAGCCTCGGCTTCTTTTTTTGTTTTTACTTTTTAGCTCTCGCGACTGCGTACCAGCGCTCGTCGGTATCGCAGGCGGGAGTGAAATCAAAATCAGAATAAAATCCGATCACCTCAAAGCCCGTTTTCGTAAGGGCTTTTTCAATTTCCGCCTCAGAATAGCACCTCTCGGTCTGCAGCTCATCGCGGCGCGAGTACGTGCCGTCCTCATTTTTCTCAAAAACGGTAAGAGAAAAATCACAAAGGCGGCTTTCCTTATCGTAGGCATTCTGCCAAACGCAGAAATTGCCCTCTCCGCAATCGTCCTCCTCGTAAACGTAGGAGTTTGAAGCGTAAACGTTCTCAAATTTATTGGGAGTGTTTATATCAAAGAGGAAAAGCCCGTCGGGATCGAGATAATTGTGAACGAGGGAGAGGCATTTTTCAAGATCCCCGTCCTCAGTGAGATAGTTAAGGCTGTCAAGGCAGCAGGTTACAGCACCCACCGTTCCGTAAAGCTCGAATTCTCTCATATCCTGAAGCAAAAAGAGAACGTCGCGGGGCAACTCAAGATCGAACTTGCGATCATACGCCTCGTTAAGCATATCGTAAGAGCCGTCAACTCCTATCATATCGTAGCCGCGGCGCGCAAGCTCAAAGGTCATGCTTCCCGTACCGCACGCAAGGTCAAGAACAAGCTCGGGGCGTTCCTTCAAAAATTTATCAAAGCACTTTTCAAAAAAGTCCGCCCAGGCAGAGTAATCAACGTTTGAGTTTATCTTATCGTAAACGGCGGATATAGCGCCGTAATTATCGCACATCTTACTCATTTTCCGCTCCGAACTGTGCAAGAAGCTTTTTTTCAAACTCCTCTGCGGTATTGTAGCCCATTCTCTTCTGGCGGTTGTTCATAGCCGCTATCTCAAGAATGATGGGGAGGCTTCGTCCGGGACGAACGGGAACGGTGATGAGAGGAACCTCAATACCGAGAATGTTATAGGTCTGATCGTCAAGACCGAAGCGATCGTACATCTTGCCCTCCACCCACTGTTCAAGGTTGATAACAAGGTCGATCTTTTCTGTGTCCTTGATCGCGCCCATACCGTAAAGGCGGCGAACGTCGATTATACCTATTCCGCGAAGCTCAACGTAGTGCTTAATAAGTGAGGGAGCGCTTCCCACAAGGGTTTTGGCGGAAACGCGCTTGATCTCAACGGCATCGTCCGCAATAAGGCGGTGACCGCGCTCAACGAGTGCTATCGCAGTTTCGCTTTTACCTATTCCGCTATCACCGAGAATAAGAACACCCTCACCAAACACCTCAACTAAAACTCCGTGCTGGGTTATTCTGTTTGCCAAGTGGGTATTAAGGGACGCGATGAGCGTTGACATCGTGGGAGAGGTCTTTTCCTTGGTTCTAAGGATCGGAACTCCGTATTTTTTGGCGGGGGAGAGTATCTCGTCACCCACCTCAAAATTTGTGGTAATAATAACCGCAACGGGTCTTTGCGCAAAAAACGCGTCAAGGCGAGTGTCCGCAAGATCCCTTCCTATTTCAAAAAGATACTGCATCTCCGCGCGGCCGATGACCTGAATTCTTGTTCTTTCAAACACGGTCAAAAAGCCCGCAAGCGCAAGACCGGGGCGGTTCACCTCGCGGTTGGTTATATTTATTTCCTTAGCGGGTACGGGCATATAAATTTCTTCAAACTGAAGCTCATCTACAAGCTTATCAAGGGTTATGGAGTATAAATGTGTATTCATGCTTTCTCCTTTTTACGCAAAAAAGCGTTCTTATACGCCCATTATACCAATTATGTACCCGAAAATCAAGAGAATTTTAAGTCCTTTTTGATAAAATCCTGCGATTTGATGAAAACAAACTATTGTAAATGCAAAATAATTATGCTATAATTATGTTGGATAGATATCTAATTATATACTTGAAAGGAAAAACACTATGGAAATTAAAGACATTTTATCAAAGGTTGACCATACCTTGCTCGCACAGGGAGCAACTTGGTCCGAGATCAAGGCTATTTGCGATGACGGTATGAAATACGAGACTGCATCCGTTTGCATTCCCGCGTCTTACGTTAAGCAGGCAAAGGAATATTGCGGCGAAAGACTTGCGATCTGCACAGTTATCGGCTTCCCCAACGGATACAGCACGACCGCAACCAAGGTTTTTGAAACTGCGGACGCAGTAAAGAACGGCGCGGACGAGATCGATATGGTTATTAATATCGGTTGGCTCAAGGACAAAAAATATGACGAGCTCCTCTCCGAGATCAATGCCATCAAGGACGCGTGCGACGGTAAGATCCTTAAGGTAATTATTGAAACCTGCCTTCTTACAGATGAGGAAAAGGTTAAGATGACACAGATCGTTTCCGAAAGCCGCGCGGACTATATCAAGACAAGCACCGGCTTTTCAACAGCGGGCGCAACACGTCACGACGTTGAGATCTTTGCGGCAAACGTTACGAACGGCACGCTTATCAAGGCTGCGGGCGGTATTTCCTCAATCGCGGATGCAGAGGATTTTATAGCTCTTGGCGCGTCAAGACTTGGAACATCCAGAATTGTAAAAATAGTTAAGACAGGAGAACAGAATAATGGCGACAGCTCATATTAAAGCAGAAATAGGCGATTTCGGTAAGACCGTGCTCATGCCCGGCGACCCTCTTCGCGCAAAATTTATAGCAGAAACATTCCTCGAGAATCCCGTTCTTGTGAACAACGTTCGCGGTGTTCAGGGATACACCGGAACCTATAAGGGAGTTAAGATCTCCGTTATGGCAAGCGGAATGGGTATGCCCTCCATCGGAATTTACTCATTTGAGCTTTACAATTTCTTCGGAGTTGAAAATATTATGAGAATAGGCTCCGCAGGTGCTTTAACAAACGATATAGCGCTTCGCGACATCGTTATGGGTATGGGCGCTTGTACAAACTCCAATTTCGCGTGCAATTTTAATCTTCCCGGCACGTATGCACCCATTTGCGATTTTACCATGCTCAGAAAATGCGTTGAAACTGCCGAGGAACTGAATCTTAAATACAAGGTTGGCAATATTTTGTCGTCCGATACCTTCTATCGCGATGCGCCCCTTCGTGAAAACGGCGCTCTCCCCGACTGCGAGTGGGGCGAGAAGATGGGCGTTATGGCAGTTGAAATGGAAGCGGCGGCACTTTATATGAACGCTGCTCGCTACGGCAAGCGCGCGCTCGCTATCTGCACAATTTCCGACAACCTCATTGAGCATACGGGATGCACCGCCGAGGAACGTCAGAACTCATTTACCGATATGATGACCCTCGCACTCGAAACCGCAGTTAAGCTGGAGAATATATAAGAAGTTAGTAGATAAGGATCGTACTTTTTTCGAGAAAAAAGTACCAAAAAAGCTTTAAAGCGCTTTGCACAGTAGCCGTTTAGTCCATGCTGAGTCCACTAAATCCGCGCAAATTGTGTTGTTTCACAACACATAACGATTTTGCTCATACCTTCGCAAAATCTATAATTTGCTACTGTGTGAATAGCCATATAAAACGCAAAACGGCTACGCTCTTACCCGTGTAGGGGTCGACGTCCCCGACGACCCGAGCAAACATACGCCCATCGAAAACATTACGGCTACGCTCTAACTTGTGTAGGGGGGGCACTAACCCAAGCCTTCCCCAGCGGGGAAGGGGGACCGCTCGCGGTGGATGAGGGGAGCAAAGTCTGTACAAGCAATAGGCTCTCTCCTCAAACCCGTAGGGGTCGGCGTCCCCGACGACCCGAACAAACATACGCCCATCGAAAACATTACGGCTACGCCCTAACCAGTGTAGGGGCGCGCTGTGCGCGTCCGCTCCGATACAAGCTTTTATTATAAAAATCATCAACCGAAAGGAACACAAATGAACAAAAGAGTATTTTTAATAGTTCTCGACTCGTGCGGTGCGGGACAGATGCCGGACTGCGCAATGTTTGGCGATGCCGACTGCAACACGATCAAGAGAATTTCCACAAGTGAAAAATTTTCCTGCGAAAATTTAAGAAAAATGGGAATAGGAAACATCGACGGACTCGATTTTCTCGGCACCGTTGAAAATCCCACCGCCCGTGTAGCCCGTCTTGCAGAAAGATCGATGGGCAAGGATACCACGATAGGACATTGGGAGATCGCGGGAATAGTAAGCGAAAATCCGCTTCCCACATATCCCAACGGCTTTCCGCAGGAGCTTCTTGACCAGTTCACAATGAGAACCGGCAAGAGATTTATCTGCAATATGCCCTATTCCGGCACGGACGTTATCCGCGATTACGGAAAGCTGCATATGCAAACGGGCGATCTCATCGTCTATACAAGCGCGGACAGCGTTTTCCAGATCGCCGCTCACGAGGACGTAGTTCCCGTCGAGCAGCTTTACGAATACTGCCGCATCGCTCGTGAGATTCTTTGCGGAGAGCACAGCGTCGGCAGAGTTATCGCGCGTCCCTTTACGGGCGAGTATCCCTTCAAGAGAACGGCAAACCGCCACGATTTTTCGCTTGAGCCCTACGGTAAGACCGTGCTTGACGCGATAATCGAGCAGGGACAGACCGTTTACGCTATAGGCAAGATCTTTGACATCTTTGCGGGTCGCGGTGTGAGCTACAAGGTATTCACGCATTCCAACACTGAGGGAATGGATCTCACACTTGATGCGCTCGACCACGATTTTGAGGGTCTTTGCTTTGTAAATTTAGTTGATTTCGATATGCTTTACGGTCACCGCCAGGACATCGACGGCTACGCAAACGCTTTTGCGGAGTTTGATAGATGGTTGCCCTCGTTTATTGAGGGAATGAGTGATGAGGATATCCTCATCATCACCGCGGACCACGGCTGCGACCCCGGTGATCTTCACACCGACCACACGCGCGAATACGTTCCCTGCATCATATACGGCAAGAACGTTAAGCCCGCCAACCTCGGCACGAGAACGACCTTCTCCGATATTGCCGCAACGGTTGCAGACTACCTCGGTATCGACTATTCCTGCCCCGGCATCAGTATGCTCGGAGAGGAGTAAAGCCCCCTTTATAAAAGGGCATAATTCTCAAGGAGAACAAAAATGACAGAAAACAAAAACACATATCGCTCACTTGCCTTGGCGGCAATCGACGCAATGAAAAAATCATACTCACCGTATTCGCATTTCACCGTTGGCGCGGCGCTTCTCACCAAGGACGGCAAAATTTATACGGGCGCGAATATTGAGAACGCATCCTACACTCCCACCGTCTGCGCGGAGAGAAATGCGATCTTTACCGCGGTGCATCAGGGTGAGCGCGAATTTGAAGCGATCGCCATCGTCGGCGGACACGAAGGAAGCATCACCGGTGTGACCGCGCCCTGCGGCGTGTGCCGTCAGGTTATGAGTGAATTCTGCTCACCCGATTTCAAGGTGATCCTCGTCACCACCCCCGACGGCGACTACATCGAGGAAACCCTTGGCAGCCTTTTGCCATATACGTTTAAATTGTGATTTATAGGGAGATTAATTTATCCAAACACAAACTAACTTTTGTAGGGACCGGCGTCCTCGACGGTCCACAACGATGGAAAAATGTCAAATTTCACGGCTATGCACAAGCAAAATTCAACATTTTTGAATAAAAGTTACTTTACTTATGAATTGGACCGTCGGGGACGCCGGTCCCTACAAGGTTACTTTAATTAAAAATGAGTTTGTACAAACTTCCCGATAAATCACAATTTATACGTCAACAAAATACCACACAACCAATTCCAAAAAGGAGAAAAAAATGAAAATAGCACTTATTGCACACGACAAGAAAAAGGATGCAATAATTGAGCTTGCAAAGACCTACAAGGACGTGCTTTGCGGCCACGAGCTTTACGCAACGGGCACAACGGGAACACTAATTATGGGCGAGACCGGGCTCTGCATCCACAGAATGAAATCCGGCCCTCTCGGCGGCGATCAGCAGATCGGCGCAATGCTTGCAAACGGCGAGCTTGATCTGATCATCTTCCTTCGCGATCCCCTTACCGCTCAGCCCCACGAGCCCGACGTTTCCGCTCTTCTCCGTCTTTGCGACGTACAGAAGATCCCGCTTGCAACAAACGCATCCAGCGCGATCATTATGCTCGAATCCCTCAAAAACGGAATCTATTTTAAATAGGAGAAAAAATCATGGCTAAAAAATCATCCATGGGTATTACAACGCCCGTTCTTTACATAGTACTCGGCGTGCTTTTGGCGGTTTTCCGCTCCCAGATGCTCAACTGGGCTATGACGCTTGCGGGCTTGTTCTTCATCATTACAGGAATTATTGACGTCAGCAAGAAAAGAGCTTTCAGCGGCGCAATAAACCTTATAATAGGCATCGCCATTCTCGTTCTCGGCTGGGCTCTTACAAACATTGTTTTGCTGGTGCTTGGCGTACTTATCGCCTTAAAGGGACTCGTTGAATTTATCGAGGTAATGAGACTCAAGAAAAAGAAGAGATCCTTCCTCAGACTCGCGTTCCCCATTTTGACAGTAATCGTGGGACTTGGTCTTGCTTTCGGAAACGCGCTCGATCACATAATAGTAGCGGTTGGTATAATTCTGATCGTTGACGGTGTGCTTGGCATTCTCGGAGCAAAAAAATAAAATACCGATTTAAAAGTATAAAATCCGATGTGGATCCTAATCTACATCGGATTTTGTATTTAACAAATCAAAAGCTTGACAGAAACCGACGTTTTTTCACAAAAAATCATTATTTTTTCAAAAAAACATTGGACAAATCTATTTTTTTGTGTTATTATAGAAAAGCATACCAAATTTTGACGAAAGAGGGAATACCGCCGTGCTTTTTTACGACATCGAGTTGACTACAATACCCAAAATTAAATACAACTGTATGGCAATCGCGCCAAGCTACAAGGCAGAGCTTCCAAAAAACGAAGGTCTTTTTGAGCTATGCTACGTTGTTTCGGGAGAATTCGTATATCAAAGCCCATCCATTACGGTCGCGTGCGAGTCAGGGCATATATATCCCATACTTTTCGGCAAAAAATGTGAGATATATTCTGAAAACGACCGCCCCGTTAAAATGTACAGCGTTGGTATAGAGTGCGGCTTGAACGTAAAAACGGTGCGCTCGGGCACACTTTCCGATGCGGAAATACGCGAGCTGATGACCTCGCTTCTTGCAGGCAACAGATTTTTGCTTCCCGCGGACGGATTTTCGTCGGATGATTTTGATTTTATAGTTCCTTATATGAAAAAAATAGTGTCCTGCACACCCGGTGAAAGAATAGGCGAGGAAACGCACGCGCTCTCGCTCATCATTGAGTTTATGAGCAGGATAACAAAGGCGAGCATGGACTGTGTTGCTTTCGGAACAAAGGCGTTTTCAACGTCCGCCATTGCTTATAGCGAAATGGCTGTTTCGTATATCATAAAAAATTACCGCAAAAAAATAAGTGTAACCGATATGGCGGAGGAATTTGGACTGACACCCAATTATCTTCACGCGATATTCAAGCAGGTCAAGGGCGTAACGATCATCGATTACCTCACAAAATACAGAATGGATACGGCAAAGACCTACATCGAGCGCTTCGGGCTTAAGGCTTATGAGGCGGCGGAGCTTGTGGGCATTGACGATCCCGCGTATTTCAGCCGCATTTTCAAAAAGCTTTACGGAAAAAGTATATCAGAATTCAAAAAAGGGACTTGATAGCCTTATACTCCAACGGAGTATAAGGCAGCTCTATTCGCCTCTCGGCGAGTTGTATTGCTGCGCAGTTATATTCGGCTTTGCCGAGTGGTATTCGCTTCGCGAGCTTTATGGCGAATAGAATACCACTGAAGCCGTAGGGCTTCAATACCACTGTCGCTTTGCGACAATATCACTTTTTGCGTCAGCAAAAAATAACACTTTATATAAAATAAAGAGAGAACATTTCGGATATTAACCGATCTGTTCTCTCTTTTTTAAAGCATTATCCACTGATATGATCATAAAATTTAACAATTTTTCCAAAATATCAGCTTTTTTCCATCCCTCTCACTACTAAGAAGCCCCGTTTCGACAAGGAGCTTTTGCGCGCTCCAGAGCTTGAGTCCCCCAAGCTTCAAGCATTTTGCAAGCTCGTCGCGTGAAAACGGCGAGTCGGGAAGCAGGGGAAATAAGATATCCCTCACGTCGTCAAGGCTATTAATATATGTAAGCGAATATATCTCGCCCGCAAGTCTGTCAAGGCTCGTCGCGCGCTTCTTTTTGTCCTTGCCGTAGCCGTCGAGCAGCCTTACCTCGTTAACGTCCATCAAAACAAAGCAAAACGAAAGCCGCTTTTCACCCAAAAGCTCGCGCACATAGAAAAGATCCGCAATTCCGCAGGCGATATTTTCGTGCCTTGGCGAAGGTCTTGACGGCTTGTTCAACTCTCCCGATGCGGCATCAAGCCAGAATATTCGTCGATTTTGGGCGATCGGGCGCACAACAACGACGTCAAGGTCCGTGTTTTCAAGATAAAATTTTATTTTTTTGACAAGGGGTGAAAGATTTCCCGTCTGAATTTCAAAGATCGTTTTTCCGTCGCAGGCATCTGCAACGTATCTGCCGATCTTCAGCTCATGCCTTGATCGGTCTGGGCAAAAATGCTCCTTTAGAGACGCGTGAAGCGAGCGCTCCATATAGGTGGTTATTTTATTATCCGTTTTTTCCTTAAGCTCCGACACACTCGTTCACCTCCCTCAGAATAAAATTTGCGTTTATTCATATAATATTTAAAGCATCCAAAACAAAAAATTTACACTTTTATTTTATCACATTTTGCGCAAATTATAAATAGGGAATTGAAAATTTAAACGATTTTTTAATTCTTTTTTAAGGAGGTATAATTTTAATGTCGGATAGAATAAAAGAAAGACTAAAACGCATTTGCCTTGCGGGAGCGCTCGGCATTTTGACCCTTGTTATCTGCGTTACGTCGGCTTATTCGCTTATGATACCGAAAACCGTCAGCTGCTTCTCGGGTGAAAGCGTACCAAGCTTTCTCGGAGCTACCTTTTACGCGGACGGAAGCATGGAGTCGGGTGCCGCAAGCACGCAAGGGGAATACCGCCTTTTTGGCGCGATCCCCGTAAAAAGCGTAACCGTTAAAAGGCTTCAGGACGCAAAGGTTTACGTTGGCGGAATCCCATTTGGCTTGAAGTTTTCAACCAAGGGCGCGCTTGTCGTAGGCTTTGAGAATGAATCCTCAAGCCCCGCTTATAAGGCAGGACTAAGACTTTACGACACCGTAACAAAAATTAACGGCAAGGAAATAAAGGGAGCAACGGACCTGACAAAGGCTATAGAAGGCGGCGCGGAGGTCACCCTCACATACGAGCGCGCAGGCAGGGAAGCGACCGTTAAATTCAAGCCGGGATATTCTGAGAGTGAAAAGAGATACAGTCTTGGCATATATTTAAAGGATAGCGGCGCGGGAATAGGAACGCTCACCTACGTTTTGGCGGACGGAAGCTTTGGCGGACTCGGGCACGGCATCTGCGACGGTGAAACCGGTGAGCTTACCCCGATAAACGGCGGAAGCGTCCTTGACGTATGCATTAACGGTATCGTAAGAGGAAATCGCGGCGCACCCGGAGAGCTTAAGGGATATTTTAATTCTTCAAAGGTTGGTTCAATAGCCAAAAACACCGAATGCGGAGTGTTTGGCGCGCTTGCGAGCATTCCCGAAAAGATCAGCGATAAGACCTATTCGATAGGACTTAAGGGAGATCTTAATGAGGGCGCGGCAACTATCCTTTGCACGCTTGACGATAACGTAAGGCGCGAATACACCGTAGAAATAAGCAATATCAACCGAAACGCAACTGGCAACAAGTGCTTCACACTCAAGGTCACCGATCCCGACCTTATCGGGAAAACCGGCGGAATAGTTCAGGGAATGTCGGGCTCGCCCATAATTCAGAACGGCAAGCTCGTCGGAGCTATAACCCACGTTATGATAAACGACCCAACCGTCGGCTACGGAATTTTCATCGAAAATATGATATCGCAGACCACTGCGTTAGAACCCCCCACAAATATAGCGGCATAAAGCAACCGCCCGATTGAGATATCCTCAGTCGGACGGTTTTTTATTGTAAACGGTAGCTGTTTCGATTGTTTCTAACCTCGTAGGGACCGGCGGTCTCACTGCGGCTCGGTCACGCTCGGGGAAAAACAACACACTGTGTTGTTTTTTAAGACCCTCGCGCCGCTTCGCTACCTCGACGGTCCGAGCAAATAATAGCCACATACCAAACAAAACGGCTACCGCTTAACAAAATAAACACATCGTGCTCGTAGGGGCGCACTGTGTGCGTCCGCTATCGTGGGAAAAGTAACTTTGCCTTTAAAACAATCCCTCCGGCTCGCGGACTCGCCACCTCCCCTTACGCGAACCCCCAAAACTCGCGTTGCTCGTTTCGTGGAATCCCGTACACAAGGGAGGCTTATGGTTAGTTTGTTTCGGAGCGGGTGCACGGAGTGCCCCCCTACGATGATATGCACCCCAAAAGTTAGACACTTTTGGAGGTGCATATTTTTTATGGCAAAGAAGGGGTCAAAGCAAAAAAGGTACTCGACAGAATTTAAGATAGGTGTTATAATGGATATGCGAGAACACCATCTTGGATACC
>JAFULR010000010.1 GCA_017483195.1 Clostridia bacterium
GGAAGGCTTGATTGGTGTGCACTCATAATGAGTGCGTAGCCGAGGGGGTTGCGGTGCGGCGACGCACTTGTGAAAGGGCATATGCCAACCAGCCTCCCTCCGACAGGGAGGTGGCGAGCCTGCGAGCCGGAGGGAGTTCCCCTTTTTTAGAGTAAAAGTAACTTCACCTATGGAAAGTCACAAAGGCTCCTTCGTAGATCCCTGCGCGCCAAGGCGCTTGGTTTTGTCCGTTCCGCTTTGCTACACTTCCAAAACTTCGTCTCGCTGGCGCTCGCTCAGGATGACGTATAGCCGTGGGGTTTGTTTTTTTGGATTTTGCATTTAGCGGGTGCACGGAGTGCCCCCCTACACAAGTAGGTGTGTATCCGTCAATTTTGCATTTTGCATTTAAATCCGTGTATATTGTGCTAATGGACGGATTTGTCGAGGTTGATTTTGAGTTTTGGGTGGAAAAATGCGAAAATTCGTTCGAAAAACGGCTTTATATTGATAAAAAACTGTCAGAAATATGCAAAATGCACAAGGGGGTGCGGTAAAAATATTAAAAATTCTACAAAAGTCACAAAGAAATAAATATAAAAAACTCTTGATTTTGGCGGATTTATATGGTATAATAACTCCGCTTGATATGCGTTGAAGCGAGAGGTTGCCGCGAAAGCGGGTAATTTTCGTGGAGTATGTCCGTTAAACGGGCGCAAAAATTCCCAGGAGCGTGAGGGAGATTGCAATTTTCCGGAGTTTGTCGGTCAAAACCCAGGCCACAAAGTCCGTTTTTGTAAGGAAAAACGCAAAACACCCGATACCGTGTTCAAGGAAGATGCCCCAACAAAACTCGTTCGACGGCGCAGATCACTACATTTATTATATATACGCGCGAAAGCCACTATATATTGTGATGGGTGAGAGGCGGCAAGCGAACGAAATCTTAAAAGGAGGCACTAAAAATGGCAGTAAAGGAAAGAATCCGTGTTAGACTCAAGTCCTACGACCACAAGCTTATCGACACAGCGGCTGAAAAGATCGTTGAGGTTGCTAAGAGAAATGGCGCTACAGTTTCCGGTCCTATCCCGCTCCCCACAGAGAGAGAAATCATCACAATTCTCCGTGCGGTTCACAAGTACAAGGATAGCCGTGAGCAGTTTGAGCTCAGAACACACAAGAGACTCATTGATATTCTCAAGCCCTCTGCAAAGGTTGCAGAAGCTCTTATGAATATTGAGTTGCCCGCAGGCGTTGAGATCGAAGTTCAGGTATAATCAAGCCTTCATCTCAAGAAAAAGCGAAACACAATTGGTACAAAAATGTCGCTCGGCGACACTTTTGTCGGTCAAGTTGGCGTAGCGCCGCAAGGTGAAATCCAAAACGTCAACCAATAACCTACAGGAGGAACACAAAATGAAAAGTGGTATTATCGGTAAGAAGATCGGTATGACACAGATCTTCGACGAGATCGGAAACGTTATTCCGGTTACGGTAATCGAAGCAGGTCCCTGCGTAGTAGCGCAGAAAAAGACCGTTGAACATGACGGTTATGACGCCGTTCAGCTCGGTTTCATGGATGTTAAGGAAAAACACATGACAAAGGCTGAAAAAGGTCATTTCGAAAAAGCAGGCGTACAGCTCAAGAAGCACCTCAAGGAATTCCGCCTTGACGATTGCGCATCTCTCAATCTTGGTGATGTTATCACTGTCGAAACCTTCGCCGCTGGTGAAAAAGTCGACGTTACAGGTATAACAAAGGGCCGCGGTTACACAGGCGCTATCAAGAGATGGAATCTTCACTTGCTTGGTAAGACTCACGGTATCGGTCCCATCCACCGTCAGTCCGGATCCATGGGTGTTATCGACCCTGCAAGAATCTTCAAGAACAAGAAGATGGCAGGTCAGTACGGTAACGAGCAGGTTACTGTTTTGAATTTGAACGTTGTAAAGATTGATGCAGAAAAGAACCTTATCGCAGTTAAGGGCGCAATTCCCGGTCCTAAGGGCGGTATCGTATTCGTTCGCACATCTTGCAAAGCATAAGCGGAAGGAGGAACTGAATAATGCCAAACGTAAAAGTAGTTAATATGGCGGGCGCAGAGGTTGGTACAATCGCGTTGTCCGACGTTATTTTCGGAGCTGAAGTTAATGAAGCAGTTCTCCACGCTGCAGTAAGAGCGTTCCTTATGAATCAGAGACAGGGAACACAGTCCACTCTTACAAGAAGCGAAGTATCCGGTGGCGGTAAGAAGCCCTGGAGACAGAAGGGCACGGGTAGAGCTCGTCAGGGTTCAACACGTTCTCCTCAGTGGACACACGGTGGTATCGCTCTTGGTCCTAAGCCCAGAGATTATCACGTAGATATGAATAAGAAGACAAAGAGAGTTGCTCTTTACAGCGCACTTTCCGCTAAGGTTGCTGCAGGTGACCTCATCGTGGTTGACGAGATCAAGGTTGACGGCTACAAGACAAAGACTGTAGTTAACATGCTTAAGGCTCTCGGTGCTGAAAGAAAGGCACTCATCGTTCTTCCCGAAGTTGATAGCTTCGTTGTTAAGAGCGCAGCAAACATTCCCGGCGTTAAGACAACTCTTGCGCACACATTGAATGTTTACGACATTCTTAACGCAAACAAGTTCGTTGTTTCCAAGGCAGCGATTGCAAAGCTTGAGGAGGTGTTCGCATAATGAAAATGATTCAGGATATTATTATTGCTCCCGTTATCACAGAAGCGAGCATGGACCGTATTGCAAATAAGACATATACGTTCAAGGTTGCAAAGAACGCAACAAAGCCCGAGATTGCTAAGGCAGTTGAGGTAATGTTCGGCGTTAAGGTTGATACGGTTAACACTATCAACATGAGGAAAAAAGCAAAGAGACAGGGCTACACAAGCGGCTACACAGCAGCTTGGAAGAAGGCTATCGTAACACTTAAGCCCGATTCTAAGACCATCGAGTTCTTCGAAGGTATGAACTAATAGCAGGAGGATAGAGAAAAATGCCTACAATTAAATATAAGCCTACGACTCCTGCCAGAAGAAATATGACTGTTCCGTCATTCGACGAGATCACAAAGTTTTCTCCTGAAAAGAGTCTCATAGTTACAAAGAAAAAGCACGCAGGTAGAAATAACCTCGGTAGAATCACTGTTCGTCATCACGGCGGCGGTAACAAGGTTAAGTACAGAATCATCGACTTCAAGCGTACAGACGCTACTGCTAACACAGTAATCGGTGTTGAGTACGACCCCAACAGAAGCGCATACATCGCACTTCTTCAGAATGAGCAGGGTGACAAGAGCTACATCATCGCTCCCGTTGGCCTTACAAACGGCGACGTTGTTTACTCCGGCGCAGAAGCAGATATCAAGCCCGGTAACACATTGCCCATCGCTAACATCCCCGTTGGTACATTCGTTCACAATATTGAGCTTTACCCCGGTAAGGGTGCTCAGCTCGTTCGTTCCGCAGGTGCGGCTGCACAGCTCATCTCTAAGGACAACGGCGATATGGCTCAGGTAAGACTTCCCTCCGGTGAGGTTAGACTTATCCGTCTTGACTGCAAGGCAACTATCGGTCAGGTTGGCAATATCGAGCATGACACCGTTAAGATCGGTAAGGCAGGTAAGACAAGACATATGGGTATCCGTCCCACAGTTCGCGGTTCTGTAATGAACCCCTGTGATCACCCCCACGGTGGTGGTGAGGGCAAGTCGCCCATCGGTCGTCCTTCTCCCGTTACACCTTGGGGCAAGCCTGCTCTTGGTTATAAGACGAGAAATAAGAAGGCAAGAACAAACAAATTCATCGTAAAACGCAGAAACGATAGATAAGGAGGGAATATAAATGAGCAGAAGTTTGAAGAAGGCGCCTTTTGTAGAAGAAAAGCTCTACACAAGAATTTGCGCAATGAACGAAAAGAACGAGAAGAAAGTTCTTAAGACATGGTCTCGTGCTTCAACAATATTCCCTGAATTTGTTGGACACACAATCGCAGTTCACGACGGACGTAAGCACGTTCCGGTTTACGTAACTGAGGATATGGTTGGACATAAGCTTGGTGAGTTTGCTCCTACAAGAACCTTTAAGGGTCATGCAGGCTCCAAGACTTCCAACAACGGTAAGAAATAATTAAGGAGGAAAGAATTGTATGGAAAACAATGTAGCAAAAGCTCATCTTAAATATGCAAGAATTTCCCCCCGCAAGGTAAAGGTTGTTCTTGACCTCATCAGAGGTAAGGATGCAGGCGTTGCAATGGCTATTCTTAAGAATACACCCAAGAGCGCGTCCGAGTACCTTGTAAAGTTGTTGGGAAGCGCAATTGCAAATGCTGAGCACAACAATCACATGGATCCTTCAAAGCTCTACGTTGCTGAATGCTTCGTATGCCCCGGTCCCACTCTCAAGAGAATCATGCCCAGAGCAAAGGGAAGCGCAGACAGAATTTTGAAGAGAACAAGCCACGTAACTATCGTGGTAAAAGAAAGAGTCTAAATAGGAGGTAGCTAAAATGGGTCAGAAGGTTAATCCCCACGGTTTGCGTGTGGGCGTAATTAAGAACTGGGATTCAAGATGGTTCGCAAAAGACGAAGTTTTTGGCGACACTCTTGTTTCCGACTACAAGGTAAGAGAATACCTTAAGAATGAACTCCAGAAGGCAGGCGTGCCCAAGATCGAGATCGAGCGCGACAGCCACAGAGTTAGAGTATTCATTCACTGCGCAAAGCCCGGTCTCGTAATCGGTCGCGGCGGCGAGCAGATCGAAAAATATAAGGCTCAGCTTGAAAAGATGGTTGGTATGCCCGTTGCTCTCAACGTTGTTGAGGTTAAGCAGCCCGACCTTAACGCTCAGCTCGTTGCTGAGAACATTTCAAGCCAGCTTGAAAACCGTGTGGCATTCCGCCGCGCGATGAAGATGGCGATCCGTAACACAATGAGACTTGGCGCAAAGGGTATCAAGATCACTTGCTCCGGCCGTCTCGGTGGCGCGGAAATCGCAAGAGCGGAGCACTACCACGAGGGTACTATCCCGCTTCAGACACTCAGAGCTGACATCGACTACGGCTTCTGGGAAGCAAACACAACTTACGGTAAGATCGGCGTTAAAGTATGGATTTACAGAGGCGAGGTTCTTTCCGAGGTTAATCGCCCTGCAGTAAAGAACGCTCGTAACGACCGCCGCGGTGATCGCAGAGATAACAGAAACGGTGACCGTCGTCCGAGAAACAACAACAGAGGCGACAGAACTCCCAGAGAAGGAGGACGCAAAAATGTTAATGCCTAAAAGAGTGAAATTCCGCAGAGTACAGCGCGGAAGACTTAAGGGTAAGGCTAGCCGCGGTAACAAGGTTACTAACGGTCAGTTTGGTCTTATGGCCCTTGAGCCTGCTTGGATCACAAGCAATCAGATAGAAGCTGCCCGTATCGCTATGACAAGATACATCAAGAGAGGCGGTCAGGTATGGATCAAGATCTTCCCTGATAAGCCCATCACAGAGAAGCCCGCTGAAACTCGAATGGGTTCCGGTAAGGGTTCACCTGAGTACTGGGTAGCAGTAGTTAAGCCCGGCAGAGTTATGTTTGAGATGGACGGAGTTGCAGAGGACGTAGCTAAGGAAGCTATGCGTCTTGCATCTCACAAGCTCCCCATCAAATGTAAGTTCGTAACTAAGGAAGAGGAGGTATAAGCCGTGAAAGTTGCAGAAATCAGAAATATGACAACAGAACAGCTTGAAGCAAAGCTCAAAGAGCTTAAGGACGAGCTTTTCAGACTCCGTTTCCAGAATGCGATCCGCCAGCTTGACAACCCCCACAAAATCTCAGACGTCAAGAAGGACATCGCTCGTGTAATGACAGTTCTTCAAGAGAAGAATGCTTAAGGAGGAATGAGTCATGACAGAAAGAAACCTTAGAAAAACAAGAGTAGGTATCGTTGTTAGCGATAAGATGGACAAGACAATCGTTGTTGCAATCCAGGATAACGTTAAGCACCCTATCTACGGTAAGATCATCAAGAGAACCCTTAAGGTTCACGCTCACGATGAAACAAATACTTGTGGCATCGGCGACAAGGTTGAGATCATGGAAACAAGACCTCTCTCCAAGACAAAGAGATGGAGACTTGTTGAAATCATCGAAAAGGCTAAATAATTAGCTATCATTCACAATTATTAAATCATAATCGCGAAATTACAGTAGGTACGACTGGATCGTATCGAAAACAGGAGGAACGCAAAAATGATTCAGCAACAGACAGTGTTGAAAGTAGCCGATAACACAGGCGCTAAGGAGATCATGTGCATTCGCGTACTCGGCGGTACAGCTCGCAGATATGCAAATATCGGTGACGTTATCGTAGCGTGCGTTAAGAAGGCAGCTCCCGGCGGCGTTGTTAAGAAGGGCGAAGTAGTTAAAGCAGTAGTTGTAAGAAGCAAGAAGGGTCTCAAGAGAGCCGACGGTTCTTACATTAAGTTTGATGAGAACTCCGCAGTTATCATCAAGGAAGACAAAAACCCCAAGGGTACTCGTATCTTTGGCCCCGTAGCAAGAGAGCTTCGTGAGAAGGATTATCTTAAGATCCTCTCTCTCGCTCCCGAAGTACTTTAATCAGGAGGTATCTGAAAATGGCAAAATTGCATGTTAAAACAGATGATACTGTAGTAGTACTTTCCGGT
Organism: Clostridia bacterium; assembly: GCA_017483195.1. Taxonomy (GTDB): domain Bacteria; phylum Bacillota; class Clostridia; order Oscillospirales; family CAG-272; genus RGIG4608. The sequence goes on from JAFULR010000010.1 coordinate 6,659, forward strand.
GACTCCAAGGGCGTTAAGGGTAAGGTAATCGCAGTATCCCCCAAAGAGGGTAAGGTAATCGTTGAGGGCGCTAACATCATTCACAAGCACGTTAAGCCCAGAAAGCAGGGAGAAACAGGCGGCATCGTTGACGCAGAAGGCGCAATCTATGCTTCCAAGGTGGCTCTTTACTGCCCTAAGTGCAACCAGGGCGTTCGCACACACGTAGAAATCGTAGATGGCAAGAAGGTTCGCGTTTGCTCTCACAAGGACGCAAACGGTAATCCTTGCGGACATCATTTTGAGTAAGGAGGTAGCAAGAAATGGCAAGACTTAGAGAATTCTATAAGGCCGAGGTTGCTCCCGCCCTTATGAAAAAGTTTGAGTACTCCAGCGTTATGCAGATCCCCAAGCTTGATAAGATCGTTATCAACGTTGGTGTAGGCGACGCTAAGGATAACTCCAAGGCAATCGATAACGTTATCAACGACGTTACACTTATTTCCGGTCAGAAGGCAGTTCCCACATTCGCTAAGAAGTCCGTTGCGAACTTCAAGCTCCGTCAGGGAATGAAGATCGGTGTTAAGGTTACACTCAGAGGCGACAAGATGTATGAGTTCCTCGACAGACTCTTCAACTTCTCTCTCCCCAGAGTTCGTGACTTCAAGGGTATCAACCCCAACGCCTTCGACGGCAGAGGTAACTACGCGCTCGGTCTTAAAGAGCAGCTCATCTTCCCCGAAATCGAGTACGATAAGGTTGAGAAGATCAGAGGTATGGACATCTGCTTCGTAACAACAGCTAACACAGATGAAGAGGCAAGAGAGCTCCTTAAGCTTATGGGCGCTCCCTTCGCTAAGAACTAAGGAGGATAAGTAAGATGGCAAAGAAGGCTATGATCCTTAAACAGCAGAAGACACAGAAGTACTCCACTCGTGAGTACAACCGTTGCAAGATCTGCGGACGTCCCCACGCTTACCTTCGTAAGTTCGGTATCTGCCGTATCTGCTTCCGTGAGCTCGCTTACAAGGGCGAGATCCCCGGTGTAAGAAAGGCAAGCTGGTAATACAGCAACAAACAGTTAAAAACTCACGCTTGAAGCAAAATGCTTCAAGTGCGAGTTGATGGATAAACTCCAACATATCGGCAGGAACGCAAAATTTTAATAAAGGGCGTTTACCACCGATACGCCGCCGATCTAATTCAGTTTGGCAGCAAGAAATATTTACTTGCATATAAGGAGGAAAAAAATTATGCAAATGTCAGACGTAATTGCAGATATGCTGACAAGAATCAGAAATGCCAACGATGCGAAGCACGCAACAGTTGACATTCCTGCATCTAACATGAAGAAGTCAATCGCTGACATTCTCGTTGAAGAGGGCTACGTTAAGGGCTATCAGGTAATCGAGGATGGCAAGCAGGGTGTTATCAGAGTTACTCTTAAGTACACACCCGCAAAACAGAAGGTTATTCGCGGAATTCGCCGTGTTTCTAAGCCCGGTCTTAGAATCTATGCAGGCTACGAGGATATGCCCAAGGTTATGAACGGTCTTGGAACAGTTATCGTGTCCACTTCTAAGGGTCTTATGACAGATAAGAAGGCAAGAGCAGAGAAAATCGGTGGCGAAATCATCGCCTTCGTATGGTAATAGGAGGTAACTGAAGATGTCAAGAATTGGAAGAATGCCTATTACAGTTCCCGCAGGCGTAACAGTAACTGTTGGCGAGAACAACTACGTAACAGTTAAGGGCCCCAAGGGTACACTTGAGCAGCAGCTCAACAGCCGCATGACAATCGCTCAGAACGGCACAGAGCTCGTTGTAACTCGTCCCACAGACGAAAAGGAAGACAGAAGCGTTCACGGTCTTACACGTGCGCTCCTCAATAACATGGTTGTTGGTGTAACAACAGGTTACTCCAAGAAGCTTGAGGTTGTTGGTGTTGGTTATAAGGTTGCTATGCAGGGCACAAAGCTCGTTCTTAACCTTGGTTACTCCCACCCCATCCACATTGAGCAGCCCGCAGGTCTTAAGATCGAAACACCCGATGCGAACACGATCATCGTAAGTGGCTCTGACAAGCAGGCTGTTGGTCAGCTCGCAGCGGTTATCAGAAGTAAGAGACCTCCCGAACCCTACCACGGCAAGGGTGTTAAATACTCTGATGAATATATTCGCCGCAAGGCCGGTAAGACCGGTAAATAATGAAAGGAGTGGAAAAAGATGGTATCAAGAAAAGATAGAAATCAGGCTCGTCTTAAGAGACATAGAAGAGTCAGAGCAAAAATCTCCGGAACAGCAGCTCGTCCTCGTTTGGCAGTTTACCGTTCCAATGCTAACATCGTTGCACAGATCATCGACGACGTTGCAGGTACAACACTCGTTTTCGCTTCCACACTCGAGAAGGATTTCGAGGGTAACGGCGGCAACAAGGTTGCAGCAAGAGCAATTGGTAGAACAATTGCTGAAAGAGCAAATGCTAAGGGTATCACCGAAGTTGTATTCGACAGAGGCGGCTATCTTTATCACGGACGTGTATCGGAATTGGCTGAAGGCGCTCGCGAGGGCGGCTTGAAGTTCTAATCAACCGGTTTGTACACTGTTCAAAACAATTAATTATTATTTGAACATCAGAAAGAGGAAAAAAACATGGCTAACAAGATTAATCCCGCAGAGCTTGATCTCAGAGAGCAGCTCGTTGCGTTGAACCGTGTTTCCAAGACCGTTAAAGGTGGACGTATCGCTCGTTTCGCGGCACTTATGGTAGTAGGTGACGAAAACGGACACGTAGGTGTTGGACTTGGTAAGGCAGCTGAAGTACCCGAAGCAATCCGCAAGGGTATTGAGGATGCTAAGAAAAATATGATTGAAGTTTCCCTTAAGGGTACTACGATCCCCCACGAGATCACCGGTGTATTCGGTGCAGGTAAGGTGCTTCTTAAGCCCGCTGCTCCCGGTACAGGTATTATCGCCGGTGGTAAGGTAAGAATGGTACTTGAGCTTGCAGGTATTAAGAACATCCGTGCTAAGTGCTTGCGCTCAAACAACCCCACAAACGTTGTAAAGGCTACTATGGAGGGTCTTAAGGCTCTTCGTACAGCTGAAGAAGTTGCAAAGCTTCGTGAGATCAGCGTTGAACAGGTAGAAGGCTAAGGAGGGGTAGAACAATGAAAAAAGTAACACTCGTAAAGAGCCTTATCGGAGCACTTCCCAACCAGAAGGCTACTGCAGCATCTCTTGGTCTTCACAAGATCGGTAACTTTATCGTTCATGAGGACAACGCTGTATTGGCTGGTAAGATCAAAGTGATTTCCCACCTTGTTAAAGTTGAAAACGTATAAGGAGGAAACGAAAAATGAAACTTCATGAACTTTCACCCGCTGCAGGTTCTACCAGAAGCGTTTACAGAAAGGGCCGTGGCCCTGCTTCCGGTAACGGTAAGACTGCAGGTAAGGGACACAAGGGTCAGAATGCTCGCTCCGGCGGCGGTGTAAGACCCGGTTTTGAAGGCGGTCAGATCCCGCTTTACAGAAAGCTTCCCAAGAGAGGCTTCCACAACAAATTCGCTACTAACTACGCTATCGTAAACGTTACAGATCTTAACGTTTTCGAGGATGGCGCAGTTGTTAACACAGAGGCTCTCCTTGAAAAGAGAATTATCCGCAAGACTCTTGACGGCGTTAAGGTTCTCGGCGACGGTGAGCTTACAAAGAAATTAACTGTACAGGCAAACATCTTTTCCGCAACAGCTAAAGAAAAGATAGAAGCAGCAGGCGGAAAGACAGAGGTGGTATAAGATGTTTAAGACACTGAAGAACGCTTGGAAGATTGAAGAAATCCAGAACAAGATCCTCTTCACATTGCTTATAATCCTCTTATATCGTATTGGTTCTGCTATTCCTGTACCTTACGTACTTGAAGGCATTCTTGAAAGCTTCAATAATGCATACGGTGGAACGATATTCGGATATATGAGTATCCTCTCCGGTGGAGCTATGGCACAGGCAACATTCTTTGCTCTTTCCGTATCTCCCTACATCACATCATCCATCGTTATCCAGCTTCTCACAGTTGCGTTCCCCGATAGCCTCGGTAAGCTCGCAAAGGACGGAGAAGAGGGTCAGAAGAAGATCAAGAAATATACCCGTATCGTTACTGTTGCAATCGCACTTGTAACAGCTTACGGTTATACAGCTCTTCTTGCAAACAACGGTTGGCTCAACACCGAGTACATCACTTGGAAGGGTATGTGGGCTTCTAACGGCTTTGCAGGTACAGTAAACACACTCGTTGTTATTGCTTCTTACGTAGCAGGCGCGTCCATCATCATGTGGCTCGCTGAGCTTATTGACGCTAAGGGTATCGGTAACGGTATCTCCATGATCTTGTTCTTCAACATCATCAGCCGTCTCCCCAACCTTCTTGCTTCTATGTGGCAGATGGTTGCTTACAATGACAACGGTATCATCGTTGGTATCCTCCTCGGTATCCTCTCCGTAGCGGTATCTCTCGGTATGGTTCTTCTTATTGTTTGGGTTACACACTCCGAAAGAAGAATTCCCATCCAGTACGCAAAGAGAGTTGTTGGCCGTAAGATGTACGGAGGACAGGGAACTCACCTTCCCATCAAGCTTAACATGACAGGCGTTATGCCCATCATCTTCGCAAGCTCCATCGTTTCCGTTCCCGCGACTATCGCGACCTTCTTCGATAAGGAAAGCGGATTCTACAAGTTTGTGAACACATGGCTTGGTCCCAACTCCTGGGTCTACGTAATCCTTTACGTAGTTCTTATCGTAGCTTTTTCTTACTTCTATGTTTTGATCTCCTTCAATCCTATGGAGGTTGCAAACAACATCAAGAACAACGGTGGCTCCGTTCCCGGTATCCGTACCGGCAGACCTACCGCTGAATACATCACAAAGATTCTTAACCGTATCACTTTGATAGGCGCATTCTTCCTTATCATCGTTGCAGGTCTTCCCATGGTGGCAAACATTGTTTCCGGCGGAACATTTGCATCCCTTGCATTTGGAGGCTCTTCATTGCTCATCGTTGTAGGTGTTGCAATCGAAACATTCAGAGATATCGAAGCACAGATCACAATGCGTAACTACAAAGGATTCCTTGATTAATCATCCGACTGAGTTTATTTGCGGAGGAATTCGTATGAATTTAATTTTGATGGGCGCTCCCGGTGCGGGTAAGGGCACACAATCCGAAAAAATATCAGCGAAGTGGGGAATACCGGCGGTATCCACCGGTCAGATTCTCCGCGCGGCGATCAAATCCGGCACTGAGCTTGGCGAACAGGCGAAGGCGCTTATAGACGCGGGACAGTTCGTTCCCGATGAGGTGGTTATCGCCATAATCAAGGAAACACTTTCCTCCAAGGCTTGCGAAAAAGGCTTTATTCTTGACGGCTTCCCCCGTTCAATATCCCAGGCGATAGCCCTTGAGGAGATGGGAGTGCATATTGATTGCGTTCTCTCTCTTGAGGTAGCGGACGAGGTGATAATCGAAAGAATGACCGGACGCAGACTTTGCTCAAAATGCGGTGCATCGTACCACATTGAGCATATGAAGCCCAGGACGGAAAATATTTGCGACAAATGCGGCGCTCCGCTCTATATCAGAAGCGACGACGCGCCCGAAACAGTAAAAAGCAGACTTGAGGTCTTTCACGAGCAGACGGAGCCCCTCAAATCCTTTTACGAGGAAAGAGGACTTCTTAAGTGCGTGAGCAGCGAGGCGAGCGTTGAAGAAACGACCGCTTTGGTGTTTAAGGCTCTTTCAGAGGTTTAAGCAGTATGATCCAAGTCAAAAATTCAATGCAACTTAATGCAATGAAAGAGGCAGGACGCATCACGGGTGAGACCTTGCTCGTAGCCCGTGAGCTCGTCCGACCCGGCATAAGCACAAAGCAGCTCGATGACGCTATAAGAGCTTACATTGAGAAATGCGGTGCTAAGCCCTCTTTCCTTGGCTACCACGGATTTCCCGGCTCGGCTTGCATAAGTATTAATGATGAGGTTATTCACGGAATACCTTCCGCAAAAAGATTTTTGCAGGAGGGAGATATAGTGAAGATCGACGTTGGAGCTTGCATTGGCGGCTACCACGGCGACAGCGCTCGCACCATTCCTGTAGGAAGGGTGAGCGATGAGGCTATGCAGCTTATAAAGGCTACAAGAGATAGCTTCTTCGCAGGCGCGAAAATGGCGGTTGCGGGTAATCGCATAGGCGATATCGGCTCCGCGATCTCAGAGTCCGTCAGTCCCTATGGCTACGGAGTGGTGAGAGAGTTTATCGGACACGGAATTGGACGTAACGTTCATGAGGAGCCCGACGTTCCGAACTACGGTACGGCAGGGCGCGGTGTTCGCCTTTGCAACGGAATGACGCTTGCTATCGAGCCCATGATAAATCTGGGCACGGCAAAGGTCATTATGTTGCCGGACGGCTGGACGGTGAAGACCGCAGACGGAAAGCTCTCTGCTCATTACGAGAATACTGTTGCGATCACTCCCGAGGGAGTTCAGATACTAACGCTGATTGATAACGATTTTTAAGCAAAAGCAAATATTTCAGGAGGAAAAGAATCTTGGCTAAAGATGATGTAATCGAATTTGAAGGCACGGTCGTTGAGGCTCTTCCCAACGCAACCTTCAAGGTTCAGCTTCCCAATGGGCACATCGTAACTGCTCATATTTCGGGTAAGCTCAGAATGAACTATATCAGAATTTTGCCCGGTGATAAGGTTACTATTGAAGTATCCGTTTACGACCTTAACAAGGGCCGTATCACATGGCGCGCAAAATAAATAATAAAAGCTGACGGTGCTTAATGAGAAAGCGCCGTTGGGTGACTCATAAAACCAATAAAACCATAATAAAGAAAGGAATGGTAGTACAATGAAAGTTAAACCATCCGTAAAGAAGATCTGCGAAAAGTGCAAGATCATCAAGAGAAAAGGTAAAATCATGGTAATCTGTGAGAACCCTAAGCACAAACAGAGACAGGGTTAATCAGAAACCAACCACACACTAAAAATAACCGAATTAAAGAGGTGAAATGAAATGGCTCGTATAGCTGGTGTTGATATTCCAAACGCAAAACGCGTTGAAATCGCTCTTACCTACATTTACGGTATCGGCCGCAAGAGTGCAAATGACATTCTTGCAAAGACAGGCATCAATCCCGACACTCGCGCTAAGGATCTTACAGAGGCTGAGATCGCAAAGCTCCGTGACGAGATCGAAAACTTCTACACTGTAGAGGGTGATCTTCGCCGTGATGTTGCAATGAACATCAAGAGAAAGATCGAAATCAACTGCTTCTGCGGTATCAGACATAGAAAAGGTCTTCCCGTAAGAGGTCAGAGAACAAAGACAAATGCAAGAACTCGTAAAGGTCCTGCAAAGACAATCGCTAACAAGAAGAAATAAAGGAGTAGCATAAGATGGCTGTTAAAAAAGTAGTCAGAAAACGCCGCGAACGTAAAAATATTGAAAAAGGCGCGGCTCATATCAGTGCAACTTTCAACAATACTATTGTAACCATCACCGACGTTAACGGAAACACAATTTCTTGGGCTTCCGCAGGTGAGCTTGGTTTCAAGGGCTCCAGAAAGTCCACTCCCTTTGCAGCTCAGTCTGCAGCAGAGACAGCAGGTAAGGCTGCTATGGAACACGGACTCAAGACTGTTGAAGTGTTTGTAAAAGGTCCCGGTTCAGGACGTGAATCCGCAATTCGTGCATTGGAAACAGTTGGTCTTCAGATCACAATGATCAAGGACGTAACTCCTATTCCTCACAACGGTTGCAGACCGCCTAAACGCAGAAAAGTTTAATTCAGGAGGATTTACAAAATGGCAAGATATACAGGTCCTGCATGTAAGCTCTGCCGCAGAGAAGGCAAAAAGCTTTATCTCAAGGGTGAGCGTTGCACATCAGGTAAATGCGCACTTGACCGCCGCCACAGCGCTCCCGGTCAGCACGGTGCAAATAATAAGAAACTTAGAGAATACGGACTTCAGCTTCGTGAGAAGCAGACTGCAAAGAGATACTACGGCGTTCTTGAAAAGCAGTTCAAGAACTACTACGTTGAGGCTGCAAGAAAGCCCGGTATCACAGGTGAGAATCTTCTTTGCTTGCTTGAAAGAAGACTTGACAACGTTGTTTACAGAATGGGCTTCGCAGAGAGCCACAAGGAAGCTCGCCAGATCGTTCTTCACGAGCACATCGAGCTTAACGGCAAGAAGGTAAACGTTCCTTCTATTCTCGTTCGCCCCGGCGACGTTATCACAGTTCGTGAGAACTTCAGAAATTCTGAAAAGTATAAGGCACTCGCAGAGAGCGCACAGACAAAGTCTGCTCCCAAGTGGCTTGAGGTTAATAAGGAAACAATGAGCGCAAAGGTTCTTACTATGCCTGCTCGTGAGGATATTGACTTCCCCTTCGAAGAACAGCTTATCGTCGAACTTTATTCCAAGTAATAACCCGGGTACCGTATATATCGTACCCGCGGTTGCTTGGCAAATGCGGATGACGGTTTTAGTACGGACGAATTATCCCCTGTAAAAACAGTGAAAATTTATTAATGGAGGAATATTTGGAATGATTGAAATAGAGAAACCTAATATAACAACGGTTGACTTAAGTGAAGACGGAAGATTTGGTACGTTTATCGTTGAGCCCCTTGAAAGAGGCTACGGTACAACACTCGGAAACTCCCTTCGCAGAGTGCTTCTCAGCTCTCTCCCCGGCGTTGCAGTAACAAGCATCAAGATCGATGGTGTATTGCACGAGTTCTCCACAATTCCCGGTGTTAAGGAAGACGTTACAGAGATCGTACTTAACGTAAAGGGCATCACAGCAAAGCTTCACACAAACTCTCCCAAGACTGTAGTTATCGACGTGGTTGGTGAGCAGGTTGTTACTGCCGGCGACATCAAGCAGGATACGGATATTGAGATCCTTAATCCCGCGCACCACATCGCAACGGTTGCAGCAGGTGAGAGATTCTATATGGAGCTTACCTTTGATAGCGGACGCGGCTACGTGTCCCAGGAACGCAACAAGCAGATCCATACGGCTCTTCTTGGCGCAAGCGTTTCCGCTCCCATTGGAACGATCTACACGGATTCTATCTACACTCCCGTTTATAACGTACGTTATACTGTTGACAGCACACGTGTGGGAACAGTTGCTGACTTCGATAAGCTCACGCTTGAAATCGAAACAAACGGCACTCTCTCCGCAAAAGAGGCGGTTTCCCTCGGAGCCAAGATTCTCAACGAGCATCTCAACTTGTTCGTCGATCTTTCAGAGGACGCAAGAAATGAAAGTATTATGGTCGAAAGAGAAGAGACCATCAAGGAGAAAGTCCTTGAGATGACCATTGAGGAACTTGACATGTCTGTTCGTAGCTTCAACTGCTTGAAGCGCGCAGGCATTGATACAGTAGAAGATCTGACCAACCGTACCGAAGAGGATATGATCAAGGTCAGAAATCTTGGTAAGAAGTCGCTTGAGGAAGTTATCCAAAAGCTTGCTTCCTTGGGTCTTACACTCAAAAAGGAAGAAGACTAATTCAAAAGTAAGATTTATTAATCAAAAGGAGGAAATAAAGCGATGCTTAACAGAAAGCTTGGCAGAACATCTGCTCATAGAAATGCAATGCTTCGCGGTCTTGTAACATACCTTCTTGAAAACGGCTCCGTTGAGACAACTCTCACAAGAGCTAAAGAAGTTCGTTCTGTTGCAGAAAAGATGATCACACTTGGTAAGAAGAATACTCTTGCAAGCCGTCGTGCTGCTCTTTCCTACATCACTAAGGAAGACGTTGTTACTAAAGTGTTTAATGAGATTGCTCCTAAATATGAAGGTCGTAACGGTGGTTACACTCAGATTTATAAGCTTGGTCCCCGCCGCGGTGACGGAGCTGAGATGGCAATCATCAAATTGGTTGACTAATTTGATACCGCAATTAGCAATATAAATTTAAACTCCCAAGGTGTAAACCTTGGGAGTTTTTTATTGCTTAGTTAGTTTGACTCTGTAACACGTTCTTTTTTGAAAAAAAGAACCAAAAAACTTTTATAAGCTATCGCGGCAAAATCTTGCGCAAATTGTACCAACAAGTTGGTACTGAAAATTTTTCTCGTCGCCTCGAAAAATTGTAATTTGCTATACAGTACAAAGCCCATTTGTGTGAGCCGATGGCTACACTTTACACAAGCAAATTAAAGATTTTTAAAGCGCCTGTTAAAATGCTTTAAAAATCGTTATGTGTTGCTCCGCAACACAATTTGCGCAGAGTTAATTTGTAAAAACGTTTTAAAGTTTTTTAGGGGTTATAGGGGGCAATTTTTCAAAAATGCCCCCTAATCCCAAGTCAAACTACTAACTTATTTACAAATAAAATTATTAATAGCCGATAAAAGCTTATCGATATCCGATTTTGTGTTGAAAATACCGAACGATACTCTGACGGTGCCGGTGTTATCGGTTTTCAGTGCCTTGTGAGCGAGTGCGGTACAATGAAATCCGCCGCGAACACAGATATTTGCATCGTCGAGAGCGCGGCAGACAGCTTCTGCAGAGTGATTGTTGGTATTAAAGGACAGGGTGTTGCCCTCAAATTCGGGTAGATGGACGGTTGAGCCTCCAATTTCAAGTAAACCGTCGCGTAGATAACGGAAAAGCTCACGCTCGTGATCTCTTATGGCATCGACCCCAATGCTTTTTACGAATTTCGCACCCTCGTAAAGACCCACTATTGCGGGCAGGGGCAGAGTTCCCACCTCATAGCGCTCGGGCGAAAGATCGGGCATGCCGGGGAGGAGTGAGTCAACACCGTTGCCGCCCTCGATGAGAGTATCAAGGATCTCTGCGGAATTTATCGCCACAAATCCTGCTCCTTGAACGCCGTAAAGCCCCTTGTGAGCGGGTGCGGAAAGGAAGTTGATATTCATTTTTTGCATATCAATATTGTAATGACCTATACTTTGAGCAACATCAAGCGCAAATAAAACGTGAAAATTCTTGCACAATTCTCCGATTTCGTGGATTGGCAGAGAATAGGAGCAAATATTGGATTGATGATTGCAGATTATGAGTCGGGTGTTTCTTTTGATTTTACCTTCTATTTCAGTTATAAGCTCCTTTTCGCTTCTGTTCGGTTGCGAGAGCGCGGAAAAGACGTCATAGGTGATGATCCCATCGTGAGCAAGCTTTACTATCGGGCGCCACACGGCGTTATGCTCCATATCGCTGAGGATGACGTGATCGCCCGGGCGCAAAATTCCCTTGATTATGAGGTTCAGACCGTAGGTGCAGGACGGGACGAAGGCGATGCTTTCGGGGGATGGGGCGCCTATCAATGAGCTGAGCAGCTCGCGGCATTCATAGATCTTTTGGGCGGCAAAAAGGGACATTTTGTGTGATCCGCGTCCGGCATTTCCACAATAATCCCTAAGGCAACGCGCGACCTCGCGTGTGACCGCCGAGGGCTTTGGAAAGCTTGTGGCGGCATTGTCAAGGTAGCAAATTCTATCATTCAAAGTGATTTTCCTCCGCTGAAGTTCAAAAATTGGGCGTTTTTTATGCCGTTTTGACGTAAAATTCGTCTGACTGTGGCCTCTTCGGCGCAGGAAAACTCGATTCCGTAGGCGCATCCTCGACGGGTGAGGGCGGGATCGATGCTGATGATTTTACTGAAGATTCCTTCGCTTGCAAGTGCTTTTTGGGCTTTTATCGATATATTTACGGTTTGCATTGTTGCAATACAGGTGTTCATAAGATCTCCAAAAATGTGAATTTTTTATTATATTATATGAAAATAAAAAGAATAATGCGTATTCCACCTGGGAATACTAAAATATCACTTTTAAAGGAGATTTTTTATGAAAATAGAGAAGATATTAGTGCTTTTTTGCGTTTTTATGCTATGCGCGTCCGTTTGTGACGTGCTTCCCATCCACGGAGAGGAAAAAATTTACGGCAGCGTGGTGCGATTGCACGTTTTGGCAAATTCGGATTTGGAAGAGGATCAGGCGCTCAAATTAAAGGTGCGCGACGCGGTGCTTTCTTACGTTTCGCCCCTCGTTGCGGACTGCAAAAGCAGGGAAGAGGCGATAGAAATTTTACAGGACGAGCTTGAGAGCATCAAAACGGTGGCAGATGCCGCGGTGGATCGCGAGGGATACGATTATTCGGCGGACGTTACGTTGACGGTTGAGGATTATCCGACGCGAAATTACGAGGCGATGAGCTTTCCCTCGGGCGCTTACGTGTCGCTTCGTGTGATGCTTGGAGAAGCGGAAGGGCAGAACTGGTGGTGCGTGCTTTTTCCGCCGCTCTGCCTTGGTGCGGCGAGTGAGAAGCTTGAAAACGAGGAAGCATTCATCGCGGTGGGGCTCACGTCCGACCAGTACAAAATAATCACCGAGACCGACGAGACGAAGTATTATCTGCGCTTTAAGATCCTTGAGGCGATAAGGGGCGCGGGGGAATAAACAAAAAAGACCTTTATTGAAAAATAGAGGTCTTTTTCATTTTGGCGTGGGGTGTTGACAAAAATTTCAAAAGGTGATAGAATAAAATAGATAGATGTGTTTGGTGCATTTGGGACGCGAATTGGGTAATACAACGATCAATTAGCGGTTTTTACACCTGTGAAAGAGAGGTTTTTGTGATTGAATTTAAAGGTAAAGTTACAAGCAAAAATGCTATTAAATCTCAAGGACGTATGCTGAAAACAATTTTTATAATTAGTGTTGCTATAGCTATGCTATTAATGCTTATTTTGCTTGGAGCCGCTTGGTTCTTTCGCACGCTTATCCTCATCATGATGCCTGTTGTGATTATTGGAATAATAATTATTCCAAATAGGTTCATAGCACCTCTCCCTGAGAGATTGTTGATAGATACAGAGGAAAGAACAATAGTTTCTAAGATCAAAGGTGTAAACGAAACCTTTAAAATGTTGGATGATACTACCAAAGTTGAAGATCACGGAGATTATTATGCTTTTTGTTTTAACAATCGCATTTCCGGACTTGGTTTTATTGCTCAAAAAGACCTCATAACACAAGGCACTATCGAAGAATTTGAAGAGATTTTTGAAGAAGTGCTTGTGCGCGTAAAAAAAAAGTCAAAATAAACAAGCCTGTTTTACCTTGTAGGGTGGGCTTTCTTGAAAATCGTTGGAATTTACAATAGATCCCATAGCAATCTCTAAAGCCTTAATGCCGTGATAAGTTTAAAGTGTTTTAGCGATATTATTTTTGAGTCGGTTTTTGAGAGGAGAACAAAATGAAAAAATTGATAGCAACTATATTGATACTTAGCATCGCAAGTCTTTCTGGCTGTTATTTGTTTAAAATTGATTTGGTAGATGCGAGAGGAGCTGTATCCTTTGCGGAGGAGTTTTGCCTTGCTTTGGGGGAAGACATTGAATTGGCAAAAGAGTATTTAAGTTCCGATTCCACTCCAAGTAAAGATAATCTCCAAGATTTTATAAAAGAAATTGAGTTGGAAAATAATGTGTGTTTTTCGGACGGGGTGGTACTAAAGGATCGAGATGGGTTTACATTCAATCCTAAGCCGTATGACTCACTTGTGTGTACATATAAGTTTGGCTGTGAGCTTGTAATTGGAAATAGTGTCGTGAATCTTCTTTTTGCTGTTAGAAAAGACGAAAATGGTTATAGTATTGTTCATATTGAACAGGGTAAATATCGAACATAGTAAATGGGTACCAGAATTATGAAAAAGTTTTTAGTATTATTGCTTATATTTTCTACTATTTGCTTGTCGGGGTGCGATTTTGACAAAGCAGAGACATACGGAAGTGAATTTTGTTATGCTCTAGCGAAGAGCAACGATGTGGCGAAAGAATACCTACACCCCGCTTCAAAGCTAAACGGAAAAGAATTTGAGAAATTTATCACTAAGCTTGAACAATTTAATGAAATTGATTTTTCAGAAGGGTTGGAAATAATCGACTCTTCATTCACCTCGTCCGCTTTGGGAGTCGTTTGGGACGGTTACAAATATGAGTATACTTATGAAATATTCGTAAGCGACAAAACAATCATGATATTTTGCGTTATTTTGGATGATAGCGAAGGATATGGCATTTATAGTTTTGGAATAATCGAATAACATAACCCCTGCGGAGTGATTCCGCAGGGGTGTTTTATTTTTTCGTTATTTGGGGATCTTTATTATTTCGCTTTCCGTTATGAGGATTTTGACGGGGGTATCGTGGGGGTCTGTTGGGAGCTGTTTTACGAGGAGGTCGGAGTAGGTGAGCCCGACCGATGTGCCCTTAAAGTCCCTCAAAAAGCGGTCGTAAAAGCCCTTGCCGTAGCCGAGGCGGTTTCCGTTTTCGTCAAATGCGATCGCGGGGACGATGCAGAGCGTTTTTTCGTCGGGGATGAGGGCGGGGCAGGTGTTATTTGGCTCGAAAAGACCGAATTTTGCGGGGGAAAGGTAGTCGGAAACAATCCCTCCGCCTCGTGCCTCGGCGCCTTCGCTTACACGGGGGAGGCTTTTGTTGAGGGGAGGGTTGTTTTCGGTTGTGTTATCATTTTTTTCGTGAAAAGCGGGGAGTTCTCTGAATGTGAGAGTCCCACTTTCGTGGTCGCAGACAGGAAAGGCGATCTTTTTGCCCCACTTTTGAGCCACATCGAGTAGAAAAAGCGGTGAAATTTCGTTATTAATTGGGAAATAGAACAAAATTGCGGTCGCGCTCTTGAATTCGTCGAGCTGCGCGATCCTCTCACAGGCGGAGCGGCTTGCGGCGGCAATATAGTCACCGTCGAGGCTGTCTCGCAGGGCGCGAAGATGCGCGCGGAGGGTGGTTTTTTCGTTCATCATTTGTGGAAAACGCTTTCTGCGATCTCGTCCGCTTTTTCCTTGCCGAGAAGTGCTTCTACGATGGCGAGTCCGAAATCGTTTGCGCAACCCATACCCTTGGCGGTGATGAACTGACCGTCGCGGACGACCTTTTCATCCGTTACGATCGCGCCCTCAAGATAATTTTCAAAGCCGGGGAAGCAGCTCGCGCGCTTTCCTTCAAGGAGTCCGAGCTTGCCGAGAATAAAGGGGGCGGCGCAGATCGCGCAGACAAGTCCGCCGCAGCCGAGGGCGTTCTGAATGGATACGGAAACGGTCGCGCTCTCGTCAAGATTGGATGCGCCGGGCATACCGCCGGGGAGGATTATCGCCTCGGGCTTAGTGGTGCAAAGCTCACACTCGTTTATGTCCGCTATCACGGGGATTCCGTGTGCGCCGACTACCTTATTGTCGGTGCCGATTGCGACGGTTCTTACCTCAAGTCCTGCGCGGCGCAGGATATCGACGGGCGCGAGCGCTTCGATCTCTTCAAATCCGTTTGCTAAAAATACGTAGATCATTTTTACCTCCTTGGGTGGTTGTTTTTATTGGTTTTTTGGGTTTTGTGTTTGGTGGAAGGTGATTTGGCTTTAGAACGGGAACGCCTTCCGTCCCGCTACGCCCCGCCCCCTCCCCTGCACCCCTCGCCGCCCCCGAGGGGAATGAGTGAGTGCGCTCTCGTAATGAGTGCGTAGCCGAAGGGTTTGCGGTGGGTGCCGATCCCTACAAAAGTTAGTTTGGTTTTGGAGCGGACGCGCACAGCGCGCCCCTACGGGTTTGAGGAAAAAGCCGATTGTTTGTACAGACCGTGTTCCTCTCATCCACCTTGAAAACGCCGAAGGCTTTTTCTCAACCCCTTCCCCTCAGGGGAAGGCTTAGGTTAGTGCGCTTATGCACAAACTCGTAGGGGTCGGCGTCCTCGGCGACCCGCGTTCGTGGGAAAGTAACTTTGCATTTGAAACTCTCCCACCACCACTTCGTGGTCCCCCTCCCTCGACAGAGGGAGGCAAGGGTTGTGCCGTTGCCCTCAACGTAGGGCGACTGTCTTGCTCCCGCCGGGTTGTAGGGAAAAGTACTTCACCTTTGGAAAGTCATAAAGACTCCTTCGTAGATCCCTGCGCGCCAAGGCGCTTGGTTTTGTCCGTTCCGCTTTGCTGCACTACCAAAACTTCGTCTCGCTGGCGCTCGCTCAGGATGACGTACAGACGGGGCGTTTGCGGTGGGCGGATGTTTGCTCGGGTCGTCGGGGACGTCGACCCCTACACAATATTAGTTTGCCTTGAAATCGGACGCGCACAGCGCGCCCCTACACGGGTAAGAGCGTCGCCGTGGGGTTTGTTTTTTGAATTTTGCATTTAGCGGGTGCACGGAGTGCCCCCCTACGAGAGCGAGAGCGTAGCCGAGGGGTTTGAGGTGGGCGGAGGGTTGCTCTGACGCGCACGAGAAACAAAGGTTAGTTGCCTACTTCGGCAAGAACGCGTCTTTGGTTGCGCCGGGGTTCCCCGAAGTGAGCAACGCGAGCTTTGGGGGTTCGCGGAAACGGAGTCGTAAGACGACGAGCGTTTTTCGACGGCGCGCCACTATTATTTTAGATAACCACAAAATTCCAAGCGCGGCGCGATGACGTATAGCCGTTTTGCTGGCGCGCCACTATTATTTGGGATAACCACAAAATTCTACGTGCGGCGAGGTGTCTATACAGGTTGGATATAGCTTTATAGTGTATTAGTACGCAAAAAGCCGATATGGTATTAATATATCGGCTTTTATAGAATTATTTATTGAAAAAGTCGGGAAGGGAGCTGATCTTGACCTCGGTCTCCTCGCGTGTGATGAGGTTTTTGACCTTTACGGTGCCGTTTTCAAGCTCGCTGCCGCCCATAATCACGATGTGGGTATAGCCCTCCTTGAAGGCATAGTCGATCTGCTTGCCGAATTTCTTTGTGCCAAGGTAGAGCGCGCTCGTTATTCCCGCCTCGCGAAGGGATGCGGTGAGTCCTATATATTCCTTATAGGGAACGTCGTTGAATCTTGCAACGAGCACCTTTGTGTTGCCCTCTGTAAAATCGGGGACGAGGTTATGTGTTACAAGGAAGTTTTCAAGCGTTACGTCGCCCATTCCGTAGCCAACGCCGCTGACCTTTGCGTTCTTTACGAAAAGTCCAACGAGGTTATCGTATCTGCCGCCGCCGAACATTGCGCGGTTGTTTTCGGGCGCTTCGTCGAACACCTCAAAAACGGTGCCGGTATAGTAATCAAGTCCGCGGATGATTCCAAAATCGAATACGCAGTATTTTGCAAGTCCTGTTTCCTCAAGGAGTGCGAAAAGGTCGGAAAGCTCCTTGGCGCCAACGGAGTCGGGGCAGAGGGCTGTTGCTTCCTCGACGCTCATATTATAGAGCGCGTCGATCTTATTGATCTGCTCGTCACCCAAGCCGAGTGCCTTCATTTCCTTTTCATATACCTCGCGCGGGATTTTATTCTTTTTATCCACGATCTTTGAAACCTTCTTTGCGCCGTCGGCGTCGGAATTGCAGATCGCGGAGATAACGTCGTTGAAAAATCTGCGGTTATTGATATGCACCTTGAACATTGTTTCGTCCGCGCCGAAGCCGCGAAGAACGTTTATAGCGCTTTCGATGACGTCCATATCCGCCTCAAAGCCGTCGCATCCGAAAATATCAACGTTGAGCTGCCAGAATTCGCGAAGACGTCCGCGCTGGGGAGCCTCGCAACGGTACATATTGGGGATTGCAAACCATTTGAGGGGCATATTAAGGTCATAAATCTTTGCGGCAACCATACGCGCTACGCTTGGAGTCATTTCAGGTCTGATAGCAAGGTGGCGGTCGCCTCTGTCCATAAAGTTATAGGTCTGGGTGCTTGCAAGCTCCTCGCCGCTTTTTGCCGCGTATATATCGAAGGATTCAAGCATGGGCGCGTTATATTCCTCATATGCGGATCTTTCAAGAACCTCGCGGATCTTTCCAAAGAACCAGTTGCGGAAGCGCATCTCTGCAGGGTAGAAATCTCTTGTGCCTTTATATGGCTGTGTTGATAAAAGTGTGTTGCTCAAAATATTTTCCTCTCTTAAAAGATAATAAACATATATACTCAGTTTAGTATAACACATTTTTTCGCGTTTGTCTATAAGAATGGGGAAATTTGTTTTATAGATAAACTGTGATTTATCGGGGAGTTTAATAAGTTAGATTAGGTTTGGAAGGGGAACTCCCTCACCGCCTGCGGCGGAGCTCCCTCCTCGGAAGGAGCCTACTGTTAGGCGAACCTTTGCGTGTATCCGTGATGTTTTAGGTGGGCGGATGTTTGCTCGGACGCGCACAGCGCGCCCCTACGAGTTTGTTCACCGCGCAAGATCCTTCGGTCGCGTTGCTCCCTCGAGGATGACGCGCGGGTTCCACGAACGCAAGCATTCGGCGCGGAGTCGAGGTGTCGCACACAACCCTCGCCTCCCTCTGTCGAGGGAGGGGGACCACGAAGTGGTGGTGGGAGAGTTTCAAATGCAAAGTTACTTTTCTACGAACGCGGACGCGCAAAGCGCGCCCCTACGAAGGTTGGCGGTGTTTTATAGCAGTGCAGTAGCCATAAATCAATCAAAACGGCTACGCACAGAATGCCGCCTTACAGTAGCCCTCTTCCGCAGAAGAGGGTGGCATTGAACTCACGAGCTTGCTCGTTAGTTCCGGTGACGGGTGTAGTTCCCCTTTTAAAAGAAAAGTTACTTTGCCTTTGGAAAGTCACAAAGACCCCTTCGTAGATCCCTGCACGTTGTGCAGGTTTTGTCCGTTCCGCTTTGCTTCACTACCAAAACTTCGTCTCGCTGGCGCTCGCTCAGGATGACGTGTTGAGGTGGGGGGTGCGGTGGGCGGATGTTTGGCTCGGACGCGCACAAGAAATAAAGGTTAATTGCCTACTTCAGCAAGAACGCGTTTTTGCTTGCAAAACGGAGTCGTAAGACGACGAGCGTTTTTCGATGGCGCGCCACTATTATTTTGGATAACCACAAAATTCTACGCGCGGCGAGGCGCCCCTACGGGTTTGATGAGAAAGCCGTTTGTGAGTGCTGGTGCCGTTCCCCTCATCCGTCAGGCATCCGCCTGCCACCTTCCCCTCAGGGGAAGGCTAAGTGCGCGATAAATCAAAATTTGAACGTTGGGATAAAAGCATATTGAAATAATCGGCTATTTGTGATATAATGGGATAAATACGAATGATGGTTGAGGTGAAAATATGTTGAAATTTATATGTTATCCGAAATGCACGACCTGTCAGAAGGCTAAGAAGTGGCTTGATGACAACAAGATCGAATACGAGCTTCGCGATATCAAGGCGGACAAGCCCACGCTTGATGAATTAAAGCTTTGGCACACGGCGAGTGGTTTGCCTTTAAAGAGATTTTTTAACACGAGCGGTCTTTTGTACAAATCGTTAGATCTCAAAAACAGGCTACCGTCAATGACCGAGGACGAGATGCTGCAGCTCCTCTCAGGCGACGGTATGCTTGTAAAACGTCCTTTGCTTATAGGAGAGGGATGGGTCCTTGTCGGATTTAAGGAAAGCGAGTGGGAGGATCAGCTAAAAGAATAATAAAAAAGCCCGCAAAAGATGGTGCAACTTACCTCCTTGATATCACTGTAAATATATTTTACCAAAGGATAGTCCGCTTTTAAAGATGCAGCTTGATTGATTTTGCATACGCATCGGATCCTGCGCCCCAAAATTCGGAGAATTGCCAAAGCTATATAATATTTGCGCCATAATTTGAAAAATCTCTTGACAAGCAAACGAAAATATGGTAATATATTAGGGTCGTAAGACACTACGGTAAATATGGAGGATTATCGAAGTGGTCATAACGAGGCGGTCTTGAAAACCGTTTGCCTTTACGGGCACGAGGGTTCGAATCCCCCATCCTCCGCCAAAACGGAAAAGCACCCATCAGGGTGCTTTTTTGTTTTGCGGAGGATATAAATATAATTCATCAAACTAATTTGATATACTATCTAATCGTTTTTATTGGTTTGTGTACTTATTCTGTATAATATTTAATTTTCAATGTGGAGGAATATCCGCTTTCGGGAGAATAAATAACTACATCGCCGTGCTTCATGCATTGGCGCATGGCATTACACACCATAGGGTATCTTTTCTTTAGCTTTAAGCCATTGTGTACATCACGAGCAACGATTGTGATACTTGACTCACCTTTGCTACGCGCATCTTCTATGAGCTGATTAATATAAAACCTAATAGCTTCTGTTGTCATTTTTTTCTCCTTAGGTTCGGGGGTGTTTGTGCTGATTTCTATATCCCAATCGTCATCGAAGGCATCATCTTCATCAAACACCCCTTCTTGAATGAGTCTTTTTTCCATTATCTTGACTCGCTTCTCTAAGATTTTTACTTTTGCCAATAATTCTACAATAATAGTATCGTAATTCATAGAATTCTACCTCCTTTTTTTATTATTCTACCACATACGATAGAATTTGTCAATAGAATTTTAGAATTTTGGTAGAATTTTTTAGATTGTGCTACTCTGTATCCTCGGTATTGAGACTGAGCACGCTCTCTATCTCTCTGCCGGCTTCGCTCTTGATCTGGAAATCAATGTGAGAATAGTATGTCTAAAAATTTATCTCTTTTTTTGATAATTATTTTCATCGCATAAAAATTCTATCAAGCACACCTTGGGTACGATTATCTTGCCGCCTGCTTTGATAGAGTGCAGCGAGCCGCTTTTGATAAGGTCATAGGTTTTGTTCTTGCCGAGTCGCAATAGCTTCGCCGCCTCCACCACCGTCAGCACGTCGGGCGCACCCTTGAACATAGAATAGTAATCTCGCTCCGTCATATTTCCGCCTTTCTTATGTGTTTTCTGCCCCCTTGGGAGCTACACCTGTATTATGATAGAGTGACATCAAATAATATGATCAGATTTTCAGAGAGGAAATATAATGCTCCGCGACAATGCTCTTGCGGTTGTGCCCGAGGCGCGGGAGGCGGCAAAGAGGGCTGACGAGAAATCGTCAGCCCTCAATATTTACGTTGGAGGAAATAAAGAAAAGCAAAATCGGTTGAAAAGTTCATAGAAATATGATATAACAATTTCACCAATAAGAATTTGATGAAGCCATCGAGAACGGTGGATTTTTTTCTTTTCGCTGAATATGTAACTCTGATTTAAGCATTCAAAATAAATCATCTTTATACAATCTTAATACCGCGCGGTAGAGTGCTAACGCCGTCTTTATCTGTTTTTTGGTAAAATGTATATAGTAGAAAGAGTATAAGGAGAGGTGTATAATGCGGCCTTTACATAGATTTAAGCTGTCATCATTCCAAGTAATTTTACTTGGCTTTGCGGCAGTAATATTGATTGGAGCGTTTCTGCTGATGCTCCCCATATCAAGCAAGGAGGGTGTCGTAACACCGTTTTCGGATGCCTTGTTTACATCAACCTCAGCAGTATGCGTAACAGGACTTATAGTACAGGATACGGCTACCTATTGGTCGTATTTTGGACAAGCTATCATTCTCATACTCATTCAGATCGGAGGCTTGGGCGTTGTTACGGTTTCAGCTTCGGTATCTATTCTCGCAGGCAGAAAGATCGGGCTTGGACAGCGAAGCACGATGCAGGAGGCAATGTCAGCCCCAAGCGTTGGCGGTATCGTTCGTTTGACTTGGTTCATTCTCAAGGGCGTGCTTATTATTGAAGTGATCGGTATGCTCGCTATGCTTCCCGTGTTCTGTGTCGATCACGGAGTAAAAGGAATATGGATGGCGGTGTTCCACTCCATATCGGCATTCTGCAACGCAGGATTTGACGTGATGGGAGAGGTCAGCGGACAGTATTCCTCGCTTACCGCCTATGCCGCGCACCCCATAATTAGCATTGTAATTATGCTACTCATCATAATCGGCGGCATCGGCTTCTTGACTTGGGAGGATATATACAGGCACAAATGGCATGTCAAAAAATACCGCACGCAAAGCAAGATCATACTTGCGATGACGGGGACACTGATATTCATTCCTACGCTGTATTTCTTCTTATGCGAGTTTGAAAGATATGCTATCGGTGAACGAATACTGCTATCTCTATTTCAAGCAGTAACGCCGAGAACGGCAGGCTTCAATACGGCAAATCTCGGACTTATCAGTGAGGTCGGTCTCTTGCTTATGATCTTCTTAATGCTTGTGGGCGGATCTCCCGGATCAACCGCAGGCGGTATGAAAACCACAACGCTTGCCGTTCTGGTTGCTTCTGCAACCTCGGTTTTCCGTAAGAAAGAGGGCGCGCAGATGTTTAAGCGAAGAATTGCAGATGATACAGTCAAGCACGCCTCGGCAATCTGCCTTTTGTATATCGTCCTGTTTTTGCTCGGCGGTGCAGTCATAAGTGCTGTTGAGGGATTGCCTCTTATGACCTGCCTTTACGAAACGGCTTCGGCAATCGGTACAGTCGGTCTTACGCTTGGCATAACTCCGTCACTTGGTACTGTATCACGAATCATTTTAATTGCTCTGATGTTCTTCGGACGTGTCGGAGGACTTACCTTGATTTACGCCACCTTTGGCGGTACAAAGAAAAATATATCGAAGCTACCGATGGATAAGGTAACGGTAGGATAAGGAGAAAACACTATGAAACATAAATCAATTCTGCTCGTAGGAGTTGGCAATTTTGGAAAGCATATTGCAAGAAAATTCAATGAGCTTGGACACGATGTGATGGCAATAGATCAGGATGAAGAACGCATCAATGATGTGATGCCACTCGTAACGAGTGCTCAGATCGGCGACAGTACCAACGAGGATTTTTTGCGCACACTCGGTGTGGATAATTACGACGTGTGTATTGTGACCATCGGCGGAGATTTCCAAAGCTCGCTTGAAACGACTTCGCTGCTCAAGGAGCTTGGCGCGAAAAAGGTGGTTTCCCGTGCCGAGCGCGACGGGCAGGCAAAGTTCCTTCTCCGCAACGGCGCGGATGAGATCGTATATCCCGAAAAGCAGCTTGCGTCTTGGATGGGCATACGGTACAGCGCAGACCATATCTTTGATTATATTGAGCTTGACGGCGAACACGCAATATTTGAAGTCACCGTGCCGAAGGAATGGATCGGTATGACGGTAGGACAGCTTGATATCCGCAGAAAATACAAGATCAACATTATGGGAATTAAAAAGAACGGCAGATTTTCCGTGTCTATTACGCCGGATACGGTGCTGACCGAGGACAAGAACTTAATGGTCGTTGGAGAATATAAGGCACTGCAAAAGTGCTTCCGCATATAAGCGCAAATCGAAAATCTAAAAAGGAGGTGGCATAATGGTAGTTCGGGATATTATATTGGTAGTCGCGGTTCTCGGAGTAATGGTTTTCGGCTTTTTTGTAATGAAACGCCTTGACAAATTCCTTGACGAGAACAGAAAACGCATTGAACAAGAAGAAAAGGAAAAAGAGCCGTCCTGCGTTATGCTCGCCACCGATATGACGGATGAAGAATTAATAAGGAATATTCGTACATATAAAAAACAGCGCGGAGATGCTTATATCACCTTATATCAGGACGAGGATGAGTTGTACGACGAGCTGTTTGACGGAAAACGGTAGATTTTTTCATAAATTTATGATATAATGTATGCAGAAAGTCTTGTAATGCAAGCCTTTGTGCTACGCACTACCGCACCTTGTGTGGCTGCATAATTGAATCAAGTCGTAAAAATGCCCTTGCAAGCAAGCATTTTTACTTGTGATATAATAATTAAAACCATTCTAACAGAAGGAGGAAGGGCTTATGAAAAAAACGAATACGAAAGAGCATATTCTCGTGTGCCTTTCCTCAGCCCCGTCAAATGCGAGAATCATAGAAACAGCCGCAAAGATGTCAAAAGCCTTCGGAGCGAGCTTTACGGCATTGTATGTACAAACACCTGCCTCCGAGCTTATGCTTGATGCGGATAAGGCTCGTCTTGCAGATAATATTCGCTATGCCGAGTCACTCGGAGCGAATGTGGCGACCGTCATCGGAGATAACGTTGCATTTCAGATCGCCGAGTTCTCACGGCTGTCGGGCATCACCAAGGTCGTTCTTGGAAGAAGCGCGGCTCCTAAAAAAGGACTTTTCAAAAAGCAAACGCTTACAGATCAGCTTATCGCACTTGCCCCGAATCTTGATGTACATATCATTCCCGATATGACGGTCAAGCAGAAGGAGCAAAAGGCTCGGTTGTTCGGTAAGAGAACACTCTTGTCTACGCTTAAGGACTTTGGAATCAGTGCGCTCATTTTGGCAATCGCATCTGGAATATCCTTTGGGTTGCATTATATGGGCTTTACCGATGCCAATATTATCACGGTATATATTCTTGCTGTTCTCATTATATCAGTGCTGACCGAAAATAGATTTTGTTGGGTTATCAGCTCTGCCGCAGGCGTTCTGCTGTTCAATTTCTTCTTTACCACCCCGAAGTTCTCTCTGATGGCTTATGACAAGGGCTATCCCGTAACATTCCTTGTGATGCTCGTTGCTTCATTGGTAACGGGTAGTATAGCCGCGAGAATGAAAAGCCACGCCAAGCAATCGGCGCAGACGGCTTACAGAACGAAGATACTGCTTGACACCAACCAAATGCTTGCTAAAGCAAAGAACGCAGACGAGATATTTGAAATAGCCGCCACGCAAACGAAAAAGCTGTTAGCACTTGATGCCTTTGCGATTCGTGATAATGACCTGTCAAAGCTCGGCATCACATGCACGAATCTATGCAAAACCGAGTCCTGCACCTATTATCCCATACACGCAAGCAATACGGTTTACGGAGCAATCGGAATACAAAGCGCCAAAACGGTCGATGCCTTTGAAAACAGTATTCTGCTTTCGATCCTCGGAGAATGTGCCTTGGCACTTGAAAGCGAGAGAAACGCGCGAGAGAAGGAAGCCTCTGCGATCCTTGCAGAGCAAGAGAAGCTACGCGCAAATCTGCTCCGCACCATATCCCACGACCTTCGTACACCGCTGACATCGATTTCCGGAAACGCAGGTAACCTTCTTGCCAATGATGAGATATTCGACATAGAAACGCGCCGTCAGATCTATGCTGATATTCGTGAGGATTCCGAGTGGCTCATCAGCCTTGTGGAAAATCTTCTGTCGGTATCCCGTATGGGAGATGGCAAGAGCGACATACGGATGTCCGCTGAGCTTGTGTCCGATGTTATTGATGAAGCAGTCAGACGCACCGAGAAAAATGCAAGCGAGCATAATCTCACCGTCAAGGAAAGCGATGGAATATTGCTTGCGCGGATGGATGCAAGGCTTATCGTTCAGGTGTTGATAAACCTTATTGATAATGCGATCAAATATACGCCGAGTGGTTCTGAAATAGATATTTCGGCAGTCGAGAAGGACAATGAAATTGCAATCACCGTAGCGGATAACGGACACGGAATTGCAGACGAGATAAAGCCCCGTGTATTCGATATGTTCTACACGGGTGCTGAAAAAATTGCCGACAGCCGCAGAAGTCTCGGCCTTGGACTTGCGCTCTGCAAATCCATTGTAAATGCTCACGGCGGTGAAATTACAGTAAGTGATAACAAGCCGCACGGTGCGGTATTTACCTTTACATTACCAAAGGAGGAGGTGGAGATCAGTGAATAAACCCTTTATACTCGTAGTCGAGGACGATGCGTCCGTTCGCAATCTGATTACAACGACCTTAAAGGCGCACGAATACAAATTTATAACGGCACAGAACGGAAACAACGCTATTATGGAAGCATCCTCGCACAATCCCGATATCGTTCTGCTGGATCTCGGACTTCCCGATATGGACGGCGTTGAGGTTATTGATAGAATACGCACGTGGTCGGATATGCCGATCATCGTCATCAGCGCACGCAGTGAGGATAAGGACAAAATTGATGCCCTTGATGCAGGTGCGGACGATTACTTAACCAAGCCATTCTCCGTAGAGGAGCTCTTGGCGCGGCTTCGTGTTACGCAAAGAAGGCTATCAGCTAACCGTAACGAAAGCACAAGCTCTGTATTTATAAACGGTACTTTGCGAATCGACTATGCCGCAGGCTGCGCTTATCTCGGAGAGGAAGAATTGCATCTGACTCCTATCGAATACAAAATACTGTGCCTGCTTGCAGCAAACGTCGGGAAGGTCTTAACGCATACCTTCATTACACAGAAAATATGGGGCGCGGCGTGGGAGAATAACGTAGCCTCTCTACGTGTCTTTATGGCAACGCTACGCAAAAAGATCGAGTCAACACCCGACTCACCTCAGTATATCCAAACGCACATCGGAGTTGGATACAGAATGATGAGGGTAGAGTAAGGAGAAAAACAAATTCTAATTTGTCATAATGATGATAAAGAGCGAGGGCTGACGAAAACAATCGTCAGCCCTCAAAATATCTGAGAAGTTTTCACTTTCTCATATTATTGAGAAAATCTATAATAACACTGCCGACCTCGTCAAAAGAGAGGTCGATATTGCCCTTGAAATAATCCACCATTGTATCTACGCAGGCATTGGTAAGAAAACGTATTTGCGCGTATTTCTCGGCTTTATTTTTGGAAAATGGAAGCGCTGCACTATCCTCAAAAATCTTCTTGGATATTATTGCCTTCAGCTTTTCAATAAAAAATCTGACATCGGGTGATGTGACCGCATTACGGTAGATAACATTCCAGACAACCTCTTTCATTCCCTCTCTTATTCTCTCCAAAACAAAAAAAAGCCGCCCTGCTTTCACAGGACGGGTAAACGTCAGATAATTGAGGGAGATATGACGGAGAGCAAATTCCTCTCCCCCCTCTCTTTATTTCTTTCTGATTCGTGTATTCAAATGGATCAGTTCTTCTATACAGTTAGGACGGTTTAAAATAAAGAGATTTGAGAGAGATCTTGCTGAGAGGATCTTTGCCCCTCTTCTTTATTCTCTTTAAAGATGTGATGAACCGTTCTATGTAAACAGGATAGGAACACAAAGACCGAAGGAGAATTTGAGAGAGGAAACACTCTCGCGTTCTCCTTCACATTCTCATTTTTCTCTCCATAAAAGATGTAATCAACTGTTCTATGCAAACAGTATAGGCACACAAAAACTGAAGGAGAGTTCGAGAGAGATTCTTAATTCAATAGATTAGCCGTCCTATCTGCTTAGGACAATTTTAAAAAGAAGCGTTGACGGAGAAAGCATCTCTCATATTCTCCTTCATATTCTCTTTGATTTAATTCGATGAGACTCAACGGAATGTATGAAGGAGATATCACTAAGACTCAAATCCAAAGCTTAAGAATTGTCCGCGAAGGAGAAAAGCCATCCTTCACATCCTCTATCAATCTCAATGGATTACCTCTTTCAAGCTATAGCATTTTTGAATACTTCTCCAAAAATGTTATAGCATACTTACATTCTTGAAAAAGACTGACAAAAAAACACTTCGAAATAAAGACATATTTTTGAGGTGTCTTTGCAAAAATGTTATAGCATACTAACATTCTTGGAAAAGGCGACATTAATATTCTCCATATTGTTTTACTCATTATGGAAAATTGTGAAAGGAGATATCAGAAGGAAAAATGAAGGAGCGAGAGGAGAAAAAGAGCCCCGCTTCTTGTGAAGCGGGGTATGTGTGATGTTTGTATAGGTGAATAATAACTACGCCTTGTTTTTTCTATTTATGCCGCCGCATTGGCGTTGATTTGGTCAATTATACTTTTAATACCGAGCCAGACTGACATATCGGTGAACACATCTACGATACTTCCTCTATCGGTGAAAGGAGCTTCCTGCAAAACTGACATATCCCTCATCACACCGTTATGCACAATGTATTCGATGATTTGATTCACAAAATATATTTGATCCGAATCAAGATTTGTGTTGCTCAGATAATCCGCGAACGCAGCTTTTGCAGCTGCCATATCAAGACCAACGATCTCTCTTACAAATTCACCAAGAGGTTTATCACCGCATTCTGCCTGATAGTCTTTTTGGCTTCCGACTTCACTCCAAAGAATATTCTCCAAAACCGCTATATCCTCTTCGTTCAACGGGATATTATTTCTAAGCTTGGTAATTACGTATTCATCCTGATGCTGACGAATATAAAACTCTGCCTTTGCTCTATAGTTTTGAAGATCTTCGCTTTCGAGATCTGATTCGTTCCAATCAACCGACAAAATTTCGTCATTAAAATTAGTGATGTATTTAACCTTGTGTCTTGGAAGATATTTCATCAAGTCACGAAGATTTTCTCTTATATGCTCAAATTCATTGATGCCCGCATTATCGAGATAATCTGTGTGCAAAATTTTGTTAATTAGTTCCGATTGTGCCATAATTTCGGGAATATTTGCTACGCTCGCAATACCCGAAATCTTTTTATAAAGATCTGTGCGTGCGCGAGAATACTTCTTGCCTGCGAGATATGCAAGCTCAATTCCATACATAAGCGCGTCAAATCTAACTGCAGATGCCTCATCCTCATCGGGTATAATAAGTGGCGCAAGTTCTTCCGCGATCAACAAAGTATCTTCATATGTAAGAGAATTGCAATTATCGGGATTAGAATATTCCTCAACGTAACGCAAGTGCTGACGAACAGCAAAGTTTTCTTTATTAAGCTCGCGAACTTTTCGAACCATATCGTCAACCAAAGACTTACGAAATTCAATAAGATCGTTAGTTTGATAAACAATATCCTGCAATTTATATGCTATTTGTGCTTTCAATCTGAATATTGCTCCCTGCAATGCAATCTGGTTAGCAGTAGGACGTCCGTTGTTCATACGGAAAAATTCAAAGTTCCCGCAAAAATCGAAAATATAGAATTTATCTTTATCTTTGCCGTCCATAAGCCCATCACAACGACGTGTGCCACGGCCGATCATCTGCCAGAATTTCGCCTTACTCATTACCTTCTTAAAGAAAACAAGATTAAGCACTTCGGGCACGTCAATACCCGTATCCAGCATATCAACCGAAATTGCAATTTGAGGTAGCTTTTTGGGATCAGAAAACTCGTCAATAGCACTTTGAGCATAGGTCATATAGTTATCAATGACCTTGGTATATCCGGGCAAATGTGGATACTCTTTACCGAAAATTTCGTGGATTTTTTCAGCATGCTCGTGATTTTTAGCAAATATGATCGTTTTGCCGAGCTTTTCACCGTAGTCAATGCGAAGACCGTCTTGCATAAGAATGTGCAATACCTGACGAATAGTGTCCTCATTGAACACCCATTCGTTAATGGCAGAAGAAGCTATGCTCTCGGGCAAATCTCCATTTTCATCCTCAAACGTGTTTTCATATGTCTCTCTGTCTTCTTCGGAGAGATCATCGTAAACAATGCCTTGCTCTATAAATTTGAGCTTACTTTCAACTGATGTGAAATCGACAAGGAACCCATCAGTTACCGCCTGTGAAAGCTCATATGCATAGGTTGGCACGTTGGTCTCAAGCTCGAAAATATCATAAGTATTCTTATCAATTTCATCCTTGGGGGTAGCAGTCAAGCCGACCAAAGGAGCATCGAAATAATTGAAAATATCTCTGTATTTATTGTAAATGGAACGGTGCGCCTCGTCCACGATAACAAGGTCAAAATGCCCTGTGGTAAGGAGCTTTTTATTATTCTCATCCTTGACGGTATCAATACAATTCATCATTGTCTGATAGGTCGAAAATACGCAACGGGAATCAAAATTCTCTTTATCCTCACAAAGATTAGTTACAGACAGATCGGGCAGCATATTTACAAAAGCACGCTTTGCCTGTGTAACAAGAGAATTTCTGTCCGCAAGGAACAAAATATTCTTAACCCAGCCGTGGTCAAGCAACACCTTGCAAAGAGCGATAACAGTTCTCGTTTTACCGGAGCCGGTTGCCATAACGAGAAGCGCCTTTCTGCGATTCTTCTTGTCAAATGACTCGCAAACCGCCTTTATTGCTGCTTCTTGATAATAGCGTCCTGCAATAAGCTTGTCCACCATCACGTTCTTCAAGCTTGTCCTCATCGTTTGAAGATTGAAAAGCTTTTCAAGGTCGCGTTTTGAGTAAACGGATGCCACCTTGCGCTCGGGATAATACTTATCGTTCCAGATGCGCGTGTCAAAGCCGTTGGAGAGGAAGATTATCGGTCTGCGACCGTATTTTTGCTCCAAAAGATCGGCATAGAGCTTCGCCTGCTGTCTGCCCTTGGAAACGTCAACGCAGGTGCGCTTTGCCTCAAGAACTGCAAGCGGTTTGCCATCATCTCCGTAAAGAACGTAGTCCGCATATCCAACCTCGCTCTTGTTGGGCATTCCGTAAAGCTCGACCTCGTTTATCCAGTCCTTGCCCTCGGTCCAACCAGCATCCTGAAGCATAAAATCAATATAGATCTTTCTCGTTTTGTATTCGGAAAGATCAAGCGGCTTAGGAACGTAGGTCTGCTGCTGCTCGGTACGGCGCGCGGTAAGCTCGTCCTTGAGCGCCTTGTTTTCTTCTATTAACTTGTTTATGTCGATATCTGCATCGGGCACGAACGAAAGCGCCTCTTGTGTAGTGAGCTCAAGCAAAGATCTGTCAAACTGCTGCTCCTCATAATCCGCGGAATAATAGCATGCAAG
The DNA here is from genome assembly GCA_017483195.1 of Clostridia bacterium. Taxonomy (GTDB): domain Bacteria; phylum Bacillota; class Clostridia; order Oscillospirales; family CAG-272; genus RGIG4608. Next base: position 37,216 of record JAFULR010000010.1, read on the forward strand.
ACAGTCAAGGAACACAAAGAGATTTTCAATACAAAGCTCTGCCTGCTCTTGAGTCACCTTTCTTCCACCGTGAGCCGCATTGTTGCCGACCTTGCGAATGAAATCAAGACGTCGCCAAATGTCGTTACCGATCAAACGCCTAAAGCTGTCCTCACTCATCAAGCTGACAAGGTTGTCCTGATAAGGCATAGCAAGATCGCGGTCAACGGAATACATCCACTTGATCGCAAACTCCATCGCCCTGCGGCAATTGATAACGCAAGAATCGACGTCTATATGTAATATTTTCTCCGCCGATATCGCCACGTCCGAAAACGCATCAAAATCGCGGTTCTTTTTTAAGAAATCGAAGTTGGTCATATAATACCTCACTACTATATTTTCATATTACTCTTTTTCGTTTTCAAATTATCTAACTCTTCTTGTATTTGTTCATAATTCTTAATAATTTCTTCTTTATAATATTCGTGAGAGTCTGCTAACAATATAGCTTTATTCTTTACAACACGCAACATTGGATTATCTATAATTTGCGATAATCCCTCTCTGTTGCTTCTTCCAGATGCTTTCACCATATCTGTCATTATACTCAAAACCGCTATCTGCAATTCTCCAGATGTCTTGCTTTTTGTTTTTGAAAACCATTCGAGATTTGAAAGTTCCGACGAGATTTTTTTGATTCCGTTATATGTTTCATCATAATAATACTCCCATAACTTATCCGGAGTTTCTTCATCGGGGTTCAAAGATAATACAATCAACAAATAATCAAAAAAGAAAAAATGCACATTAGATAAAATAGATTTGAGAGTTTTTTCTTGTTCGTATTTAAATTGTAAATATGTTGTAATAATAACTACAACGATGCTACACGCAATACCTATCATATACTCCGACAAAAAAGAAACGATATTAAGCTTGGATAAACAGCTAAACTCAAAAACAAAAGATAAGAAAACGCAAGCAAAAAATACAACAACACTATATTTCAATGTATTTTTATACAGTTTCATATTTACTCACCTCACCCAAAATATTTTTGCATCAATGCTTTTTTTAGTGTTTCGAGCTGATTTAAGCTCTTTTGAATTTCAATTTTCGATTTGTCGATCTGTTCGACGAATGCAGTATATTCATTTTGCAGTTCTATTGGTGGCATAATGTAATTTAATGTTTCCAAAGGCTTCTGTGTAATTTTAGGCTGTCCAGAAAAATCTGCATACTGGTAAAAGTCCATCATTCGCATCAGTTCCGTCAAGAACTCCAATGTATATGCATTTGTCTTCTGCTCTTTAATGTATATGGCATTATCAGTAATCCACACAGGGGTTGTAACTGCATGGATATTGCCACATTGTGCGCCTACCCGTCCAATAATTATAGTTGAATAGTCAACAAGAGATTCGCTTGTGTACCATGCAATTCCATTTCCACCATACACAGGAATACCTTCGTTAAGTCTTTTTTCTTCGGGCAGGAACTTGCCAGAGGAAAACTTGAATAGTTCACTGCCTGTTTTGCAATCAAAGCCTTTTTCGTTAATTCTGTAATCCCCAAACATCTCGATAAATCGGGATTTGACGAGCTCGTCCAATTTTGCAAGTTGCTGTTTGCGTAGAGAAATTACACTATCAACTCGTTCAAGTTGCGCAACTATCTCGACTTGTTCTTCAGTCAAATAGTCGGGTATCTCTATCTCTTTTAGCCACTTGAAATGTCTATTGTATCCCGTATTGGGAATATCGGCATTACAAAGCGCATAATACAAATACTTATAGTTTGCACTTTTGTCTTTTGCTTTCAAGAGTTTCACACCGTCTGCTCCAAGAAAACAAGGATTATCAATATATTTAATTACCCTTGTATGATCACCAAAAACTATTGCTGGAACATCGATAAATAGACCCTTTTCTTCATTGGTATATCCGGCTATTTCTGACTGCCCTTGATCTATAATAGGGTATAAGCCACTATCTAAATACAGATTGGTGGGGATTTTTGTTCCGAGTTTTGTAACATCCTCAAAAACATCTATAAATTTTGCCATCTCTATCTCCTTAAAACAATGATACTAAAGAAATAATTAACGCTACAAAACTAATTATTCCAGAGAACAACGCAAGAATATAATGCCTATCTTTTTCGCGCTTGACATCATTAGACATTACTTTAATTATTACCGATATAACAAAACAAAGCACACACAAAACGAATATCAATAATAGACTTACTATGTTTCCAATTAATCTTTCTATGGACCAATCAATTATTGCAATTGCAACATATATACTTGATGCAAATAGCAAAACAGATCCTATAGCCATCGCCCAAGCAAGTATTGCAAACAACAATGATGTGAACTCTTGCATAATGACACTATTTCCGTTTTCATCGGGCATTATAACCTCATCATTCCACAACTTCCAAAGCAATTTTATCCCTTTGGGCTCATTGCTTACTTTTTTATTCTTATATTTTCTTTTTTTAGCCATTAAAAATCTTCTCCTTTAGCCAATGAATTCCATAAATCAACAATCCAATTGCCGCAAGAATTATAAGAACCCACCACCAAGCAAATGAGAACAAACTCATAAGCCAAAGAATTCCTATAACGGTACAATATACAAGCAAATATAGCAATGCTCCCAAAGGTGGAAACGACCCTTTTGAATATATAGTTCCAACTAACTTATACACAAGCAAATGAATAGGCGCTTCCACCACAAGATTAATCAAAATGGCATAATCACCAAAACACTCAAAAGGATCTGGCAAGCAAAAAGTTCTTATCAACAAACTAATTACAACCATTATTTTATACATTACAGCATCCCCTCCAGCTCTTTAAGTCCCTGCTGGATCTGCGCTTCAAGCTCGTTGATCTCGGCAAGGATCTGCGACGTGGGAGCATACTCCACAGGCTTATATTCGGTCTTTTTATACTTATTTATTGAGAGGTCATAATCGTTTGAAACTATCTCGGATTTGGGAACGAAAAAGCTCTTTTCGGTGCGCGCGCGATCAATTTCGCCATCACGGTTACGGAAGCGCGCGATAATATCGGGAATATCGTTTGCCGCCACGGGTGTGCGCTTATCGTCAAGACTGAATCCGTCCGCGGTCATATCATAGAACCACACTTTATCCGTACCACCGTGACCTGTCTTGGTGAAGATCAGAATTCCCGTTGACACGCCTGCATAGGGTTTGAACACGCCCGAGGGCATCGAGATAACTGCTTCAAGACGGTTTTCATCAACAATTGCCTTACGGATCGCCTTGTGCGCTGTGGACGAGCCGAAAAGAACGCCGTCGGGAACGATAACCGCACATCTGCCGCCCACGCGAAGCATACGGAGCATCAATGCAAGGAACAAAAGCTCCGTCTTTTTTGTTTTGCAAACTTTGAGAAGATCGGGGGCAACCGTATCATAGTCAAGACTGCCCTTGAACGGTGGGTTAGCAAGGATAAGCGAATACCTTTCCTTATCCGTATTCTGATCGGACAAGCTATCACGGTATTCGATATAGGGGTTGTCCACTCCGTGAGTCATCATATTCATCGCACCGATACGAAGCATAGTTCTATCCATATCGTAGCCGTGGAACATACCGTTCATATAGTGCGCCTTCTTTTGTCTATTGAAGAATATCTCCTCTTTGCGCTTTTCTTTCAAATAATCTCCCGCCGAAACAAGGAATCCCGACGTACCGCAGGCGGGGTCACAGATGATCTCGTCTGCCCCGGGGTCCATAAGCTCAACCATCATACGAATAATGTGACGGGGTGTGCGGAACTGACCGTTAAGTCCCGACTGCGCAATTTTAGAAAGCAAATATTCGTAAACGTCGCCACGGATATCGGTATCCTTTATCTGCGACATTTTCTCATAAATATCGTCAAGTATAGTTACTATTTTATCAAGGAGCAAGGGTGTGGGGATCTTGAAGATCGCATCATCCATATATTTGGAATATGCGCTATCCTTATCATCGTGAAGATTCTTAATAAAGGGGAAAACCCACTCCTGCACGGTAGCATACATCTTTCCCGCAGGAAAATCGTGGAACACCGACCACTTTAGCTGCTGACCGTCAATCTCACGCTCGCCAACCTTAACTTTATCTGCAAAAATACTCTTATGAGAAAGTCCGAGCATTACCGCTTCCTTAGCGCGAAGGTTATCCGTTTCGTCAAGATCGTGAATAAACATCAAATATGTAACCTGCTCGATTACGTCCAGCGGATTTACAAGTCCGCCCGTTGCAAATACGTCCCAAAGTCCGTCAATTCTATTTTTAAGTTCGCCTGTAATCATTTTTATTCTCCTTTTTCGTGATTCCACATATACGTTGTATATCTTCCACCGCCGATTTTGAGGATCTCTCTACTCTTCAATAAGTCATTAAGCGCTCTTTGCACCGTTACCTGACTTATATCGGGGCATTTTTTCATAATTTCTGTTTTTGTAATTGTTCCAAGTTTTTCTTTAATGATTTCGCGTATTCTTTCGGGCTTTGATAAATCATTTGACGAAAGAAGCTTCACTCTCAATGAAAACTCACGGTATGCTGCAACGATTACTGCAAGGTTGTACTGAACAAAAGGAATGTAATCGTTATCTCCCTCGTGCCAATTTGCAGAGCTGTTTTGAAGTGCCTCATAGTACGTTTCCTTTGTGTTCTCAATCATTTTTTCAATACTGATATATTTACCCACGATATATCCTGCACGGTACAATAGCAATAACGTAAGCAAGCGGCTCATTCTTCCATTGCCGTCATTAAAGGGATGGATGCACAAAAAATCCAAAACAAACATAGGAATAAGAAGAAGCGGATCTGCCTCGTTTTTAGCCATCATTTCGTCGAAAGCTGCACATATTTCATCTATTGCACCGGGTGTTTCAAAAGCTGAAAGCGGTTGAAAGCGAACACGTCTGTTTCCGGCTTCATCCTCTTCCTCAATTACGTTATCGGATCCCTTATATTTTCCACCTATGGATTTACCGCTAAATTTATACAAATCTCTGTGCAACTGTAAAATAATGGAGGGCTTCACGGGGATATAATCGTGATTATCGTGTATTGTAGCTAACACATCACGATAGCCCGCAATCTCCTGCTCGTTGCGAGTGCGGGGCGTTGTCTTGTTCGTAACAAGACTTTTTAATCTATCGTCCGAGGTGTAAATACCCTCAATTTTGTTTGATGCCTCAGTGCTCTGTATTTTTGCAACCTCAACAAGCTGAGTAAGGGTATCCGCTTTTGCTTTTATAAACAAAGTTTGCTCGCCCTTGTATTCGTGAATTTTGGTGAGCAAAGATACAATTTCGGGTATCAAAAGCTTTTGCCATTTATTCTCATAACTATAATTTCTCATAATAACCTCTTAAAATATATTTTTCTACATATATTATACCCTTATTATGATCATTTGTCAACATCAATTTAATCATTTTTTGAATAATGATCAAATTGAAAAATTATGATAATATTATACTCCCTAATATATAATACCTGTTTTTTCGCCAAAATTCTTCAAAAAAACAATAAAAAATCTATTTTTTCAAAAAAGAAAGCACCGAACGAGATTTTGCTCTCGCGCGGTGCTTATGTTTGTGTATTTATTCAGCTGCCTTGAAATTGTATATGGGCTTGATTCTGCGAACAATATCGGCTGTGGGGCCTATATTTTCGATGATCTCATCCATACTCTTATATGCCATGGGGGACTCGTCGAGTGTGTCGGGAAGGACACAGGTTGAGTAAATGCCATCCATCTCCTTTTCGTACTCCTCCATAGTAAGGCGCTCAAATGCGGCGGTACGTGACATAAGACGTCCCGCACCGTGAGGTGCTGAAAAGTTCCAGTCCTCGTTGCCCTTACCAATGCAAATAAGAGATCCGTCCCTCATATTGATGGGAACGAGGAGCTTCTCGCCAAGCTTTGCGGAAACAGAGCCCTTGCGGAGAATCATCTCACCAACGTCAATATAGTTATGAATGGTCTGGAAAGTATCAACAGCGGTCCAACCACATCTATCAAGAATAATCTCCGCCATTTTTGCACGGTTTCTCTCGGCAAATTTTTGGCAGATATCTACGTCGTGAAGGTAGTCATCCATAAACGAGCTATAGAGATAGCAAAGATCGTGAGGCAAGGTGGGATTTTTCGCTTTAAAATCTTTATCAAGCATCTTTAATGCTGCTTGAATTTCAGCTCTTCTGCCCTCTTCCTTGTATGTACGTATGATCTCTTCGCGTTGCTTAAAATATTCCTCTTTACCTATGTTAAGGTCAACTGCAAGTTGCTGATAAAAATCTGCCACCTGAGTGCCAAGGTTACGGCTACCCGAATGAATAACGAGATATTTACCGCCATCCTCATCGACGTCCACCTCTATAAAGTGATTTCCGCCACCGAGCGTGCCAAGCGATCTTTCAAGTCTTTTGGTATCCCTGAGATTTCTGTAGCAGCGAAGAGAGGTGAGGTCAAATCTCTCGTTTCTTCCTTCCCAAACGTTTCTGCCACAGGGGATATAGTGAGCCGCCTTGTCAAGCTTCTCAAAGTCAATATCTATCTTTCCAAGGTAAACGGTGTACATACCGCAGCCGATGTCAACGCCCACCATAGCGGGCACTATTTTATCGGTAATTGTCATAGTTGTACCTATGGTACAGCCCTTGCCCGCGTGAACGTCGGGCATTATTCTTATTTTGGATGAGGCAAATGCCTCGGTATCGCAAACCGCCTGTATCTGCTCACGCACACCATCCTCAAGAGTTGTCGCAAAGCATTTTGCGGTGTTGAATTTGCCTATAATCTCTATCATAATCTTCTCCTATAAAAATACGGTCGGGCATTATCATCTTATGACAACAATGCGCCGACCATATCTTAATTAGGCATTATTGCCGTGAAGGATTGATGTAAGCTGCGTAAGTACGTCAGAGCCGGAACCAATGTTGATGTTGCCGACATTCTCACAAATGCGCTCAACATACTCAAGCTCCTTAAGCTTATAAAGGGTTTTGTTTTCGTCCATAAGCTTAGCTGTATTGAGCAAGGATCTGGTCGATGCGACCTCCTCACGTCTTGTGATTACGTTCGCTTGAGCTCTCTTCTCGGCAACGAGAACGGTATTCATAATATCGCGGATTTCACCGGGAAGGATAATATCCTTAACTGCTGCATCCGTAATCTCGATATAGAGATTTTTCTCCTTTGCCTTGAGCTTCTCAAATACGAATTTTGACATACCGTCCTTGTTCTCAAGAATCTCATCAAATTTGTACTTACCCACGTACTCACGAAGGGCGAGTTGGGCAGCTACGTGCAACTGCTCCTCGTAATTATTGATCTCGGTGAAAACCTTGATACAGTCAGTTACTCGGTAATTGCACACAAAATTGATACGAAGTGATACCTTATCCGCAGTAAGCATCTCTTGACCCGTAATATCCATCTGAGTAAGACGTGTATCAACAATATCAACGTCAACCTTAACAGATGTTCTCCAGAAGTAGTAAACACCTGCGTCAAGCACCTTGGCAAGCTTGCGATTGAAATAGATCAATGCCTTTTCATACTCACCAACCTCAACTCTAATGTAATAGAGTGTAGGAATCTTTGAAAACAGATGCTCGGGTATGGATTCATCTACCTCTGGTGTGGTAATATCAACAACTGTGAATTCGTGCTTATCAACATCATTCCAATAAGCATACTTACCTGTTTTAAGTACACCTGCAAACTTTCCGTTAACATAGTGAAAAGCAAGCTCGGTGTCTCCCACCTCACACACTGCTACGCGAGTAGCAAGCTCCTTGTTCTGAAGCAAGGTCTCAAGAGCACATCTGTTAGAAGTGATCTGCTGATCAAGAGCGAGCAAATCCACAAGCTTGCCGCCCATGAGCCAATACTTGCCTGCTTCAAGCATCTTAACAAATTTTCCGTTTTTGAAAAGCAATCCTCTCTGCTTCTCTGTGATAATGATTTTCTGCATATATGTATTCCTCCTTAGAGTAATTTAGTCGTGCCAAACGCCGTTCATGGGAAAATCACGGCCGAGGATTTAAGTGCATCGAGCAAAGCACGGAGCATATAGCTTGGCACTTATTTCAAATACACGGTATCCTTCCTCGGACAAAGCGATAATCGCATTTGCTACTCACGAGAAATAATTTCTCGCTTTTGCCGAACGGCATCAGCCTGGATTCTCAAAGCACTTTTGCACTTTGTTTTGTAGTTCTTCCTTAAGAACATCAAGTACCATACCGCTGGCAAGCTATTTTCACAGCTCGGTGGGATTCGAACCCACGATAATAGGGGTGAGTCAAAACATCTTGACACATTTCACCTTAGCGCTACAACTTAACAGGTTGTGCTATCGCAAGAGATCTTCTGACATACGCTTTGGTACACCTCGCGCATCGCAGTGGTTTTTCATACACTCGCTTGAAGTACCTTGCAAGCATATTTTACCACCCAAGAAAAGCTTTTTCACGGAAAAAAAGCTGCGAAACCACATAATTTCACAGCTTTTTTGATATTTTTTTACTTAATTTTGCAATCAAATTGCTTCTGCAGCTTATTTTTCATAAGCTCTACGAACGGCTCGGGCTCGATAACTTCAACGAGAGGTCCAAACGAAAGTATTCTTATTACCATTTCCATCTCGTCTGCGTGATCGTATTTGATATGAACGAGATAATGCTTTCTGTCAAGCTTTTCTGCCTGCTTTTCAAAATGGGCAAAGTGCAGCATCACTCTTTCAAGTGCATTTCTATCGTCGGTTATCTTTAATGTAACGGTATCCATTCTTCCTTGATGCCTATGCTCTTTGGGTGTAAACTCACCATTACAACGTGCTACCGAAACGATCTTTGACAGATTGATGACTGTCAAAAATCTGCATCCACTTGTAATAAGACGGAATTTATCGTCTTTTTCTGAGTATTCAAGTCTTACGGGAAGGCACTTGGCGTAGATATTTTGCCCTCTTACATTTTTCATATTGATCTTAACGGGAGTTTTGTTTCTGATCGCGTTGAGCAGATAGCGAAATCTTCCTACGTATGTTCTGTCCTCATAGTTATCACCGTCATTATATCGGTCAAAAACATAGTAGTCCTCTTGTGTGAAAAGAGGTTCAACATCGTCAAATCCCTCAAATTTAACACCGAAAAGCTTGATTCTGGGATCAAGAGAGATCGACTTCAACCATCTTTTTTGTAGGGTTGTAAGAGGCATAGTAGGTTTATGCTCAATAGCAGTGGTAAAATCACGGGTCATTACCTGCCATTTTTCGCTCTTTATGGCATTCATAATAGTAAAGGCACTGTCGCCAAAGGCATTTTCCTCAACGATTTTTTGCGCTGTCTTGCTGTCAACGTTGCTCTCTACCATAGCGGAGAGTATTTTTGCTACCGTGTTATAGTAAACGGAGTAAAGCTCACTGAATATCATTCGCTTACCTCCTTCCCGATTCCGTAAATCTCATACATTCTCTTAAGGTCTCCCTTGAAGCGGTTCTCGGCTGTACGGTTTGAGAAATCCATTTGCGTTATGCGACAAATAAAGGTCCTTATCCACGGGACAAGCTCGGTCGTATCATAAACGTCAGCAGAAAATCTGTACGTGTGATCGTCAAGCTTTTCAACGTTGCCGATCCTCTTTTCTCTATAGAGGCGGCGGACGATATATTCCTCATTGTCGGCAACATTAATGATAAATTCAACGTGTTCAAGATGCTCCTGCTTATATGCATTTTGCCTTGTGTTGACTCCCCACATCTTGGTCTGCATATCGTCAAGACGGGCACGAAGGTCATCAAAATTATCACAAACATCAAGGGGCTTCACGTTGGAAAGATAATCCACACGGTAGGACGTGATGCAACTGAACTGCGTTTGATAAGCAAGAAGATACTGTCTGCCGTTCTGCACGCTTATAAATATGCGAAGCGGCACTATTTCGGCAAGTCTTGGCTCATCGTGTTTACGGTTGAGGTTGTTTGCGGTGATCGCACGCTTTTGCCTCATCGCATCAAAAAGGCAAGCGAGAACATCGGAGTCCATGGCGCTCGTTATGTAATGATGCTTAAACGTGAATGAGCTATCCGTCTTTTCTTCCTTGTCAAGCAGGAAAGAGCCGACAGCACCGCAAGGAGCGATCTCCGAAAAGTAGTCAAGCGCGTCCTTAATATCAACGGTGTCGATATGCTCGCTTCTTGAGTACGTTACCTTTCTTCCTTGCTTACTTGTGATTATTAAACCCTCGCTGCAATATTCCTTCAGCTTCTTGCGAATGGTGGACTCATCGAACATCATAGGAGCTTCAAAGCCCGAAAGATATTTTTCGTCGATTATTTCCATAATCTCGGCAAGGGTGAATTCGACGTCGGGAGAATGCAAAATGTCAAAAATGATAAAATGCAAGGTGATATCGCCATCGGTAAAGCTCTTTGCCTTCAATGCCTTGTAAAAGGGATTGTGCACCGACGTGCGACTGTCTATGGAGAGAAATACGTTCTTGCCCTCGGGTGTGCGAACAAAGCTCATATAATCGCCGAGAATACTTTCCATTCTGCGCTTTTCATCGTCATAAGAACGCGCGCTCTTTTTGTCATAGTCAGCGCGGCTCTTAAATCCGTAAACGTAGAATTCCCGCATATACGAACGCACTCGCTCAAAATTCTTTATAAGCTCGTTATATGATGACATGTTTTGCTTCTCCTCTCCAATATATCTATATTGCGATTATACCATATTTCTACATAAATATCAAGCATCGATGCAAACTTATTCAAAGACAAAGCAAGCGAGCACTTAGGTGCTCGCTTTTGTAGGTATTATTTCTTCTTTCTCCCCGTGCCGCTTTGGTGAACGGGCGGGTCATCGGAGTGGGAGAGGATGTAAGATCAGATATGCATGATCTTCGTCACGTAATTTTCTAAGCCCACCATAAAAATCGAACATGTCGCAAATGATTTTATTATTTTCCCAATCATGCAGGATAATGCCAAATTCTGCCTTTTCATAACCCTGGGCTCTTAGTCGTTATTTGGTTGTTTATTCGTTGTTTTATTTACGCTTTCATTAGAATTCCACCTGTATAAAGAAGAGTCCTTCCTTATTGTTACACGAAATATATGCCACATTATCATCTTTTCCAAACACATATCTTAATCTTTTTTCAAAATCTGCTTGAGAAAGTGGAGTATCTAATTCATAAGTTGACTCTGTAATTCGTACGCCTTTATATTGTTTCACAAAATCATAAAACTTTTGATAATCGTTACCTTGCCTAATATCATAAGTAACTATTCTTTTCATATATGTTCCTCCGCTAAATTACTTTTTCGATCCTTTGCCAGACAGCTCCATAATTTTGGCGATAGATTCTACTCCGTTAGGCGATTCCATAGCTTTGAGCATAAATCTCATACCTACTTCTTCGGCCGTCATCTGGCTTCGATTGCCTTGGTCTTGTTGAGCAACTGCGCTCGCTTGGGAGATTTGAGCCCTGCGAAGTGCAGTTTCTTCAAGTATTTTAGACGAAAGTCCTTGAGGGTAGTAATACTTTTTTATATTTTCCCAATCAATACCCTCACAACCGGTGCACTTTGCTATTTCTTCCAGCAATCTCAAGTATTTATCATTGATATCGGTATCGTTGCTCGGATTATTAGGATTTTTTGCTGCATCGTCCGCCGCAGACAAAAACTTTTTCCAACACTCTCTAACTTCCTTGCTTTTGTAAAACACCACTTCGACACGGTTTAATGCTTCAACATTATCCTTATCAGATATCAAATATCTGTGCGACATCAAAATCTTGAAAATTTCCTTTTTGTCCTTTTTTGATTCGGAAATTTGCTGATAAATGATAGTTGTGATAGTTGCAATAAGTCCGGAAATAAGCGATGTAATAACTACTATCCATACGTTGTCCATATTTTTTGCTCCTTTTAATTTAATCCTAATTCTTAAAGACATTTTGTTATCTACTTCTCAATTTCGGCAATTTGAGTCTTGCCTTGATGTTTGTTTTAATTAGAAAATCTCTTTATAGGGCAACTCGGGGCGCAGTTTTGTACAGCGCCCGGAGTTGCCATGTGTGCGTTCAGCGATATGTTTTTAGTACGGTATCGGGAACGGGTTATTATGTGTAAAGCTCAACGAAGTGTTTTTATTACAGCTTCGGGAGCGTGGGCGCTCAGCGGTGGGCTTTTGGTGCGTCACCGGAGCGCGGGGGGGATTTTCTCAATTCGGATTAGGTCGCGTTTTCTATAACACCATCAATAACATCAACCGTACCGTCAGTACCTGTTACTTCAAGCACAAAAGTTGCTCTATACGTACCTGCACCGGTAAGAGGCATTTCGTGGTAGTATCTACCAAAAACCTCTGTACAAGTTGAAGTCCACGTGCCCACTTCATCCCAGAAGAAAAATAAAAATTTCTTTTCAACCTTAACAGTCAATTTTGCACTAACAAAAGTGGTATCAACTGCCGTATAGGTTGAATCAATATATCCCACCGATGAAGTAGCATCAAAAGCAAATGTTGCATCACATGTGTGTGTTAAGCGAGGAGAAATAGTGCCTGATAATCCACTTGCGTAAACCGGAATGCTTGTCAAGCACATAATCATTGCTAATGAAATCAACATAAGGGTTTTTACGATCTTTTTCATAATAAGTTCCTTTCAAAGCGTATAATTTTGAGTATTTATAAATACCCTATATATTAATACCTCTATTTTAGACAAAATTCTTCAAAATTTTCATTATTTATAAATAGAAAAAGCACCCCAAATTTATATTTTGAGGTGCTTTTTTCTATTGTTTAACCTTTAATCCATTAGTTATTAATAATAATTCATTATCGGATAACTCTAATGCAGAATTGATTTTCAAGGCATATTTTCCATCGTTCCATAAATAGTAATGCATATTTCCTGCTATGCGATAATAAACAGTATATTCTTCAATTTCAATTAGTATAGTATCGCTATGCTCGCTATCGACTGAAAAAGTGGCACTATCAAGGGGTTGTTGTATAAATCTTATGGATTCATTGCTTGAATTTGCGAACACGTATTCAACTCTCATACGAGTAATATATTCTTCTTTCAAGCCATAGCCTTCAGGTAAATACGTAAGCTCATATATTTCATCTATATTTTGGCTGTCATTTTCACCTTCATCAAACTTGACTTCAACAAAAAACTCTTTAATGTTGGTAATAAACTCTCGAATCTCATCACGGTAAATAATAGCACAACCTGCAAGGAGCAAGATTGCTGCGGCAACGAGAATTGCGATCATTTTAGTGCTGAGGGGCTTTCGTGGAGTCTTGCCGCTTATGATAGCGCGCATAGCTTTCCTATGGTGGCGGGAGCAGACGATTTCCTCATCACAAGCATCCGCCATACGTTAAAATTTGTTGGTCAACGCCTCGTTTATCGCTTGCTTAAATAATTCTTCATTGGTTTTGTCCATTTACTTATCCCCCTTTATAGAGTCTCTTAACATTTTCTTGCCTCTCGCAAGTCGAGTATAGACCGTCTTTGCGGGAACGTCCATCATTTCCGCAATCTCATTGACAGTCATATCCTTGCAATACACGAGGAACAAAGTGGTACCGTAGATGTCGTCCATTTGTTCTATTGCCCGAACGACCTCGTTATACTGCTCCCTTATGCAAATGTCCTCTATAAATTTATACCTGTTTTTTTTCGGGAAATTCTTCAACAAAATCAATATTTTCTGAATTTTCTTTCAAAATTCGGTCCATTTCGTGTGTCAAAATGGTTAAAGCGTAGTTTTTGAGGTGTGCTTTATTAGTGAAATCAAGCTTATCCGCATACTTTACCATTCTCAAAAAGCAGTTCTGAACGGCATCTTCCGCGTCAAGCACGGGATTGTATCTATCCAATAGCTTGAACTTCGTAACTGCAATTTTTAGCATATCGTTGTAATAATTGTTATACATCCACTCTATTTGACTATGATACGCCTCTTCGCATATTGTTAATAGAAATTGTAACATTGGTGTCTTTCCTTTCAATCAAGCTATATCAATTGTGAAAATTATAGCATAAAATGTCTTTTTATTCAATAGATACAACCACAAAAACAAAAAATGTGCACTTTTTTGCCGATTTTTGAAGAATTTTAAATTGAAAAATGGTATTAATAATATGCAATATTTTACAATTTATTAACAAACCGTCAGTCCGCTTCCTTAACAAATCTAACTTCCGCTCCTAAAATTTAGGGGAAGGGAGGTGGAAAATGATGAATACCGCACATTTTGGCCGAATTATGCGAGAGCGCAGGGAGAATTCTTACATTTCTCTCCGCGCTCTTTCTGATGTGGTGGATATGAGCGAGCACGCGCTGCGCAATATCGAGCTTGGGGACTCCGATCCGAAGCACCTCCTTTCTCAGACACAGAATTTTAACAATATTTTTTTGTGAAAAACGAAAAAAGCCCGAGAAAATCTCGGGTTTTTCGGTTGGCATCTTTTTTGTCAACTCGTCTTGGATGTTATGGTCTTAAAAGATGCTTTACAAAGATCTCAGAAAACCGGAATTTATCTGTGATTATTGTCAGATAATGAAATCCTTATATTTGGATAATTAAACACAACCACATCATATACGCACTTCCTGACATTTTGATTTGCCGATATTTTATTTCTTTGTTCCCTCGTCTTCCCTCTTTTTCTCTGCCAACAGTTTCTCAATTTGCGACTGTCTGACAAGGATCGCATTCACCTTGTCGTAAAGATCCTCAATCATGATCTCGGTTTTCAGGTTGACCTTATAATCGTTTTCCGCGCGATGACGGTCTTTTTCCTCCTGCCGGTTCTGACTCATCATGATCAACGGTGCCTGAATGGCTGCCACACAGGACAAGACAAGATTCAGAAGAATAAACGGATATGGGTCAAACGCTTTTGTCGCAAGAATTGCGTTGACGACCATCCACAGAATCAGCACGCCTGCAAACAAAAATATAAACGCCCAGCTGCCCGCAAATTTTGCAATGGTGTCAGCTGCCCGCTGCCCGAGCGTGTATTTTTCCTTCTCTTTTTTGGGGCTGACGGAAATTTTACTGTCCGCCAAAAGATTCAGAACTTCTTCATCCGTCATATCGTGGCGGATTTCCTTCAGTACATCCTGCAATAATTTTCTGTTTTCTTTCATGATTTCTTCCTCTTATTCAATAAATTATTATTCATCATCCGTTTGCGGCATTGTCCGCAAAAAGAATTCCGCGCCTTCTTTTTGAAACAGCAGAATTGCAACGCCGAACAGCAGCTCGGCATGTCTTTCCGGATCGTCCAGAGGGATCAGGAAGTCATCCCGGATTCTTTCGATACGGTACAGAACTGTGTTACGGTGGGTAAACAATGCGTCGCAGGTCTTTTTGAGCGAGCGGCTGCAAATCAGATAAAAATACAGTGTTTCACAGTATTGCGTTCCTTTTTTTCGGTCGTGTCTGGCGAGCGCCCGAAGCTCCGGTGAGATAAGATCGTCGCGGGAATCCAGATTTTTCAGAAGCAACGGCGTCCGCAATTGCGCTACAGAACAGACATTTTCACCGTGATGATTGCTTCCCACAATCATATCCAGCGCATCGTGCGCGGCGCGGTAAAGTGACGGAAGGTCATACAAATTGCGAATCGCCTCTGAAACAATTACCTTCAAATCGAATTCTTTTGCCAGTTCCGTGAATAGATCTACATCACTGTCTCTATGCAGAAACAGAAATACGTCACCCTTGTAGAGAAAGGGATGAGAATCCGGAAAACGTTCGCCGATTTCTTCTTTCAGATGACGCGCCCCGAGATACTGACTGTGATAAGCGGTCAGATCCATCAATGCAAAAGCGGATGGGTGAAAGTCTGCAAGATAAGTGCCTACTGCCCGGAGTCGAAAATAGGAGGCAGACGGAAATCCTCCGTCAAGCAAATGCATCAGAATATCTTCGGTTGTTTCAAATGGCTTGTCCTGACGGCTTGTTTCGATAAAAAGCTGTTTTGCGAGAATCAGATCAATTTGTCTCCAGATCTCCGCTGAAATTTTCGGAAGATGACCATCCGTGTCCACGCAGACAAGGTAGCCGAGTCGGACACCGGTACAGATGAGCGGTGCAAAGCGCCGGCGAAAGGGGCTTTCCCCCAATTTGATCATGTCAACGCTTCCTTCGCGGAGTGCCGGACTTTTGCTGATTACAGCGCTCGCCTCGTAAGTGATTGCGCCCTGCGATACCGCGCCACGGAACAACGGGTCGGAGAAACCGACCGGACAGAAATGCGCCACGACACGATAAGCATCGTCGAGAACAAGCAGAGGACAGTCCAAAAAAATGCCGACATCAAGTGCAAGTTGCTGTAGATCATCCTGTTCAAAAAATTCTGTGATCAGAGCTGTTATATCTCCGGATCGCCATTGCGGTTGAGACAAACTTTCACCTTCTTTCAATATTAATTGTGCTGAAAGCACAACTGCGATTGCATTTATTATACCACAAAAACATTGTTTTTTCAAGAGGAAACGAGTATAATATTGGCGTAAAAAGAAAAAAGGAAATGGAGTGATTCCGATGGGTGCCTTGACAATGTAGCCCAAAGGGCGAAGCGAAAACAGTGCGTTGATGCGGGCTGACCGCAGAACGCTGAATATAAAAACAGTTGATATAAATGGAGGAATTAATTATGGTACCGAGCATTTTTGGTGAGAATATGTTGGATGATTTCTTTGACGGCGGTTTCTTTGGCGCACACAATCCGCTTTACGGAAAGAACGCAAGAAATCTGTTGAAGACCGATATTCGTGAGATGGATGACAGCTATGAGTTGGCTGTTGATCTGCCTGGATTCAAGAAGGATGATATCAACATTGATATCAAGGACGGGTATTTGACCGTCAGTGCAGAAAAAGGTCTTGACAAGAAGGAAGAGGACAAAAAGGGGCGCATTCTCCGTCAGGAACGTTACGCAGGCGTTTGTTCGCGTAGCTTCTATGTCGGCAATGTAAAGCCCGAGGATGTCAAGGCAAAATACGAATCCGGCGTTCTGTCGGTTGTTCTGCCGAAGGTGGATCAGAAGAAACTTGCTTCTGCCAGCAAAATTGCGATTGAATAATCCGCATAAGTAAGAGGCTGAGTCATTAACTTAGCCTTGAAAAAGAAAAAAGCGGATGTTCTTTACCGAAAGGTATTGAGCATCCGCTTGCTTTGTTGTATAATTAAATCGCTAAAAATAACCAACAAGAAAGCGAGATAATTATACACCAATGAGAGAAAAAAATCAAGTAGTTTTGCCGTTAGATTTAGGAATTTGTATTCCCGAAGGAGATTTTGTATTCAAAGTAGCAGAAATATGCGAGAGCTTGGACTAATATAGAAACATGCAATATCTTTGTAAATGGCGAATGGCAGAGCGCACGCCAAAAAGGCGATGCCTTTTTCGTAGGATTGGACTTTGAAAATCGTGTTGAAAAAGTTAAACTCACTTTTGCAGACAATATTGTTGATGATTATATTTTCTCTACTCAGTATGTAGAAGCAGATAAGGATTTGTATTATAAAAAGCAAGCAGACGCAAAAAGGAACACCTACATTGAAGCTGCGCAAATTAAGCATTCTATTGGGGCAGATTTGGTTAATATATATTTCCAACCCTGTTGTGATGAATATTGCAAAACTGAAATTACGCTGTATAAAGATAATATGATGCTTGCAAAGTATAGAGTTGACGAGGAATGCTTTTTTAAGGCGATTATCGGACTTGCATATGGCAAATATGCTTTCGTTTTAAAACAGTTTGATTCTAACGGTGAAGCACTCTTTGAAACGGACAAGATGGAGTTTTCTATTGCTAAACCTCAGCAACCCTTCATGGGACGGATAAACAGAATATGACTGACAGCATCATAAGCATTCAATACGATTCTAATATTGCCAAGGGCAACGAGGTTGTTCGAATTTCGTTTTATGCAAATATAGGCTTTTTCATCGAAGTTGCTCAAATGTTTGAGTTCAATTTGCGGAAACTGATATGCTATGAAAGATCTATCAAGGAGATAGAGCAAGGCGCGATCACCAAAGAAAATGTGGAACGTATATGCGCAAAGTATGATCAGTATTATGATAACACCTACTTGGGAAAGCCCAAGTTTACTTTAGGAAAGCTTATTAATGAGTCAAAAAGCGAGTCTTCAATTTCTAAAGAGTTCTTTGATTTTCTTGATGAGTTGAATGATTTTAGAGTTAATCTTGTCCATAAGATTTTTCAAAATAATATCATCAGACATGATTTCGATTCTGCAGAATTTGTCCTTGAATATACTAATAAACGAATCATTCCTATGACGAACAAAGCGATTGAAATAAACAGGACAATCATAGTAATAATTGATTTGTATCGTTCAAATTTGCATGATTATAAAGCGCAGGTAGGACTCCCCTTGCCATGCTAAAAATCATCTACACAGCCCCACCGCTATGGTGAGGCTGTGTTTTGCTTACTTTTTTTCTAAAAACATCAGTATTATTTCGTAAAAATTATTGAATTTTGAAATAATCGCGCGCGGGAGGGATATAATCCAATAAAAAAGAAAGGAGTTTTTTATGAAATACGTTTGTGACGTTTGCGGTTGGGAATATGACGAGGAGAAGGGAGATCTATCGCTCGGGATTGCGCCCGGGACGGCGTTTGGCGATCTGCCGGAGGATTTTGTGTGTCCTCTTTGTGGCGTTGGGAAGGAAATGTTTTCCCCTGCCTAATAAATATGCACCCACCTGCTTTCGCAGGTGGGCTTTTTTTTATGCCAATTGGACGATGGTAAGATGCGCGGAGGTGGGCAGGGTACCTCCCGCGTTGGGGGTTACTGTTAATGCCGTTGTGTTGGAGGCGGGATTGCGGACGGTGAGTGTGGAATTTGCTACGGTTGTGGTAATAATGGTCGTTCCTGCGATATCCGAGGTTACGGTAGCGCGTCCGAAGACCGCATAGGGCACCTCCGCGCCGTTAAGCGTCAGGGCGAGCTGACCTGCCTCAGTGACGGGAACGTTGAAGGAAACGAGGTAAGTGCCCGTTGCTGAGAGCAAAAACGTTGTATCGTTAGTTCTGCCTATATTGGTATTCGCTACAACGCCGTTGCGAGGAAACGCGACGTCCTCGCCAATTCCAACCGTAGTTGCATTATCGGGGGGCATCAGCGCGTAAAAGTCCGCATAGGACAGTACGCCTCCCGGCAAGCCGCGAGGTCCTTGGGGGCCTGCTTCACCCTGAGGTCCCTGAGCACCGGTTGCGCCCGTTGCGCCCACGGGACCTTGAGGACCCTGAACACCCTGCGGACCGGTAAGTCCGATCGGTCCCTGAGGACCTACCTCGCCCTGAGGACCTTGCGCACCCATAGGACCCTGAGGACCGGTGGGACCCATTACGCCCTGAACGCCCTGAGGTCCTCTCGGGCCCGTTTCACCTGCGGGGCCTTGAGGTCCAACGGGTCCTTGCGGCCCTTCCGGACCCTGTGGGCAGATCACGATATTATCGTCGTCATCGCAGGGGCGACGGCAGGGACATCTATTGTTTTTATAATATTGGTTATCTCTATTCATAGCTTCTCCTCTGAACGGTGAGCGGATTTTTTATCTCACCAATTACAGTATATGAGTCTACAAATAAAAAGTGCGACGTTTAAACGTCGCACTTTATGTATCATTAATATTGATTTGAGTCCTTTTGAGAGCCCGTGGGGTTTACAACGCTGTAGCCAACGTTTACAAGGTGGTCCGCTACACGTTCAAGTCCAACTACGACCGATGAGAAGTAGGGGCTCACGTCAACGTGGCAATTGCCCTCGGCAAGTCTTGCAAAGTGGCTTGCGATAAGCTCCTTTTTCTGGCTGTCAACGCTTTCCTCCAAGGATGCAAGGCTTGGCAGATTATCCTTATTATGAGTATCGAAAACGTTTCTGGAAATTTCGAACATCCTTGAAATATTATCGAACATCTCGGCGATCTCCTGACGGGCTGTTTCGGAGAACACGATCTTTTTATCCATCATTTCAAGTCCTATCTCGTGCAGGTTTTCCGCATGGTCGCCTATACGCTCAAGGTCATTCAAAACGTGGAAATACGAACCGATAATTCTTTCGTCGCTATGCTCCATACAAACGGAGAGCTCTATCAAAAATTTTGTTAAGGCATTATTGGTAAAGTTGATGATCTTCTCGTTATTTCTTATGGTTTTATTATGCTCGGAGGATCCTCTGTTCATCGCAACGAGGGAAAGGCGGGTGTTTTCCTCAACTAAGTCGAACATATACTCGATCTCCTTCTTTACCTGCATAAGAGCGATGGACGGAGTTGACAAAAGTCTTTCGTCAACGTATCTGAAGGACATTTTTTCCGTTTCCTCTTGATCATCCTTGATTACAAGGCAGGAATAATTAACAAGCTGCTTTACAAAGGGAAGAAGGGCAAGTGTTGTTGTAACGTTGAATATAACGTGGAAGAACGAAACCCTCATCTGGAGTGCCATTGCGTCGTCTCCCGGGAAAACCGTTGTCAAGAGATTTACAATGGGATCCTTGAAGATCCAGATTATCGCGGTAAACAAAACGGTTCCTATGAGATTGAAGGTGAAGTGTATCAAAGCCACGCGCTTGGAGTTTGCGTTTGCTCCTATACATGCAAGGAGTGCGGTTACGCAAGTACCGATGTTTGCGCCGAGAATAATGAAGAGCGCAAGGTCAAGGGGAAGAACTCCCGTGCCGACCATGGTTATTACTACACCGGTCGCAGCGGATGAGCTTTGAATAAGAGCTGTGAATATTATACCCACGAAAATCAGAAGAAGGGGGAAGTTTACGGTTTTGAATATTTCCGTGAACATATCCATAATGAGGGGGTTTTTGAATGCATCCTCACTACCCATAATATTCAGTCCGACGAAGATCAAGCCAAGTCCCGAGCAAAGAGTTCCCGCGAGCTTTACCTTTTCCTGCTTGAAGAATCCCATCATAACGCCTGCGAACGCAAGCGCGTACATAGCCATATTGAAATAATCGTTTTTAAGGGCTACGAGTACACCCGTTATGGTTGTACCGATATTGGCACCCATAATAATGGGCGTTGCCTGCATAAGTGTCATAACTCCTGCATTTACAAGACCGATTACCATTACGGAGGTGGCGGATGAGCTTTGGACTATTGCAGTTACTCCCGCACCGATGCAAACACTTGAAAATCGGTTATTGCTGATTTTTTCAAGCATTTTTTTCATTCCCGATCCGGCACTTTTTTCCAATGCGTCACTTAAAAAGTTCATGCCGACAATGAAGATGCCAACGCCGGCAAGCAGCCAGATCAAGCTTTGAATCAATTCCATAGGTTCTCCTTTCAAACACGGAAACGTGTAAAACTATTGCTAAAGCTTATAATATGAATTATTCACATATAAAATAATTTTATCATTTTTTGTAGGAATAGTCAATAGTTAATTTTTTAAAAAAGCACCGCAAGAGCATATCTGCGGTGCTTTTTGTTATTGCTTGTGCTTTTCAAGAATTGCAAGGGCGGACAAAACTCCGTCATATGCGCTTGTTACGATGCCTCCCGCGTATCCCGCGCCCTCACCTGCGGGGTAGATATGCGGATTTCCGATAGCCTCGCGCGTTTGCTCGCTTCTGAGCATTCGTATGGGCGAGGTGGTTCTCGTTTCGGGGCCTGTAAGCACTGCATCGGGAAGGTAGAAGCCTTCCATCCACTCATCAAAATCCGAAAAGGACTGTGAGAGGGAGGAGGTTATATAGTCGGGAAGATATTTCTTGGGGGATAGGGGGAGCGTTCCTCTTGAATAAGATGGCTTAACGGACGAATACGCGCCGCTCGGGATGGGATTTTCCCTGAGCTCTCCCATTTTCACCGTGGGCGCTGCGTACGTTCCTCCCGTGAGCGCAAAGGCTTTTTGCTCGATGGTACGCTGAAATTCTATTCCGGCAAGCGGATGCTCGCTTCCGAAATCCTCGGGAGTGACGCTGACAAGGAGCGCGGAATTTGAATTGTCCGCGTTGCGATCGAAAACGCTCATGCCGTTGGTGACAACGCCGCCTTCTTCACTTGCCGCGGGGACCACCGTGCCGCCCGGGCACATACAGAAGCTATACACGCTTCTGCCGTTCTTAAGATGTGTGACGAGGTGATATGATGCCGTTTCGAGGCTATTATCGTGATTTTTGCCGTAAACAAGGGTATTTATATATTCCCTTGGGTGTTCTATTCTCATTCCCACGCCGAAGCCCTTGGGGATCATTTGTATGCCTCTTTCATAAAGGCTTGCGATCGTGTCGCGCGCGGAATGGCCGATCGCAAGGATGACGTCGGTGCAGGGCAGGGTGTTTTCGCTTCCGTTCTTTATGTATTTTACGGCATTCAGCGTGCCGTTTTTATACGAAAGCTCTGTGAATCTTGCGCCGAAGATGAACTCGCCGCCGTTTTTGATGATTTTTTCGCGGATATTTTTGACTATTCCGCCGAGCTTGTCCGTTCCAAGGTGGGCGGTGGCGGAGTAGAGAATGTCGGGAGTCGCGCCCGCCTCGATAAATTCCTTAAGTATTTTATATTTGTATTTATTGAGCGAGCCGGCTTTGAGCTTTCCGTCCGAATAAGTTCCCGCGCCGCCCTCACCGAACTGTACGTTGCACTCGGGGTCGAGGATGCCGTCGCGCATAAAGTGAGCCACCTTTTTTTCTCGCTCGTCGATGGGCAATCCGCGTTCAAGCACTATGGGATGCGCGCCTGCTTCTGCTAAGATCAGTGCGGCAAAAAGTCCGCAGGGGCCCGCGCCGACAACAACGGGGCGGAGATCCTCGGTGTTATAGGAGCCGCATTCGAAGGAAAGAGAGGGAACGGGGCTGCACACTTTTTTGCGAAGCGCGAATTTTTCTTCGAGCTCGGATTCAAAGCAAGCTCCGATTGCGGCTTTATAGCAAATATTGCTTTTATCGCTCAGATCGAGCGCAAGCTTTAGTATTTCGATGGATTTTATATCCTCCTTGCAAATCGGAAACGTATCAAGTATTTTGCTTTTTATGTCATTTTCGGTGTATTGTAGGGGTAATTTGACGTCTATTCGCAGCATTTTGACCCTCCCTTCGTGTAATTGTAATAGTATTATACCACAAAACTTGTACAAAAGAAACAAAAATTTAAATAATTTTTTAAAACACTTGATTTTAAAAATTAATAGTGTTAAAATATTGATATATTTTATAAAAAGTCTTTAATTTACTGATTTTTTATACACAAGGAGGAAAACATTTATGAAATTCAATTTGAGACTTATCGCGTTGCTCATTGCAATGCTGATGCTTCTTACGTCCTGTGAATCCGTTCTCGAGCCCCTTTTCGGACTTATTCCCGGTTTGCAGACAAGTACAACGGAGACGACGACCACAACCCCGTCTTCATCTTCAACCACTAAAAAACCCGACTCTTCTACAACGAAAAAGCCGTCTATGCCGACAATAGAGTTTGATGTAACTGACAATTCTCTATCCAAAGATGAGCTTTTGGCTATGTACACTCTTACTAAAGAAGAGGTTGATGCGGCATTGGCTCTTCTTGATGCAATGGTGGAAACGTCCAAGACCGCTTCAAATGTTGATGAAGTCAATGTTCTATATGAAGAGTTTGAAAACGTATTCTATCATATAATTCAGCAAAATACGGTTGCTATGATCATTTATTACTATAATATGACGGATCAGGCGTCCATTGAGCGTCACCTTAGCACTCAAGAGATGGCATACAGCGTTCAGGATAAGTATAATCAGTCTTGCAGAACAATGTATCTTGAATCACCTCTCTCCGAGGAGCTCTTCTCCGATTGGAGTGAAGAGGAGGTTCAATCATTGCTCGATTATGATCCCGCAATTATGGAGATCCAAAAAGAAATAGATGAGCTTATGGTTCAATATGACAACCTTAACCAGAGTGATCCCGGCTATAATGATGCATGTGTTGAGATATACAAGCAGACGATCGTTAAAAATAATGAGCTTGCAAGAATGCATGGATACGATAATTACTATGATTATGCCAGTGTAAATGTTTACGGCAGAGATTATGCACCGGAGGACTTGAATACCTTCCGTCAGTATGTTGCTGAATATGTAGTTCCTTATGTTGCAAAGACGATGGGTGATTATATGTCATACCGCAGCTGGACATCCAAAACAAAGAAGGGAAGAGTTGATGAGTTTATTGAAGAATCCTTCTTTGCTACACCCAAGAGAAATTATCTTATGTCTTATCTCAATTCTCTTGAAGGTAGTATGGGAGAAAGCATGCGTCACGTATTTGAAAATAATAATTGTATTTTCTCTTTCGATGGCAACTCTCACCCCACTGCTTTCCAAACTTATCTATATGAGGATGAAAAGCCGTTTTGTTTCTTTGGAAGTAACGGTCAAAGCGCGAACACAGTAGTTCATGAGATAGGTCATTACTATGCCGGATTGAAAAACCCTGACATTGACAACTACGATCTTTTAGAAACACATTCTCAAGGAAATGAATTTCTCTTTATAACATATTGCGAACAATTTATGGATGAAGACGTATATAAGGCGGTTAGAGCCTATAATCTTTTTAATGCTTGCTATGTTATAGTTATGGCATCCGTTATCGACGGATTTGAGCAGAGAGTATATGAGCTTGACGATGATACAGTTATGGCTATGACGGGATCAGATTTTGACGCTATAATGTCAGATGTATGCGAGGTGTTCGGTGGATATGTGTGGGTGAAGAGCAACGGCTCGGATCCTTACGCATATTGGAGACTCGTTGCTATCAGCAACCCCGTTTACTACATAAGCTATGCTGTATCTGCAGTTGCAGCTCTTGAGGTTGGTGCTATGGCTGAGCAGGATTATGAGGCTGCTCTCGCGGCTTACACAACACTTGTTGAGGGTGTAACATACGAGGATGGATTCCTTGGCGCTCTTACAAAGGCAGGATTCACAACTCCATTTGAAGAAGAGACCTTCCAAAATATAGGAAACCTTTTGGCTGATTGATTCAAACAACAATAAAATAACAAATCACCACTCCTTCGGGAGTGGTGATTTTGTTTATTATCTTACAAAATTAGTTCTTTGAGGTGCTTCCTTTTCGGGGAGGCCGTATTTTTCTTTGCCGAGGGCGATGCTCTTCATCAAGAACACCATATTGTTTGCAAGGGTGCGCATTGTCTGCAGCCCCTCAAGGTCGCCCTGCGCTTCGCCTGCGGCGGCGCCGTGGACGCTGTTCCAATACTGGCTGGATGCTATGGGCATGCCGCTTATGGTGAAGTATTTATTGAGCTGATCAAAGGTTGCGGAGCATCCGCCTCTTCTTCCGACCGCGACAGACGCGCCGACCTTCATTCTTCTATCGAATTTGGTACTGTAAAAAAGTCTGTCAAGAAGGGAAATGAGTGTTCCGTTTGCGCTTGCGTAATACACGGGTGAAGCTATTACCACACCGTCACATTCCTCAAAAACGGGAGCAAGCTCATTTACTATATCGTCGATAACGCAATTTTCACGTCCGTTATGACACGCGCCGCAGGCGAGGCATCCTCGGATCTGCATATTTCCGACCTGAACGTAGTGTATATCGATTCCGTTCTTTTCAAAAATCTTTGTCATTTCGTCAAGAGCGAGGCTTGTGTTACCGTTCGCTCTCGGACTACCGTTGATCATTAAGGCCTTCATCTGACATTAACTCCTTATTCGGTTATAAAATCATATATATGCTGTGCTGTCTGGCGGATCTGACTTTCGTTTGTTATCAACGAAGTCATTGCACTATCCTGACCGACATACATTCCAAAATATGAGTGATTACCGTCTTTTATTACTACTTCGGTAAGATCTCCGGGGAGATTGATCTTGTTCTGAAGGTATTTAGCCATATTCATAACCTGGTCCTTGTTTCCGTAAACGGAGAGGACGCGGAGGTCTGTGATATCGTTTATGGAATACGCCGCAAGGAGAACTACTCCCTTGAAGGTATCCTTATGAGTTGAAGCGCAGCTTGAAGCCATAGCGCCGCCGAGGGAATGACCGCCGATATACCAATTTTCAACCTCGGGGAAGTAATCGGTTACGCTTACGCCCTTATTTACTCCGAAGAATGCGAGGTTATAGGGCATTTTTACGAGAATGGAAACCACGCCCTTTTCAGCGCAGGCTCTGAGCAAGGGGTCGTAAGCCTCGGGCTCTACGAGAGCGCCGGGGTAGAATACAAATCCGCCCTGGATCTCTCCGTCGGGAACGTAAGCTACAAGAGATCCGTCCTCGTCAAGCTCCTTGACGGTAACGTTTTCGGTTACAAAGGAGTTGATCAGATTATCGTTTGCCTTATGGGGATTGCCGAGGAATGCCATTGAAATGAGCAATACTGCTACCACTACAAGGCTGATAACACTTCTGAACACTATGCCGCTCTTTGTTTTCTTGGCTGCTCTTTCTTCTATCTCGAGCTTGCGCGCGATCTTTTCGTTGATCTTCTTTATATCGGACTTATAGGTTGAGCGCTTGCTTGGCATCTTTACGATATATTCCGTAATGGGGTTCGTTACCGTCATAATAAGAAGGGCAAACGCAACGGAGTAGATATCGGTATATGTAAGTGAGAAAAGAATAACGCTGAAGTCACGAAGGAAGTTTACCCAACCGAAGTCAAGTCCGCCCTTTTTAACAAGCGCCATTGAGAGTGCGTGGTCGCCGTTGGGCGCGCTTCCGTATCTCAACGTAAGACCCGTACCGATCTCTATGAACACAGAACCGACGAGAGCCGCCAAAAGCAGGTAGTGCTTTTCGGTTTCGGGGTTAAAGAATATATCCACGGGAAGAGTTTTGCTGAAAAGGAAGGAGAAGAAGGAAAATCCGACCGTTGCGATGGCAACGTTGAACATATATCTCGTTCCCATAAGTCTCCACGCGAGCAAGCAAAACGCCGCGTTGATCAAAAGGTTGACCGCTATGTAAGAGAATCCGAACAGGTTCTCTATAATAAGGGAAAGACCGATGATACCTCCCTCGGGAATGTCGGCATCGGCGTGGATATGAGTACCGAATGCTATTATTGCCGATCCGATAAGGGCGATCAATAAATTTTTGTAATTAATCTGCAGTAAAAAAAGTTTTATACGCTTGATCAAAATTTATACCTCTCAATATTTATTTATCCAAGTAATACGTCGGAAATGAGCATTATGCAAAATCCTACGAGCAGAGCATAGGTTGCGCCCCTCTCGTTTCCGTGCGCGTGAGTTTCGGGGATCATTTCATCGCTTATGACGTAGAGCATCGTTCCGCCCGCGAATGCGAGTGAAAAGGGTAGAATTACCTGCGCTATGCTGACTGCAAAATAGCCTATCATTGTTCCAATGACCTCAACAAGTCCGGTTGCCGCCGCGCAGAGGAAGGTCTTTTTAGGTGATATGCCGCTTGCGAGCATTGGCGCGATTATTACCATACCCTCGGGGATATTCTGAAGTGCGATACCGCCCGCTATGAGAAATGCGCGCGAATAATCTCCGTCTCCCGCTCCAAAGCCCACGCCTGCGGCAATTCCCTCGGGCAGATTGTGGATCGCAATAGCGGTAACAAAGAGCAGCACCTTGCTTAGATTTGCGTTCGGATGCTCCTCAACGTCGCCACCCACGAGCTTATGAAGGTGGGGTACGAGCTTGTCAACGAGATTCAAGCAGAGCGCACCGACGAAAATTCCCGCAACGGTAACTATTATTCCGTACTTACCCCCATACTCAAGTGAGGGAAGGACGAGTCCGAGCACCGCCGCTGCGAGCATTACTCCCGCCGCGAAGCCAAGGGTTATATCCGTAAATTTATGTGATATTTTTTTAAAAGCGAAGCCGAGCAGAGCGCCAACGAGCGTTGCGCCTCCAACTCCTAACGCAGTAAGTAAAACTAAATCCATAGTCAAATTTCCCCATATACATAACTATACATAGTATAGTATAACACAGATTTTTGTTATTTTCAAGAAATTTTAAATATTTATGAAAATATTTTTATTAACAGATGCGGATACACATTTAATAATATGTTGACAAGCGTTCGTTTGCTATGGTATAATATAAAAAAGCTTCTTTTTTTGAAGCCTTTTTTTATGACATTACTATTTGGAGGCACAATATGGCTAAAAACACGAAAACTCCGGGCAGTCTTACCAAAAAGCATTGGTTCGGTTATATGTTCGGTGACTTTGGCGGATGCATGACATTCGCTCTTATGACCAGCACATTCTCTTTGTACTGCACCAAGCTCCTTGGTATCAACTCAACGATTATGGGTATTCTTACCGTTATCTGGACTATCTGGGATGCGGTGAATGACCCGATGATGGGTGCTTTGATGGACAAGGCTTTTGCCAAAAATCAGAACAAGCGCGGAAAATTCCGTCCCTGGATCCTTCGCGCGACACCCTTGCTCGCGATCACGGCTATCGCTCTTTGGACGGTTCCCACCTTCCTTGAAGGAATTCCGCTTCTCGTTGCGCTTTTCTCCTTCAAGATCCTTTACGAAGCATCCTATACGATGTTCAACATCCCCATGGGCTCGCTTCTTTCCGCAATGTCCAAAAACGACGCTGAGCGCGCGTCCCTTTCTTCCGCTCGCGGAGTTGGTTCCATGTTCGGTAATATGATCCCCGGTATGATCGGCCCCGTTCTTTTGGGAATGTTCGGATCTGATAAATCCACTCCCTATATGATCACGGGTGTGGCTTGCGCTTTGGTTGGATTCGTTGTTTGCCTTCTTCACTATGCTCTTACAGAGGAGCGCGTTGTTGTAAATGAGCAGACAAATGCTGACGAGATCAAATTTACCGATATTCTTGACGTTGTTAAAAAGAACCGTGCCTTCGTGGCTCTTTGCATTCACGGCGTTTGCATCTGCACTATGCAGTATCTCTCGGAAAACATCAGCTTGTTTATGTTCGATGCCGTTTATCACGATCCTACGTATAAAACCATCGGTCAGGTGCTTTCCGCTCCCTTTATGGTGGGCTCAATGGCTATAGTTCCTTTCCTTTGCAAAAAGCTCGGACTTGAAAAGATCATTCGTTACACCCTCCTCGCGGGTGGTGCTATCTGCGTTGGCTTGTTTGGCTTGCACGTTGTTATGGACGTTCATCCCCTTGTTCACGGTGTTGTTCTCGGTATCGGTACCGGAATGGCTATGGTATCCATTCAGATGCAGTGGGGTCTTGTCGGTGAGGCTATCGACTACAACGATTACGTTACCGGAAAGAGAACAGAGGGTTCAATTTACGGCACGTTCAATCTCTCCCGCCGTATCGGTCAGGCGATCGGTCTTGGATTCAGCTTCTTCGCTCTCGACTGGATAAAATACGATCCCGATGCCCTTGTTCAGACTGACGGAACAATCTTCGGATTTAAGGTCATCTGCGTGCTTATTCCTGCTCTCTGCATCGTTGGCTCCTGGGCTGCTTTCAAATTCGTTTGGAACATTACTCCCGAGATCCGCGCTAAGATGGCTGAGAGAAAGGCTACAGCTGTTGCTGCCACAGAAGCTCCCACAGAGGAATAATTTTTCGTTTTGATTTTATCATCAAGTGGCACGCGCGTGCCACTTGAGTTTTAATGAAGGTTTATTAAATTGAGATTTAGCGAGGGATTAGCACAAACTCATTTTTAATTGAAGTAACCTTGTAGGGACCGGCGTCCTCGACGGTCCAATTCAAAAGCAAGGTAACTTTTGTTCAAAAATGTTGGATTTTGTTTGTGCGTAGCCGTGAAATTTGATGTTATTTCATCGTTATGGACCGTCGAGGACGCCGGTCCCTACAGGTTAGTACAGATTTTATTGGTATTGCCTCGAAGCTGATTAAAGCTTTTTTGGTTACTTTTTTCTCGAAAAAAGTGACCGATAAATCAAAATTTGAACAGGAGATAGTTATGGATAAATATATTGTTAAAACCCCTTGCGGTGAGGTGCGCGGCACGGACTGCCGTCTTGACGGAGTGATTGCGTTCAAGGGTATCCGATACGCGACCGCGGGCAGATGGGAATATCCCAAGCAGGTGACTGCGTGGGACGGCATATATGATGCGACCGAATACGGTAATTGCGCTTATCAGCCGCGAGCATTTATGAACGAGGCAGAAAACCCCAGCAAGAAGTTCTATTACAAGGAATTCAGAGAGGGAATTGAATACACCTATTCCGAGGATTGTCTTGTTCTGAATATCTGGAAGCCCGAAAATGCCAAGGATGGTGACAAGCTCCCCGTTCTTTTCTACATTCACGGTGGCGGATTTACGGGCGGATGCGCAAATGAAAAGCATTTTGATGATCCCATCTGGGCGCAGAAGGGAATTATAGCGGTGAGCATTAACTACCGCCTTGGCCCTCTTGGATTTTTGACTCTTCCCGAGCTTAAGGAAGAAGCAGGATGCACGGGAAACTACGGTCTTTACGACCAGCTTTGCGCTATGCACTGGGTAAGGGACAATATTTCCGCGTTTGGCGGCGATCCCGAAGCTATTACGATCATGGGTCAGAGCGCGGGCGCGATGAGTGTTCAGCAGCACTGTCTTTCACCGCTTTCAAAGGGACTTTTCCGCGGCGCGGTAATGAGCAGCGGCGGCGGTGTTCACAAGGTTCTTTCTGCGGATTCAGCTGAAAAGATGTACGATTTCTGGCACGCGGTAATGAAAAATTGCGGAGCGGAAAATCTTGAACAGTTCCGCGCGGTAGCTCCCGAAAAGCTTTTTGAGGCTTGGCAGAGAACACAGAAGGAGCTTAAAAAGCCTGCTTCGTGCTTTCCCTGCATTGACGGCGAGCTTGTGATCGGTACGGGTTGCGATCTTTTTGCAAAGGGAAAACAGCACGATATACACTATATGGCGGGCTCAACGAGTCACGATATGATGCCTCCCTTCATCTATTCAATGTCACAAAAATGGTGTGAGGGTCAGAAAAAGAGCTCTTACGTTTGGTTCTTTGACCGTGTTTTGCCCGATGAAACCTATGGCGCTTGGCATTCGAGCGACCTTTGGTATTGGTTTGACACGCTTGATAACGGTTGGAGACCTTGGACAGAGAAGGACAGGGCGCTTGCTTCTCTTATGAGTGATTATCTTGTTAATTTTGTAAAAACGGGAAATCCCAACGGCGATGGTGCGCCTGAGTGGAAATCTGCTCAGGAGAGCAAAAGGGCACTTTTCCTTGGCGAAAACGAGCCGAAAATGTCCAAGCCCTCAAGCTTGAAGCTTTGGCACACAATGATCACGAATAAAAACGTTGGATTTTGATTTATATTTGAAAACGGAAGGCGCGAGCCTTCCGTTTTTTTGTTTCAAATTTTGATTTATGGGTTACTTTTTTCGAGAAAAAAGTAACCAAAAAAGCTTTAATCAGCTTCGCGGCAATACCAATAAAATCTGTACTAACCTGTAGGGACCGGCGGTCTCACTGCGGTTCGGTCACGCTCAGGGAAAAACAACACACCGTGTTGTTTTTTAAGACCCTCGCGCCGCTTCGCTACCCCGACGGTCCATAACGATGAAATAACATCAAATTTCACGGCACGCACAAACAAAATCCAACATTTTTGAACAAAAGTTACTTTGCTTTTGAATTGGACCGTCGGGGACGCCGGTCCCTACAAGGTTACTTCAATTAAAAATGAGTTTGTGCTAATCCCTCGCTAAATCCAGATTTATCTTGGGTTATTATATATAAAGCCTTGACAAATCAAGGTTTTTGCTATAAAATGTATCTATAATTATTTTGTTAAAGGAGAAAAACTATGAAAGATAGAAAAGACATACCCGCAAAGTACAAGTGGGACTTATCCGTAATTTATGCGGACGATGCTGCTTTTAATGCCGATTACGCGAAGGCTGAGAAGCTTATAAAGGAGTTCCCCAAGCACGAAAAGACTATGACGAAGAGTGCAGAGGGACTTTACAACGTTCTTCGCGCAGAATGTGATATTGAGTCCATTATCGAAAAGCTCTGGAGCTATGCATCCCTCAATTTCTCGGTTGATTCCACAAACAATGCATTCCAGGCTCTTAACGGACGCGTTCGCGCTCTTGCCGTTCAGGCAGGTGCTGCTTCCTGGTTCGTAAGTCCCCGTTTGCTCGCTCTTGACAACGACGTGGTTGAGGGCTGGTTCCGTGAGTATCCCGCTCTTGAGACCTTCCGCAGAACCGTTGACGGCATTATGAGAATGAAGCCCCATATGCTCAGCGACGAGGGTGAGCAGCTTATGTCCCGTCTTCAGGACGGCTTTGGCACGCACGGTGACATCAGAAGCATTTTTGCAAACAGTGATCTTCGCTTCGGAAAGATCAGAGACGAAGAGGGCAAGCTCGTTGAGCTTACGGACGTAAATTACGTTCCTTTCCTTATGAGCAAGGATCGCCGCGTGCGTCAGTCAGCATTCAGAAAGCTATATGAGACCTACGGTCAGTTCGGCAACACCTTTGCCACCATCTTCAACGCGATGGTTCGTGAAAGAGGAACGCTCGCAAAGGTTCGCGGATACAAGGATTCCATTACTGCGTCCACGTTCCACGACGAGGTTACTCCCGAAATTTACAACAATCTTATAAACAGCGTTCACAAGGGACTTCCCGCGCTCTATGACTACTATGCTCTCAAGAGAGACGTTCTCGGCGTTCAGAAGCTCCATCTTTACGACGTTTACGCGCCCCTTATCGGTGAGCTTGACAGAGTTTACTCCTATGAAGAGGCGATCGAGGAGGTTCTTAAGACCGTTGAGATCTACGGCGACGAGTATTACAATGCTCTTAAAGAGGGTCTTACAGAAAAGGGTTGGGTTGACGTTTACCCCTCAAGAGGTAAGAGAGGCGGCGCATTCAGCTCCGGTACTCCCGACACAGAGCCCTATATCCTTCTTAACTACACCGAGACACTTGATGACGTTTCCACACTCGCTCACGAGGCAGGACACTCCATGCACACCTGGTTCTCAACTCACTACAATGAGCCCCATAATTCAAATTATACAATTTTCGTAGCCGAGGTTGCATCCACCGTTAACGAGCTTCTTCTGTTCCACAGAAAGCTCCGCGAATGCACCGACGACAATGAAAAGCTCTATATTCTCAATCAGCTTATGGAGACATACAAGGGCACGCTCTACCGCCAGACGATGTTTGCAGAGTTTGAACGCGATATGCACGCGATGAGCGAAAAGGGAACTCCCCTTACCGCTGAGGTGGTTAACAAGCACTACTACAAGCTTGTTAAGAAGTACTTTGGCAAGGACGTTGCGGTTGACAAGCAGATCGCTATGGAGTGGATGAGAATTCCTCATTTCTATTCAAGCTTCTACGTTTACAAGTATGCAACCTGCATTTCCGCCGCTTCCGCGATCGTTAAGAGAATTGAAAACGAGGGCGCGGCATACGTTGGTCAGTACATTGATTTCCTTAAGTGCGGCGGCTCCAAGTCTCCTCTTGACTCACTTTTGGTTGCGGGAATCGATATGAGAGATCCCGAGGTAGTTAACGGCGCGATCGAGGATTTCAAGAGCGCGGTTGCAGAGTTCAGAGAGATCTATAACAGAAAGTAATAAAGCAACAAAATAAAGGAAGGGGAGCTTTTGAAAAAGCTCCCCTTTGCTTTTGGGTTCAAATTTTGATTTGTAGGTATGTTAGTTGAAACAAAACGGACAGTCGAGGACGCCTGTCCCTACGAGTTTGCAAATCATTTTTTAGTAAATTATAGCCATTTGTTGCTAATATGGCTATTATCTTCGCAAAAAATTACCGCTGTCTGTTGTAGGGACCGGCGTCCCCGACGGTCCATAACGATGAAATGACATCAAATTTCACGGCTATGCACAAACAAAATCCAACATTTTTGAACAAAAGTTACTTTGCTTTTGAATTGGACCGTCGAGGACGCCGGTCCCTACAAGGTTACTTCAATTAAAAATGAGTTTGTACTAATCCCCCGCTAAATCCCAATTTATCTCTATCTATTGAATATTTTGATTGTCTGTGCTATAATTAATCCATCAAACACAAGGAGCGCGAGGATATGAAGGGTTACAACGTTATCGTGGTTTTTAGCAAGGAGGCTGACAGGATGCTGATGTGTAAGAGGGTGAAGGATCCTTACAAGGGACTTTCGAATTTTGTCGGCGGCAAGATAGAGGCGGGTGAGGACGGGCTTTGTGCCGCGTACCGCGAGCTTTTTGAGGAGACTGCGATAAAAAGGGAGGACATAAGGCTGACGCACCTGATGGATTTTACCTATCATATGGCGCGCGAGTACGTTGAGGTTTACGTTGGCAGGCTTAATAAGGACGTTGAGATCAAGGGCGATGAAAATATCCTTTATTGGTCGGATCTCGATCACGATTTCTTTGATCCCGCCCTCTATGCAGGTGAGGGCAATATCGGACACATTATGATGCATATTGGGTTTGATAGGGAGAGGCTGTTGGAAATATGAATGATAATTTACCGAAAAGGAAGAATATACGGTTAAGAGAGCACGATTATTCCGCGCCTGGCGCGTATTTCATAACGATATGCACGAAAAATAAAGAAAAATTACTATGGAACGGTGAGCTCGATATACAAAATTTTGATTGGGAACTTGTAGGGGCGCGCTTTGCGCGTCCGCGGAATTTACCATTATCAAAAATAGGTGTTGTAGTTGAAGAAAATTTGAACAAATGGAATGATACGTATGGAAATGCATATTTGTCACCGTATGTGATTATGCCAAATCATTTACATATTATGGTTGTGATATTACCTGATGAAGAAGACGGACGCGCAAAGCGCGCCCCTACGGTTAGCACGATGATTAATCAATTCAAAGGAGCCGTAACGAAGCAATTAGGCGAAAATATATGGCAAAAATTGTTTTACGACCACATAATTCGAGATAAACACGATTATGAAGAAATATCGAAATATATTTACGAAAACCCACTCAAATGGCAATTTGATGAATTGTATTTTGATGAATAAATGTTGGGGGCATTATGTTAGGAAAAATTGTAAGGGTCATAGTTGACAGGCCGATTGGCAGTCGTCATCCTAATTATGAGGATTTGGTTTATCCTGTGAATTACGGTTACGTTGAGGGTATTATTGCGCCCGATGGCGAGGAGCAGGACGTATATATTTTAGGGATCGACCGACCGATAAAGGAATACGTTGGCAAGGCCGTTGCTATCGTGCATCGCTTTGATGATATTGAGGATAAATGGGTGGTAGCTCCCGAGGGCGCGCATTACACAAGGGAAGAAATAATAGATCAAATTGAGTTTCAGGAAAAGTTTTTTAAATACGAGATCATAATGTAAAAAGCTCCCGACGGAAATTTCCGTCGGGAGTAATTATTATTTAATTCTTGGATCTGATGTACTCATCCATCGCTTTAGCCGCGGTTTTGCCTGCGCCCATTGCGAGGATTACGGTTGCTGCGCCGGTTACGGCGTCGCCGCCTGCGTAGATGCCCTCGCGGGATGTGAGACCGTTTTCGTCCGCGATAAGGCAACCCCATTTATTTGTGTCAAGTCCCTTAGTTGTATTTCTGATAAGGGGATTGGGGCTCGTACCGATGGACATGATAACGCAGTCAACGTCGATGACGAATTCGCTGTCGGGCTTAACTATGGGACGGCGTCTGCCGGATGCATCGGGCTCGCCAAGCTCCATTTCAACGCACTTCATACCCGTTACGAGCTTATGCTCGTCACCAAGGATCTCCACGGGATTTGTGAGTGTCTTGAAGATGATTCCTTCTTCTTCAGCATGCTCAACCTCCTCTTTACGCGCGGGAAGCTCGCTCATACCTCTTCTGTAAACGATGTAAACGTTCTCCGCGCCAAGTCTCTTTGCGCTTCTTGCTGCGTCCATAGCAACGTTACCGCCGCCTACTACGGCTACGTTCTTACAATCCTTGATGGGTGTATCGGAGCCCTTCCGGTAAGACTTCATAAGGTTTACTCTTGTAAGGAACTCGTTTGCGGAGTAAACGCCCTTAAGGTTCTCGCCGGGGATATTCATAAAGTTGGGAAGACCTGCGCCGCTTCCGATGAATACGGACTCATAGCCCATCTCGAAAAGCTCGTCGATCTCAATGGTTCTGCCGATTACGACGTTCGTCTCGACCTTTACGCCGAGTGCCTTGAGGTTTTCGATCTCGTCTGCAACGATCTTTTTGGGGAGACGGAACTCGGGAATACCGTAAACGAGAACTCCGCCTGCAAGGTGGAGTGCCTCGAATATTGTTACCTCATAGCCCATCTTTGCAAGGTCGCCAGCACAAGTAAGACCTGAGGGGCCTGCGCCGATGATGGCGCACTTATGACCGTTTGATTCGGGCTTTTGGGGCTTTTCCGTCGCGTGAGCGTTATGCCAGTCAGCAACGAAGCGCTCAAGACGTCCGATGGCAACGGGCTCGCCCTTAATTCCTCTTACGCACTTGCTTTCGCACTGTGTTTCCTGGGGGCAAACGCGTCCGCAGACTGCGGGAAGGGCGGAGCTTTTTGCGATTATCTGATAAGCGCCCTCAAAATCGCGCTCCTTTATCTTCATAATGAATGCGGGGATATCGATAGCAACGGGGCAGCCGCCAACGCAGGGCTTATTCTTACAGTTAAGGCATCTTTCAGCCTCGTTGACTGCCTGCTCCTCGGTGTAGCCGAGAGCTACCTCAAGAAAGTTTCCGTTACGGACCATTGGGTCCTGAACGGGCATTTCGTTCTTCTTAAGACTCATATTTGGCATTTTACTGTACCTCCTTCTTGAAAAGGTTGCACGTTTCCTCGTGCTTCTGACGTTCAAAGCCGCGATACATTGAGGAGCGCTCTATTGCCTCGTCGAAATCAACAAGGTGGCCGTCGAAGTCGGGGCCGTCAACGCACGCGAATTTTGTCTGACCGCCAACGGTAAGACGGCATCCGCCGCACATACCTGTGCCGTCGATCATAATGGGGTTCATTGAAACCACTGTGGGAATTCCGTACTGCTTTGTAAGCTGGCAAACGAACTTCATCATCACAAGAGGACCGATGGCGATAACCTGGTCATAGTTGTGTCCCTCCTCGATAAGACCGAGAAGAGCATTTGTTACAAGTCCCTTGGTTCCGTGTGAGCCGTCGTCGGTCATAAGCTCGAGAACGTCGGATACTGCTGTGAACTCATCCTCAAGGATAACGAGATCCTTGTTTCTGAAGCCGATGATGGTGTGAACCTCACAACCGAGGTTGTGGAGCTTCTTTGCGATGGGGTATGCTATAGCGCAACCAACGCCGCCGCCTACTACGGCTACCTTTTTAAGTCCCTCGGTGTGAGAGGGAACACCGAGAGGACCTACGAAATCGTGAATATAGTCGCCCTCGTTTAAGTGATTAAGCTTTTCTGTTGTGGATCCTACGATCTGGAAGATAATTGTGATCGTACCTGCCTCGCGGTCGAAATCGGCAACCGTGAGAGGAATTCTCTCACCGTTTTCGTCAACGCGGAGAATGATGAACTGACCGGGCTCTGCCTTCTTTGCAACGAGGGGCGCGTAAACGTCCATAAGCGTTACCGTGGGGTTAAGAACCTCTTTTCTGAGAATCTTGTACATTTTTATACCTCTTTTACGTAAAAAATAATTTTCAAATTAATTATAAAACAATCATCGCATATTATATCATAAGTAAGGAAAAAAAGTCAACGGTTTTCGTTACTTTTTTAACAATTTTTGAAAAATCGGCGTTTTTGGGGGCAAATTACATATTGAATGTTAAAAATATAGCGTAATTGCACAAAAAACAAGAGCCTTGCGGCTCTTGTTTTTTTGTATTCAATCGTCGTCCTTATCGGTGTGCTTGAGCTCGAAGTGAATGAGGATGCTCATAAGCGCGCGAAGGATGAACACGGCGCCCAGCACCAGAAGCTCGTCGATATCCTCAACGAGAAGCGTTTTTAATATCTCCGCGCCGAGCTTGAATTCAAGTCCCGTTGCAAGTCCCTTTGCAAGGTGGGTCTGTATTTTGATATGCCTTTTCATAAAGGTGTTCTGAATGTATTCCCAGAATGCCTTGATGCAGGTCCAGAATACTACAAAAACGCCCATTATTTCCAAAATAAACACTATAATCGGCAAAAGAAAGCTGATGATGTCGTGCAAAAAGTTCATATTTACTCTCCTGTGAAGCTTGATCATTAAATGCATTATATATCACGGGAGAAGAAAAGTCAATAATATTTTTGTAATTTCTGCCGAATACCGTCATTTTTGGAAGAAATATAAAACTATTTATATAATTAATATGTTCGTTTTTATTGACAAATAAAATTTATCGTGATATAATTATCGATGATGCGCTTTTTTAGCGCGGTAGTTTCAGATAAGAAAAATGCTTATAAATACACAGAAAGGTAGGATGGCACATGGCTTTTTTTCTGAACAGCATTCCTGTTCCGCTTAAAAAGAACACTGCGGACAAGCCCTCGGTGAGAATGACGGACGTTAAGACCGTTATGATCCCCATGCTTATGCATCAGGGTACTCCCGCAACTCCCGTGGTAAAGATGGGTGATCTTGTAAAGGTCGGAACTAAGATTGCACAGGCAAACGGAGAGCTTTCCTCTCCCATCTACGCAAGCGTTTCGGGTAAGGTTACGAAGGTTTGCGATTATCTTACGGCTTCGGGCAAGTACGTTCCCGCAATCGTTATCACCGCTGACGGTGAAATGGCGACGGAGGAGGGACTTACTGCTCCCACAGTAAACAGCAAGGACGAGCTTCTTGCTGCGATCCGCGAAAGCGGCGTTGTCGGTCTTGGCGGCGCGGGCTTCCCCACACACGTTAAGTTGAACGTTGATTTTGAAAACGTTGAA
This sequence comes from Clostridia bacterium, assembly GCA_017483195.1. Lineage (GTDB taxonomy): Bacteria > Bacillota > Clostridia > Oscillospirales > CAG-272 > RGIG4608. The sequence goes on from JAFULR010000010.1 coordinate 76,181, forward strand.
ACACTTATTGTTAACGGAACTGAGTGTGAGCCCTACATCACAAGCGATAACCACGTTATGAACGAAAGAGCAGGGGATATCGAATTTGCTCTTAGTGCTTTTAAGAAGCACCTCGGTATCAAGCACATCGTTATCGGCGTTGGTAACAACAAAAAAACATCCATTGAAAACATGAAGGAGCTTGCTTCAAGAATTGAGGGCGCTGAGGTTATCGCTCTTCCTTCAACCTATTCTCACGGAAGCGAGGAAGCGATCGTATTCCACGCAACCAAGAAGGTATTGCCCCAGGGTAAGCTTCCTGTTGATATTGGCTGCGTTGTTTGTAACGTAACCACTATTGCCGAGATCGGAAAATATCTTAAAACAGGTATGCCCTTTGTTGAAAGATACGTTACGGTTGACGGCAGCTGCGTAAAGGAGCCCCAGTGTGTGATCGCTCCTATCGGCGTTTCTCTTGAGGAGCTTTTCGCGTTCGTTGGTGAGTTTGAGTGCGATCCCGAAAGAGTTGTTTACGGCGGACCTATGATGGGTATCACCGTTCCTTCGCTTTCCGCTCCCGTTCTTAAAACCACAAATTCCGTGCTTGCTCTTTCCGAAAAGGAAACGAAGTTCCCTAAAGAAACTGCTTGTATCCGTTGTGGAAGATGCACAAATAACTGTCCTCTCGGTATTGCACCCGCCGCTATTGAAAAGGCGTATGCGAGAAAGGACGTTGAGGAGCTTGTTGCTCTTCAGGTAACTGCTTGTATGGAGTGCGGAAGCTGCGCATATCTTTGCCCCGCTCACCGTCCTCTCGTTCAGACAAACAAGCTTGCTAAAGCTCTTGTAAAGGAGGCAAATAACTAATGGATAAAATGCTTCACCTTTCAGTTTCACCCCACACCCATTGCGGAAGATCCACTTCCTCGATAATGCTTGACGTTATTATCGCGCTTCTTCCCGCAACGATTGCAGGTGTGGTTATCTTCGGACTTAACGCTCTCCTTGTCGTAGCGGTATGCGTTGCGGCTTGCGTTGGTTTTGAATACTTATTCAATCTTATTGCTAAAAAAGAGCAGACGATAGGCGATTACAGCGCGATCGTTACAGGCCTTCTTCTTGGTCTTAATCTTCCCGCAACCACTCCCATCTGGCAGTGCGTTATCGGCGCGCTCTTTGCGATCGTTGTAGTAAAGTGCCTCTTTGGCGGACTTGGCTACAACTTCGTTAACCCCGCTATCACGGCAAGAGTTCTCATGCTCGTTTCCTTTGCAAGTGTAGCTGCTCCCGCGTTCCCCGCAGGAGTTGACGCAGCTGCAGGTGCTACTCCCCTCGTTCAGCTTGCAAACGGTGAGAGTTTTGATCTTCTCACTCTCCTTCTCGGTAACCACGGCGGAGCAGTTGGCGAGACCTGCGCTATCGCGCTCATTCTCGGCTTCCTCTATCTCCTCGCCCGTGACGTTATCTCCTGGGAGATCCCCGTTTCCTTTATCGGAAGCGTATTCGTATTCTCCTTCCTTATGGAGGGTGATGCTATGAAGGCTCTCGCGCTCACTCTTTCCGGCGGTCTTCTTCTCGGCGCTATCTTTATGGCTACCGACTACGTAACAAGCCCCACAACTCCCGCAGGTAAGCTTATCTTCGGTCTTGGATGCGGTCTTCTTACGTTCCTCATCAGATATTTCGGCTCTTATCCCGAGGGCGTTTCCTTCGCGATCCTTATTATGAATCTCGTTGTGCCCTATATCGATAAGCTTACAAAGCACAGAATCTATGGAGGTAAAAAGGCATGATGAAGCATTTGAAAAGCATTTTTACACTCTTTATTATCTGCGCGATAGTTTCGGTTGCACTTGCAGCTGTTAACGGTATCACGGCTCCCATTATCCTTGAAAGACAGAATCAGGCTGCGGCAGGCGCGCTTCTTGAGGTAATGCCCGACGGCGGTACGTTTGAGGCGGTTGACCTTTCTACATACGAGCTTCCCGCATCCGTTAAGGAAGCGCACAAGGCTTCAAACGGCGGCTTTGTAATTCAGGTCGAGTGGGCAGGCTTTAATCCCGGTAACGTTTCTATGATCGGTGTTTCCGCCGATGGCAAGATTACCGGCACAAAGACCATCACGGTTAAGGATTCCGGCGGTAACGGTAAGGATTCCGCTACTGAGATTCCCAATATGGATGCAAACGGACATTACGTGGGCGCGGATGCTACGACCATTGACGGCGTTGATACCATTGGTGGTGTAACCGTTTCCACAAAGGCTTATCGCGCGGCTGTTAAGGATGCGCTTAACGCGGCTATTATCCTTGGCGGCGGTAACGTTGACCTTCGTGATCCTGCGGAGATACTCAATGCTAATCTCAACGCGGCACTCGGTACTGAGGGTGTTGAATTTGATAAGCATTTCGTTATTGAAGTGCTTGAAGGCGTTGATGCTATCTACGTTGCAAAGAACGGCGCGGGCTACGTTGTGGTTATCGGTGAGGAATTCATCGGTCTTGACGCGGACGGAAACGTTCTTAACGGAACAAATGAGGTTGCGGCTAATGCGATCGCAACGATCAAGGCTACTGTTGTTACGGATATCGATATGTCCGCTTACGACTTCTCCAAGAGAGTTAAGTCCGTTCAGGTGACCGATGCCGGCGTTTACATTCTTGAAACAGAGGGCTCGGGCTTCGGTAAGAAGGGTGATACTCACTCCGGAGCAACGGGTGAATACCTCAGAATACGTATTGCTATTGCAGCAGACGGAACAATTCTTGACTGCCGTACTGTTTATTTGAACGAATCTTCTTATAACGGAGGCAAATACGGAGACGTTGCTGCCAATGAAGAATTTTACGGTCAGTTTGCAGGTAAGGATCAGAGCAATTATGAGAATATCGTAATTTCCGGTGCTACCTTTACAACCGACGGATATCACGGTGCAATCAAAAATGCTTATAAAGCAATCGCACTTATTAATGAAGGAGGTGCTAACTAATGAGTAAGAATAATAATCTCTCTATAGTAACAAAGGGTATTCTTAAGGAAAACCCCGTATTCGTGCTTGTTCTTGGCACTTGTCCCACACTTGCCGTAACGAATAACGTTTTCGGCGCATTCGGTATGGGTATTGCGGCAATGATAGTTCTTATCTGCTCAAATATGCTCATCTCCGCACTTCGTAAGGTAATTCCCGACAGCGTAAGAATTCCTTCTTACATCGTAATCATCGCGGGATTTGTAACCATAGTTCAGATGCTCGTTCAGGCATTTTTGCCCGACCTTGATAAGTTGCTTGGCGTATATCTTCCTCTTATCGTTGTTAACTGTATTATTCTTGGTAGAGCCGAGATGTTTGCAGGTAAGAACACGGTTGGAAAGAGTGCCCTTGACGGCGTTGGTATGGGTATCGGCTTTACCTTTGCACTTGTATCGATGGCAATCGTTCGCGAGGTTCTCGGTGCTGCAAGCTTTGCAGGTATTGCAATTCCTTTCCTTGAGCCCTACAAGATAAGCTTCCTTGTAAAGGCGCCCGGCGGACTTCTTGTTTACGGTGTGCTTATCGCTCTTGTTTATATCATCACAAACGGCAAGGCTCCCAAGAAGAGATCCTTCTCTTGCGAAGGCTGTCCTTCCCGTGCAACTTGTAACCCTTCCGCTTGCGGCGGAGAAAAGGAGGAAGCGTAAATGGAAGTTTTTAAGAGTTTACTTGTAATAGTACTTTCATCCGTACTTGTTAATAACTACGTTCTTAGCCGTTTCCTTGGTATCTGCCCCTTCCTTGGTGTTTCCAAGAAGCTTGACCAGGCATCCGGTATGGGTGTTGCGGTTATTGCCGTTATGCTTATCGCAACTGCGGCAACATGGCCCATTCAGAAGTTCATTCTCGATCCTCTCGGACTTGGATATATGCAGACGATCGTATTCATCGTTATTATCGCATCCCTTGTTCAGATGCTCGAGATCGTTCTCAAAAAATTCATCCCCGCACTTCACGCGGGACTTGGTGTGTATCTTCCCTTGATCACAACAAACTGTGCGGTTCTCGGTGTTGCCGTTAACAATATCAACGACGGCTACAATTTCCTTGAATCCATGGTAAGCTCACTCGGTGCAGGTCTTGGTTTCCTTCTCGCGATGGTTCTTTTCGCAGGAGTTCGCTCAAGAATTGACGAATCCAAGGTTCCGAAGCCCTTCAGAGGTGTTGCTATCACACTTATCGCGGCTTCCTTCCTCTCCCTTGCATTTATGGGATTTGGCGGAATCGTTGACAATCTTTTTGCATAATGGGAGGTTGAAGATATGTTTGATTTCATGGCTATATTGACAGCTTTCCTTGTTGTAGCAGGTGTTGGTCTCGTTCTTGGCATATTGCTCGCTCTCTTTACACAGTTTTTCGGTATTGAGGACGATCCCAAGGTTAAGGCGGTAAGAGGCGCGCTTCCCGGCGCTAACTGCGGTGCGTGTGGCTTTAAGGGCTGTGACGACTATGCGAAGGCAGTTGCAGAGGGAAGAGCAGCTCCCAATCTCTGTATCCCCGGTGGCGCTGACACCGTTGCGGCTCTTTCCGAGGTTCTCGGAGTTGAGGCAGAGGCTGCTGCTCCGAAGGTTGCATTCATTCACTGTAACGGCGTTTGCGGAGCAACTTCTCCCAAGGCTGAATACGATGGCATGCAGACCTGTAAGGCAAGCGGCATGGTATTCGGTGGCGCAGGCTCCTGCGTTTACGGATGTATCGGTTGCGGCGACTGCGCAAGCGTTTGCCCTGCGGATGCTATCTGCATTCGTGACGGAATCGCACACGTTGACCCCAGAGCTTGTATCGGTTGTATGGCTTGTACAAAGGCTTGTCCCAAGCACATTATTTCCATGCTTCCCAAGGATGCGGTAGTTGCAAACTTCTGCTCCAATAAGGAAAAGGGCGCGGATGCTCGCAAGAACTGTAAGAATGCCTGCATCGGCTGTAAGAAGTGCGAAAAGACCTGTCCTAACGGCGCTATTACCGTTATCGACAACAATGCAATCGTTGATTACGAAAAATGCACTCATTGTGGCGCTTGCGCAGAGGCTTGTCCCACAAAATGCCTTAAGGCAGTTAATTTTCAGTAAATAATTTTCACATAGGGGCGGAGCGATCCGCCCCGAAAGTGGATATTGGAACGGTTATTACCATTAATTAGATTTTTTAAGAAATAAGTTCTATTTAACAACCCTCTCAGGCGCGATGCGCCAGCTCTCCCAGAGGGAGAGCCTTTTTATCGCGAATGCTTGAGAACTAAAGCCTCTCACTCCGGGAGAGGTGGCACAGAACTCACGAGCTTGCTCGTTAGTTCGGGTGACGGAGAGGGAATTTCAGTTAAACTAGCTGATAGACAAATCGAGATTTAAAACAAACACGAAAGTGAGGTGCGCCGTGATGGCAGAAAATAAGAAAAAAGTCAAAAACGATATAATTTTTATTGCCGCGGTGGTGCTTCTTATTGGACTTGCGGCGGGCGCGATGCTTCTTTTCAGAGAAGAGGGCGGCGCGGTTGAGGTCAAGATTGACGGCAAGCTTTATGGCACGTATTCTCTTTCAAAGGATCAAGTGATCGAGATAAGATCGGGTGACGATTACAATATTCTTGTAATTGAAGGTGGAAAAGCCTACGTTCGAGAGGCGAACTGCCCCGGCGCGGACACTTATTTTAATAAATGCACAAATAAAAAGCCGATCTCCTACAGGGGAGAGAGTATTCTCTGCAAGGAACACGGTGTAGTGATCGCCATTATTGGCGGAAAAGAGGGCGAGGGCCCCGATATAATAATGTAAGGAGGACGTCGTGAGAGATAACAGAAAAAGAATAAAGAGAATAACGCTCTTGGCACTTTTTACATCGGTCGCGTTGCTCCTTTCGTATGTGGAAATGCTGATAGGCCCGCTATTTACGGGTGTTCCCGGCATTAAAATGGGACTTCCGAATATCGCGATAATGCTCGTGCTTTATCGCATCGGAACAAAAGAGGCAATTGCGGTTTCGTTTATTCGCATAGTGATATCAAGTATTCTTTTTGGAAACATTACCATGTTCTGGTACAGTGTTGCAGGTGCTGCGCTCAGCCTTGCGGTCATGATATTACTTAAAAGGATCGATTCCTTTTCATCTTTGGGTGTCAGCGTTGCGGGTGCGCTTGCGCATAACATCGGTCAGATACTTGTAGCAATGCTTCTTATGCAAACGACACAGATAGGATATTATATGATAGTTTTGAGTATTACGGGTACTGTTTCGGGTATCTTCGTAGGGCTTCTTGGTGGCTTCGTTATTAAGAGAATATCGAAATTTGAAATATAAAAGAGAAAAATTTTTGTGAACATTTGCGAATAGCTATTGACAAATGTGAAATATTTGGTATAATACAAGGTGGCTTATGCCTAATAAAATAAAAAAAGGGGTATATTAAAAATGAAAAACAAGAAAGTATTAATTATTGCAATCGTTGCAGTAGTAGTTGTACTTGCAGTTGTTCTCGGTGTTGCTCTTGCAGGCAATAATTCCGATCCCACAACAACTACACCAACAAAGAAGCCCGCTCCTCAGACACAGACATACAAGCTTGGTATGGGTGTTGCATTCGGCGGTCATTCTGCTACAGAAAGCAACGCAACAGTTGCTACAGTAGTTCTTGACAAGGACGGAAAGATCGTTGCTTGCCGTCTTGACGTTGCTCAGAACAAGTATGGCTTTGACGAGGACGAAGAGGAAGTAGTATTTACAAGACTTGAAACAAAGATGGAGCTTAAGGAAGGCTACAATATGAAGCCCGCTTCTCCTATCGGCAAGGAATGGTACGAGCAGGCTAAGGCTTTCGAAGCATTCGTAGTTGGTAAGACAGCTGCAGAGGTTGAAGCTCTTACAGTAGTTCAGAACGGTTCTCACTGGGTTTCCAACGATCCTGTTCTTTCTGCAGGATGCACAATGGATATCGTTGATTTCAAGGCAGCAGTTGTTAAGGCTTGCAAGGACGAGCAGGGCATGTCCTTCGAAACAGATAAGACATTCACACTCGGTCTTGGCATAAACAGCGCAAACGACAGCTCTTCCGCAGAGGATGAAGAGAACTACCTTGTTAAGATGAACGTTGAGTTCGCAGCTTCCGTTGTTATCGGCGGTAAGGTTGTTGCTACAGTTAACGATGCATACCAGCCCAACATCACTGTTGAGGACGGCGAGGTTGTTTTGGCAACAGTTGGTACATTCGCAGGTCAGGCTGATAAGAACAACACATTCATGACAAAGAGAGAGCTTAAGGAAACATACGGTATGGATGCAGCACACGTTGACAAGAACGGTGATGACGTATCTCTTGAATGGTACCTTCAGTCCAAGGCTTACTCCGAGCACGTTGTAGGCAAGACAGCAGCTGAGATCGAAGGCCTCGTAGCTGATGACGCTCTTCTTGAAGCAGATTGCACAATCTACATTGGCGGTATCAACGCAGTAGTTGCTGAGTCTGTTACAAACGCAAGATAATTAATAATTTTGCATATTGAAAAGGGAGATTTTTCTCCCTTTTCTTAAATTATGAGGTTATAATGAGTAAAAAACAAATTATCATCACGCTTATCGCGTTGCTTTTGGTGGTGGTCACACTCATTGCGGTGATTTTGATTCGCGAGGAGGATGAGCCCGAGCTTACGAGATTTACCACAAACGCGTTCGGCTATTTTGATACCGTTACAACGATTTCCGGATATGCCGAGACGGGTGAGGAATTTCAGGCGATCGCGGACCAGATCTGCGCGGAGCTTAAAACCTATCATCAGCTTTTTGATATTTACAACCGATACGAAGGTGTTGAAAACCTTTATAAGATCAACAAGCTTTACAGCGGCGAGCACCGTGTTATTACGGTGGATAGAAAAATCATCGATATGCTCCTTTACGCGAAGGAAATGTATCAGTTGACTAACGGAAAAATGAATATCGCGATGGGTAGCGTGCTTTCGATCTGGCACGATTACAGGGAAGAGGCGGATGAGAATTTCGGCGTTGGTGAGATCCCTCCCATGGATGCGCTTGTAGCGGCGGCGGAGCATACGGACATTAACGATCTCATAATTGACGAGGAAAACTGCACTGTTTTTCTTGCCGATCCCGAAATGAAGCTCGATGTTGGAGCTATCGCAAAGGGCTATGCCGTTGAGATGGTTGCTAAGATGCTTGAGGAACGCGGAATAACGGGTTACGTTCTCAACGTGGGCGGAAATATCCGCACGGTCGGAGCAAAGGGAAACGGCGAAAAATGGATGGCGGGCATTGAAAATCCCGGGCTTGACATTGACGAGAGCTATACTGCGTATATAGGACTTGCCGGTGAAGCCGTTGTTACAAGCGGATCGTATCAAAGATATTTTTTGGACAAAAACGGCAACGAATATCATCACATTATCGACGGTGAAACGCTTATGCCTGCGGATTATTTCGTGGCGGTCTCAATTATATGTAAGCATTCAGGAATGGGCGACGGTCTTTCGACTGCGCTGTTCTGCATGCCACTTGAAGAGGGAATGGCGATTATAGAGTCCCTTGACGGTGTTGAGGCTATGTGGACCTTCGAGGATGGAACCATCGTTAAATCGAGCGGATTTTCAAGCTTTGAGGTTGAATATAATTCTTAAAAAATAGCATCAAATTGATGCTATTTTTTTGTGCGATTTTGGGAGTTCGTCTGCGCGGCGCGCAAACTTGTAGGGGGTACCGTGTAGCCGCCGTTGGCCTTAACGTAGGGCGGGGGTTTACTCCCGCCGATTGCAGGAAAGTAACTTTGCCTTTGAAACAATCCCTCCGGCTCGCAGGCTCGCCACCTCCCTTTACGCGAACCCCAAAAACTCGACTGCACTCGTTTCGGGGAACCCCGTGCACAAGGGAGGCTTTGTTGCGGTTCACAAAAACTCGTAGGGGCGCACTGTGTGCGTCCGTGTTTGAGGGAAAAGTAACTTCACCTATAGAAAGTCACAAAGGCTCCTTCGTAGATCCCCGTGCGAGGCACGGGTTTTGCATCGGCTCGCTTCGATTGATTGCTATAATTCGTTAGAACTTGCAGGGCTCCCTCAGCAAAACTTCGCTGCGCTCAGAATGACGTGTTGGGGGGTGTTCGCGGTGGGCGGGTGTTTGCTCGGACGCGCAAAGCGCGCCCCTACGGGTTTGAGGAGAAAGCCGATTGTTTGTACAGACTTTGCTCTCCTCATCCACCGCGAGCGGTCCCCCTTCCCCGCTGGGGAAGGCTTGGGAGTGGTGGCTTCTGCACAAACTCGGTAGGGGCGCACTGTGTGCGTCCGTATCCGTGGGAAAAGTAACTTTGCCTATGGAAAGTCACAAAGACCCCTTCGTAGATCCCCGTGCGAGGCACGGGTTTTGCATCGGCTCGCTTCGATTGATTGCTATAATTCGTTAGAACTTGCAGGGCTCCCTCAGCAAAACTTCGCTACGCTCAGGATGACGTACAGACGGGGCGTTCGCGGTGGGCGGATGTTTGCTCGGACGCGCAAAGCGCGCCCCTACGGGTTTAAGGAGAAAGCCGATTGTTTGTACAGACTTTGGCCTCCTCATCCACCCTGAAAACGCCGAAGGCTTTTTCCGTCCCCCCCCTTGTCTCGCCTGCGGGCTCGGTCCACTCGCGTTCTAACAGTCCACTGGACTGTTATTCATTGCGCTCGTGCCGCTTCGCTACCCTCAGGGGAAGGCTTGATTGGTATGCACTCATAATTAGTGCGTAGCCGTGGGGTTTGCATTTCGCGGGTGCACGGAGTGCCCCCCTACACAAGTATGAGTGTAGCTGTTTTGCGTGGCTATTCACACAGTAGCAAATTACAGATTTTGCGAATGTATGAGCAAAATCGTTATGTGTTGTGACGCGAGGCGCGGTGCAACACAATTTGCGCGGATTAAGTGAATTTAGCACAAACAAAATGTCTATTGCGCGTAGCTCCATTAAGCTTTTTTGCGCGCCGGGGTTCCCCGAAACGAGCGCAGTCGAGTTTTGGGGGTTGCCGGCTACTTTTTCCTCAAAAAAGTAGGTCTATAATCTAACTAACTTTTCGAAAAAAGTACAATCCGAGGGTCAACTAATAAACAAACCGCCCTGTTTTGATATGCACCCCAAAAGTTAGACACTTTTGGAGGTGCATATTTTTTATGGCAAAGAAGGGGTCAAAGCAAAAAAGGTACTCGACAGAATTTAAGATAGGTGTTATAATGGATATGCGAGAACACCATCTTGGATACCGTGAAACAGCGAGGAAGCATTTTGATGCAAAAAGTCGTTCGGAAGAAGAACGGTATAAGGACAGTATAAGAAGGTGGGAACGCATATTCTTAGAAGAAGGAGCCGAAGGTCTAATGAAAGAAAGACGAGGCAGAGCTTGCAAGGCAAGCGGTTCTAATAAA
>JAFULR010000011.1 GCA_017483195.1 Clostridia bacterium
CGTGATCCAAAATCGGTCAATTCGTCGCATGCCCAGCCCTCGTCTTCGGGGTCAAAGCGTTCTGTTCCAACCAATTCCATTGCCCAGCTACCATCGGATTCCTCGTAAAGATTAAAGCAGAAAGCTACAACAGTATTGGGATTTCTTGATCCAAAACTTTATCAATCCAATTTGATACACTGTTATTCATTATTCTTTTCTCCTTTTGTTTATCGCCGGTTTCGCCTTTGTATTACAAAGGCATCGGGCAAAGCCCATACACCTTATTCTCCTGTGTACAATTCATCGTAGTACCAACGAATTGGGTTTTCATAGATATATTTTACATGTTCCTCATAGTCATCGCGATTACGAATTATATGGTCGTTGAAACGAGCTTGCCAAATGTTTTCGCCATACTCCTTATTGCAAAAACGCTTGAATGTCGATACAAATTGAGAGCATACGCTATTGGCTCTTTCAATATTTGTAGGGACAGGCGTCCTCGACTATCCGTTATCGGTCTTATTTTCCTTTACCCAAAGCAAAAAATGGATGTGGTTAGGCATTATGACATATTTTTCGACCGACAAATGTTCATAGAAATCATTTAATTGTTTGATGTATTTATCCGCAATTTCTCCGTATTGGGTTAATTCGATTTGCGGACAGTCGAGGACGCCTGTCCCTACAACGCGAGATAGGATGCTTCGCTTATTTTGCGTGCAAATCGTTATGAAATATACTCCAACACTATTGTAATCAAAACTTTGATATCTCGGTGTTTTTCTCTTTTTAAGTTCATCCACTTTTATCACCCATCCCATTATAACACAAATCTGCAGAGAAAACAACATCTCTGCAGAAATTTGTTTGTTGCGGGTCGCCGAGGACGTCGACCCCTACAATTTGGTAAACATCCTTATGAGAACCAGCCTAAGGGACTTTTCGTTTTTTTATTCAGCAGTTGTGTATTCGGGGCAATTTTCAAGCGTGTCGAAGTAATAGCCCTCTCCGATAAGATAATCGAGAATATCGGGAAGCACGTCGGTCATTTCCATTTTATCGTGCATCAGAAGGATGAGGGGCTTGTTTTTGCCCTTTGCGCCTTCAAGTCCGTTCTTCATCGAACGCATAAAATAATCCTTGTCGCTCTCGCCCGCAAGACGGTAATGGTCGTCCGCGTCATTGGTAAGGAGTGTCCAATCGTAAACCTTGTAGCCCTCTCCCCTTATAGCATTGATATATTCAAGCGATTCGTCGCCCGAAATAACTCCGTTGCTATTCGTTCCGCCGGGGAAACGTATGTATTTTCCGATCGAGTTATATTTTTCCTTGCCCAATATATTTTCAAGAGCCGATTCAAATTCCTTCACGTCGGCAATAAAATCGTTGGTCGAATCGTATATCTTTCCAAAATCGTGGCTGTAGCTGTGGCACGCGATAAGATGTCCCTTTTTGTAAAGCTCATTTACAAAATGAGATCTGTCACTCTTTACCATCTGATATCCCGCAAGGAAGAACGTAGCCTTCACTCCGTATTCGTCAAGAACGTCGAGCAACTCCTCGGTTGTGTAATACACCGTCATATCAAGATTGTATCTGACCATCGGCCCATCGTCAAAGGTGAGATAGATCACCTTGTCAGCGCCAACCTCGTTTGCGTGGAGCTTGACTGTTGTGCCGATCTCATAAAGCTTTTTGCCGTCCTCCTCCTTGCCAAGGTACTCTATTTTTTCAACGCGGTTAGCAACGCGCGACTGCGTGGGAATCACCTCGTAGGAGATATCAAGCGCGTCAAGTACCTGCTTTGCACCCGACAAAGACATGTTTTCAAGAGTGGGAAGCTCCATATACTGTGTTTTCGGCTCGGTATTCGCCGTCGGATATTCAAGATTATTCATAAGATACAGTGAAAGCAAAAGCAATATCAGCAGCAAAAGGCTGAGCACGCAAACAAGCTTCATGGTTTCATTTCTGTCCTTGGTTTCGTTGTAACTCATTTCGGTTTCCTTTACATAAAAATTTCATTATCCTGCATATTGTACCATTTTTTAATAAAATTTACAATATAAATTTTAAAAATACGTGAATATTTTTTGTAAAACCTTGAAAAAGCCAACCGAAGGTGATAAAATTAATTCGTATTATTTTTCACCAAGGAGGTAATAAAATGAATTTTTCTGAATTTTTAAATTCAAGAAGGGATGCGTGCCGCGCACTCGTAGCGGAGCTTGGCAAGAGCTTTGCATATGTAACGGTGCTTGGCTCCGATGTAAAATCAAGTGCCATCCGCGTTAACCGTAACACCTCGGATATCGGCGAGGGCGGAGCGGCTGAATGCGGCTTCGTTGTAAAGATGCATAACGGTCGCGCCTTCTTTGAATATTCACTTGACGATATCACGGGCGATATCCCCGCGCTTGCGAAGAGGATAGCCGATTCCGTAAAGGTGGAGGACTCGCTTATTGATAAAGAGATCTCCGTAGATCTCCCCGCAGACGAGCCAATGGTAAGATCGTTCTCGCGTGAATGCGATTTTGATAACTACTCCGATGAGGAGCTTCTTGCAAAATGCACGGAGATACGCGACGCCATTCTTTCAAAGAGCGACAAGCTTCTTAACGCAATGGTTGCGGTTATGCCCTTCACCGTTTCAAAGCTGTTCATATCCAAAAACCGCGAGCTTGATCAGTTCTATTCCTGGGTAAACGTTATGGCTGTGGGAGTTTACCGCGACGGCGGTAAAATGGTTATGGCGCGCGAAGGCACTTATTCCAACCTTATGAGCGAGGCTCTTTCCGAGATGCCCTCACACCTTGACAGACTCGTGGAAAAATGCGAAAAGCTTGCAAACGCAAAGCCCATAGTACCCGGTGTTTACGACGTTATCACAGACCCATCCATCTCGGGACTTATCGCTCACGAGGCGTTCGGTCACGGCGTTGAGATGGATCAGTTCGTTAAGGACAGAGCGCTCGCAAAGCATTACGTCGGCGACTACGTAGCATCCCCCATCTGCAATATGCACGACGGCGCGGCGGCTACCTTCTCCACGGCATCATATTTCTTTGACGACGACGGAGTTTTAGCTCACGATACGCAGATAATCAAGGACGGAATACTCGTTGCGGGCATCTCAGACCTCGTTTCCGCAACCGAGCTTGGCACGGAGCCCACGGGTAACGGTCGCCGTCAGTCGTACAAAAGAAAGGCATACTCCCGTATGACGAACACCTTTTTCTCTCCCGGTAAGGATAAGCTTGAGGATATGATAGCATCCATAAAGCACGGCTATATGCTTTTTGAAACTAATAACGGTATGGAGGACCCCAAGAATTGGCAGATCCAATGCACCGCCGAATACGGAATCGAGATAATCGACGGCAAGCTCACAGATAACTACGTTTCCCCCGTGGTAATGAGCGGAAGCGTACCCGAGCTTCTCAAGTCCATCTCAATGGTTTCCGACGATTTCAAGATCATAGGCGCAGGAAGCTGCGGTAAGGGCTATAAGGAATGGGTGCGCGTTTCCGACGGCGGACCCGCATTGAAGGTGAGGGTGAAATTGGCATGATGAACAGAGTTATAAATATACTTAAAAGCACAAGCGGAATATCCGATTGGAAGGTAAATTCCGCAAGAACGGAGTCAACGGAGCTTTTCTTCGTCCACAAGAGCCTTGAAACAGTAAGAAGCACCGATACTACCGATCTTAAGGTAACGGTTTACGTGGCGCGAGACGGCGCTCTCGGTGAAGCGAGCTTTTCCGTATATTCATCCTATAATGATGAAAAGATAGCGGAAGAGATCGAAAAAGCAAAGAAAAAAGCGGGCATTATCGCAAATCAGAGCTATTCCCTGCCTGAAAATGAAAGCGGAGAGTACTCGGCAAATTCAAATTTTGCAGACTACGACCCCCGCAAGCTCGCATCCCTTATCGCAGAAGCGGTATTTGAAGCCGACTGCACAGAGGGCGGCTCGCTCAACGCGACCGAAATATTCGTATATCGCGATACAGTGACCGTAAAGAACAGCCGCGGCATCGATAAAACACAGATAAAATATCGCGCTATGGTCGAGACCATCCCCACCTTTAACGGCGAGGAGAGCGTTGAGCTTTACGAGCAGTATAATTTCACGGAATTTGACCGTGAAGCAATTACCGCGGAGATTTCAAAAAGAATGCGCGAGGTTCGTGACAGATACGAGGCAAAGCCCCCCGTGGAGAAGCTCGTTTGCCCCGTTGTTCTGGATGCTCCCGAGCTTGAGCAGCTCGTGGGCAATTATATCGGAAGCCTTAATTTCTCTTCCGTATATCAGCACTCAAACGCGTTCTCCGTAGGTGACGATATCCAGAAGGACGCGCAGGGCGACCGCCTTACTCTCTCAATGCGCGGCAGGATCATAGGCAGCGTTCGTTCATCCGCCTTTGACGGCGACGGCGTAACACTTGTTGACCGTGAGATAATCAAGGACGGTGTTGGAGTGGCTCTTTGGGGCGGCACGAGATTTGCTCAGTATCTCGGCGAAGCTCCCACCGGAAACCTCGGCTGTATATCCCTCGCGTGCGGAACTCTTACCGACGAGGAAAAAGAAAAAGCGCCCTATTTCAGATGCGCGTCAATGTCGGGACTCCAGGTCGATATCTATAACGATTATATCGGCGGCGAGGTACGTCTCGGCTACTATTTCAACGGCGAGCGCGAGATCCCCGTAACGGGAATCTCCATCAGCGGTAAGCTCAGCACCGCTATCGCGAATATGCGCCTCTCAAACGAAGCGACCACCTATGAGGACTACAACGGTCCTAAGTGCGCGCTCCTTAACGGCATCGAAATTGTATAAACCCAAAACCACCTCGCAAGAGGTGGTTTTTTATGTTAGTTAGTTAAGGATCGTTCTTTTTTGAAAAAAAGAACCAAAAAACTTTTATGGCGCTTCGCCCAGTAGCCATATAGTCCGCACTAAGCCCACTAAATCCGCGCAAATTGAAGGATGCCGACTCCGCGACGAATGCTTGCATTCGCGGCACTTGTGCCCTCATCCTCGAGCGCAGCGAAGGATCTTGGCATCCTTCATAACGATTTTGCTCATACATTCGCAAAATCTGCAATTTGCTACTGTGTGGGTAGCCATATATAACGCAAAACGGCTATGCACCAACTCGTGTAGGGGGGCACTCCGTGCACCCGCTAAATGCAAAATTCAAAAAACAAACCCTACGGCTACGCACTAACTTGTGTAGGGGTCTGCGGTCTCGCCTGCGGGCTCGGTCCACTCGCGTTCTAACAGTCCCCCGGACTGTTATTCATTGCGCTCGTGCCGCTTCGCTACCCCGACGACCCGAGCTAATAATTGCACTACCGCAAATATCGTTCAGAGACGTCATCCTGAGCGAGCATTAGCGAGACGAAGTTTTGGTAGTGCAGCAAAGCGAAACGGACAAAACCTGCACAACGTGCAGGGATCTACAAAGGAGTCTTTGTGACTTTCCATAGGCAAAGTTACTTTCCCACAAACACGGGTCGTCGTAGGCGCCGCCCCCTACGAGTCTGTGCACCGCGCAAGATCCTTCGGTCGCGTTGCTCCCTCGAGGATGACGCGCGGGTTCCACAAATGCAAGCATTCGGCGCGAAACCGAGATTTTCGCCTACCGCAACCACCACGGCTATACGTCATCCTGAGCGTAGCGAAGTTTTGCTGAGGGAGCGCAAGCGAGCCGATGCAAAAACGAGGAGCGACAGCGACGATGGGATCTACGAAGGAGTCTTTGTGACTTTTCAAAGGCAAAGTTACTTTTCCTTCTCACGAAATCCCAAGTAATACGAAAATATATCTTTGAATTGAAGGGGTAGCACAGATTTCTTCGTAGATCCCTGCACAAGTGCAGGTTTTGTCCGTTCCGCGATGCTCCACTTCCAAAACTTCGTCTCGCGGCGAGCCGCTCGCTCAGGATGACATATGGACGTGGAGTTCCACGGCGACGCACTCATTTGAATGAGCGCACCAACCCTCGCCTCCCTCTGTCGAGGGAGGTGGCGAGCCTGCGAGCCGGATGGAGAGTTTTAAAACAAAAGTATCCTTCCCTTGCAATCTCTCCCACCAAACTTCAAAAATACAAATAAACATCGTATATTTTGCACCCGTAGTAGCATTTTGGCACTCTATTTTGCACCTTTTACCCTTTACAAGCATAAATTTTTGCTGTATAATAAAAGCATCAAAAGAAAACGAAGAAAGGATTTAAAATTATGATCGTTTTACTTATTTCATTGGCACTTGTTGCCGGCACAGTTGTTTTCGCGATTTTCGCGGGCAAGAAAAAGAATTCCACGGGCAAGCTTCCCGTAATTCCCACGGCTCTTGCGGTAATTTTTGCAATCGCGCTCTGCATAGTTCCCATGTCAATTCACATTGTTGAAACGGGCGAGATCGCAGTAGTTAAACACATGGGTGAGGCTCGCGCCGTAAAGACCGCGGGTATGCACTTTGACCTTTGGATCACAGAGCAGTATGATTACTATGACGCAAAGGTTCAGAATGTTGAGATAACCACACAGGCTTATTCAAGCGACGCGCAGACCATGGATATCGCCATGACCCTCCAGTTCCAGATCTCAACCGAAAAGGCAATCGAGATCGCAAAGCAATACGGTAATCTTGACGCGCTTGAGAGCAGGATTGAGGCAATCGCCGTAGAAAAGACCAAATCCGTGCTTTCATCCTACAAGGCTATGGATATCATCTCCGACCGTGCTTCTATGTCGCCGAGAGTTGAAGACGCTATCATCGGAGCGATCACGGATGAATATTTTGTAAACGTATCAACCGTAGTTCTCACAAATATTGATTTCTCAACCGCATTCGAAAAGGCTGTTGAGGAAAAGATGATCGCAGAGCAGAAGAAGCTTCAGGCGGAGTACGAGAACGAAATGAAGATCGCTGCCGCAGAGGCAGAGGCTAAGGCGGCAATTCAGAAGGCTGAGGGTGCAGCTCAGGCAGAGCTTATCGCGGCTGAGGCTCAGCGCGACGCGCAGGTAGAGCTTGCGCGCGCAGAGGCAATATCCATTCAGCTCAAATCCGTCGAGATCGCCCGTGCGCTCGGATTTAATATAATCGAGAGCGAGGGCGTAAACGAGGACGGTATTGCCGTGATCGAATACACAATCGACTTCGCAGGAAAGAGCGAAGAAGAGATCGCACTCATCACGGATTACATAAAATATATGGAATACCTTGCTAAATGGGACGGCAAGCTTCCCACCGTTATGAACGGCGACGGCGCAAGCATTATGATCCCCGTTGATCCCGAAGCTTAATTTTTGATATTATTTGGGGGTTCTCCCCGAAGAAAAACACTAAAACTGAAAAGGAGAATAATTATGCCATTCATTCCAATCATTGTTGTTGCCGTTATAATTCTTCTGGCAATATTATTCGTTGCGGTCGGATATCTCAAAGCTCCGCCCGACCAGGCTTACATAATTTCCGGTCTCGGACCCAAGAGAATACTCGTTGGTAAAGCGGGCTGGCACATTCCCTTCTTTGAGAGAGTCGATAAGCTCTCCTTGAGAGTAATGCAGATCGACATCAAAACGTCCGAGTCGATCCCAACTAACGAATTTATCAACGTTCGCGTGGACGGTGTTGCAAACGTAAAGATCTCCTCCGACCCCGCAATGCTTGAAAAATCCTCAGAAGCGTTGCTCAATAAGAATACCGCTGAGATCATAGCTATCGTTACTCAGGTTATGGAGGGTAACCTCCGTGAGATCGTCGGTGCCGTAGGACTTAAGGATATGGTTCAGGACAGACAGGGCGTTGCAAAGAAGATAACCGAAAACGTAGTTCCCGATATGGAAAAGCTCGGTATTGAAGTAGTAAACTTCAACATTCAGAACTTTACCGACAGCGCAAATACAATTGAAAATCTCGGTATCGACAACGTTGAGAAGATCCGCAAGGACGCTCAGATAGCAAAGGCTAACGCGCAGAGAGACATCTCCATCGCAGAGGCTCAGGCTCGCCAGGAGACCAATAAGGTGCAGGTAGAGGTAGATAAGGCTATCGCCAGACAGAACGCAGATCTCTCAATCGCGCAGTCCGAAATGCAGAAGGAAGCCGACATCAAGCGCGCAGAAGCGGACGCGGCTTACGCTATTCAGCACCAGTCACAGAGAAAGACCATCGAGATCGAGACAGAAAACGCGAATATCGCAAAGGCTGCCAAGGAGGCAGAGCTTGCCGAGCAGCGCATAGCGATCAAGGAAAGAGAGCTTGACGCGCAGATCCGTAAGCAGGCTGACGCTATGAAGTATAAGCTTGAGCGCGAGGCTGAAGCTGACCTTATCCGCAGAACCAAAGAGGCTGAGGCAAGCAGGATCGAAGCCGAGCAGGCTGCGATCGCCCGTAAGGCGGAGGCTGAGGCTCTTAAATATTCAATGGAGCAGGAGGCTGCGGGTATCCGTGCAAAGGGACTTGCAGAGGCTGAGGCTATTGAAAAGAAGGCAGAGGCTCAAAAGAAGATGGGCGAAGCATCCGTTCTTGAGATGTACCTCGCAGCTCTTCCCGAGATCGTTAAAAACGCCGCAGAGCCCCTTGCTAAGACCGATAAGATCGTTATGTACGGCGACGGTAATTCAACTAAGCTTATGAAGGACGTTATGTCCTCCACAAATCAGATCTTTGAGGGAGTTAAAGAGGCAACCGGACTTGATATGCAGTCAATGATCAGCGGATTCGTTGGCGGCAAGGCTGCAAGCGACTCAAATAATCTCAATAAATAAAAATTAAAGTGCCGACTCGAACGAGTCGGCACTTTTTTATTTTTTCGATCTATTTATCAAATCTCGGAGTAAACTCCTTTTTAGCGGACTCCCTGCCCTGCGAAAAGCCGTCAAAGCCAAGGGAGAGCGCGTAATCAAGCACGTCATCGTATTCAAAGCTCGTAAGACGCCTTTTGAGATTTTTTGGAGCATCCGCATCCGCAAAATCGGGCGTGTATTGACGCATAAGTGAAAGAGTGACCTCAGCGGCGGGCAGAATTTCCGATATGTATTTCAAAACTGCCTTCGAGTCCTCTCGGCACGCGGGCAGGACTAAGTGGCGCACGATCAGTCCGCGCACAGCAATCCCCTTTTCGTCAAGCACTAATTTTCCGACCTGACGGTGCATCTCACAGATTGCCTCACCCGCAATCCTTGCATAGTCGGGCGCGGCAGAATACGATCTCGCTAAATTTTCATCAAAATATTTGAAATCGGGCAAATAGACGTCAATAAGTCCGTCAAGCGCGCGCAACGTGTCAAGACTCTCATATCCGCCGCAATTGTAAACTATCGGGATGCTTAACCCCTCTTTTTTAGCTTTTTCAAGAGCCCTTGCAATAAAGAAAGCATACGGCGTGGCGGTAACAAGATTGATATTGTGCGCGCCCCTGCTTTGAAGCTCAAGCATTTTTGCAATAAGCTCACTCTCGGTATATTTTTTACCCAAAACTGCGCGACTTATATCGCGGTTCTGACAAAATACGCACCTTAAATTACAGCCCGAAAAGAAGATCGCGCCCGATCCATTCCTACCGCTGATGCAGGGCTCCTCCCAAAAATGAAGATCGGCAGAGCCAATGATATATTCGTTCGACGCGCCGCAAAATCCGCGCTCGCCCGAATTCCTATCCACCGCACAACCGCGCGGACACATAAGACATTTCGCCATCTCTCTGACCCCCTTCAAAAGCTGTACTAAAATTATACACTTTTTCTCCCCTTTTTTCAAGTATTTAATTGATTTTGCAGAAAAATTGATGTATAATTGAAATATAATACTAAAATATAATCATTAGTTCCGCACATATGTTAACACTACCGCACCCCACGGCTACACACAAAACATCACCTTACATTATCCCTCTTCCGCAGAAGAGGGTGGCATTGAACTCACGAGCTTGCTCGTTAGTTCCGCTGACGGGTGTAGTTCCTTTTTTAAAAGAAAAGTAACTTTGCCTATGGAAAGTCACAAAGACTTCTTCGTAGATCCCATCTTCGCTGTCGCTCCTCGGTTTTGCATCGGCTCGCTTGCGCTCCCTCAGCAAAACTTCGTCTCGGGCGTTGCCCTCGCTCAGGATGACGCGCTGGGATAATGTTCACGGTAAACGGAGTGCCCCTACGAGTTTGTGCAGAAACGCACCAACCCAAGCCTCCCTTGTGTAAAGGGAGGTGTCAAAATTTTCAAATTTTGACGGAGGGATTGTTTCAAAACAAAAGTTGCTTTTCCTCAAACACGGGTCGTCGTGGACGCCGACCCCTACGAGTGAGGGCAACAAAAGAAAACTTGCCTCCCTCTGTCGAGGGAGGGGGACCACGAAGTGGTGGTGGGAGAGTTTCAAAGCAAAAGTAACTTTTCCCACGAATACGGACGCCCACCGCACGAACCCCACGGCTATACGTCATCCTGAGCGTAGCGAAGTTTTGCTGAGGGAGCCCTGCACTTTTTTAACGCATCATAACAATCAATCGAAGCGAGCCGATGCAAAACCCGCACAACGTGCCGGGATCTACGAAGGAGTCTTTGTGACTTTCCATAGGTGAAGTAACCTTTCCCTGCAAACCGGCGGGAGCAAGACGGTCGCCCTACGTTGAGAATAACGGCGGGTGCACGGAGTGCCCCCCTACGAGTTTGTGCGCACTCACAAAGCAAATTTTAGAAAAATCAAATTCAAAATTTGATTTTTCGTAGTTTTGAAGAAGCAATACCGACCGTCGTGCTCGCACGTAAGGGAGGAATTGATGCTTCAAAACCGATAAAACACCCGTGTTTTATCGAAAATTTGTGCAGATTTAGTCTGTACTCCGCGCAAGATCCTTCGGTCGCGTTGCTCCCTCGAGGATGACTCCTTACGGAGTCGGCATCCTTCAATTTGCGCGGATCAAGTGGATTTAGCACAAACAAAATGTCTATTGCGCGAAGCCTTATAAAAAGGTTTTTGCCTACTTTTTCCTCAAAAAAGTAGGTTTTTCTCGAAAAAAGTAGGTCCAAATCCACTAACTTTTTCATCAGCTCAAAGCGCGGTGCGAACACAGTGCGAAGCCATATCAAACAACCTAAATCCCACAAAGGAGAACCATATGAAAATCAAAACCGCCGAGATCCTCTGCGTCGGCACGGAGCTGCTGCTCGGAGAGGTCGTAAACACAAACGCCGCATACATCTCGCAGGAGCTTGCGCGCCTCGGAATTTCCGTCTATCACACAAGTGTGGTGGGCGACAATCCCGAAAGGCTTAAAAAAGCGGCATCCGACGCGCTACACAACGCAGACCTGCTGATCCTAACGGGCGGACTCGGTCCCACGTACGACGACCTGACAAAGGAGACCGTCGCATCCCTTTTGGGACTCCCGATGGTCCGCGATGAGAAAATACTTGCTGAAATTGAGGAATTTTTCGCCTCTTGGGGACGCCCAATGCCCGAAAACAACGCAAAGCAGGCGGACATCCCCCTCGGCGCGCTCCCAATTCCGAATAAAACGGGCACCGCCCCCGGAATTTTCATCGACAACGGCAAAAACGTGGTCGTTCTCCTTCCCGGCCCGCCCTTTGAAATGAAGCCGATGTTCTCCGATTTCGTATATCCCCGCTTGCGACAGATGAGTGACAAGGTGCTTGTCTGCCACAATATCCACATAATGGGTATGGGCGAGAGCGAGGTCGAGACCCATCTTCTGACCCTTATGCAGGATAGCACTAATCCCACACTTGCCCCCTATGCCAAGGAGGGCGAGATGAGATTGCGTGTCGGCGCGCTCGCAGAAAGCGAAGCGGAGGGCGAAAAAATGTGCGAGGAAATGATCGAAAAGGTCAAAAACAGCCCCGTAGGTCCTTATATCTACGCGCTTGATGCCGAAAATATAGAAAAATTGCTCGTTAGCACCCTTAAAGAAAAGGGGCTCACCCTCTCCGTCGCCGAAAGCTGCACGGGCGGATATCTCGGAAAAAGAATAACCGACGTTGCAGGCTCATCCGCGGTCTTTACGGGCGGCATCATTACTTATTCAAACGAAGCAAAAATGAGCCTTCTCGGTGTTTCACCCGAAACTCTTGAAAGGCACACCGCCGTATCAGGTCAGACCGCAATAGAGATGGCTCGCGGCGCAAGAGAAAAGCTTAAAACGGATATCGCTGTTTCAGTAACGGGAGAAGCAGGTCCTACGCCCGACCCTGCAACGGGCTGTGACGTTGGCACGGTATTCGTCGGTCTTTCAGCGGAAAATACGGAGTACGCAACGCGCGTCCATATCTCGCGCCACCGCGACAGAGAGTATATCCGCAAGGTCGCCTCAAGCCGCGCTATGAGGGAAATTTTGAAATTTTTATCAAAAAATGAGTAAAAGTTTACAATTTAACAACATTTTAAACACATTTTATTCAAAAACACACTTGATTTTTCAATTAATTTCCTATATAATATATGTAAGCTTAATTGCTTTATAATTTTGTAACATATCTAAACATTTGAGAAAACGTACGTTACAGCCGGAGATTTGGATTTGTTTTTTTTAATTTTTTCTCTCCTCAAATCGCTCCGGTGACCCCCTGCCCTTTTATCGCAAAACGGCAGCTAAACCTCCACCACCGGTAACCGCGTTTTCTCGAATGTCCTTTTTATTTTGTAATATTAAAGCGCCGAACGGCGTTTTTTTATTGACAATAAAGAAAATTTGTGAGATAATGGAATTACCAAATAATGAAACGAGGTAAATGAAATGAAAAGACGTTATCTTAAACTATTAGCACTCATCCTCGCAGCTATGATCTTTGCAACGTCCTGCTCATTGCTTGAATTTTTGGGCATCGGCACGAGGGCAACCACCCCATCCTCTTCGTCAACAAGCGGCGATGGAGGAGATGATCCCATTATCAGAAACGATGCAACTCCAACCATCTTCCTTGCAGGTGACTCCACCGTCAAGACCTACGAGGACGCGCAATACATTGGCGGTTGGGGACAGTTCCTCTCCCTCTTCCTTGACGAAAGCATAACCGTTGTAAACGCGGCTCAGGGCGGCAGAAGCTCCCGCTCATTCATCAACGAGGGCAGACTTTTCAATATCGACGATCCCGACTACAAATACTCCTTTTCACAGAACGGAGGCAACTCCATCGAGGACACGATAAAGGAGGGCGACTTCCTCTTTATCCAGTTCGGTCATAACGATGATGCCTCAAAGCTTTCAAATTATTCCACCATTTTCGACAGAATGGTTCCCCTTGGAGAGCCCGACGCAAACGGCATCTACCCCACAACACCCGCAGAAAAGATGCCCACGTCCTCGCTTCCCAAGGAATATACCGATAAAGCTACCGATTCCGAGGAATCCAAGGCTCTTTCCGAGATAGCCAAATACGGCTCGGAATACTACGCGTATAACAGCGGCGGCACTTACAAATGGTACTTAAAGCAATATGTTGATTTTGCAAGAAGTGTTGGCGCGATCCCGGTTCTTGTAACTCCCGTGGCAAGAGTTAAATTCAGCGGCAACGAAATAATCGGCGGCGCAGGACTTCACGGTGAAAACTTTGCATACGTTGAGGCGGTAAGACAGCTTGCCAAAGAAGAAAACTGCCTTCTTATCGACCTTTTTGCCGAGAGCAAGGCAATGCTTGAAACGGCTACGTCCACTTACGCAAACTATCTTATGGCACTCAAGCCAAATGACTTAACGGGTGAGTGGCCCGCAGGCTACGATGCAGCGTACGGCAATACCGACGCAGGATACACGGGCATTGAGGCAACTCACTATAATAAATACGGCGCGTTCCTTCAGGCGGCAAAGGTGGCGGAGCTTATTCTCTGCACCGAGGACGAGCCCACGGATGGCGAGCGCTTCAATTTCACAGACCACATCCTCACAGAGCCCCGCGAGTACGTTGATCCCTCAAACCTCATCGGCAAAACTACCGTTGCGGCGATCGAAGGACTTTTTGAAACGGTAAAGGTCACAAATCCCGACAGATCCTACCCTTCAGCTGCAGAGGTAACAGAGCTTATCGACGCTCTTGCAGCTCTTGGCGAAGTAAATGCAGAAAACTATCTTGAGCTTCAAATCAAATGCGAGGAGATAAGAGCAAAATACGACGCACTCAACGTTGACGACAGACCGTCCGTTACAAATCTCTCACTTCTTGAAGAATACGAGGCGGCGATCGACGCTCAGATCGAGGCTAACAGACCGAAGCCCACAAGAGTGGTGATTTTTAACGCGAGCGATCTCTTGCTTGATACGTACGACACAACCGCCACTGAGCAGGGCTTTACACTTGTTGGAACAAGCGACAAGAAGATGGATAAAAAGACCGCCTCCGCAACGTTCGTTCATGGCGGAGAAACGTACAAATCCACCCACGGTCTCAGCTTGGGAGGTAAGGCTACCTTCGGCAAGAACAGATACGTATCCTTCACGGTTGACGGCGCGTGCAGAGTTACCGTTGCGGTAAAATCCTCAAGCTCATCCGAGGCAAGAGTACTTTCACTTGCAAATTCCTCCAATACCGTTATCGGCTCCTATGAAGCAGGAACGAGTGTTACCGTTTCCTCACTTGATATTGACAGCGCAGGCACTTATTCAGTAGGAAGCGCAGGCAGCGGAATGTACATTTACTATATCATTATCGAATATTTTGATTAATAACCCAAAAATGCGGAGGCGCAAGCCTCCGCTTTTTCTATTTTCTTTCAAACCCGTGAACAAATCCGTTTACGTCAGCGGAGCAGACGTCACCGCCGATGACGGTATTTTTGTAAACCAAAAGGTTCACGTGAACCTCCCCTTCATACCCCGGATAATTTTTTACCGAATAGGTATAGCGCATCACGCTCTTTTTCTTGAACGCGGAAAGATCAAGCCCCTGCCGTCTCTGTATCTCGTTGTACTCCAAAAATATCTTGTCAAATTCCGAGGGAATCATCACCTGCTTTTCCGAGATCGCCTGAGGGTCCACCTCCCAACCGAACTGCTTTAAAAAATCTATGCGGTCATCGTTGCTCTTGATTTTTTCAAAATTGTAAGTCACTTGCGTTCCGGCGGGAGTCGATCCGTCGGCATAGGTGGGTGCAAAGGTGATCAGAGCTATCAGTGCGGTAAGTGCCAGGCATATCACCGCAAAAAATTTTATCGTATTTGCGTGCATTGAATAAATAAACATAATCTACCTCCCGATATGTTCAATTATATTCCCCTCCGCGCGCATTAATTCCTCCAAAAGCGGTAATTCTTTTCAAAAATACACCTAAGGCATTAAATATCACGTCAAGGGAGATAATGAAACGTGATAACCGCTCCGGCTCAAGGATGATCCGCCATAGCCATTCAAGACGCGCTTTTCTTATGATTTCGGGCGCGCGGCAAATATCCCCCGCCCATACGTCCAGCGAGCCGCCAAGACAAGCGAATACTTTTACGCAAGGAAGGACGTCCCTGTAATCCGCAACAAATTTTTCCTGCCTCGGAAAGCCGCGACACACAATAAGGATGCGTGCGCCCGAGGCGTTTATTTTTTCGCACACCAAGGGAGCCTCGTCATCACCGAAATATCCGTGATGTACACCGCATATCCTCAAATTTTGATATTTGGAGGCAAGAGCACGCGCGGCACGCTCCGCAACTCCTTCCCTGCCGCCAAGCAAAAACACACCTAAGCCACCGGAAGAGGCAAGAGAAAGCAAGCCTTCACCAAAATCAATGCCTGCAACGGTGTTGCTGAGCGGCACACCAAGTAATTTCGCCACCAATCTCAGCCCAAATCCGTCAGGCAGGGATACGTCCGCGCTTTTCAGAATTTTCAATATTCCCTCGCTCCTGCATGCTCCCGATAGCATTTCGAGATTTGGAGTAAAAAATACGCGTGATTTTTCCTCCCCAAGGCTACTCTCTGCAAGCAAGATCGCACCTGAAAGATCGACGTCATCAACTAAAAGTCCAAATAAATTTATTCTTTTTTGCAACATAAAATAAGCACCCCCGTTGACAAAATATAAATTTTGTGTTATTATTTCTATTATGATAGGTAAGTGTGCGCTTTATTCACTTACGGGGGTGTTTTGCTCTGCCCTATGGGTAAATTCAAGGCGGAACATCCTTGCTTTATGGCGGTCATAAGGCAAAACATTTGAGAAAATGGCAAAGGAAAAGAAATTAGTTGAACAGATCACGTCCATGGACGTTGATTTCGCCCAGTGGTACACCGACATCTGCAAAAAGGCAGAGCTTATGGATTACTCAAGCGTCAAGGGATGCATGATCTTCCGCCCCTACGGCTACGCTATCTGGGAAAATATACAGAAGGATCTCGATGCGCGCTTCAAGGCGCTCGGCCACGAAAACGTTTATATGCCCATGTTCATTCCCGAGGGCTTGCTTCAGAGAGAAAAGGATCACGTTGAGGGCTTTGCTCCCGAGTGCGCTTGGGTAACTGTTGGCGGTCAGAATAAGCTTTCCGAGAAGCTTGCTATCCGTCCCACGTCAGAAACTCTCTTCTGCGAGCATTTTAAAAACGTAATCCACTCCTACCGCGACCTTCCCAAGCTCTACAATCAGTGGTGCTCAGTTGTTCGTTGGGAAAAGACAACACGTCCCTTCCTTCGCACAAGCGAATTCTTGTGGCAGGAGGGTCACACAATGCACGAGAGCGCAGAGGAGGCTCAGGCAGAAACACTCAATATGCTTAAGGTGTATGAGGATTTTTATCGCGACTCACTCGCAATTCCCGCGATTACGGGAAGAAAGACAGAAAAGGAAAAATTTGCAGGCGCAGAGGCAACCTATACAATCGAACCCATGATGCACAACGGTGTTGCTCTTCAGGGCGGAACAAGCCACTATTTCGGTGACGGCTTTGCAAGAGCATTCGATATTACCTTCGCAGGCAGAGATAACACAGTTAAATATCCCCACCAGACCTCTTGGGGTGTTTCAACACGTATGATCGGTGCGATCATTATGACTCACGGCGACGATAACGGTCTTATCCTTCCCCCCGCAATCGCTCCCATTCAGCTCGCCATCATTCCCGTTGCTCAGCATAAGGAGGGCGTTCTTGAAAAGGCTGACGAGCTTAAGAGAAGACTTGCAAAATCCTTCAGAGTTAAGCTTGACGACAGCGATCAGTCAACCGGCTGGAAATTCAGCCAGTATGAGATGAAGGGTGTACCCGTTCGTCTTGAGATCGGTCCTAAGGATATCGAAAACAATTCCTGCGTGCTTGTGTCCCGCGTAACAAGAGAAAAGAAGTTCGTTTCCCTTGACAATGTTGAGGCAGAGGTACAGGCAATGCTCACTCAGGTTCATGACGAGCTTTGCGCAAGAGTTCTCAAGAACCTTGAAGAAAAGACTCACGTCGCAACCAACTTTGAAGAGTTCCTTGACATCGCGGAAAACAAGCCCGGCTATATCAAGGCTATGTGGTGCGGTGACGTTGAGTGTGAGGATAGAATTAAGGATGAAACCGGCGGTGTTAAGAGCCGTTGCATCCCCTTTAACGAAGAAAAGCTCAGCGACGTTTGCGCTTGCTGCGGAAAGCCCGCGAAGCACATGGTCGTTTGGGGACGTCAGTACTAATTTAAACAGGAAAAGGGAGTTCAAATAAACGGAACTCCCTTTATTAAAAATTTGTGAAAGGAGGGACGGTATGTTCAGAGCAGTTGGCAAATATTTGCGAAATTCTTTTGCGAGAATTGACAAAAAAATACTCATTTTTTCTATGATCATAACGCTTATGAGCCTTGTTACCATATTTTCCGCAAGGGAAAACTTCGGTAACAGCAAATTTGTAATGCAGTTTGCTATGACGGCTGTCGGCATGTGCGCGGTGCTTGTGATCGTAAACATCGATTACAGAATGTTCGTGGACAGATACTGGATCCTTCTTTTCCTCGCTTCAACGATGCTGCTTGCCATTACGCTGATCATAGGAGACACGGGTGCGAACGGTACGGAAACAAGTAACAAGAGCTGGCTCACCATTATAAAAATAGGAAGCCGTACCTTTCAGATACAGCCAAGTGAATTTGTAAAGATAGCTTTTATTATAAGCTTTTCAAAGCATTTGTCCTTAGTAAAGCACTCAATAAACAAGATAAATACACTTATGCCCCTGGCGGCTCACGCAGGCGCGATCGTCGGACTGATCCTGCTCTCGGGTGACCTTGGCGTTGCGCTCGTCTATATTGGAATTATCGCGATAATGCTCATCTACGCAGGCCTCAGCCTTTGGTATTTCGCGGCGGCGGGCGGCGCGGTAGTCGTTTTGTTCCCGTTTTTGTGGGATTTTCTCAACCCCTATCAGCAGGAGAGAATACTTTACGGCTTCCAACCGGAGCTTGACCCAACGGGATATGGCTTTCAGCCCCTTCTCTCCCTCGATGCGATAAGCGCGGGCGGATTTTTCGGCAGAGGCTTAAGCTCGGGTGGATTTTACGAAGCGCTTCCAGCTTCGCACACCGACTTTATTTTCGCCACGTATTGCGAAATGTTTGGATTTGTGGGAGCGGTTGCTTTTCTTGTAACGTTAATTGCCCTGGTGGCAAGAATGATAAATATTGCCAAAAAGTGCAGAAACGAATTCGGTTCGTTTATTTGCATCGGTATTGCGGGAATGTTCATAGTGCAGTCAGTAATGAATATCGGAATGTGCTTGGCTCTTTTGCCCGTAATCGGCATCACCCTTCCCTTTATGAGCTACGGCGGCTCATCGATGCTTGCACTCTATCTTGCAATGGGAGTGTTGCACGCGATATCCGCTTATGAGTATAATAGCGGAACAAAAAGACAATTCAGAAGATATAAATAAAAAACGGCGTTTGTTCAGTTCAAACGCCGTTTTTAAATTTCGTTATAAAGCTCGTCATCCTGCCAATGCAAAGGATTATCGCGGATGTATTCCGATATTTTCTCATAATCCCGATGATCTCGAATAACGTGGTCGTAATAATATCTTTGCCAAATATTTTCACCGTATTCCTTGTTGCAAAATCTTTTAAACGTTGAAATAAAAGCAGGAACGGTGCCGTGTTGTCTGCTCGTAGGGGTCGACGTCCTCGACGACCCGCACGGCCGAACAAACAAAATCATATGTATATGGTTCGGCATTATCACGTATTGCTCAACCGAAACATTTTCATAATGATCGTTAAATTGTTTTATGTATTTATCCGCAATCTTTCCATATTCCGTTAATTCAACACGCGGGTCGTCGAGGACGTCGACCCCTACAAATATTGCGGTACGCGAACGCAGATCGTCCGGAACATCCATTCGTACAATTTTTGACAATATCTTCCGACGCTCTTCTGTACATATCGTAATGAAATATAATCCCGTTTCACTGTAATTATATTCTCTTAACCGTATATTCTTCCTTTTCGGCAAACCATTGTTCATATTCAGCTCCTGTAAGGCCTTGTAGGACCTATGTGATGGAGCGAATCGAGATATTCCATATCCTCCTTCGAGATTTCAAAATCGACAAGGAGGTTTTCTTCTATTCTGTCCCTGTTAACGGATTTCGGGAGCGGGAGCGTGCCCTTTTCAATGCAGTATCTTATGCAAAGACGCGCCACGCTTACACCGTATTTCTGCGCAAGAGATACAAGATCGCCGTGCTGCACTATCGCGCCCGTCGCAAGGGGAGAGTAAGCCTCAATAAGTATTCCGCGCTCGCGACAGTAGTCGTAGATCGCATTCTGCGTGTTTCCGATGAAAAATCTTATCTGATTTACCGCAGGCACAAAGCCCGTGGCTAAGATCAGAGGCTCAATATCACTTTTGTGAAAATTTGAAACACCGATCGCGCGCACCTTACCCTCATTGTAAAGCTCTATCATCGCGCGCCACACCTCGATATTCCCCTCAGTACAGTCCGATCCAACGTCACTCCAGGGCCACGGCGCGTGAATGAGATAGAGATCAAGATGATCGGTGCCGAGATTTTTCAAGGACGCATAAAAATGCTCCTTTGCGCCGTCAAAGGTCTTGATGTCCGCGGGCAGCTTTGTCGTAATGAATACGTCATCGCGCGAAATACCGCTGTCGGCAATAGCGCGCGCAACGCTTCCCTCGTTTCCGTAGGCAAACGCCGTGTCAATGTGACGGTATCCCGCCCTTAGCGCATTCAGACAGGAAAGGTACGCCTCATCCCCGTCCGCGACCTGCCACGTGCCAAAGCCAATCGCAGGAATTTTCACACCGTTGTTCAGTGTATAAAAGCTACTTTTAATCATTCATTTTATCCTTTACAGTATTTTTGTCCTTTTTGTGTATCTTAATTAAGTGTATTGTGAATGAGGCAATAAAATCAACCACGATCAGTATTACAAGCAATCCCTGCAGTGTGTAAAATATATCCTGAGCATTTGCTCTTGCGTCTTTTGTAATAACGGTAACGGGCATCTTGTCGAAGGAATCGTTACTAAACTTAATGGAATAATAGAGATCGGGATTGTAATAATATTCACATATCACCTTTCCGTCAGCATTCCTTATCCTCCCCTCCGTCACCTTGTGATCCGGGGGTATCTGAACTGCCGTTTCACCTTTTTCATTCACATATGAATATCCCTCGATAAGCCAATTTTTGTAGTCCCGCTCAACAGCGCGCTTAAAATCATCGGGGTTTTCAAATCTTCGTTGCCAAACAAAGGGTTCAAATCCCACTATATCCAAGACCAATAGAAGTCCCCATAAAACCAAAGCTATTAAAAGCGCTATTATGACAGTTTTGATTAGGGACCTTCGATTTTTCTTTATCACAACAGCAACGCTTTCGGATACAGTAAGCAATCCTCTTTTGCAAAGCTCCCCGTGAATAAACGCAACGTAAATTACGTAGCTGAGCACAAACGCTATGAAGGAAAAGACGGATCCGAACAATAACCACGAGGGAAAAATCAATCCAAAGCTCGCGCCGTTTATCAATACCGCAGTGGGCAAGCAAAAGGCAAGCACCAATATGTTTATTAACGTTACTTTAAGGGCTGATTTGACTATACAGTTGTTGGTATCGTTTATCTTATCAGCATAAGCATCATCATTATCCAAACAAATACGGGCATTTCTTGCAAAGCATATCTGACATATCTCACTCGCCACACAGAATATCGCACTAAGGCAAAATGCTATTAGCCCCCTTGAAAAGCCAAGATCTGCTACCAAAGCGCAAATAAAACCGAATACCGTTATGCCTATTGAGATCAAGGTAAGATTGTTATACCTGCGACACGTACTGTCAAGCATAAGCTTGAACTGCTTATCTCCCCTTGCGCTGTGTGCGGCATCTTGCTCGGATAAACACGGAGTGCTTCTTCTTTCGCCTCGCAAAAGCTCATCCGTAGTGATTCCAAATATCTCCGCGATCGAAGGTATCAAAGAAAGCTCCGGCGTGCATTCGTCACACTCCCATCGACTCACCGTTTTGTCTGACACAAAAAGTCTTTCTCCAAGCTCCCTTTGTGTCATACCGTTCGCTTTTCGCAAGGCGGCAATAAATTTACCAATCGTTTTCTTTTCCATAATGATCCTCCTTATTGTGGGGTTTGTATAATTCTATCATTTAGTCAGAAAAAATACCACCCCAAAGCAAAGGAATTATTCCTTAAATGCGAGAATTCAGATAAATTATACTCCTTTAAGACAAATACTAAATTAAACAAAGAAACAATTGCTAAAGTAAGCGATTAAAGTTTTTTGGCGACAGGGTTCTCCGAAACGAGAGTAGTCGAGTTTTAGGGATTCACGGTTCTTTTTTTCGAAAAACAGTTCAAATTCACTAACTTTTCATACCAAAATTCTTTAGCCGCTTTTCTTTGGACAAATAGGCGCCCCCTTTTCTTGACTGCCTTACGGCAGTCATTTGCTTACGCAAAATCGAAAAGCAAAGGGCTAACAAAAGAAACGCTGAATGCAGGGCTGCGCGCCCCGCGCCCGCGCCACTACGCGTGGAGCGCCTACTTTTGAAAAAGTAGGCAAAACAAAAGCGCAAAGCGCGGGTCTGTGTAAGCAACGTTCAAAGCCGTATTAGCCCTTGTTCTGCGTTGCAACGACCTTTGCGCCGAAAACGTCCTCAATAATAACGTCCCCCACGCGAACGGGAAGCTCTGCAACCGCGCGATTGATGATCTCCATACATTCCATCATTTTTCCCTTTGGAACGGTTCTGTCCGTCTTTACCGCCACAACGCCGCCGTCACTCGTTCTTACGGTGCTTGTCACGGTGCGCTGAGGATTCGTGCATTCGTTAATAGCATAGGTCTTTCCGCGCGGACAAATATTGCCCGTGACCTCTATCTCCTCGCCAATATCAACCGTCAGTTGACATCCGCGCGGACAAATAATACAGGTAAGCTCTCTTTTTTTGTTGTTTTCCATAATTCAGCCCACCCTTTCTTAAAATTCTATAGAAAATCTCAGATTTTCCACTCCGCAAAGCTTATCTGCGGGGAGCTTCACACATTCCATCTCACCGGGCGCAAGCTTAAGCTTCTTTTTCTGCAGAATAACTCGCTCGCCGTCGCTGACCTTGATCGTCGCGTCACGGTAAACGTCCGCAACACGGAAATAAACGTCCACGTCGCCTTGTCCCGCGATCCTTTGCGGAACAGTGTATCTGACTCTACCGTCGGTAGAGATATTAATAACTCTGTCACTCTTTTCAGCCTCGCCCTTGATGTATGCCGCCGCGCCGCGACCCGCGATCTCCGCCTCGCTTGAAACAAAATCAACAAGATCGTGAACGTGAAGCACGTTTCCGCAGGCGAAAATACCCTCGATCTCGGTCTGGCGGTTCTCGTCAACCGTCGCGCCGTTCGTAATGCGGCTAAGCTCTATTCCTGCGCCGGCGGTAAGCTCGTTCTCGGGAATAAGTCCAACGGAGAGAAGGAGCGTGTCGCAAGGAATATACTCGCGCGTTTCGGGAATGGGACGTCTGTTTTCGTCCACCCTTGCTATCGTAACACCCTCAAGACGCTCCTTGCCGTGTATCTCCACAACGGTGTGGGAGAGCTTTAAGGGAATATCAAAATCGTTAAGGCATTGCTCGATATTTCTCGCAAGACCGCCCGAATAGGGCATCAGCTCGCAGACCGCGTGAACGCGCGCTCCCTCAAAGGTCATTCTGCGCGCCATAATAAGTCCGATATCACCCGAGCCGAGAATAACCACCTCGCGGCCGGGCATATAGCCCTTCATATTAACAAGCTTTTGCGCCATACCCGCACTGTAAATACCCGAGGGACGCGTGCCGGCAATATTGAGCGCGCCGCGAGGACGCTCGCGGCAGCCCATAGCTAAAATTATAGCCTTAGCCTCTATCTGAAAGATTCCGTCCTCGGTATTTGATGCGGTGATCACCTTGCTTTCGTCAACGGAAAGCACCATCGTGTTAAGAAGAACGGGAATTTTCTTATCAATTACCTCTTTTTCGTATCTCCACGCGTATTCTGGGCCCGTAAGCTCCTCACCGAAGGTGTGAAGTCCGAATCCGTTGTGGATACATTGCTGCAAAATTCCGCCGAGAGACGAATCGCGCTCAAGAATGAGGATATCCTCAATTCCCTGCTCACGTGCGGAAAGAGCCGCCGCCATACCTGCAGGGCCGCCACCGATTATTACAAGATCAGCCTTTCTCATTCCTGAACCCCCTTTGTCTTTGAAAATACAATCGCGCTTTCGCCGCCGCATTTGGTAACGGAAGCAAAATCCACACCGTTTTCGCGTGCGATAAGCTCCATAACGTAGGGCGCGCAAAAGCCACCCTGACAACGTCCCATTCCTGCGCGGCAACGTCTCTTAACACCGTCAAGATCGCGCGCGGGGGGATTTGAGCGGATCGCGTCAAGTATCTCACCCTCGCTGATGCTCTCACAGCGGCAGATAATTCTACCATAGGACGCATCACGTCTTATATATTCGTTCTTTTCTGCAATGCTTCCCTCACGGAATGCGTGCTTTGGCTCTCTTATGGGGTTAAAATCCTCTTTTTTCTCAAGCCTTAAGCCCTCGGATTCAAGAAGCTCCGCAACGTAGATAGCAATTGCGGGCGCTGAGGAAAGCCCGGGAGATTCGATTCCGGCAACGTTTATAAATCTCTCACACGCGGGACGGATGATAAAATCACCCGTGTTGCCGTAGGCGCGAAGTCCGCAAAAGCTCGTTATGGACTTGCCGAAGGGCAATCCCACACGCAGATTTTCACTTGCGGTAGCCATAATTTTCGAAAGACCGTCCGCATAGGTCGATTTGTCACCCTTGTCGTCAATATTAACGCTCGTAGGACCGAGCAAAAGATTGCCGTCAACCGTGGGAGACACTAAGATTCCCTTACCCATCTCATTGGGGCAGCGGAAGATGGTGCAGTTAGCCATCGTACCGCACTCGCGGTCAAGAAGAATGTAGTCACCCTTTCTCGCCCTCACGGTAAAGCTCTCATCACCCACCATTTTTGCGATCTCGTCCGCATAAATGCCCGCCGCGTTTACTACAAAATCAGCGGAAATATGCTCGTTTTCCGAGTAAATTACATATTTTTCATCACTTTTTTCGATTTTTTCAACCTTAAAATCGCATTTCAACGACGCGCCGTTGTCCATCGCGTTTCCGATAGAGGCTATGCAAAGCTCATAGGGGCAAACGATCGCGCCCGTGGGAGCGTAAAGCGCGCAGATGGCGGAGTCGCTGATGTTCGGCTCAATGGCGCGAAGCTCGTCCACCTCGATCAAGCGAACCCCCTCAACACCGTTTTCTATTCCTCTCGCAACGAGCTTCTCGATATGCTTTCTGTCAGCATCGGAAAAGCCAACGACGAGAGAGCCGTTGTTTTTGTATTTTACACCAAGCTCATCCGTAACGCGCTTCATCATTTTAGAGCCCGCAACGTTAAAGCGCGCCTTGAATGAGCCTACCTCTGCGTCAAAGCCTGCGTGAACAATACCCGAGTTTGCGCGCGTCGCACCCATGGCAACGTCATTTTGCGCCTCAAGTATGCAGATATTCAAATTGTAACGCGAAAGCTCGCGGGCAATAAGTCCGCCCACAACTCCCGCACCGATAACGGCAACGTCAAAATGCTTCATATTTACTCCATTTTTTATAATTTATTTATCTTTTAAATTGATTCACCGATTTGTATTTTAACTACCCCAATAACCGCACTATCGCGAATGATCCTTCAATGCAAAGTGCAAAGCGCAAAATTCAAAATTGACGGACACACACCTACTTGTGTAGGTACGCACCATCCCAAGCCTTCTCCAGCTGGAGAAGGTGGCAGGCGAATGTCTGACGGATGAGGTGTTCCAAAGACAAATTAACTTACCCTCAAACGCGGGTGCACGGAGTGCCCCCCTACGAAGATTGTACGCACTCTCAAAACAAATTTTAGAAAAATCAAATCCCCGATTTGGTTTTTCGTAGTTTTGAAGATACGATATCAGCCGTCACGCTCGCGTGTAAGGATGATATCGGAGCTTCAAAACCGCCCATTCGCACGCGAATGGGCGAAAATTTGTGCAGATTTAGTCTGTACTCCGCGCAAGATCCTTCACTTCGCTTGCGCTTCGTTCGAGGATGACACCTTACGGCGTCGCGCGTTGCAACACAATTTGCGCGGATTTAGTCGGTTTTACACAAACAAAATGTCTATTGCGCGAAGCCTTATAAAAAGGTTTTTGCCTACTTTTTCCTCAAAAAAGTAGGTCCAAATCTACTAACCTTTCATACCAAAGCCATTTAGCCGCTTTTCTTTGACGGTATAAGCGCAAAGAAAAGCTAACAAAAGAAACGCTGAATGCAGGGCTACTCGCCCCGCACCCCCGCCACCTTTGAAAAGGTGGACGAAACAATCGCGCGAACCGAGTGCTAACATCAGCGCAAAGCGCTGACAGTTCCTACATCAAAAGCGCCGCCGCGCCGAGAAGCCCCGCGCTGTTTTCAAGCTCCGCTATAAGAATGGGCACACGGGGTCCCTTGTCGCCCGCGTAGATCTCTTTATCCATAATAGCCTGAAGGGGCTTAATAAGATTATCACCCTGCGCGCAAACACCGCCGCCGAGAAGAATCACCTCAGGACGGAAGATATTGGCATAATTAATAAGACCGCACGCAAGATGCTCAATATAGGAATCAAGCACCTCTTTTGCATACGCGTCAACGGGAGCATAATCAAATACCGTCTTTCCGTTTACCGCGTCAAGTGTGCCGATCTCCCACATTTTCGAGTCGGGATGAGCCTCCATAGCTCGTCTTGTATCGCGGATAAGAGCCGTAGCGGAGCTGTAAGCCTCAAAGCAGCCACGTCGTCCGCAGGAGCATTGCTCACCGCCGTGAACGATAACCGTGTGGCCAAGCTCAGCGCCCGCACCGAGATTTCCTTCAACAAGCTTGCCGTCGATAACGATACCGCCGCCAACACCCGTTCCGAGAGTTATCATAATAGCGCTGCTGTAATTTCTCGCCGCGCCGAATTTGACCTCACCGAGAGCCGCAACGTTCGCGTCGTTACCGATCTTAACAGGAATACCGCCAAGCATGCTTGAAAGCTCCTCGCCTATCATAAAATTCTCCCAACCGAGATTGTTCGCATAGATGACGTTGCCCCTTGCGGAATCGATCATACCCGGCGAGCCTATTCCAAGTCCCTCAACGTCCGACGTTGTAAGTCCAAGGCGAGATAGAAGATCAAGAGCAAGACGCGCAATATTCTCAGCCACGCCGTGATCTCCCTTTTCCACCTCCGTGGGGGTCTTGTCGCAAAGAAGGATCTCTCCGTTTTCGTTAACGATACCGCCCTTGATGAAGGTACCGCCAAGGTCTATTCCAATATAATATTTGTTTGCCATAATCAAATCTCCTAAAAATAGATATATATAGTTATTATATCACTATTAATACCATTTTGCAAGTATAAAATCGAATTACAATTGCACACTTGACAAATTAGTTATAAAATAGTATAATAATATGGTACATTAAAAAAAGGAATTATGATAATGACAAAATCAATAGAAATGAGAAACAGAATATCGGGCTTTCTGTCCGCATTCTTCTCGGGAAAAATATATCCCGTTTTGATGCTGATCTGGATGCTCGCGGGCTATTTTCTTGAAAAAGAGCCGTATTTTGCGTTCGTCAATATGATGGTTGTCAGCTTCGCGTTTTTAACAACGCGCTCAATAAAACCGATGATCTTCTTCGTGCTGACCTTCTTCTATCAGATGAACGTTGTGAATTCGCCCATGGATCCCGTAAATTCCACGTATTATCTCACGGGAAAACGTCTCGCTCTTTTGCTTATAGGAGCGGCGGCTTTCATAATTTGCGGAATTATCTACACGGTAAAAAACAAGTTTTACACAAAGGATAACTTCCTCAAAATGCCCCTTTTCAAGCCGATGCTGATATTCTCCGCCGGACTTCTTGCAAACGGTCTTATGAAGAGCGATTACACCGTTGGCAATATTCTTTGGGCACTTGCCCTGATCGTTGTTTACGTGGTGCTTTTCGGAATGCTCTGGCTCGGTCTTAAGGGCGAGGACGCACACGAGATAGCGGATTATTTTGCATACATAAACCTGCTCATTTCCTGGATGCTTTTGCTCCAGGTGGCGGAAATTTACATTTCCGGTGAGCTTTTAACAGGTGGCACAGTCCACAGAGATGCTTTCACACTCGGATTTGGCAAAACAAACGCGGTAGGATTTGTGCTTGCAAGCCTTATACCTATGAATTTCTACGGATTTATGAAAAATAAATCCAAGGTAATGCCGTATTTCCATCTGTTCACAGCCTTTGCGCTTTTGGTAGCCACCGTTACAAGCACGTCAAGAAACGCGGTGCTTGTCGGATGCGCGTATTTTGCCTTCTGCGTCATATTCTCTATGTTCGCAGGCGACAGAAAAAAGATCGCGCGCGTGCTTCTCCCCATACTCATAATAATTTCCGGTGCTATTGCCCTCGCGTTCATTAAAGAAGAGCTCGTCACTCTTGTAAGGCACTATATAGACCGAACCGATATAGGCGACGGACTTAACAGCGCAAGCGCGGGAAGAATAGATATCTGGAGAAAATGCTGGCAGATCTTTAAGGAAAATCAGCTCTTCGGCGCAGGATTTTACGGTGAGGAAATGAATTTCGCTCAGCCCATGGCAGAGATCATCCCCCACTTTGCGCATAATACTTTGTTCCAGCTTCTTGCGGGATCGGGCGCAGTTGGCTTGCTTTGCTACGGTTATTACAGAATAAAAACCCTCAAATACTTGTTCCACGAGCCCACTGCCGAACGAGTTATGCTTATGGTAGCCGCATCCACAGTGCCTTTGGGCAGTATATTCGATAACCACCTTTTCGATATCTACCCCGGTATCTATTATACAACGGCTCTTGTTATCGCGGTGCTTCTTTACGAAAAGCAGTTTAATAAGAAGGAGTGCGAAGCAGTGTCCACAGTGGAAAAGGCTGAAGATGCCCCCACCGCCGACGACGAGGATACCGACGAAAAATTCATCGCCAATGTCTCCGAGCTTCTCGAGGAAAGCAGCGAAATATTGAATTCATAAACAACCAAATAAAAAAATCACCTGCGTGGCAGGTGATTTTTTTATTTATTTAAGCTTGTTTATCTTTGAAGAATGAGCGATAATAACGAGGTTCATATTCTCTGTAAGAGGAGCCTTTGGATCAAGATCGACATTGATCTTCTGACCGTTCTTTATCGCGATAACGTTAACACCGTATTTTTTTCTGAGATCAAGTTCCATAAGGCTCTTGCCCACCCACGAGGGTCTGACGTCAAGCTCAATTATGGACACGTCGTCCGAAAGCTCCATAACGTCAACAAAGCCCGACGAAAGAATATTCTTGGCAAGACGCACTCCACCCTCTCTTTCAGGGATGACTACCTTGTCGGCACCAACCCTTGTAAATATCCTGCCCTGCATATCATCGGAGCATTTAGCGATAACGGTCTTTACGCCAAGCTCCTTGCAAAGCATTATGGCAAGAACGTTGGCTTCAAGATTGGTCGCCATCGCGATAATAACAACGTCAACACTCGCTATACCAAGCTGACGAACCGTCTCGGGATCGGTCACGTCCGCGCATTTGCAATACGGGATATCCGCCGCCGCGGAGTTCACTATTCCCTTGTCAATATCAACCGCAAGAACGTCCGCGCCGTTTTTGACAAGCTCCTTAGCCACGGCAAGACCGTATCTTCCAAGCCCGAAAACCGCATAAGATTTATTTATACTCATAATTTTCTCCTAACCGACGCTTATCTCCTCCGTCGGATTTTTTATATTGTTTACTATCTCCTTGTGATAGGTAAATGCGATCGCCAGCGATATAGGCCCTATCCTTCCGAGATACATCGTACAGATAACTATCATCTTTCCGACAGTATTAAGGAACGGCGTAAGATTTCTCGTAAGTCCCACAGTAGCCGTTGCGCTGACGGTCTCGTAAATTATATCAAGTGCCGAAGCATCCGTAACAGCGGCAAGAGAAACCGTGGAAATAACCATTATAGCGAACGAGGTCATCGCAACCGCAACAGCCTTTCTTGTAGCCTGGAGCGGAATGCTCCTGTTAAAGAGAGTAACCTCGTTTCTGCCCTTTATCACCGTATATGCCGTAACAGCAAGGACAACAAAGGTGACCGTTTTGATTCCTCCCGCAGTACCTACGGGCGAGCCTCCGATAAACATAAGCAAAAGAGAAACGAACGCGCTCCCATTCGTCAGATTTTCCTGCGGAACAGAAGCAAATCCTGCCGTTCTCGTGGTCACCGATTGGAAAAGCGATACCTGAAGCTTGTCAAAAAGGCTCATATTTCCTATCGTCAAAGGGTTTGAAAATTCAAACGCAAATATCAGGGCGCCTCCAACCAGAATCAGTACGACGGAGCTTGAAAGCACTATCTTCGAATGAAGCGTAAGCCGCTTGAAGCATCCTGTTCCCTGTGTCCTTACGTCCTTGAAAACGCGAAGCAGATCCCACCAGACTATATATCCGATACCTCCAAGTATTATAAGAGCGCACGTGACCGCATTTATCAAAGGATGCGTCGCATACGGAATAAGGCTTGATTCTCCTATTATGTCTATTCCCGCGTTGCAAAATGCGGATACCGAGGTAAATACCGATATCCATATCCCACGCGCTCCGTATTCGGGAACGAAGACCGTCATATAGAGCAGCGCGCCCGCGCCTTCAACGATGAACGTGCCGAGAATGACCTTTTTCACAAATTTTCCAAGCCCCTCAAGTGAGTTCAGATTAAAAGCATCACCAATAAGACGGCTGTCCTTCAGCTTCATTCTTCGATTGAGCGCAACGGTTATTCCGGAAAGCACCGTGATTATTCCAAGTCCGCCTATCTGAATAAGCAAGAGGATCACGATCTGCCCGAAAACGCTCCACGTGCTGTAGGTAGGAACGGTAACGAGCCCCGTTACGCAGGTCGCCGTGGTGGCGGTAAAAAGCGCATCGATATAAGGCACACTCTCTCCGCTCTGCGTACTGATGGGCAACCAAAGTAAAAGACTGCCTATAAGTATCGCAATAATAAAGCTCAGCAATATAAGCTGCGTGGTGCTTAGCTTAATTGTCTTTTTCACTCATTTCACTTCCTAAAAATCCGATTATTTATCAAAATAAGGATACATATCAACCGTTTCCTTTTCGTAAAGAGGCTGATATTTGTCCTGATAGTAATTTTCGTGAACTATATTCTCAGCTCCGAACTCACCGTCGGGAGTGATGGTGATAACTGTGCATCCGCGCTGATATCCCTTGTTGCCGATATCACCGTATGCGATATAGTCAACGCTGTATCCGTAAGAGAAAAGAATTCCCTTGTAATCAATAACGAAATTATTGAAATGGTCGTGACCGAAGAACATCGCCTTCGTATTGCCAAGCTCGATAGCTTTTTCAAAAAGCTGATCGCCAATCTCGGATTCTGATGCGTAAACCACCACGTCACCCTCTTCGCCGTCGTGACCGTAGAGCCATTTCACGTTATCCGTGTCAGCTCGTCCGTTTGCAACGAACTCATCGTAAGCATCCTTAACCTCGTAAACGGGTATGTGGAAGAAGCAGAGCGAAGATCCGGGAGCATAAAGCTCGATCATATCCTCGTACCAATCAACCTGATTCTGTTTTATAACGTCGTAATTCCACATAAGGGAGTCAATAAGACCGCCCACAAGATCCTGACGGATATATGAATGGGAATCGATCATAAAGAAGCTCTCCACAACGTCACCGCTTGTGTTTTTAACGTTGATAACGTGGTTGCCTTCACCAAAAACGCCCTCGGGAGAATGCTCGAACAAGCAGTAAACGAGATTTTCATCCGCATACATATCAGCAACCGCATCCCTCTTATGAAGATTATAGGGCTCGGAATCGTGATTTCCAAAAGCAACCGTCCAATAAACGCCGAGATTTTCCATAAGACGGATAAACATACCGTGCGCATACTCGTTGTTTATAGTTCCGCCAATGCCTATAGCATATGAAATGTCACCCGTAACGATAACAAGATCGGGCTCTTCCGCCTTAACCATAGCCGCCACCGCGTTGATGGCTTTTTTGTCGCTTTCAGCCTGAATAAATCCGCCGCTCAGATGAATATCAGTAAGATGAAGAACCTTGAAATCCTCATCCGTGGTGAAATACCAATTGCCGTGCTCGTCCTTGGACGGAGTAAGCTCAGACTCAACCCCTTCGGTTTTGAAGGTATCAATGTATTCCTTCATCTGTTCAAAATTATTTACGTTAAGTAAAGTAATTCCTCCAAAAACAATAACCAATACAAGCATAAAAGCAAGTAACACAAGTAATATCTTTTCCATAAATCAATATCCTTTCGCTTTTTTCTTATTCTAACACAGATTTTCCTCTTTGTAAAGTCCTTTCGCACAATGTAAACAAATTGTTAACATCCTTGCTTTTTTCTTTGAACTGTGATAAAATCAATTTATCAACCCTATTAAAAGGAGAAAAAGCTATGAAAAAATCAATTAAAGGCGCGGCTCATCCCGCGGTAGTTATCGTAATTTTAGTAATAGTAGCGGCATTTGCGCTTCTTTATTTTATCCCTAAGCCCCAGAGCTTTGAGGGCACCAATCCCCTTCGCAAAACGGGCGAAGCTCCGATACTCGTGGCTCACAGAGGCGGCGACGGAGAGTTCCCCGGCAATACGCTCGAGGCTTTTTATAACGCTTACAGCGTTGACGAGCGCGTTATAATGGAGACAGATATCAATATCACAAAGGACGGTGTGCTGATCCTCAACCACGAAACGAGCCTCGATAAGAGGACAAACGTCAAAGGAAATATCGCGGATTGGAATTATACGGACCTGATCGAACAGAGAGTAAATTTCGGATATCATAATAAAGCGGAATCTGAGGAGCTTACCCTCTTTATGGACGAGTACGGCAAGCAGATAAAGCCATCGGATCTTGAAAATTATCCGAACGGTCTTGAAGGCAGGGACCCCGAGATATACCTTGCCACCACACTTGAGGAGCTTATGCTCGCCTTCCCCGAGAATATCATCAGTATTGAGATCAAGCAGGGCGGAGATACAGGACTTCTCGCGGTCAAGGAGGCTCTGCGCCTCGTTGAAAAATATAACGCGTGGGACAGAATAATCTTCGCAAGCTTCAAGGACGAGATCTTTGCGGAATATTGCCGCCTTGATAAATCGGGCGAGGTACCGGATAGCTTTATGTACTCCCCCTCCCTTATGGGCGCGGTAAAATACGTCGCATTCTACGTTTTCGGTATTGACGCCTTCTATACCGACGGAATCGCGGTTCTTCAGATACCGATGGAGGAATACGGCATAGGACTTTGCAGCAAGCGACTTAT
The DNA here is from genome assembly GCA_017483195.1 of Clostridia bacterium. GTDB lineage: Bacteria > Bacillota > Clostridia > Oscillospirales > CAG-272 > RGIG4608. The sequence continues at coordinate 32,907 of JAFULR010000011.1, forward strand.
CAATAATGCAAGAAAGCATAATATAGCAACTCATTATTGGACGATAAACAACGAGGACGATATGAGGAAGCTCATTGAAAACGGCGCGGACGCGATAATGACGGACTATCCCCATAAGCTCAAAAATATCCTCGACGGACTTGAAAAATAAAAAATCAAACAAAAAGCGGCTGCGGAGCCTTTTACTCCGCAGCTTTTTGTTCATTTTAATAAAAATATTAAATTTTTTCAAAAAAAGGTATTGACAAACGAAAAACGTTATGATAAAATATACAAGTCGCAGATGTGCGGCACGAATGGCGGAATAGCTCAGTTGGCTAGAGCAATCGGTTCATACCCGATAGGTCACGGGTTCAAGTCCAGTTTCCGCTACCATTTCGGCCCGTTGGTCAAGCGGTTAAGACACGGCCCTTTCACGGCTGTAACATGGGTTCGATTCCCGTACGGGTCACCAAAAAGAAAAAGCACCACTGTTGTGGTGCTTTTTCTTTTTGGTTTCCTCGTACACGGAATCTCACCTATCACCAAAATGCAAAGCATTTTGGGATCGGGTTCGCATTTTTGACCAAACGACGATTGCCGCTCGCGAGCAATCTCGTGGGCAAAAATAGTTCGCGAGAGCGAACCTTCCCGTACACTACCCCTTTACCAATTTATATGTGCCGAATCTCACCCATCTTTTTGCGAAGCAAAAAAAATTATGGGCAATAATGCGTTAGCATTATTGGTTCTATTTCTCGCCCTGCGAGAAATAGTATCTCGATTTCCGTACGGTACTGTCTTTGCTTGCTTTTTGAGATTGGGTTCGCAAATTCGACGAAAGGACGTTCCGCTCTCACACAATCGAGCCTTCCCGTGTTCAATACAAGCACTCTTTTTAAAAACACCCCTTGAATAATACTTATTTGTGTGCTATAATATTATATATTATGAAAACAAATCAAAAACGGGGGTATATTATGAAAAACATTATCGTCGGTCAATCCGGCGGACCTACAGCGGTTATTAATTCCAGCTTGCTCGGCGTGTTCAAAACAGCCAAGGATCGCGGCGCGGATATCGTTTACGGTATGGTTCACGGTATCAAGGGCCTGCTTGATCGCAATATCGTTGATCTTTCCAAGCATATCAAGAACGATCTTGATATGGACCTTTTAAAGCGCACACCCTCATCCTTCCTCGGATCATGCCGTTATAAGCTTCCCGATATCGAGGGCAACGAGGATGTTTATGAGAAGATCTTTGAAATTCTCAACGAGCTTGAAATATACGCCTTTTTCTATATCGGCGGAAACGACTCAATGGATACAATTAAAAAGCTCTCGGATTACGGTCTTAAAATTAATAGCCCGATCCGTTTTATCGGAGTTCCCAAAACGATCGATAACGACCTTGCCATCACGGACCATACTCCCGGATACGGAAGCGCGGCGAAATATATCGCCGCCACTACAAAGGAGATCATCCGTGACGGATTGGTTTACGATTACCCCGTGGTTTCAATCGTTGAAATAATGGGACGTAACGCAGGCTGGCTCACTGCCGCAGCCGCTCTTTCAAAGGGAGAGGACTGTGAGGGCGTTGACTTGATCTATTTGCCCGAAACGGTGTTTGACCTTGATCATTTTATTGCCAAGGTGGGAGAGCTTCTTAAGGAAGAGCGCTCCATGGTTATCGCGGTATCCGAGGGTATTAAGGTTGCTGACGGAAGATACGTTTGTGAGCTTAGCGACCACATCGACTACGTTGACGCATTCGGTCATAAGCAGCTTGCGGGCACCGCAAGATATCTCACCGCGGAGATTGCCAAGAGATTCAAGGTAAAGACTCGTGCCATCGAGCTTTCCTCACTTCAGAGATGCGCCGCTCATATGACCAGCCGTATCGACCTCACCGAAGCATTCAACTGCGGTGGAGCGGCGGTAAAGCTCGCCTTTGAGGGTGAAAGCGGCCAGGTTATAACGCTCCAGCGCGTTTCCGAGGACCCATATATGTGCATCACAAAGCCCGCGGACGTTCACTATATTGCGAACGTAGAGAAAAAGGTTCCCCGCGAGTGGATCAACGAGGACGGAACGTTCGTAACAGCCGATCTCATACATTATATCAGACCTCTTATCCAGGCGGAGATCGATCCCCTTTGGGTGGATGGACTTCCGAGACATTTAAAGCTGTAATTTAAAGCAAAAAGCAGGGGAAATTGAAGTGAACCCCGAATAGTTCACAAATAAAAAAAGCACAATAAAACCTCCTATGGTATAATAGTACCGTAGGAGGATTTTGTTATGGCAAAGAAAGGACAAATATTCAAGAATTACAGCAAAGAAATAAAGGAAGAGATA
>JAFULR010000012.1 GCA_017483195.1 Clostridia bacterium
GAATTTAACGAGATATTTCTTTCGCACTATACTATCTTGCTCCCCCTTCCGGAAGAGCTCGCTTTGTACTTCTTCTATCTCTTGTTGTTCAATTTTCAATGACCGATTTCTTTCGCTGCCCTCAAATGTACAGCTTCGTTATTATATCACAACAGTATTTGATTTGTCAATACCTTTTTTGAAGTTTTTTTAACTTTTTTTACAAATTTTGAATATTTGTTGAAATTGCCTAAAATACTATTTTCACATCGTTTAAAGGAGGTTAAAATGATCTCTATTTTCATCAAAACATTGATAGTTTACGTGATATTAGTGGGTGTTATGCGTATTCTTGGAAAAAGGCAGCTCGGCGAGCTTGAATTATCTGAGCTAATCACCACCATTCTCCTTTCCGAGATCGCTTCCATGCCAATTACCAATCAGGATGCTTCCTTGATTGATGCATTTATTTCTATTGCTACAATAACTCTTCTTGAGGTTGGATTTTCAATATTGATCAGCAAATTTCCCAAAATTAAAAACACACTTGCTTCCTCCCCAAGCGTTCTGATTTATGATGGAGTAATAAACCAGGCTCAAATGATAAAAAACCGTATATCTCCCGAAGAGCTGCTAAGTGAGCTGCGCCTGAAAAACATCACTGATCCCGCCCATGTTAAATATGCAATTATAGAACCCAACGGCATGGTAAGTGTAATACCCAAGCCACAATATCAACAACCGACCTTGGAGGATCTGAAGATAAGCACCGATAACTCAGGCATTGCTCACATAATAATTTCCCAAGGAACATGGAACGAGCACAATATAAAATCACTCAATATGAAGAAAAGTGATTTTACAGAATACCTGAAAAGGAAGCGAACAAATGTTAAAGACATTTTTCTCCTCACCATAGACGACTCCGGCGAAAAACGATTGGTAAAGAAAAAATAACTTAACCTCCTTCTCTGCGTCCTGAAAATACAATCATAGCGATTATAGGCAACATTATCATTCCCACAATTCCAAAAAGCCTGAGTCCCAGATAAACAGCAATCAAGCCAACAAGCGGATGGATCCCAAAGCTATCCCCAATTATTTTTGGCTCTATTACTTGGCGAACAACGGTAATAGCAATCAGCAAGATCAATATTCCCACACCCAGAAAATAGTTCCCCGTCACAATCAGCGCCACACCCCAAGGAGCAAGGAGAATTCCCGTACCAAGAACGGGCATTATATCCAAAAGCGCAACAACCAGAGCAAGAACGAATGCATAATCAATACCCAATATCAAAAAACCAAAAAACAGCTCCAAAAAGGTTATGCTAAATATTATACAATACGCCTTCAAAAATCTCACAAAGCCACCTTTAAGAGCTTTTTTAAAAACACTAAGCTGCTTTTTTATTGCGGAAGGAATGTACTTTTTAATTTTAAGATGTATAACATCAATATCAAGAGCAAAATAAAAGCTAGCAATAACCGACAGTAAGCTAACAAAAAGAATATTTGGAAGAGCCGTTACTATATGCCCCGCGAAATCCGGAACAGCTGATCCCAAGCTTTCAAGAAAAGAGCCCCAGATACTCTCAATAATAGAGTTTATATTCTCTTTTATTTTATCGGCGATTTCTGTGTTTTGCAAATCGGATAAAATAGGTATTCGATTGGTTATACCGTTTATAAAATTGAAAACCTTCTCCACATATTCGCCTATTTTATCGCCATTTTCAGAAAGATAATCAAAAAGATTTTGTATCTCATATACAAGTCGATTGCAAATCAAGAAAAGAACGGATAGAACTAAAACCAAAATAACAAACACGATCACAAATGAACATACCCTTCGTGATATTTTGGTTCTTTTGCTCAGCTTAATAGCAATTGGATAGACTGCATATCCAACAGCCCACGATATTATAAAAGGAAATAAATACTCAAAAAGATATTTAAAAAACAAAAATCCGCACAGGGCGAAAAAGCTCCAACAAAATATTTTGTATGCCAAGGATTTATAATCAAGTTCCATAAAAAATTCCTCCGATTTTTTATATTATACTCTCATTTTTCCCTGCTTTTTCATTTGCGCGCATAATTTTGAAAAACAGGCAAAAAATATATACATAAAACGAACGGAGATAAAAATGAAAAATCAGATAATCAAAACAAATGCGAGTATAATCTGCGGAGCATCCGTCGTCGGTCACAAGGAGCACGACGGTCCAATAGGACATCTTTTTGATATTTACGACGAAAATGACAGATTCAAGCAAAAGACCTGGGAAAAATCAGAAAATCAAATGCAGAAGCTTGCCTTTGAGAACGCACTCAGAAAAGCTCGACTGCAGGTATGCGATATCGACGCGCTTTTCGCCGGCGATCTTTTAAACCAATGCATAGGATCCGCTTACGGGCTTCTTGATTTCGATATTCCCTATTTCGGACTTTACGGCGCTTGCTCGACCATAATCGAGGGCATTATTCTTGCTTCTTCCCTTATAAGTGGCGGAGTTTTCAAAAAATGTGCCGCAGTAACCTCGTCCCACTTTTGCTCTGCGGAGCAGCAGTACAGAACTCCGCTTGAATACGGCGGTCAGCGTTCTCCTACCGCTCAATGGACGGTGACAGGATCGGGCGCATTTATTGTTGGAGAGGAAACAGAAAGCAAGGTAAGGATAACGGCAGCTCTTCCGGGCATAGTTATTGATAAGGGTGTAAACGATGCCGCAAATATGGGCGCAGCCATGGCTCCCGCAGCCATAGACACGCTTATAAGATTTTTCGAGCAATCAGAAACAAGTCCTGAAGATTATGATGCCATATTCACGGGCGATCTCGGTTACGAAGGCAGCATTATTTTAAAGGAATTGATGGCTGTTGAGGGCTACGATATGTCAATAAATTACGAGGATTGCGGCAACATCATTTTTGACCGTGAGCGGCAGGACGTTCATTCGGGCGGTTCGGGATGCGGATGCTCTGCGGTTGTGCTTGCTTCGTATATCCTCCCCAAAATTCAAAGTGGCGAATATAAAAAGGTTTTGATGATCGGCACGGGTGCGATGATGAGCCCCTCGAGCTTAAAGCAAGGACTTTCCATTCCTGCCATAGCGCATCTTATAATGTTGGAACACGCGGAGGTGCAAAATGGAAATATCTAAGTATATCTTGTCATTTTTAGCAGGAGGTGTTCTCTGCCTTGTCGCGCAGATATTGATTGATAAAACCAAGCTCACTCCTGCGCGAATACTTGTTTCCTATGTGGTCGCGGGCGTAATATTGAGCGCAATTGGATTTTATGAACCCTTTGTGGAATTCGTCGGCGCGGGAGCATCGACACCCCTTACGGGATTCGGACACAATATAGCCAAGGGCGTGCGCGAAGCCATTGACGACAGCGGTATCACGGGCATATTGACGGGCGGACTTAAAGCCGCCGCAGGCGGAACCACCGCTGCGCTCTGCTTCGGATACGTCGCCGCCCTTTTTGCTAAGGGTAAGGGGAAGAAATGATGATATAAAAAGAGCGTCTATCCGCAGATAGACGCTCTTGGCGTTCTTATTATTTAGTTTATTTTGCCACTTACATCATAAATACCAACAACATCAGTTTTCAACACGCTCTACAGGTTTAAGTGGGTTGCAGTCATCATTAGTCCCGTATATATAAGAGATGTGAAAATTGATGTTATGCCTATAATGAAGAAAACTAAATCAGGTATAAAAGGCACAAAGACAAAATGTATAGCTAATACTATCAATCCTAGTATAATAATTATACTTTGGATAAATACTGGTAATACTCTTGGATAAAGAACATATCTATACTCCCAATGAACTTCATCTATCAAAACTTTCCCCTCTTTCATGGGTATGATTTTTCGAAGAAAAGAATTGTCTTTAACTCTCCATTTTCTTTTTGTTTCATCAGACAACGCTTCATTATATATGGAAGATAAATCAGTTATATAGAAAAGCATCGGATATACTATTCCGAAAATATATTCCCAGTGTACCCAAATCCAATTAGATACCCCAAAATTTGTTTTACTAACATTTATAGCCAATAAAACAATAAAACCGATCATTAAAGCAATCTCCACCACAGCAATAATAGTCAAAATTAGTAGTTTTACTTTTCTTGGCATTACCATTCTTGTCATTACTTTTCTGGTCAATTCTTTTCTTTTCTTTTCATTTATTTTCATAATATAATATTTTCCCCGTACAACCCCGGCGGGATTTTACAAGAAAATTGTACCACATTATTAAGTTAAAGTCAATAATATAATACCTCAAGTAAAACAAAACGACTCTTTCGAGCCGTTTTATTTGACTATTTCAATGGATTCAAAAGCATCTTCTTCTCTTTCTTGTAGCAAAGAAAGAACATTACAAACAGCGTTGCCGCGGTGATGAACCACGATACAGGAAAGACCGCGTAAAGCGCCCTTACGTCGTTGAATATCGGAAATACTGTATATACCCACACGATTCTCAGCACGCACGAGCCGAGGAACGTGATAATAAGCGCGCGGAAGGAATATCCGATCGAGCGCAAAAAACCCGAGCCAACGTCCATAAGTCCGCAAAGGAAATACGGAAGCGCAACAAGGGCAAGCCTCTGCTTTGCATACACAAGAATTTCAGGATCGGAATTAAATATTCCAACAAGCGGCTCGGCAAACGTATAAACGAATAAACCAAGAACTAATCCCAAAGCTGTGACCGTTCCGGTGCCCACGAAAAAGACCTTTTTAACTCTGTCAAATCTTTTCGCGCCAAAATTCTGCGAGCAGAAAGTAAGGCAGGTGTGATAGAACGAGTTGAGTATATTATATATGTAACCGTCAACGTTCATAGCAGCAACGTTTGCGTTTACTATAACGGGTCCAAGCGAGTTATATCCGGTTTGCAATATCATATTTGACACCGAAAAAAGCGCGCCCTGGATACCTGCGGGAAGTCCAACCTTTGTGAGCTGTTTTAATACCGAAATATCAAATCCAAGCTTTTTAAAATCAAGGTGGCATTCGTCATTGAGCTTTGTCATATGAATAATAACCAAAACCGCGGAAATAAACTGAGATACGATGGTAGCAATAGCAACGCCCTCAACTCCCATTTTGAATACAAGCACAAAAATGAGATTGAGAATAATATTAACGATACCTCCCGCCATTGAGAACAAAAGCGGACGAACCGTATCACCGCGCGAGCGTAAAATTCCCGCGAAGAAGTTATACATAATATTGGCTATTGAACCGCAGAAATAGATCTTTACATAAAGAGTTGCCCCACGCAAGAAAACGTCGGGCGTATTCATAGCGTGAAGAATGGGTTCGGAAATAAGGTTACCGAGAACGGTCACAATAATTCCGAGAACTATTGAAAGGCAGAATGACGTGTGAACTATCCTGCTTGCCCTTTCCCTGTTTCCTGCACCGATACTTTGTGCAAGTGTTACCGCAACGCCCGCGCCAAAGCCAATGAAAACACCAAGAATCATATTTATAAGCGATCCCGTGCATCCAACTGAGCCAAGTGCGTTTGGATCGTCACAAAAGTTGCCAATTACAAACATATCCGCAGAGTTATAAAAGAGCTGCAAAATATTTGTAAGCATTATTGGCAACGCATATCGTAACATATTAGGTAATACCGGGCCATCTATTATATTTATATCTTTTTTAGAAAAAACAGACATTTTATCACTTCCTTTTTTTAAACCCTTAGATTATACCACAACAGAAATAATTTTTCAATATTTTTTTATTAATTTTACAAAAAAGCAGGAGAGCAAACGCTCTCCTGCTTTTCAGAAAACTTTAAGCAATTATATATATTAATTAAAATGTATATTAATCTCTGGGCTGTCTTCTCTTTGCGAAGCAAGCACTGCAATAAACAGGTCTGTCTTCTGAGGGCTGGAAGGTTACCTTAGCCTCGCCGCCACATTCAGAGCATACTACTGTGAAATACTCACGGGGCTCCTTCTGAGCGTTCTTCTTAGCATCACGGCATGCCTTGCAAGCCTTGGGCTTATTCATAAAGCCTTTTTCTTTGTAGAAAGCCTGCTCACCTGCGGTAAATACAAATTCTTTTCCGCAATCCTTGCAAACGATCGTTTCATCCTGAAATTCAACGGTCTCTACAACTATTTCTTCGTTCTCGTACATTGGTTTTGTCCTCACTTTGATTGGATTTTTTGTTCCCTTGACGGATTTTAACCGACATCCCTCTTTCGAGTGCTTTTATTAAGCTAACCGGGTATATCAATCTGCTATCAGCAGAGTTTTTAACTTTTTTCTTATTCTGAAAATAGCATTATCGATTGACTTTTCGTTAGAGTTCAGCTCTTGCGCGATCTGACGGGATGAATAACCGTTCACATAGTAAGACCAAACCTCGTTTTCGTATTCGGAAAGACTTTTTTCGATCTGTGCGCCAAGCTCCCTTTCGCTCTCGCGAAGCTCTATTATTCGCGACACTTCTCCGTCGGGATCAAGTATGCTGTTCATCTCCTCGTCACCGATAAGGGATTCCTTGGACTTTTTTGCCATAGCGCGTTTGTATGATATCATACTGTTCGTAATGCACACCTTGGCATAAAGACCGAATTCAACGTCCTCCTGCTCTCTGTCAAAATTTATTACTGCTCTGTAAAAAGCGATAAGCTCCTCTTGACTAAGATCCTCAACGTCCTCTTTTGACATATCTTCAGTAGTATAAGCGGAAAGTATTTTCTTTAGCATGGGGGAATATTTTTCAACAAGTGCGGAAAATGCGTCCGAGTCACCCGAAACAACGAGATCTATTAATTTTTTAATTTCATTATTATTTCCCATTGTTTCTCCCGTAAAATACTATTCCATATATTAATTATACTATATTTTTCTGAATTGTCAACAAAAATTTGTCGGTTTTTCTGAATTTTTTATAAATTTATATATTTTTTTATAAAGTTTCAACAAAAATATACATTTTTATCAATCAAGCAAGAAATTCACGTTGCCTGCAAGCAAAGCAAGGGTGGCTTTATATATTCCCTCGGGTCTGCAATAGAAATTTTCCTTCATTCTTTCAGCTCTCTGAAGAGTATCCACCGTTACCTTGGTAGAATATATAAGCTCTCTTTTTTCAAGCATCATACATTCAATATCATATCGTCCGTCATCGCGCTTCGTTATGATCGCTTTCGCCTCAACGCCGCGCTTTTTGAAATCAATATATCTGAGCGCCGCAGATAAGCTTTTGTCAAGAATAGAAGATAAAATATCAGAATTAAGCTCCCTAGCTACTATTTTGCCTTTTTCGGACACGATGTACATAGGTCTTCCCTCTTCCTCGCCTTCAACCTCAAGGATGAGTCCTGCATCCGTCATCTCGTTAAAGCTCTCAGCAAAATCGAGATACATAACGTAATCCGTCTGCATAATTATATCGTTAAGTGTTGCATAATCTAAAGGGTAGTTTATATTTTCCATAAGGTAAAGGACGAAAATCTTTACGTTTCTTTTACTTCCTATTACGCTTGATGCCATTGTTTTTCCTCCGTGGATATATTTTAAATTACTATCTAATTCATTTTACCATATTTTTTGATTTTTTCAATAGTTTTATTTGCTTTTTGTTGATTTTTGTGATATGATAATATAAAAGTTAAAAATATTACTCAAAACAAGGAGATATTAATGAAAAAGATTGCCATTTTGGGTTTTGGAGTGGTTGGAAGCGGTGTTGCCGAGGTTCTGACTCAAAACAAAAGTATCATAGAAAAAAAGCTCGCTGAAAGCATAGAGATAAAATACATTCTCGACCTGAGAGATTTTCCCGATTCGCCGTTTGCAGATAAGGTCATTCACGATTTCAATATAATACTGGACGATCCGGAGATTTCCATCGTTGCGGAAATGATGGGCGGCTCACACCCTGCTTATGATTTTTCCAAGGCTTGCCTACTTGCAGGCAAAAACGTTGTAACCTCCAATAAAGAGGTTGTTTCGAAATTTGGTACGGAGCTTCTTGAAATAGCAAAGCAAAATAACGTAAGATATCTTTTCGAGGCAAGTGTTGGCGGTGGAATCCCGATCATAAGACCCATAAATAATGATCTTACTGCCAACAAGATTACATCAATAGACGGAATTCTTAATGGAACTACCAACTATATCCTCACACAAATGAATGAGCACGGCACCTCTTTTGCAGAAGCGCTCAAGGATGCTCAGAGCAAAGGATATGCGGAAGCAGATCCAACTGCCGACATTGAAGGAATAGACGCCGCAAGAAAAATTTGCATTCTCTCTGCTCTTTCATTCGGAAAGTGCCTCTGTGCAGACGCCATAAGCCGCCAAGGCATAACTCAAATTACCGCAGACGATTTCGCTATAGCAAAATCACTTGGATATACAATAAAGCTTATAGGACACAGCGAAATCATCAAAAGTAAAATTTATGCCGACGTTGCACCCCGATTTGTTCCCCTCTCCAATCCATTGGCTCATATCAGCGATGTTTATAACGGCATTTTGGTTGGTGCAAATATGTTGGACAACGTACTTTTCTACGGTAAGGGTGCAGGAAAGCTCCCAACTGCAAGCGCAGTAACCGCAGACATTATAGATATCGCCGAAAAGATGGGAACTGCAGCTTGTCCAACTATATCCTGGAGCAACGCCGAAGGTGATGATATTTCATCAGAAGAAGAATATAAGACACAAAGATGTATCATTCTTTGCGGAAGGGTTGAAGGTGCTAAATACATTGGCGAGCTTAACAAGTCCGTCATAATTACAGATAAAATCTCAATCAAAGATTGTATATCACTTGCAAGTGAGTATAATACCGAATACACAGTATATTCAATTCTTTAAAAACAGGGCTTCGATATCGAAGCCCTATTTTTTGAAATATCGCTTAGTTTCAAGAACTATCTCATCACTCATAAATAACAGCGTAATTAGATTCATCGGAGTCATCAAGCCTATCGCAAGGTCGGCCGCTTGCCAAACTGCGTCGGATGAAACACAGCATCCCAGGGAAACACACACTGTATAAGCTATAAAATAGATTTTCCGTAACCCACTACTCTTACTAATAAAATAAACGCACTCCTTTCCGTAATACCCCCAACATATAATCGTTGCGAGCGCAAACAAAAACAAGGATACCGTCAGTAAAATACCGGATATCTCTCCAAAGGTAATCTCAAAAGACTGAAGCACTGTTAGTATCGGTTGTGAGGCGTTTATATCTTTACCGTTTATAAGTATAACAAATGCCGTCATCGTACAAACAAGAATTGTGTCCACAAAAACCTCAAATATTCCAAGGAGTCCTTGCTCACAAGGAGATTTTGTGTTCGACGTAGCATGAGCCATTGGCGCAGTACCGCATCCCGCTTCATTGGAAAACAGTCCCCTTATCGTGCCATATCTCAATGCTCTCGAAGCAATAAATCCTACGGCTCCGCCCCCAACAGCTTCGGTGCTGAACGCATCTTTAAAAATCCTCATCACGATCTTTGGAATTTGGTGGTGTGAATTTATAATGACTGAAAGACAAAGAACTGTATAAACAACACTCACAAAAGGAACAAGCTTTTCGCAAAAGGCAAATATTCTATTCCCGTTTGCAAAAAATACTATGCATAGTATTACAAGTATTATACACGCAATAAAAATCCTTGGCACACCGATAGTATCCTCAAACGCTTCCGCCACCGAGTTTGACTGGATCATCCCTCCCATAGTAAATCCGTTAAGCAAACACAAAAGAACAAAGATACCCGTAAAAATCTTACCCAACAACGGCGTTCCCATAGAGGCAAAAAAATCGCTCATATAATACATGGCTCCGCCATAGCCCTCATTATCCCTAATTCTTCTGTGCTTAACAGCAAGCACAACCTCACTGTATTTCAAAATCATAGCAAAGAGAGCGCTCACCCACATCCAGAAAACAGCACCTGCGCCCCCGAGTGCGATTGCAGACGCAACTCCGACTATATTCCCCACCCCAAGTGTTCCCGCAAGAGCAAAAATAACCGCGCGCAGAGGTGAAGTATCTCCTCCCTTTTTCTTCTTTAGCATTCTCTTAGTCAACGTTGATATTTTTGTTAGCGGCGCTCCTTTAAGCCTTATGAAAAAGAATACCGAAGCAAGAAAAAGCACAATAGGAAGAATCACGCCCGACAAGTAATAGTTAACATTCTCCATTATTTACCTCTTTATCATCTTTTTTCTTTATCTTATTGAATTTTCCAAAAAATTATGATATAATAATGAAGTTAAGAATAAATAATTAATGAATACTCATACAGGAGGTATATATTATGACGATCAAACCACTTGCAGACAGAGTTGTGATTAAGCTCGTAGCTGCAGAGGAAAAAACAAAATCAGGTCTTATTCTTACTGCTTCCGCTCAGGAAAAGCCTCAGATCGCAGAGGTTGTTGCAGTGGGACCCGGAGGACTCGTGGACGGCAACGAGGTAGTTATGACAGTTAAGGTTGGTGACAAGGTAATCACAAGCAAATACAGCGGAACCGAAGTCAAGGCTGACGGCGTTGAATACATCATCGTAAAACAAAACGACATACTCGCAATCGTTGAATAATTTGGAGGTAAACATGGCAAAGGATATTATTTACGGAATAGAAGCAAGAAATGCCCTTTCACGCGGTGTGGATAAGCTTGCAGATACAGTCAAGATCACTCTTGGTCCCAAGGGCAGAAATGTGGTACTTGACAAAAAATTCGGCGCTCCCCTTATCACAAACGACGGCGTTACTATAGCTAAGGAAATTGAGCTTGACGATGCCGCTGAAAATATGGGTGCTCAACTCGTTAAAGAAGTGGCAACCAAGACAAATGATGCCGCAGGCGACGGTACAACAACAGCAACTGTTCTTGCACAAGCACTTATACGTGAGGGCATGAAGAACGTTACCGCGGGTGCTAATCCCATGATACTTCGTAAGGGCATCAAAAAAGCGGTTGATCGCGCGGTTGAATGCCTCGTGGCAAATTCAAAGAAGGTTAACGGATCTGCTGACATTGCGCGCGTTGGTACTATCTCCGCGGGCGATGAGCTTATAGGTGAGCTTATAGCTGATGCTATGGAAAAGGTGACGGCAGACGGTGTTATAACAGTTGAGGAAAGCCGTTCTGCGGACACTTATTCCGAAGTGGTTGAAGGTATGCAATTTGACCGCGGCTATCTCTCTCCATATATGGCTACGGATATGGATAAAATGGAAGCAGTACTTGACGATGCACTCATTCTCATTACTGACAAAAAGATCTCTAATCTTCAGGATATCCTCCCCGTTCTCGAGCAGGTGATCCAAGCAGGCAAAAAGCTCCTGATTATAGCTGAAGATGTTGAGGGTGAAGCCCTCACAACTCTTGTTCTTAACAAGCTCCGCGGAACATTCACTTGCGTTGCAGTTAAAGCTCCCGGCTTTGGTGACAGAAGAAAGGAAATGCTCAAGGATATCGCGATCCTCACCGGAGGCGAGGTTATTTCAAGCGAGATCGGTCTCGAGCTTAAGGATGCGTCAATCGAATATCTCGGCCACGCAAGACAGATTAAAGTTAACAAGGATACAACTATTATCGTTGACGGTGCAGGTCATCCCGATGATATTAACGCGCGCGTTCATCAGATCAGAAGTGCGCTTGAGATCACCACAAGCGAATTTGACAAGGAAAAGCTTCAGGAAAGACTTGCAAAGCTTTCGGGCGGTGTTGCAGTTATCAAAGTAGGCGCTGCTACAGAAGTTGAGATGAAGGAAAAGAAGCTCAGGATCGAGGATGCGCTCAATGCTACACGTGCGGCAGTTGAGGAAGGTATCGTGGCAGGCGGTGGAACCGCATATCTCAATGTTATAGCGGACGTTGCCAAGATTGCCGATACTGTAGAGGGCGACGAAAAAACAGGTGTTATGATAGTTCTTAAGGCTCTTGAAGCACCCGTTAGACAGATCGCTGAAAATGCAGGACTTGACGGAGGAGTTATCGTTCATACAATTAAAAACTCCGGCAAGATAGGCTGGGGCTTTGATGCTTACAAGGAGGAATATTGCGATATGGTCTCCTGCGGCATAGTTGATCCCACTAAGGTCACTCGCTCTGCCCTTCAAAATGCAGCTTCCATAGCAAGTGTTATTCTTACAACCGAATCCGTTGTTTCTGACAAAAAAGAAGAAAACCCCACTCCTGCTCCTCAAGGCGGAATGGGCGGAATGTATTAATAAAAAATTTAATGACCAAGCCAAAATGGCTTGGTCATTTTTATTTTGTTAAACGATGGTTATATCGAGCGACTTATCCTTAACAGTGAGTCTGTCACAATCAAGAATCATATTAACCTCATCACCAATCTTGCCATCGTGAGCAACGATGATGGATTCATTTCCAACCGCAACTCTTACGTACTTAGCAACACCGTAATCAAGCACCTCGCTTACCTTTCCGGGTATAGTCACGTTCTCGCGTTTCATATCAACAACGTGAATATCGTGCGCATCAAATACGTATTCAAGATCCGTGCGGAATATCTTTGTTCCCTTGCAAGCGAAAAGCTTTTTGCAAAGCTCAGGAGTGGGACGAACCTTAAGTCCCGCCATTTCCATATAGAAGTTATAGGAATTCTTATCGTCTTCCTTCTTCTCCTTACTGAATGTTCCGGCAACGGAATTTTCGCGTTTAAGAGGCAAGATACCGCATTCGGGAACAGTGATGTATCTAGCGTCAATATTGAAGCTTACAACCTCACCGATTTTATGTACGGGATCACCGTATTCAAGGGCAAAAAGAGTAAGATCCTGAACCTTAAGGAAATACAAGGTCTTGCCCTCAAAGTTCTCTATCCACTGAACCGTCGCCTTACCCTCGCCCTCACCGAGATGAAGAGCAGAAACGGGCATGCTGAGAACTGCATTATCAGCCTTTTTATCTGCAAGTGCAGCAGGCAATGTAAGCTGTTCACCATTGAACGAGAGCTTTCCTGCATTAATAGAACAATTGATAATGTTAGCCTCAGGAATCCTCTTTCTGATGCTTACCTCAGTTTCCTTATCAAATGCATGGAATTTTACCTTGCTGATAGCTATATCAAGAATATCGCCTCTGTGGCAGAAGAAATCGGGATCTGCCTTTATAACGATTGCACCTTCCTTAGCATCGGGGGTATCAACATTAAGATTTGCATAAACAAGTGTTTCACCGCCAAGTATTTCTACTACGCTGACAACAGCCTTTGTCTTTTCCCATTCATTGGGATCAAGCTCGGGCGAGTCAATCTTAACCGCGTCAGGACGAACACCAAACACAACCTTGTGCTTACCGTCCATATACTTTGTAAGGATTTTATCTGCCTGGATATATTTCATATTGATTGTAGCACCGCAATCAAGGTCGAAGCGAACGTCATCGCCCGTCTTAGTGATTGTGGCATCAAAGAAATTCATCTGGGGAGTTCCGATAAATCCTGCAACGAACATGTTATCGGGATATTTGTAGAGATTGATGGGAGTATCAATCTGCTGAACGTATCCAAGCTTCATAACAACTATTCTCGTACCCATGGTCATAGCTTCAACCTGGTCGTGAGTAACATAGATAAATGTTGTTTTAAGTCTTTGATGAAGTCTTGAAATTTCAGATCTCATCGCCGCACGAAGCTTTGCGTCAAGGTTTGAAAGCGGTTCATCAAGCAAGAAGACCTTGGGGTTACGAACGATAGCACGACCTAAAGCAACACGCTGACGCTGACCGCCGGAAAGAGCCTTGGGCTTACGTTGGAGATATTCGGTAATACCAAGTATTTCGGCTGCCTCAGTAACCTTTTGGTGGATAACGTCCTTGGGCATATGAGCAGTTCTCAAAGAGAACGCCATGTTTTCATAAACACTCATATGGGGATAGAGGGCGTAGTTCTGGAAAACCATCGCAATATTTCTATCCTTGGGTTCGAAATCGTTAACGATCTCGTTATCAATGCGAAGCTCACCGGCAGTAATATCCTCAAGACCCGCGATCATACGCAAGGTGGTGGATTTTCCGCATCCGGAAGGACCAACGAAAACGATAAATTCGTTATCCTCAATCTCCATGCAGAAATCATTAACAGCCTTCACTCCGCCGTCATATACTTTGTAAATATGTTTTAATGACAAGCTTGCCATAATTTCCTCCTATTGTTTGTTTCGTATAATCATTTAAGGATCACTATCGACTGAGCAGGAAGAACGAGGGTACCGTCCTCATTCCACGTTGCCTCTTTGGTAACGTCAATGTAAAGTTCTCCAACTATCTCGGTAGCGCCGAGCGCTTCTCTGTCAAGTGTGAGTGTCTGCTCAAAGGTGTCAAGATTTATAATTATTATAATGCTTTCATCCTCGTATGTCTTGCGGAGCATACAAATGTAATTGCTGCTTCCATCGTGCAAGTTCTCAATCTCTCCTCTCGCTATTGAGGGGAATCTATTGCGAAGCTGCATAGCTATTCTATAATAATTCAAAATGCTGCCGGGATCCTCAAGCTGTTCTTCAACAGAAGGATATTTATAACTGCTCTCATCTACATGAGTGTTTTCAGGTGGAAGATAACAGCATCCCTCATATATATTCTTTGCTTTCCACTTCATTGCGATACGCTTTGCGGGGTCTGATTGATTTCCACCCTTGCTGAGCATTCCGATCTCTTCACCATAATAAACGAACGTACCGCCGTTCATCATAGCCATAACACCTGCAGCCATTTTTACGTTTTCCTCGCCGGGCATAAAGCTACCGGGGCGCATCGTATCATGGTTGCCAAGGAAGGGCGCAAGAATACCGCTTGTATAAGTATCCTGCAATGTCATCATCCACTCACCAAGACGTTTGCCGCTTTGCTGCTTTACATAAGTAGCAATATTGCCCGTTGCCTGAGCTCCGGTAAAGAGGAAGAAGCTGTCAACACCACTCTCGTAATAGCGATTAATAAGGTAGTCGCTACCAACCCAAGCCTCACCAACGATATAGCACTCGGGCTTTATATTTTTAGCCTCGGTATTCAACCAACTAAGGAAATCTACGTTTTTGGCTACGTCACCTGTATAGTAACTTGTAACAGCATCAAGTCTGAATCCGTCAACATTATGATCAGTAAGCCAATACTCCATGATATCAACAATCTCAGCTCTTACATTTTCAGAGTCAAGATTAAGATCGGGCATTCCTGACCAAAAGCGGGATTCATAGTAATAGTTGGTTCCGGACACGTTTGAATACCCTGTCTGATTATAGTTTTTCAAAAACTTATAATAATCTCCGTATTTACCGCCGGGTTCACCGTTCTCACGAATATAATCGCACGCCTCCATAAAATACGGATGATCACTGCTTGAGTGGTTAACAACAAGGTCGATTATTACTCTGATTCCTCTATTATGAGCCTCTGTGATCAAATTATCGAAGTCCTCGAGCGTTCCATACTGCGGATCAATTGCGTAATAATCCTTAACGTCATATTTATGATACGTTGGTGACGGATGGATGGGCATGAGCCATATTCCGTTAAAGCCCATTTCCTTTATATAATCGAGCTTTTCCGTAACACCGTTCAAGTCTCCAATGCCGTCATTGTCAGTGTCATAGAAGCTATGAACGAATATCTCATACCAGTTTCTGTATTTATCATCAATGATATTAAGCTCAACAGAATTTTCAGGATCTTTGAAAATGTCAAAAAGATCACACGAAGCCAGGGGCAATATGAGCATTACAGCCACAATAATTATAGAAATTATTCTTTTCATAATATTCCCCCTTATCCCTTTACAGCGCCACCGGTTACACCCTCAACGTAGTATTTCTGCAACCACATAAAGAGGATTGTAATAGGAGTAGCAACCACTACGGCTGCTGCGCAGAAGGTTGTAAAATACTGCTGAATCTGTTCTCTTTCGAGCCATTTATACATACCAAGGGATACTGTGTACATACTTGTATCCGGAACACCGGACATAATATATGATACAAAAATATAGTCACACCAAGGAGAGATGAAGCTCGTAAGTATGGTATAAATTACTATAGACTTACTGAGAGGCAGAATTATTTTCCAGAAAACCTGGCTTCTGCTTGCACCGTCAATACGCGCAGCCTCATCAAGAGCATACGGAACCGTGTCAAAAAATCCTTTCGCTATATAATAGCTAAGCGCGGCGCCCGCAGAATAAACAATTATCAAGCTCAGATGCGATTGATAATTATCGGGAAGCAATATTTTAAGAAGGAAAAATACTGCAGACATACTCATAAATCCCGGGAACATTCCAAGAATGAGCATAACATTCATCATAGGCTTGCGCGCCTTGAACTTAATTCTACTGAACGCATATGAAACAGCAAGAACGAACAATGTTGTGATAATACAGCTGCAAACTGCTATAAGCAAAGTATTACCGTACCATTGCAAGAACTTCGTACCGCCTTCCTCATAAGGAGTAAAGAGTCTTTTATAGTTATCAAGAGTCCACGTTTTAGGAAAGAATGTGGGGCTCCAAGCGCCGGGCTCTGCTCGGAACGACTGCACGAACAGATAAATAAGCGGAACTATCCAAATAAAGGACAATACGCTGAGAAATATCTGACCAACAGTATTTCCGAAAATTCTTTTAACCCTCATACCAAGACGCTTTTGCGTACGCGGCATTTCGATCTCAGCTTCAAGTCTGTCAATATCAGCCCAACGCTCTGCGTCGGTTTTCTCTCTGCGATCGAGAGCTTCAATTTCGTTATTTTTAATCGTTTCGTTATTAATCATTGGAAATTGTCCTCTCCTTTCACAGCAGATGATTTGTTATATACAAGTAACGAGAATGTTGCAGAAATCACAAACACAAGGATACCGATAACAGAAGCCAATTTATAGTTTCTGTCAGCACCGAGTGAAAGCTTATAGAGCCATGTGATAAGCAAGTCGGTTCCCTTTGCACCGTCAGTATAGAGCAACAGATCACCGGGACCACCGCCACTAAGCAAGAAAATAACGTTAAAGTTATTGATATTACCTATAAACTGAGTGATGAGGTAAGGACCTGTTACAAACAGCATATAAGGAAGAGTGATCTTAAAGAACTGACGCGCAGGACTTGCACCGTCTATTCTTGCAGATTCGTAAAGGTCATCCGGAATATTCATAAGAATACCGCTGCACATAAGCATACTGTAAGGCACACCTATCCACATATTAACCAAAATAATGCAGATTCTTGTCTGATCTATATTAAGACCAAACTGAAGGTGGAAATTAAACACCTGCTCTATGAGCTGAGTTATAATACCTCCACCGCCGCCCATACCGCCTGTGCCGGCGTCGAGCATTTTGGACATAATAAGCAATGATACAAATTGCGGAACCGCGATAGTTGCAACGAACATAGTTCGATAAAGCTTTTTGAGCCTTATTCCCTTTTTATTTATAAGCATTGCAAGAAGCATTCCAAAGAAATAGCTTGTAAAGGTTGCAAATACTGCCCACACAAGCGTCCAACTGAGAACTCTCCAGAATGTATTACCAAGCTTTGATTCTGATGCGAAAAGATCCTTAAAGTTATCAAATCCAACCCAATCAAAAAGGAATTTCGGAACCTCGTGACCCGCATCATAGTTGGTAAACGCGATCAAGATCATCGTTACCAAAGGAACTATTGTAAACAAGAAAAGCCCAAGCATTGGCAACGACAAAAGTGTAATGTGGAACTTACCGTCGCCAAATTTCTTAACGTCACTTCTGAACGAAGTAGGAACAATGCCTATAGCCGCTCTTTCCTCAAGTTCACAGCTTTCCTTAACGGATGAGATGTAAACAAATATAAAGAAAACGATAACAAATAAGCTTAAAATACCGTATAAAACGATATGGAACGAGTTGTCTCCGGGAATAACAGGATATTCTCCTTTATCCGGATCCCATATGTCACTTATATGGGTTTGCACTCTACCGATGCTTCCGCCGGTAAAGAAATTTTCAAAAAACATGGCAAGGTAATTTCCACCAAAGAATATCAGATATGCAAAGAAACCTAACTGAAGTGCAAAATAAATTAAACCTCTGATTACCTGACCTCTGAAGATATGTCCGCTTCCCATAAGGAAATAGGAAAGCTTTGTCAATTTATTGCCGTGCCACCAGTTTAAGCCAAAGCTTTTAATTGCTGACCCAACCGACACAAAAAAGGCTATAACAGACTTAAATAGGTTTTTCCAAAAATCACAGAAATTCTTTCCGAAATTTGCGAAAAAGCCTTTAACTTTATATAGGATTTTTTGCATAAAAGTCAAATTATAATATTCGAAATCCACTGTTTAACCTCCCTTTAAAGTTAATTGGGCAAGGGTTTCCCCTTGCCCAAGAAATAAAGCCTTGATTATTTAGCAATCTGGTCAACAAGGGCATCAAGATATTCCTGAAGCTTTTCGTCAGTAATATCAGCGTATGTGCCATCAGCCTTTGCTGTAACAAGGGGAGTGATAAGAGATCCCATAGGAGTCCAGTAGTTACCGGGAACGGACTTCTGAGCACGGTTGAACTGTCCCTGCTCAAGAACTACGGAGATAACGGGGTCATTGAGAACCTCAGGAAGAGATGCAAGGTTCTTATTTGTAGGACCAAAGCCTCTCTGCTGGAATCTTATAAGCTGGTTCTGCTCATTTGTAAGCCATTCTGCAAGCTTGTGAGCCTCGCCCTTATTCTTGCTGAAGCCGTTTACACCAACGAGCTTATATCCCATAAAGCCGGAAAGCTGAGTCTGTTCGCCTGCGATCATAGCTGTAGGAAGCTTGCAAACGCCCATGTTTTCTCCAAGAAGATCGGAGATAGCTTTTCTATTCCAAGTACCTGTAACTGCAGCTGCAGCAGAGCCTTCAGTAAATGCAGCGATGATCTTGGAGTCGTCTGTCTGAACAACGAGAGAATCGTGAGCAACGTAGTTGCGGATAGCCTTCATAGCCTCAAGACCGCCTGCTTCATTGAAGTTAATGGAAACAGACTGCTCTACCATTGCGTCATCATAGGTAACCTCATACTTGAGGTCGGGATTTGCGAAGAAGAAGCTGGAAAGATACCAACCGTCGTCATTGAGCTTGAAGTGAACTGTCTTGCCTGCAGCAGCTGCAGTGTCAAGCATGGAATCAAGAGAAGCAAGAAGGGACTCTTCAGTAAATACTCTCTTGTCATAATATACGAAATAGCAGTTATCACCGGTCATGGGGTAAGCCCAGAGCTGATTCTCACCGTTGATTTTGAAGGAAGCAGCGTCAATAGAACCGGGTGTGTTGTTAGCGATAACGTTTCTCTCTGTCTCGCCGCCTACACGCGCAAGAGCACCTGCTGCGAAGAGCTTGTTGATCTGGTCGGAAGCGAAGCTATATACGTCGGGACCGGATTCAACGTCATTAAGAACCTTATCTGCTGCGTCAGCCTCAGACTGAACGCCGAAAAGGAATTTGTATTCGTTCTGGGGGTTAGCCTTAGCATATGCATCACACATAGCCTTAAGCATTGCCTGATCTTCTTCTGCGCCCCAAACTGTAAGGGTATATTTTGTCTTTTCTCCGTCAACGGGAGGCTCGGGACAAGCAACCAAAGTTGTGAGAGCCATAACAAGAACAAGTGCTATAGCCAAAATTCTGGCAAATTTCTTCATATTAGTTCTCCTTTTACAAAATTTGTCTAAAAGGTGGGGTGGGCTATGCCCAACCCCACAAGTTTAAATTTTATTCAATTAAGTTATAATCGTTTAAAATTATTCTACTACTACTTCGATCTTGAAGATGTAGTTACCGCCTGCCTTTTCAGCGCTTGTGCAATCAGTACCTATAAAGTAATGACCTGCATCAAGTGTAATTGTAGAAACATAAAGACCATCCTTTTCAGCGGACTCTGTAGTAGCTGCTACCAAGGAACCATCTTCACCAAATACGCCGATTTCTCTACCGTTGCCAGCGCATACCCACCAAACCTTGAGTGTTGTAGCGCCTGTAGATGTAAATTCAACACAGTTCTTTGTTACTTCACCAACTGTAGTTGTACCACCCCAGTTGATTCTCTGCTCTGTATAGAAGTCATCTGCAAATGTTTTCTTGCTACTGTCAACCTTTGTCTTAGCACTCCAGTGAATTGTAAAGAAATCACCAGCAAGAGTATCACCGTCAGCCTTTGCGCCCTCAGCGAAAGCCTCAAGATCTTCAGCCTTAAGAACATGTGTTACCTTATTAGCAGGAACGTTTCCTGTAGCGGGAGCTACAGTAACTGCGCCGTCCTTAAGAGTAACGGAGTACTTACCTGCGGAGAGATACCAGTTGTCGCCGCCTTCAGCAGAGTACCAATCTTTGATACCAAGCTCAGAACCGTAAACAACCTTAATAGAAATAATAGCTGCAACGCCGTTAGCATCTGTCTTGCCCTGGTCAACCATCCAAGAATAATCGCCAAGACCTGTTGCATCGTATGCTTCGAATTCTACTGCGAAAGAACCGTCTGCCTGAAGCTCAAGCTTAGGAGAAACGCCGTCCTTAACTGCGTAGTTAACTGCCTTACCCTCAGCGTCGATAAGTGTACCAACGATGTAGTAGTCGCAAGGAAGGAATTCAACCTTATTGCCTTCAACTGTGTACTTGAATGCGTATGTACCAGCCTTAAGAAGGATGTTATCGTTTGTTACTGCGTAATATGCGCCGTCAACTCTGTTGAATATCTTAAGAGCTGCATAGAGCTCGCCGTTTTCATCAGCTGTCCAGTCTGCATAGTGCTCTTCTGTGATGGTGATGAAACCTGTCCAGAAGGACTTATCCTCGGACTGAGAAAGTGCCCACTGATTGCCCTCATAGGACTCTGCCCATTCATTGAATGTGCCGATGAAGTGCATGTCGTGTGTCTGTGTAAGGGGCTCGATCTTTTCAACGAGCTTCCATGTGATCTGGTTGTATGCGGGAGATGCGGGATATGTTGTGTATGTGAATTCATACTTACCATCCATACCTTCAGCAAGGATGATGTTCCAAACTTCGAAGCCCTTGTTGTACTCGTCAGAACCTACGAATACTACGTTACCGTCAGCGTCCTTAACCTGAGCAACCTTCTTGTCAGCTGCTGTGTACTCAGTCTTGTCGTACTCGTTTACGCCGTCGCAATATTCAGCGCCTTCAATGTAACCGATACCAACCTGGCCATCCCAAGAACCGCCGAAGCAGATCTGGAAACGGTCGCCTGCGTACATATCGATAGTGATTGTATAAACGTTAGCACCTGCAACGTCCTGCTTTGTCATAGAAAGACTAGCTTCAGCCTTTGCATGGTCCCAAGCTGCCTGACCCATATCGCCAGCGCCTGTACCGATGAGGTAGTAGTTATTTGTATCCTCAACGTATTCATCGGACTTAAATGCTGCAAAGAGGTCTGTATCCTCAGTTACGGGCTGTGTGAAGTCAAATGCCTGAGTCAAGCTTGCCTCAGCGTACCAACCTGTAAATGTCTTACCCTCAACCTCAGGTGTCCAAGACTCAAGGATTGTGCCCTTTTCAACTTTTTCAGTTCTAAGCTCCTTAGAACCCTGATACCAAGTTACTGTAACTGTTTCAGCAACGGGTCCGCCCAAGCCGAGAAGCTCTTTGATCTTGTCGATAGCTGCGCATCCTGTGAATACAGAAAGAGCCATAGCAAGAACCATTACCAACGAGAGAATTCTCAACGTCTTTTTCATTGTATTGTTTCCTCCTAAAATGAAAAATATTATTATTTGCATAAATACAAGTGCATAAATATGCCTTCTATTTATTACGTATAATATTATAAGACTATGCCATCTTAAAGTCAAGGATTTTTATGCCCGATTGTGAAAGTTCTCCCATTTATACAATTTATTTTTAAGTTTTTAGTGCAAAATGCCTATGTTTATTTAAAATCCCCAAAATGCACAAAATCTTACGTTTTACTATACCCATTTTTCCTTCTTATATTCTCATAAATAAGAAAGTCCCACACCCCGCGGGGTGTGGGAAAATAAATAAATCTAAATAATAGATTATTTAGCAGTACCGTTAAATACGATTGTATTGATCATACAACGAACACCGCCGGAAACAGTTGCAAATGTCAATGTCTTGTTTACAGAAGTGTCAATAACGATTGCTGTATATTCACCATTGTTAGAAGCAGTTGTAATTGTCTTAGCTGCTCCGCCATTTACAGAAATCTTTGTTGCATTAGCTTTGTACTGAGCAACATAAATTACTACTTCTGTTACATTCTCAGGAACTGTAACTGTGAAAGATCCTGTTTTGCTGCTCGTACCCATCTTCATGCAAGAATTACCCTTAGCATCGCGACCACCGTCATAGCAGTTTGTTGCAGATGTGAACTTAAGAGTGTATCCATTAACTGTATAGGACTTACCGTTAGAAAATTTGGAGTTGGGGTCTGTGTGAGTAGCAGATCCATTAGCACCAAAAGTGAATTCAGCAAGTGTGGAAACTACAGGAGCACTTCCGCCAATTGTTTGGCCACATCTTGCGCATTCACCAGACTCTGTTGTATGTCCAAGAGGTTCACCACTAGACTTAAAGCATACCTTACACTGCGCAGCCTCAGTACATGTAGCAGGTGTAAAATCGGAGCATACATGCTTTTCAGAGCTTACTACTGTAGCACCCTGAGCGATCTGAGCCTTTTGGTTATAGATATCGATTTCGCCCTTAACTGTAACCTTGTCACCAAGACCCCATTCACCGGGAAGTCTGAAAAGAAGAATCTGATTACCAGCCTCATCAGCTACGTAAACAGAAGTGTTCTTATAATAAGAATCATAAGCCTGGTAAATTCCAACAACTGTACCGGAAACCTGAACCTTGGAGCCGTCAGCCTTCTTAAGAGCTTCGGGAATTGTAACTACGAAATAGTGCTTAGGGTCTGTAGCTCCACATTTAGAGCAAATGCCCTCAACAAAGCTATGAGCTACAGCAGGGATAACATTAGCCTCACGGCTTACCTCAGTTTCACATACTGTGCAGTATACTACGCTATCGTAAGAACCGTTTGCAGAGCAAGTAGCCTCAACTCTGTTCTCTTCTACGGGAGTGCCGTTTGTGTGACCAGTAGCAGGAACCTCAACGCCCTCTACAACGTGACCGCAAACTGTGCAAGTTGTTGTCTTAAGACCTGTCTCTGTGCAAGTGGGAGCTTTTGTTACTTCTTCAGTATTTGTGCAATCAATCTTTGCAATATTAAATGTATATTCACCTGCGCCTGCGTAGTAGTTAAGGCCAAGCACATAGTAGCCGGGTTCAAGATATGCTTCTCCCCAAGTAAGAGGATTATTAAGATCGACAAGAGGATTTACAAATACAGTATTACCTGATGCATCCAAAGTGAAGATTGATGTTATGATGTTCTGTCCACTAATCTTATAGTGACCAGCCTCGGTAACAGCGAAATAAACAAATTCAAAAAGGCTGCCGTCCTGAGCAACACCGAGTGTATCGAGTGCTACGCGAGTGTTATCGCCAACACCGTACTCAAATACCTTCTGGCAGATAGCGCAAAGACCGCTTACGAAATAGTGTGCATCAGGATCGATAGCGATCTCTTCGCATCCTGTGAAAGCTGTTCCGCAATACTCGCAACCTGTACCAGCTGTGTGACCGGGAGTAGAACAAGTAGGAGCAAGAGCAGGAATTTCAACTGCTGCACCATGAGCTTCAGGATCTTTAGCAATCTCTTCAAATCCGTTCAATACCTTGTCGCATACACCACAAACCTGTCCTGCTGTATAACCAACAGATGAGCAAGTGGGAGCAACAGCGGGAACGTCAACAGGTGTATGGCCAAGAGCTTCGGCACCTGTGATTCTACAATAAATGCAGTACTCTGCAACCTCGCATGTAGCGGGGATCATCTTGTGACCTGTCGCAGGAAGAACCTTACGAGGAGCATCCTCGTGTCCGCAAACAGAACATACAAGACCGGATGTCATACCATCCTCTGTACATGTAGGAAGAATCTGAGTTACCGATACCATTTTGTGTCCGTTGAGAACACACTCGAGGCTAACGTTGGATTCCATCCATACTTCTCCACATCTTTCGCAAGGTGTATGTTCTGCACCTTTATGTCCTAAAACAGAACAGGTAAGCTGAGGAGGAATCATTGCAGCAAGTTCTGAGGGAATGATACCCTTAAGTGTTTCAACAGCATCACAACCTGTGAAAGCTGTAAGAACAACTGCAAGAACCATTACCACGAGAAGTGTTTTAATGATTTTTTTCATAGTTTTTCTCCTTCCAAGAAATGAAAAATTTACCCATTTGGGCTAAGATTTAATAAATCTCGGGAAACCAAATTTCCCATCGTATTTATTATGTATATATTATAAATTTATTCTTAAAAAAAGTCAAGCATCAAGGAAGTTTTTGACAAACTTCGTACAATTTTCACAAAACACAAAATATTTTTTGTGTACATTAGATATCATCTTTTTAAAAAAACAAAACATCTCCTTCCTTTTTCTCGAAAATACCCCAAAAAATCAGATTTTGATGCCGAAAATTAAAAACCCACGCCCTAAAGCGTGGGTTTTTAACATTGTTAAAGTATGTGAATCAGTTTACGTAAATTCTTACCGAATATGCGTCAACGCTTACGCTTCCGGACTCAGTGCCAAGCACCTCTGCACCTGCCTGAGCAGATGTTGCAAGAAGCTTCCACTCTCCGTTAGGAAGTGTATGAGATATAGCCGCAGATGTGGGGTTAATAACAACTATAGCCTTGCCGCCCATATGGTTATCTATAACAAGCTGCATTGCGCCATCCTTACCGATGTCAGTAAAGGACATTGCTGTTTTAGCATTTCCGAAAATATCATACTCTGCTCTCATTTCAGCAAGACCCGCATAATAAAGCATCATCTCGTATTCGTCAGAGCCGGGAACAAGATTTTCCCATCTAATATTGTTAACTTCATCGCTGGATTTGTAGCTATTGTGGTCATATCCGCCGTCAGCCGTAGGCTTAGAACGAAGCATTTCCTCGCCCGCCTGCATAAACGGAGTACCCTTTGAAATAAAGAGTATTGCCGCGCCAAGTCGGTTCATCGCAAGTCTGTCCTCATATGAGTGGCCCTTGTCATTTACTCTTGTAAGATCAAGCTTATCCCAAAGAGTGTTGTTATCGTGTGCACTCATATAGTTGATTACCATTGCATTATCGACCTTCCAACCGGGACCTGCACCTGTTCCGCCTCGAATACCAAACTGAACGTTAGCCTTGTTGCCCTTCGCATTTCCGCTGATAAATCCTGCAGAGGTTTCCTGGAATACACTTCCCTTCAAGCCGTCACGGATAGCATCATTGAATACCGCGATGCTACCGATCGCATCACCTGTGGGCTTAATCTTACTGATGTTGCTCTGGTTAGCCTGTGCGCTTCCGTCGATAGTTGAACCCATTGTCCAGCCCTCACCGTAGATAATAGCCTTGGGATTGATGGTGTGAACTGCAGCCTCAACCTCTCTCATGGTCTCAAGATCATGAAGTCCCATAAGGTCAAAACGAAGACCGTCAAGATGGTATTCTTCCATCCAATAGCTGGTGCTTTCCACCATAAATTTACCGAACATATATCTCTCGGAAGCAGTATCGTTGCCGCAGCCCGAAGCAGAAGAGTTAGCACCGGTAGCGGTATATCTGTAATAGTAATAAGGAACTATTCTATTGAACGAGCTGTTAGCATCGTAGGTGTGGTTATAAACAACGTCCATAATAACGCCGATTCCCGCTTCGTGAAGCGCCTGAACCATCTGCTTGAATTCATTGATTCTCACTTCTCCGTTATAAGGATCCGAGCTATAGCTACCTTCGGGAACGTTATAGTTCTTGGGATCGTATCCCCAGTTAAACTGAGAGTCGGGATTTGCCTCGTCCACAGTAGCATAATCGTAAACGGGGAGAAGGTGAACGTGAGTTACACCAAGGTTTACAAGGTAATCAACACCAACCGCAACTCCGTGCTCGTTTGTAAGACCTCTTTCTGTGAATGCAAGATACTTGCCCTTGTATTCGGACTGTTCTATACGGTTAGAAAAGTCGCGAACGTGAACCTCCCAAATAAATGCCTCTGAATAAGAAGAGATGTCGGAAACTGCTTTGTCGTTATCCCAACCGTTGGGATTAGTCTTCTTAAGATCAACTACCATGGTTCTGTTGCCGTTAAGACCCGCAGCCTTTCCGTAGGGGTCGGTAGCTTGCTGGGTGCCAACTGAGGTAGTTACTGTGTAAGTATAATAAGTACCGTGGCCTGCTCCGATCTCAGTATGCTTCCATACGCCCTTTTCTCCGCGAGTCATTTCAATATGAGCATAAGCCTCACCCTCATGACCGGACTTGTAAAGATCGAGAACAACCTTTGAAGCTGTGGGAGCCCAAACCTTAAATGTTGTGCTGCTTCCGTCTTCGCTGATGTATGAGCCAAGGTCATCACCTTCATAGTGATACTTCTCTGCAAATTCCTCACTGTCAAAAATCTTATTGGGAACTACGGGAATGCTTCCGTATCCCTCGATTTCTATGGTGTATGTCTTGGAAAGGTCAAGCGTTTCATCAACTTCAATATATCCGCTGCTTGCTTCCTTGCCCATAGTGCTTATATTGGTAATAGTAAGCTCAGTATCGCCATCCATAACCTTAACGTCCTTGTAGGACTTGATTGTAGTCTTAGGAGTAAGGCTGTATTCAATTTTGTGGAACGATGTCATTCCTGCAAGTGTGAACTTCTTGATCTGAGTCAAAGTCTTTCCTCCGTCAGTACTCGTATATTGAGCGGGATCGCCCGATTTAAGCCAAATATATGTATCTTCGCCCTCAATGATGGCAAATCTGTCTTCACTCCAGTCTTTAGTTGCATCGCCCCAAGCGCTTCCACCGGGATCGGAGCATCCTGTACGAACGATAAATCCAACCTGTGTTATTCCTTCAGGAACGTTGATGGAAGCCTTAGCACCGTACTCACACTCGTGAAGCAGGTAGCCTGAGCCCTCCTTGCCGTCCCACCATACCCAAACGTCACAGTTTTCAATAACACCGGGATATGCCCAATAGAATGTTATCTGGTTGTAGCCTTCTTCTTTTTCAAGATGCCATTCATCCTCGGGAGGTGTCCATGAACCACTCGGATTTTTTTGAGTCGTAGTGGTAGTACCCCAAAGACTTTCCCAGTCACAGGATGTACCGAATATGCCAAACAGCATAGTAACGAGTAATAAAAGTGCTAAATTTCTGACAATATACTTTTTCATAAAAGCTTTCCTTTCGTTTATTTGATTATATTATTCATTGTTAGCTCTGTTTGTTCTCTGCGCCATATCAAGAACCCTTGCCTTAAGCTTTTTAGTTGCGTAGGTGGGCTTAACGCGGAAGGTCCAGTTACCTTCAGCAACCGCAGGGGTATTAATTCTTCCCTCACTATTGGGAAGCTCAAGGTAGTCCTGAATGGGAACCATCGCAAGGTTAGCGGGGCTCATCATAGCAAATTCAATAAGAGCCTCGGTAGCGGTTTGTCCTTTTCTTACCGGGACCTCCTCTTTAAATCTCTCAAGAGCTTTTCCGTTAAGATTGTAATACCATGTATATGTACAATCGCTGTCATGAGAAGCTGAATAAACTATGCAATTCGCATCAGGATAATTTCTTGGAAGATACTCGCTCTCCTCATCATAGAAGGCAAAGTGAAGCATCTTCATACCGGGAAATCCTGTCTGCTCAAGAAGCTCAGTAACATCCTCTGTAATAAAGCCAAGATCCTCCGCAATAATCTGTGAGTCGGGCAATGCTTTATCTATTGCTTCAAATAGCGCGATACGGGGGCCGATCTCCCAAGTACCATGACGAGCGGTGCTGTGACCAGCAGGAATTGCATAATAGCTTGCAAATCCACGGAAATGATCTATTCTTATTATATCGTAAAGCTCGAAATTAGCTCGTGCACGGTTCACCCACCAAGAGAAGTCCTGCTCTGCCATAAGCTCGTAATTATAAATGGGGTTACCCCAAAGCTGACCGTCCTCGGAAAATCCATCGGGGGGGCATCCCGCAACGATTGTGGGATTATAATCTTTATCAAGAAGAAATTGCTCCGGAGCGCTCCACACGTCAACGCTATCGTGCGCAACATATATCGGCATATCGCCTATTACAGTAATATTTTTGGCATGGGCATAATCAAGAACCGCTCTCCACTCGCTCATAAACTCAAACTGAATCCATTTCCAGAAATTCATCTCAGATTCAAATTCCGCTTTATGCTCGCGAGCCGATGCTACATTTTTATGCTCTTCGGACCAAAGAGTCCACTGACAATAATTATAATGAACCTTAAGCGCCATAAAAAGCGCATAATCCTCAAGCCATGCAGAAGCTTTTTCACAAAATTCATTGTACTTTTCGTCGGGCACAAAGCGAGAAAAAGCCAATCTGAGCATCTCATATCGGGTATTAAAAAGCCAACCGTAGTCTATTCTTCCTTGCTCGTGCTCATAGGACTTAAGCTCATCTTTAGTGATAAGCTTTTTCTTGCACAAAATTTCCGGCGCGATAAAATAAGGATTTCCCGCGCAAGCTGCAGGCGACTGATACGGACTATCTCCGTACGATGTGGGATTAAGAGGCAAAACCTGCCAGCACTTCTGCGCGGTTTCGCTTAAAAAATCAATAAAATCAAAAGCGCATTTACCAAAGTCACCTATTCCGTATTTTGCGGGCAATGAGCTTACCGGCATTAAAATACCACTTTTGTGAGTAAAGCCAAAATTGTTTTTCGTATTGTTCAAGACAGATCTCCTTTCCGAATATCAACGAAATGTCTATGTTTCCACCGTTTATTATAACATTTAGACAAAAAAATGTCAATCTCCCATTGATAAATTAGGCAAAAAATATTAAACAAAAAGCACCGAACATTTTCGGTGCTTTTTAACAAAGTTCATTTACTTGCAGAACTTTCCATGTATTTTTCTATCAAGTGCGCTCGCAATGGGATAGTACACGGGAATAGTAACAAAGATCAACCATGACGGGTGCCAATTTCCATAATACATCCCCAATACGAGATACACGAACGCGACAAAAACAGGATAAGCAAATTCGCAAAAACTTCTCTTGTAAATCGCTTCAACAAAAGAATAATATACCGGAATGGTAACATAGATCACCCACGCAAGACCCCAACCGCCAAAATAGTTT
Organism: Clostridia bacterium; assembly: GCA_017483195.1. GTDB lineage: Bacteria > Bacillota > Clostridia > Oscillospirales > CAG-272 > RGIG4608. The sequence continues at coordinate 29,272 of JAFULR010000012.1, forward strand.
CCAAATCCGCAAATGAGATATGCAATCGTACAGATTATGGGATACGGTATCTCAAGCCAAAACTTCGTTGGCTTTTTCACCTTAATATGAACGGTATTTCCCTTTGCAGTATTTCCTTCTGCGCTGAATACGGTTTCATATCCGTCAACATCATCATCGTCGTCATCGCAATCCGCATCATCCAAATTTTCCTCGTCCGGATTTGATTTCATATTTTCTATTTTGATTCCGTCAAAGCTTATTTTGACCTTTTCTCCGTCCGAGCTTTCAACCAAGATCCCCTTCGGACCTATCTTGACCTTATCGTCGCCATCTTCAATATTGATCAACAGCTTTTCTTCCTCATTAACCTCTGCCTTGGGATCACCCTCGGGTTCTTCAGCAGGCTCCTGCTTCTTCTCCTCTTTCTCACCGTAAATAAGCTCGTCAAGAGAAAGACCGTATATTTTTGCAAGCGCGATAAGATTATCGGTATCGGGGCTCGCCTCGCTTCTTTCCCATTTCGATACTGCCTGACGCGACACGCCAAGCTTTTCCGCAAGCTCCTCCTGTGAGAGATTATTTTTCTTTCTTAATTCATATAATCTATTGGCTGTTTCAAGTGTCATTTCAAATTTTCCTTTCGTTTGGTTTATGCTGAAATCCTATCACAAAATCAAAAAATTGACAATACATTTTAGTTTTCAAATGCAAAAAGCCACGCAACTTTCGGTTGCAAATACAATTATACCGCTATTTCAGCAGAATTTCAATAGGCATATGCAAAAAAATAAAGAGTGCCGAGGCACTCTTTATTTTTTTGTTAAGTTGTAATTAGATTCTTTCCTTAACCTTAGACGCCTTACCCACTCTATCACGAAGGTAGTAGAGCTTAGCACGTCTTACTTTACCGTGTCTGATAACGTCAACCTTCTCAACGTTGGGAGAGTGGATGGGGAATGTCTTTTCAACACCTACACCATATGCTACTCTTCTTACGGTAAATGTTTCGGAGATACCGCCGCCGTGTTTAGCGATAACTGTACCTTCGAAAAGCTGAACTCTCTCACGTGTTCCCTCTTTAATCTTGTTGTGAACACGGATTGTATCACCGACGTTAACCTCGGGGAGTTCCTTCTTAAGCTGCTCGTTTGTAAAAGCCTTGATCAAATCCATTTTTGTGGCCCTCCTTAATAACTGGAATATTCATGCAGAGCGTCGCAGCGGACTATTCCGAAATAATTATGTGCATACACATACATCGTGTATTATAGCACAACTTTTTCTAAATTGCAATAGTTTTTATTAATTTTTTATGAATTTTTTCAGTATTTTTGCAAATGCCGAAATCAATGATTTTCCGTTAAGCAAAACGATCAATCCGATCATAAAAATCTGAACGATTCCATTATACGGAAGATTGCATATCATAAAGATCACTTGTATTAAGACTATGACAGTGTTAAGAGCAAGCCTCCACGCGCCAAGGTTAAATGGCATAAACTTTTTCGAATGGATCGCGCGAACAACAAACACCGCAAAATAGCTTGCTGCCGTTGCTATGCCTGCTCCCTGAGCTCCCATTTTTGGAATAAGGGCAAGGTTTAGAATTATATTCAAAAGTGCCCCCAAAGCTGCGGTTATAAACGACATAGCGGTCTTTTTCTTTACTGTATATATTGTACCGACAAAGGTTACGAGAGACGAGAAGACAGTAGCGACAAGAAGAACGGGCATAAATCCCCAAGCCTCGTAATAAGACTCATCCAAAAGCAAGCTTGCGCCAAGCGGGGTAAACGGAATAAGAAATGCGCATCCGAGAAATAACACAGCGCAATAGCGTTCAAACACCGCCGAAAAGAATTTACTTACTTCTTCCCTATCCTTGGATTCGGATATAGCGGAGATCTGCCAAGCCTCGTTAAAAACGCCCGCCACCAGCGCAATTATCGTAGGTATCTTGTAAGCGGCAGCGTAAAGACCGTTTTCACCACTACCCCAAAAGTGAGTGACCATAAATCTATCCGATACATTAGTTATCCACCAAATTACCGTAGTAGGCATCATCGGAAGGCTGTATTTGAGCATTTCCTTAATCTTGTTTTTTGAAACGAGCTTAAACGAAAAATCCTCATAGAGCTTTGCGTAAAGCACCAAAAAAAGTGTACCCAATGCATCCGCAACAGCAACAGAAAGCACGTAACCCGTTACACCAAGCTTCATGGGAATGAGAAACAAAAGATTGAACGCAATAGTAAGCGCAGTTCCCAAAATTCCGCCAAACGCATATAGCTTCATATAGCCCTTTGCCCTTATATATTCCTTGACAAGAGTATGATAATTAGAGCTTATTACGTAGAAAACAAGGAGCCAAACAAATCCGTCAAAATACGAGATCAGAGATAGAAGCGGCGATATCAAAACAAACGCCGCACTTGTGCAAAGAAGCACCGTTGCACCGGAGGAAAATACCACCCTGTTATTCTCTGATTCGTCCGCGGCAAAACGAAAAACACCGTGAGTAATTCCTATGCAACAGAACGGTATAAGCAAGTTCGCGGCATTGGTAATAAGATCCGCAGTGCCGTATTGCTCCTTAGATAAAATAGCCGTGTAAAGAGGCATTAAAAAATAGACGAGCAGCTTTGATGCAAATGTGCCCAAAGACAATATTAACGTGTTTGATAATAGCCTTTTATATTTGTCCATTTTTCATCCTCCTCTAAAATTTAACTCTATTATTATACCACATTTCAATCCGACAGTCAACGAGTTTGAGAAAATTCGAAGCGTTTTGTTGGCACTAAAAAATCCCCACGGCAGAGCCGCGGGGAAAATTATAAACAACAAAAGATTATTTGTAAATTATCGGATTGATAAGTCCGTACGTTCCGTCCTTTCTTGTATAAACAACGGAAATGCCAGAGGTTTCATCATTAAAGAAAACAAAGAATTGGTGGCCGAGAAGGTTCATCTGCATAATCGCCTCCTCAACGGACATTGGGAAAAGCTCAAACTCTTTGGTTCTTACAACAAATTCGGGATCTTCGTCAAGAACCTCACCATAATCGGGGAAGAAAAATTCGCCCTCCTTATGCCTTTTCTCAAGTCTTGTTTTGTTCTTTCTTATCTGGCGGTCGATGGCTTCAACGCAGCGATCCATCGCATTCTGGAAGCTGATGTCATCAACCTCAGCACGAAAGATTGTGTTTGCACCGTGAATCGTGATCTCAACGTTATCGCGCTCACGCTTACAACTGAACGTTACTGTTGCGGAGGCGTCTGAACCAAAGTATTTGTCCAGTCTTGCGAGTTTCTTTTCAGCCATTTCCTTGGTTGAATCCCAAACGTTCATCTGTCTGCCAACAATAGTAATCTTCATAGTATCATTCCTTTCGAGTTTTATTTAATCGAAAAGGTTTCCCTTTTCTGATTTTATTATAGCACACTTCCATTTATTTGTAAATAGTTTATATAAAAAATATCGGCATTTCATTAATTTTGTGCACACTGCACAATGAAATTCCGATATTTTTAAATATTAATCCTGTTTTTTTACGCCTACGTGAGTAATGATTCCCTCAAGATGAGCATCGTGACCGTATTCGACAACGTTATACTTCCCGTTTTCATATTCTACGTGGCAAACAGCCGCGTTAGACACCCAATCATATTTTTGAAGATTCTCCAATGTATCGTTATGCCACAAGCAATTCATTACACGTATAACCGTTGCGTGCGTGCCGATAAGCACAGTTTTGCCCTCGTTTTCAGCAAGAATTTCCTCGGTCGCTCTCTTTATTCTGTCAAATACATCGGAAATGCGCTCGCCACCATCCGGGTGCGCGTTGCCTATATCGTTTTGGAAAGTCCAATATGTTTCCGGAAATTTTTCGGCAATATCCGTAAAGGTCGTTTGCTCCCACTCACCCGCATAGATCTCACGCAATCCTTCCATTTTATGTATTTGAAGTCCAAGTCTCTCTGCCGTGGGAAGAACTGTGTTATAAGCGCGGCACAGGTCGCTTGAATATATCTTATCAATATGGAATTGCTTTAAATATTCCGTCAGTCTTTCAACCTGCTGTTCTCCAACCTCGGAGAGCCCCCAGTCAGTCTGACCAATAAATATTCTTTTAAAATTTCCTATACTGTTTCCGTGTCTTACTATTATTAACTTAACCATTTTATTTTCCTTTCGGGATTTTATATTTCAATTATACTACATTTTATACAAATATTCAATATCGAATATCGTTTTTTCAAAAAAAGAACCGAGAAAATCTCGGTTCTTAAATTATTAATTAAGTGTAATTCCAAAAAGATCAGCAATACCCTTATATCTATCAGCAAGCTCCTGCTTCTCTTCCTCGGTTAACTCTTCGTTTCCGTTTGTAGAATCTATAGCTCCCTGAAGAACATCCGAAAGATCCTGCTTAGTGTTATCGTCCAACATCTCGGCATTTTCCTTAATTGTGTTTGAAACAACCGTAGAATCAAGAATGTTGTCAACTGCGTTTTCAAGCTGTTCTTCGGTGGGTCCTTCTTCGCTGTTCATAGAACCAACAAGCCCCATCATACTGTCAAGTGCTGCGGTTTCTTTTTCGATAAACTCTTCCTTGATCTTATCAGCCTCTTCTTGAGTTATCTCGCCGCTTTCAACCTTTGCCTGTGTATCTTCGTGACTGTCTCCGATAGCGTTATAAAGATTATCAACATAGCTGATTACGATATCTGTAGTAAATGAACCCTCTTCAGTATCAGTATCAAGATTTCCGGTAATAGTATTTGACAAGATCTCTTTATTAATTTCAGCAGTAATGGGATTATACGTATCGTAAATATCCGTCATAGCTTCCTTATCGATAGGAGATTCCACAATATCGGATGAACCATCGCCGTCGCCGGGCTTATCGGTTTCAGAACCGCCCTGACCTGGGTTCTCGCCGGGCTTATCGGTTTCAGAACCGCCCTGACCTGGGTTCTCGCCGGGCTTATCGGTTTCGGAGCCGCCCTGATCGGGGTTCTCACCGGGCTTATCGGTTTCGGAGCCGCCCTGATCGGGGTTTTCACCGGGCTTATCGGTTTCGGAGCCGCCCTGATCGGGGTTTTCACCGGGCTTATCAGTTTCCGAACCGCCCTGATCGGGGTTCTGAGGAGGCGCAACAGGTGTCATAGCCTCAATAAAATCCTTCTGTATAGAAGTGAAATCGCTTTGCTTTACCGTCTGATATCCGCCCAACGCAATGATTCCAACGCAAAGGACGAAAGCAACAATATTTATCACTAATTTAATCATTGTGCAAATCCTCCCATAGCATTAATCATAAGCTTAATAGTTGCAACTAATCCGGTCATATATTCCTCATAACAAATATCAGGATCACTCGCTACCGCATCATTGATCTGGTGAACGAACGCGGGAGAGAGATACTGACTGAACATCTCGTTGCTTAGAAGTCCCTCGAGCAAGAGAGGAGGAAGGTCCTTAAGGCAGCTTGTTGCCGCCATGTCATCAAGTAATGTACCAAACATGGGGAAAAGATCGAGCATAGCGGTGATGTCGCCTGCGCCTTCATCAACTACACCCGCACCGCCGAACGTATCCATAAGTCCGAGAAGCTTCATAATGATAGAAACGCAAAGCTCGCTGTCCTGTGCCTTTTCTTCTTCAGTCCAATCCTCGAAATCAGTGGACGCATGCATCTTTTCAATATTAACCGCCTGTGCAACGTAGTTGCCATCGGCATTTATAAGCTTGTTAGCCATCTCAATGCCCTTAGCATCTGAGCCGCCACACATAGCATCGTAATAATTGCAAAGATTTACGAGAGTTTCTTTGCTTGAACAGAATGTACCGTACTCGGAAAGATAATGGATAAAGTCTGCAAGCGGAGACACCTTATTTACGAAATCAGACTCTTCAGCAACTGTAATAGTACGCTTGCTTGAATTGTAAATATATAATGTTCCATCAACTTCAATAGTGAAATAACCGTAGGATCTATCCTCGGCATAGTGAGAGAACACGCTTGCCACCTTGCTCCAACGGTCAACGTAGTTCACAAAGGATGTGTATCCATGGGGATCCTCGTTTTTATACTGATTAACCTTCTTGCCGCTTGCCGCGCAGTTTTTAACAAAACTTTCAACGTCATCAACATCGTAGTTAGGACCGCCTATGGGAAGAACCTCAAGAAGATCGGAAATAAATGCATCATAAATAGCCTCATCATTTTCGGGAATACCAAACATATCACCGATCATATCGATGCCCATCTGGAATGCTCCCTCCATAACAGTGCCGAATGCGGAAAGACCCGAAAGAGCTTTAACGGTATTTGTAAGATTTTCCTCATCGGAAAGCAAAGTGGAGAAGTCCCCTTGACCGGAGATAATCATATCGAGCATATCTCCTTCAACAAGAGTGGTAACAGCTCCGGAAATAGCGATAAGATCGCTCTCGATTATGGCTTTATCTGCATTTTTATAATAACTCATCAATTCAACGACTATTGCGCTTGTGGGATCCGCGGGATCAAGCTCGGGAACCTCAAGGTAAGAATCGATGGCATATATAGCAACATCAGCAAGTACGGATACCATCATAGGATTTGCGAGAATGGCATCAAGGTCCTCTTTAAGATGCTCACGTTCAGATTTATATGACATTATTTCAGCGCCTGCTCTTACACCGTGTGAAAGAGTGCCCTTAATAATATCGTCAACATAATATCTGTTTCCGTTTGCGTCCGTACCGAGATATCCACCGTAAGCCGTGGTACCGTTCATAAGATCAACGAGTGCCATGCTGTCGTAAAGCTGAATAACGAAGCTGTCTTCATAGGGGGAAACGACATGCTTGTCAAGTGTGCTTACAACCTTGTAGATCTGAGAATCGTCAGCATCGGTATTTTCTATACTGTCAGTAACCTCTGACAAGAAGCTCATAGTATAGAACACGGGCATCATAGCAACAGCGAAGATCAAAAATCCGCTGACTGCAGCCGCAACGATTGAAATAGCCTTTCTTTCGGGGCTTTCCTTGAAATATCCGATTCTCTTGAGCTTTTTCTTTTCAAGTCTGACTCTTTCCTCAACAAGGTCCTCAATATCATCCTCATCAGGGGTCTCGTACATATCATAGATTATGCCTTCGAGCTCAGAGCCAGAAACATCTTCAAGAACATCCTCAATTTTATCAGCTTCTTCAGCAACCTGACGCTTCATAGCCTTCTTTTCCGCACTGATTCTTGCCTTCAAAAGCTTCTTTTGTTCTCTTCTCTTTCTAACCTCGATATACTTGATTATGAGGTTAACGTGAACGAGTCTGAAAACAATGAGCAAAACGAAAAACACCAATGCAAAAAGCGCAGGGCTAAGGAAAGTGCTTCCGGCAGCTACAATAAGATTCATAGCACTACCAACTATTCCCTGAAATTCTGCAGGGATCATAGCGATAAGTCCAAAGTTGTTAAGTGCCATATCCATAAGCTTGGACACAGCCCATTGGAACACTCCGCAAAATTGTAAAATAAAAGTGATGATAAAGGCAACGGGTACACAAAGCAATCTCAAAACATTCTTGAGCATGGGCTCTGTTATTGCCTTAGCAATTTCCGCGATCAAGTATGCCGCAAAAATCGCTAATAAAATCCATTGAAAATTCATATATACCCCCATTTAATACTATAAATATATACATAATTGATTTTACCACATCCAATCACTTTTTGCAAGTACTATTTTGCATTTTTATTTCACAATTTTTATAGTATGTTAATTCATCAAAAAAGAACCGAGAAAAATCTCGGTTCTTTATAGTTACTTATTACTGAAAAGGAAATCCCTCGGGAAGCTCATCAGAGTTCATCCAAGCACTTACATCAAATCCAAAGCTTCCTGCAAGATTCTTAAGATTTTCCGCCTGCTCGGGATCTTCCGCAAGCTTATCTTCGTATTTTTCCTTTAAGGTATCGGTTATCTCCTGCTTCTGCTCTTCAGGCATAAGATTGATCTGTTCCTGAACGCTTTCCTTTGTAGCCTCATCCTCTAAAATATCATTACCAACATTAACCATAACGTCTGAATCGGCTATCTTACCTATTGCCTCTCCAAGATCTTCAGAGGATACCTCCTCGCCCTGAGCAGCTCCAAGCAACGTTTCAGCTCCTTCAAGTCCTTTTTTGATTTCTTCAACAACCTGCTGTCTTTCTTCTGCCTTTTCCTCAGCAGTCTTTCCTGACTCCTGACCCTTTTCCTCAATTCTGTTGAATTCATTATAAATGTTTTCAACTACCGAAGATGCAGCATTGGCAGCGGTCTGACCCGCCTCTGTGCTAGTATCCACGTTCTGCTCAATCTGATTCTGAATAAGTGACTGAGTAACGTCAGCCGTAGCTTGGTTAAAATTGTTTGCCGCGCTGTCAAGAACTCCGCCCACAACACCGATAGCTCCGCCATCAGTTACATTGTTGTCATTGTTTTCTTCGTCATTGCCGCCTTCATTACCTGTGTTATCACCATCGTTGCCGGTGTTGTCACCTGCGTTACCGGTGTTATCACCCGTGTTGTCACCATCGTTGCCTGTATTATCACCTGCATTACCCATGTTGTCACCTGGCTTACCTGTGTTATCTCCTGGCTTACCGGTGTTGTCACCTGCATTACCTGTGTTATCTTCTGGCTTTCCCGTGTTATCGCCTGCGTTACCGTTATCGGGAAGCTCAGGTATTACGGGCGTATTTTCAATTGCAAATTCAAAATCGTCAACCATCTTTTCGAAATCGCTTTCCATAACAGTCTGATATCCACCGAAAGCGAGTATGGCCGCGCAAAGTATAAATGTTACAAAACCAATTAAAAATTTCATTACTGAATAATACCTCCGATATTCTCTAACATTCCAAGAAGCTCATTCATAATATCCGTATAAGTCGTGGGCTCACCCGTAGTAGAGTTTATAGCGCCCGAAACAACCGTATCATTATAGTTATACGCTACGTAAACAGGTATCATGCTGAACATCTCGTTGGAGATAAGTCCCTCAAGCATAAGCGGAGCAAGATCCTTTATGCAAGTGGTTTCTCTCATAATATCCATTGTTGCACCTACAACACCAAGCTGATTGACAAGCGCTTCCATATCCTGAGACTCACCGCCAAGCATATCCATCATACCAAGCAAATTGAATATGATATCAACACACTTTTCGCTGTCCTCTGCCATGGTTACCTCGTCCCAAGCCTCAAAATCAGTAGCAGCAAGCATCTTTTCAACAGTTACCGCATCAAGCTTGGAATAATCTGCATTAACGATCATTTCCGCAGTATCCTTACATACGGGGCTCAATGAAGTGTTGCGCAAATAATTTGAAACAACATTCTTCAAAGAGGTTTCATTAGCTCTCGTTCCCGCATTCTTTGCTATATAATGGATAAGATCTGCAACGGGAGAGATTCTCTTTGCGTGCTTTGACTCATCAAATTCAACAAATCTCTTGGATTGAAGAACGTATGTCTTACCGTCGATCTCGATACTGAAATCACCAAAGGATCTATCCTCGCCGGAGTGACCGAACGCAAGCTGGATCATAGTCCAACGAGCAAGATATGCCTCAAAATCGTCATATCCGGAATGGCTTCTGTTATTATTGTATTTTTTACCGTTTGAAATGCAATATCTTGCGAAGCTCTCCACCTCGCTGTAATTAAATTTTACACTCGAAGCATCTGCGTTCGCCGCCTCAAGAAGATGATCAATAAATATTGCATAAGCCTCCTCACTCGTTGCGGGAATACCAATGCTTGTTCCGAGAAGTTCAATTCCCGTTCCAAATGCGCCCTCAATGGTAGGGCCGAATGCGGAAAGCTTTGAGATAGCTTTTACAACACCGCGAAGCATCTCCTCGTTTTCGAGCAAGGCCTCAAATTCTGTGTTTCCGGCTATAAGCTGAAGCACTATTCCCTCCTCAGCGAGAATGCCAAGCGCACCGCCTACATGCTGAAGATCATTTAAAATAGTGGTCTTATCTGCATTCTTATAGTGCTCAAGGAAGGTATTGGTTATCCCTCCCATAATATCGCCCTCCTCGGGGGCTGTAAGCTCCATATCTCTCATAGCATTGATCAGAAGATCGGATACTATTGATGAAAGCATGGGATCTGATAAAATGGCTTTAATATCATTCTGAACGGTGGGACACTCGGACTCAACAGAAGTGATCTGAGCATATGTTCTGAGTCCGTTTGAAAGAACGTTTTTGAGAACATCGTCAGCATAAACCGCATCGCCGCCGTAAGCAACGATCTTGCCGCCCGCACGAGCAGTAAAATTCATAAGATCGGACACACCAAGCACATCATAAAACCCTGCAACAAAGCTACTCCTATAAGGTGTAGCGATATGCTCATCAACAACCTCTACTATGTTATAAATCTGGCTATCTTTAGCATCGGTTTCGGAAAGTGAATCGGTAGCTGTGGTAACAACACTCATAAGGTAGAATACGGGCATAAGCACTACAGCGAGAACAAGCAAGCCGCTTACAATACCGGATGCTATGGATACAGCTCGCTTCCACGCACACTCCTTGTAAAACGCAGGCTTCTTATTGTTTTTCTTCTCCGGCTTGGATTCCTCAACAGCAGGAGCTTCTACCGCAGGAGCTTCTGCCACAGGCTCTTCCACAATGGGTGATTCCGCAACGGGCTCTGCATTTTCGGGCACTGATACTTCTGCTGCGATATCCGTAGCGGGAGATTCCTTGATTTCCTGCTCTGCATCAGCATTTACGGCTTTCTTGCTTTCAATGGATTTCACAACAAAATGAATAATAATTCTGAATATCCAAAGAAGAACCAAAAATACGATCACAAAGAATATGGGGCTAACCAGAGTGCTCGCTATTCCGGAAATAAGCACCATAGCACCTTCAAAGCCCGGAAGCATCTGGGCGAGATTGATCGCTTCGATGATAGCGTTTACAGCCCCCTGAAATACACCGCAGAGCTGCAAAACAAGGGTGACTAAAAATGACAGCACTACCGCGCCGAGCCTTAAGGTATTCTTAAGCATCGATTTGGAAAGCGACTTTGACATTCCGGATATAATTGCAACCAGGAAGAATGCCAAAAGAATCCATTCAAAATTCATAAAAACCTCCGTAGATATATTTTATTTGTTTGCTTATTTTTTCTGCGTTGAACATTTTCAAACGCATTAAATTACTTTTTTTACGTTCTTTTTTATTCGCGATATTTCCTTCAGCATTTTAAAGGCATCCTTAATGACATTCACCTTGGATTCGCGATGATTGATTATTTTTGCGGGAAGCTCGTATATTCTGAGATTCATTTTTTGAGCAATAAGAATCACTTCAAGGTCAAAAGCAAAATTATTCGTCTGACAATGAGAAAAAATCCTTCTCGCTATATCTCCTCTGAAGCCCTTAAATCCGCACTGCGCATCGGAAATTTTAATTCCTCCGAACAAATTTAAAACTTTTATATATGTTCTGGAGGCAAGCTTTCTTATTGGGGTATATCCTTCGTATCCATCTTTGTGCTTAGCGCGTGAAGCAACAAGCACCGGATACTCACCTTTAACAAGGATCTTGAATGCTTCCTCGATAATGTCCATTCCATACGCAAGATCCGCATCGGTAAACATAACTATATCTCCCTCCGATGCAAGCACTCCCGTTCTTACCGCACAGCCCTTACCTTGATTTTTTTCATAGCCGACGACTCTCACTCCGGATAATCCGAGTGAATTTACTATATCAGCGGAGCCGTCACGGCTACCGTCATCGGCAAATACGATCTCAAAATCATTTTCAAAATGCTCCGTCATATATCTATGGAGCTTAGCTGCCGTATCGGCAATTATGGAGCTTTCGTTATACATTGGTACACATACGGATATTTTCATATTTCATCCTCCTTTGCATACACAAATATATCGAACTCAATCTCGGTTTCAAGATGCTCAAGAGCCATAAGCTTTTGCATATCCCTCTCACTCGTGCGGTAGCTGTAAGGAGTCATAGAAAAAAGATTTCTAATGGAATCAGCTCCCTCAATCTCAATATTATAGGATAGGTTAAAGCTTTCTATAAGCTTCATATTTTCCGGCATATCTGCGCGCGCTTCGTTGGTATATACCGTTTCGTAAACGGCGCGTTTCAACCCAAGCAAGTGATTTTTTCCCGCGGTCACAACAACTAGCCTTCCGCCCCTCTTCAGTATCCTTGAAAATTCCTTTTCAGCACAAGGAGCAAAAATATTTACAACCGCATCAGCGCTATCTTCCTTTACGGGAAGATCGTATATTCCGCCAACGAAAAAGTTCGCATTTGATATTCCCTGCCTTTTGGCGGATCTTGAAGCGGAAATTATCGCTTCCTTTGAAAGGTCAAAGCCAAAGACGGATGCTCCTATATTCTTGGCAATCATATTTGAATAATATCCCTCTCCGCATCCCGCGTCTATAACGGATTGCCCTGTGGAAAGATCGCCGAGGATATCGCAAAGCTTCTGTGCAAGAGGCAAATAAAAGCCAAGATTTAAAAAATCCGTGCGGCTCTTAACTGCCTTTTTATCGTCACCGCCTGAAACTCTTCCGGGATACAGATTTGTATGTCCGGACGATGATATATCGAAGCAATGCTTCTTTGCTCCGTTACAAAAATAGCTTTTTTCTTTTCGGATCAATGCACCTCGGCAAACGGGACAGATCAAAATACCGTTTACACTCATTTTAGTAATTATCTCCAACCAATAGTACTTTTATCCATTTTATACCCAAATTGTGAATTTTTTTTGAACAAAACCATATATTCTGCCGTCTTAATCTAAAAATATATATAAATCCTATATATTTTCTATATTTTTTGCGAAAAAAGGTTGAGAAAAATCACTTTTTAGTTTATAATTGAGTTAATTATACCGATAGGAGGGCTATTATGTTTGATACTATTAAGGACAAGCTTGGAAAATTTAATATAGATCTTGTTTCCTGCCTTGCGCTTGGCGAATGCAAAATAATACGCCCTTATCTTTTAGACAGATGCGGTATTGAGGAAGGTTCAGTAATTATCTTTGCAGTACCATATCTTTCCCCTGTTGCATGCAAAAAAAGAAACGTTTCCGCCTACGCAGTAAGCAGAGATTACCATATTTTTTTCTCATCTCTTTTTGAAAAAATCATCAAAGAGCTTAAAGAAAGCTTTCCTGAAAATAAATTTGCGGGATTTACCGACCACTCCCCGATCAACGAGATTGAAGCCGCTGCAAAATCGGGCTTGGGCGTTATTGGAGAAAACCATCTGCTCATAACCGAAAAATATTCATCCTTCGTATTCTTGGGTGAAATTATCACCGACGCGGTTTTGCCTTCAAATGCCGGTGAAACCCAAAGCTGCATCAAATGCGGAAAATGTTTTAAAGCTTGCCCCGTAAACGGTAATATTAACTCGTGTCTCTCCGCCTTAACCCAAAAAAAGGGAGAACTTAACGAGAATGAGCTAATTACTCTTAAAAAGTTTGGCTGCGCCTGGGGATGCGACATCTGCCAGGAGGTGTGTCCATATACTGTATCAGCGATCAAGAGCGGATCAATATTCACGAAAATTGATTTTTTCAACAACTCCCTTGTGGCTGTTTTAACAAGCAACGAAATTGAAATGATGGATGATGCCGAATTTGGCGAAAGAGCATACTCGTGGAGAGGCAAACAAACAATCATCAGAAACCTTAAAATTCTTGAAGAAAAGGAGGACGAACAGTGATACATTTTATATACGGTGCATCGGGATCGGGCAAAACACACACAGTTTTCAAGTACATACAAAGTGATCTCACAAGTGATAAAAAAGTCTTCCTTATTGTTCCCGAGCAGGAAACAGTTGCAATTGAGAGAGAGGCGGTATCGCGCTTCCCCACCTCTGCACAGCTCAAGCTTGAGGTTCTGAATTTCTCACGCCTTTGCAATACTATTTTCAGAAAACACGGCGGGCTTTCATATAATTTCGCTACAAAGCCGCAAAAATCCCTTATTATGTGGAACACCTTGCGCGAGCTTTCGCCATTGCTCGAGGAGTACCGCGCGGGAGAAGTGTACGATTTTTCTCTTACTCAGAAAATGCTCTCAGCCGTAGCTGAGCTTAAGGCATACTGCATATCTCCCACAAAGCTTGAGGCGGCTTGCAACCAAATAGAACAAAATTCCGAGCTATACAAAAAGCTTCGCGATATATCACTTGTATATTCGGCGTACATCTCCTCCGTTGGAGAGCATTTTTCCGACAATACCGACGATATATCCAAAGCCCTTGAAATATTGAAATACGAAAATTTCTTTGAGGGCTCCACTGTTTATTTGGATTCATTCGCGGGATTTACCAGGCAGGAAATCGAGCTTATATCGCGCATCGCGATTCTCTGCGACGATATGTACATAACTCTGCCAATTACAACCCCAAATGACAATTCAATTCATTATGAAAGCTTGCGAGCTACCTTGCACAAATTAAAAAAATCTCTCGCCGGCATTCCCTGCGATGAGATCTTTCTAAGCGAAAACCGAAGAGCCGACAACGGGGAGTTAAAATATCTTTCTCAAAACATATGGAATTTTGAAGCATCCGCATACGATAAGGAGACTTGCGGAGCTATATCGCTATATCTTTGCGATACTCCATATTCAGAATCAGATACAGTATCAAGTATAATCTCAAAAGAAATACAAAACGGTTCAAGATACTCGGATATAGCCATAATCGTCAGAGACATCGAAAAATATCGTGGAATACTCGATTGCTCCTTATCAAAATACGGAATTCCGTATTTTATGAGCGAAAAGACCGACCTTATGTCCAAGCCCCTTGTTAAATTTCTTTTAGGAGCTCTCAAGATCAAAGAAAACAACTGGAGAGCCGCTGACGTCATAGCGCATCTGAAGTCGGGATTTTGCGACGTTGACACATATGATGCCGATATATTTGAAGAATATATATCGACCTGGAGAATAAACGGAAACCGTTTCTTCGAAGAAAAGTGGACTATGAATCCTGACGGATACTCCGCAATTCTGACAAGCCGCGGTGAAAAAATACTCAAATGTGCAAACGCGGTAAAATCCGCTGTTGTTTCTCCTCTTTCCTTATATTTTACAAAGCTTGATGCTTCTGAGAATGCTAAGGAAATGTGTAGCGCGACATTGGAATTTCTGAAGAATGCCAATGTCACCGAAAAGGTGCGTACGTCCTGCGCAAATCATCTTCACGCAGGTGACAGAAAAAGCGCGGATGAGGATATGAAGCTCTATCATTTGATTCTGA
Source organism: Clostridia bacterium (assembly GCA_017483195.1). GTDB lineage: Bacteria > Bacillota > Clostridia > Oscillospirales > CAG-272 > RGIG4608. The sequence continues at coordinate 44,591 of JAFULR010000012.1, forward strand.
ATATCCTTTATGACCTTTCTAACATCTTCGGCGATAAAAGCTTTACTGTTGAAGAATTCTCGGCAGCCCTTCTTCTTATGTTCTCCGAAAGTGATATAGGCACTATCCCAACGTCTGCTGACGAAGTTCTCATCGGCTCTGCATCAATGCTCCGAACCGGAAAAATCAAAACAGCCATCGTTATGGGACTCAACGAAGGCGAGTTCCCCGCATCCATAAAGGACAACGGAATATTCACGGACAGTGACAAGGCAGTTCTTGAGGAGCTTGACCTTTCAATTTCCGCGGATAGCGGTACTAAAACAAGCGAAGAGCTGTTCTTCCTGTATCGTGCATTGTCATCCTCGCAAAGCAAGTTGGTTTTAACAGCAAGTGCCCTCTCCTCAGACGGAACTTCACAAAGGCAATCCCTTGTTTTTGACAGAGTGTACAAGCTTTTTCCGACTCTTAAATTGACAAAAGAATCTGATATTCATCCCAAGGATAAGATATGGAATTCAGAAAGCGCAAAAGAGCATTTTGCCAAGATGAGAGATCAGGACAATACATCCGAAATAGAAGAAATTATCCGTACCTTTAAGGACGGAAATATGATTATCGACAGACTCTCGATCCCCCTTTCGCAAAAGGACTGCTCCGTGTCTCCCGAAATCGTTAAAAAGATCTTTGGACAACGCCTCTCTCTTACACAGTCAAGGCTTGAAAAATACGTTCTTTGCGGATTTGACTATTACTGCTCATACGTTTTGGGGCTTCGCGAAAGCAAGCGAGCTGTATTCCAGCTTAACGATATCGGTACGTTTATACACTATATACTCGAATCCTTTATGAAGGAGATAACCAAGGACGGAACCTTGAATCTTTCTCTTTCCAATGATGAGCTGGACTCAATTTTAAGCAAATGCGTAAAAAATTATCTATTTGAGCTTTTGGGCGAGGATTATGCAATTTCCGGCCGAACAAAGCATCTTTTCCTTAGACTTCACAAGCTTTCTTTTATGATTGCCAAAAATCTTTTGGACGAATTCAAGGAAAGCGATTTCTTTCCCTCGTATTTCGAGTTGAAGGTTGGCATGGGTGACGGAGGAATAAAGGCTCTCGAGTTTAAGCTTGATGACGGAAGCACCGTTTCTCTTCGAGGAATAGCCGACAGAATTGACACCTACAAAAAGGACGGAAACGTATATATACGCGTTGTCGATTATAAAACCGGAAGCAAGGAATTTTCGTTCGACGATCTGAAGGACGGACTTAATACCCAGCTTCTTATATATCTCTTCTCTATCTGCTATGCTCAAAGCGATGACAAAAAGGCAGAGCTTGGATGCGATGCCGGAGGCGACCTTATTCCCGCAGGCATTCAGTACCTTTCCTCAAACGCACCCGTTGTATCGGTTGAAAGATTCTGCGAGGGTGATGAAGTGGAAAAGATGATACAGAATGAGTTTTCCAGAAGTGGTCTCCTTTTAGCTGAAAGTGATATACTCACCGCTATGAACCATAAATTGGATGCAAAGATAGTATCCAAAATCAAAAACAATGACGATGGTACACTAACCGGTAAAAATATCGTCAGTGCGGAAGGCTTTGAAGAAATATACTCTATGCTTGAAGAAACGATAGTTCGTGTTGCCCAAAGCATGCGTGACGGTAAGGCAAATGCCATACCGTTGAAAAAAGGAGAAAATGTTCCCTGCCGTTACTGTAAAATGAAATCCGTGTGCAGAGCATCCGTCTGCAAAAGCAAGATATAAGGAGGTGTGACATGAGCAAGAATTGGACTCAAAAGCAAAAGCAAGCGATAGATACTCGCGGTAAAACTCTGCTCGTTTCCGCCGCCGCAGGCTCCGGCAAAACTGCAACTCTTACGGAGAGGATCGTAAGAAGGCTCACGGACGAGCAAAATCCCGCGAATATTACGAGAATGCTTATAGTTACCTTCACTCGTCTTTCCGCGGCGGATCTTAAACGAAAAATATCAAATGCTATTTCTGAGGAGCTTTCTAAAAATCCCACAAGCAGATATCTTTCCAAGCAGCTCGTTCTTCTTGAAAGCGCAAATATTTGTACTATAGATTCCTTTTATCTCGATATAGTACGCTCTAATTTTTCAACTCTTTCTCTGCCCTCGAACTTCCGACTTGCGGACGAGGGAGAAATGGCGCTCTTGTGCAAGGAGATAATGGACGAGATCATAGAAAAGCATTACTCTGCCAAGGACGAGGACGGATTTTTGTCCTTCGTTGAAAACTTTACCACCGCAAGACAAAGCGACTCTCTTGCGGAGGTATTTCTGAACGTTTACAAAAAGCTCTCTTCAAGAGTGGAAGGTTCAAAAGCTCTGCTGTTGCTCGCAAACGATCTTAAAAGCGAAGCTGATCGCGATTTTTTTGAATCTCGACATGGAAAAATCATAAAAGATCATTTAATCAGCGGAGCAAATTACTATTACGGCGCCTTAAGCAAATGCTGTGATTTGATCGCAGCCGAAGAAAATGCTTCTCGGGCTTACCTTGCAGCTTTTTCTTATGAAAAAGACTTTTTCGTGCGTTTCCGGAATGCACTTAAGGATAACAGCTATACCTTAGCAAGAGATATTCTGAATTCCTTTAATAAGCAAAAGCTGGGCGCTCTTAAAAAGGAATACCAAACCTCCGACATATTGCTTTGCAAGGCTATACGGGACGAGTATTCCAAATTTATAAAGACTGCGACTGAAAAATATTTTTCGTTTGAGCAAGAGCAGATAGGAGAAACCATGCTTAAAACGAGCGAGATACTTTTATCCCTCTACCAAGTGCTTGATGAATTTGAAAAATCTGCGCTTGAAGAAAAGAAAAAAAGACGCGCCTTTGACTTTGACGATATAAGGCGGTTTGCTTATGAGCTTCTCACAAACGAGAACGGAGACGCAAGCGATATCGCGCTTTCCTACAAGAATCAATTTGATGAAATATACATCGATGAGTACCAGGACGTCGATGCTATGCAGGATAGGATATTCTCCCTTATCGCAAAAGAAAACAACCGTTTTATGGTTGGAGATATAAAGCAAAGCATTTATAGCTTCCGCGGTGCCGATACGGATGTTTTTGCGGGATATAAAAAATCTTTCCCACCACTTGATGAAGCAGAGAATTCAGATAACGCGCTTATATTTATGTCAAACAATTTCCGTTGCGACGAAAATGTTATCGGCTTTACTAACAAAGTATTTTCATTCCTTTTTGGAAATTGCGGAGAGAGTATAGAGTACACCCGCGAGGATGATCTTATTTTTTCCAAGGTTGAGGAAGGCAGGACGCTTCCCTCACCTAAAGTAAATATAACGGTTATTACCGCTGACGAAAAGGAAAGCGATGACGCTGAAGGGATTGAAAAATCGGATATCAATCCCGAGGCTTTATGGATTTCAGCCGAGATAGAGCGGCTTATCAAGCACGAAAAGAATGCAGACGGAACACCTATTGAACCGCGTGATATAGCCATCCTTATGAGATCCACCACTCCGGCTGCAGACATTACTAAAGCCCTCGATTTGCGAGGAATACCCTGCTCTGACAATTCAAAATACGATCTTTTTGAAACCCCGGATGTTCTTTTGACTCTTTCTCTTCTTTCGGCAATAGACAATCCGCACAGGGATATCCCTCTTGCGGCAACTCTTTATTCACCGTTGTTTGCATACACCATGGACGAGCTTATTGAGATCAGAACCTCATCAAGCCCCGAAGCATCACTTTTTGAAGCCCTTAGAGATTATTCAGGAGAATACGACTCGGTAAGATCTAAAAATGCATATTTCATCGAAAAGCTTAACGAGTATAGATACATAGCTCTAAGCACTCCGATAGATAAGCTGTTAAATCACATATACCGTGATCTTGATATGCTTTCTCTTGAAAGCACAAACTCCCAAAATCTCACTCGCCTTTATGAAATGGCGCGAAGATTTGAAGCGGGCTCGTTCAAGGGACTCAATAATTTTATATCCTATATCAACGAGCTTATAGAAAACAAAAAGGTGCCCTCACTTACGAATGAGGACACCGATGCCAATGCGGTAAAGCTCATTACCGCGCATAAATCAAAGGGACTTGAATTTCCCGTTTGCTTTATTTGCAATACTCAAAGCTCATTTAATCTTGAGGACACAAAGCCCAATCTACTCTATAACTCCCGCGCGGGAATTGCTTTGAAGTTAGCTCTTGAGGGTGGAATGGCTCGTCTGAACACTCCGATGCGAGAAGCGGTTGCGCTTCAGATACAGAACGCGCAGATCGAAGAGGAAATGCGAATTCTTTACGTTGCTCTGACTCGCGCAAGAGAAAGGCTCTATATCACCGCGCACACTCGCTCACGCCTCGAAAAGCTTGAGGAAGACTCCCTGCTTTGCTCGTCTTATGCAAGTGATTTTAAGGTGAAAAAGTGCAGAAATTGGCTGTCTATGATACTCGCAGCAATTTATCCGTTAACGGATGGAGAGTCCTATACATTCACAGCGCTTGAAAAGGATGCTATGAAAATTACGGACTCTGTAAGAAATTCGCAAGATCTCACAGACACAAATTCATTTGCAATAACGCACAGCGATATCGACGAGTTAAAGCAAAGACTTAAATTTTCTTATAAGTACAGTCATCTTAACAAGCTTCCCGCCAAGCTCTCGGTATCAAGACTCACTCCAACGGTTCTCGACGATATCGACGAGGATGCCGCAACGCTTGAAAGCTTTGATGAAGCAAAAATCCTTGAGATTGAAGAGTTCTTCGAAAGCAAATCGAAGATAAGCGGAGCGGACAGAGGTACTGCTACACACTTATTCTTACAGTTCTGCGATTTTGAACACGCGGAAAAGCACGGCGCAAGAGAGGAGCTTTCACGCCTTGTTGAAAAAAGATTCATCGCGCCACAGGTTGCGGAGCTTATCAATATATCTCAGATCGAAAAATTCTTTGATAGCGATTTTTACAAGCTCTTTAAGGGTGCAAAGCGAACATATCGCGAGCAGAGATTTAATATCCTGCTCCCTGCCTCGCACTTTACTCAGGACGAGGATTTCAAAAATGAGATCGAGCAGGAAGAAATACTTGTTCAAGGTGTTATAGACCTTTTCTTTGAGGACGAAAACGGAAATATAATCCTTTGTGACTACAAGACCGATCACCTCACAAATGAAGAATTGAAGGATGCGATGCTTGTGGCAGAAAAAATGAAGGCGCGCCACGGAAAGCAGCTCGAATATTACGCAATGGCAGTCGAGCGTCTTATCGGCAGACCGCCGCAAAAGATTTTCATCTACTCACTCCCCTTGGGCGAGGCGGTAGAAATCAAACTATAAACAAAAAAGCACGGCATTGCCGTGCTTTTGCTTTTTTATTTAATATCAACGATTCCGCGTCTTGCTCTCATCTGAGCCTTCATACGAAGCTCGGTGTTGAGGATCTTTTTGCGAAGTCTTATTGACTTTGGAGTTACCTCAATAAGCTCGTCGTCATTGATGTACTCGATCGCTTCCTCAAGGGAGAAGATCTGAGGAGGTGTCAAAAGGAGCTTTTCGTCAGCGCCCGTCGAACGAATTGCGGTAAGATGCTTTTCCTTGCAGGGATTAACTGCAATATCATCGTTCTTGGGATTCTCACCAATGATCATACCCTCGTAAACCTTGGTCTGAGGTCCAACGAAAAGACGTCCTCTTTCCTGTGTGTTGTAAAGACCGTATCTCGTTGTTTCGCCGTTTTCACTTGCAATAAGGCAACCGGTAAATCTCATAGTTACCTCACCCTTATAGGGCTGATATCCGTCGAAAAGCGTATTGATAAGTCCCTCACCGCGCGTATCGGTAAGGAATTCGGAGCGATAACCGAAGAGGCAACGCGAAGGAATTGAATATTCAACCCTCATTCTGTTACCGAGCGGGATCATCTCAATAAGGTCTCCCTTACGTCTGCCAAGCTTTTCAATTACCGAGCCAACGTAATCGGTGGGAACGTCAAGCGTAACTCTTTCCATGGGCTCGCACTTAACGCCGTCAATTTCCTTATAAAGGACTCTGGGGTTGGAGCACATAAGCTCAAAGCCCTCGCGGCGCATATTTTCGATAAGTATTGAAAGGTGCATCTCTCCTCTGCCCGCAACCTTGAAGGAGTCGGTCGTATCTCCGTCGCTAACACGGAGAGATACGTCCTTAAGAAGCTCGCGGTAAAGTCTGTCACGGATCTGACGGCTTGTTACGAATTTACCCTCCTGACCTGCAAGTGGGCTATCGTTTACGGCGAATGTCATTTCCATAGTGGGCTCACTAACCTTAACGAACTCAAGGGGCTCGATGCAGGTAGTTGATGTAATTGTGTCGCCAATTGTGATATTCTCGGCTCCGGAGAAGCATACTATATCACCGATCTTAGCATTTTCCACCTGTACTCTGCCAAGACCGTTTATCTGATAAAGAGAAATGATCTTCGCTCTCTTGGGAGCAGCCTTGGAGTGGAAGTTAGATATCATAACCTCCTGTCCCTGCTTGATAACGCCTCTTTCAACGCGTCCGATACCGATTCGTCCAACGAAATCGTTATAGTCGATAGAAGAAATAAGAAGCTGAAGGTCGCCCTCCTCGTCGCCCTCGGGAGCAGGAATATAATCAAGTATCTTATTAAACAAAGGCTTTAAGTCGGTGCCCTGCTTGTCCATATCCTCGCTTGCAGTACCTGCTCTGCCCGAGCAGAAAAGCATGGGAGAATCAAGCTGCTCGTCGTTTGCACCAAGGTCGATCAACAACTCAAGAACCTCGTCGATAACCTCGGAAATTCTCGCATCGGGCTTATCAATCTTATTTACAACAACGATAACTCTGTGGTTAAGCTCAAGTGCTCTCTGAAGAACGAAGCGTGTCTGAGGCATAGGACCCTCTGCAGCATCAACAAGCAAAATAACACCGTTTACCATTTTGAGAATACGCTCAACCTCGCCGCCGAAATCCGCGTGTCCGGGGGTGTCTATAATATTTATCTTAACTCCGTTGTAATTTACTGCCGTATTCTTTGCAAGAATAGTAATACCTCTCTCACGCTCAAGATCGTTAGAGTCCATTACTCTCTCCTCGGTAGCCTGATTTTCACGGTAGATGCCGCCCTGCTTCAAAAGCTGGTCAACAAGTGTTGTTTTACCGTGGTCAACGTGCGCAATAATTGCAATATTTCTTAAATCTTCTCTTACCACTTTATGCCTCCGTATATTAATAAAAAATTCACCAATCTATTATATCACTTTTTTGCTAAATATAATATAGTAAAAATTACGGAATTTTTGACATTTTTGAATATTTTTTTGTACTCTTTGACAGTTTTTTTATTTGACATATAGGTGAAAATATGTTATAATATCTTATATTTAATACTTTGTGAAAGGATAACTCTATGCGTTCTTACATAAAAGCATTGATATTTGATCTTGACGGCACACTTGCAGACACTATTCCCGCAATAGCCGAGGCAGTAAATATGGCTCTTGACTCGCTTGGATTTCCGAAAAGGAGTGAAGCGGAGATAAGAAGCTTCATCGGTAAAGGCCCACGCCACCTTATGAGTGAGGCTTTACCAAGGGAGGCAAGAGAAAGCGACCCCTTGCTCGTTGACCGCGCTCTTAAGCTCTATGACGGCACATATGCAAAAACTTATATGCACACCAACAGACTTTATGACGGAATGGAGGAGGCTGTGCTTGAGCTTGCAAAATATTATAAAATAGCCGTACTGTCAAACAAGCAGGATCAATACGTAAAAGCTCTTGTTGATCAACTTTTGCCTGCGGGAATATGCAAATTCGCTCTTGGTACAGTAAACGGTGTTCCGGCAAAGCCCGAGCCAGGCACAGCCCTAAGGCTTGCCGAGCTGCTTGGCGTTTCTCCTCACGACTGTATGCTCATTGGGGATAGTGAAATAGATATCCTTACCGCGGAAAATGCAGAATTTGATATTTTGTCCGTAAGCTGGGGATACTCATCAAAAAATAAGCTCATTTTCAAGGGGGCGCAGGATATAGTAGATACACCCGATGAGCTGCTTGAATATTTTAAATAGAAAGGATCGATTTTATGCTTGAAACTAACGAAAAACAAACTAAAACACTCAAAATCATAAGAAATTCTCTTCTTGTGGTAATCTTGGGATTGGTATTGTGGGCTCTTGACTTCAATATTCTATTCTGGATACAGAACCTTATTCGAAATGACGTTTTTGACGTAATAATTCCCTTTTATACCTCTCTCGGTGAGGACGGTATAATCTGGATAGCTTTTGGATTGATCCTTCTTATTCCCAAAAAGTACAGAAAAACGGGCGTTATGGTGCTTGCGGCTCTGCTTGTAATGCTTGTGGTAAACAATATCGTGCTGAAAAATCTTATCGCGCGTCCGCGCCCCTGCTGGACTTATCCCGAAATGGTTCAGCTTGTACATAATCCCTCATCCTATTCCTTCCCCTCCGGTCACACAACCTCAGCGTTTGCGGTTGCGTTCACCGTATTCTCGCAACACAAAAAGCTTGGTAAGGTAATTATCGTTATGGCTGCCATAATGGCTTTCACAAGACTTTACGTTTTCGTTCATTTCCCCACCGATATTTACGGAGGCATTTTAGTCGCCGCAGCCATAACAACGTTCGTTTGCTTTATGGAAAAGAAGATTTCTCCAAGAATTACGGAGTTTTTACAGAAAAGAACCAATAAATAACAAAAAATCCTGACCTTGCGGTCAGGATTTTTATTTAAAACAATAATTCAAGAATTTTATTGGTAGTTTTATCGTAATCGCCGTTGTTTTCAACAACATAATCACAGATTTCCTCGTTTCTGCGTTCGTCATCGATTGAAATTATGCGATTTACCTTGTCTTCGTTGGTGCTTTTCTTTTCAAGAATTGAAGAAAGAAGCTCCCGCTTATCCCTCTTTACATATACGGTAACTACATCCTTATAGTGCGTTTTGAGTGACATCGCTCCGCATATATCCATAATTGCAAGAACAGTCTTTCCGCTTTTCAAAATATCGTCAACATCGCTTTTCTTTGATCCGAATCCGTGTCCTGCATACATTGTGGATTCAAAAAGCTCGCCGCTTTCCACCATATCAAAAAATTCATTTTTGTCAACGTAATTATACCAATCATCCTCCGAAGTGGACGTGGGATCTATTGTGGTGTAGCTCAAAAGCTTTTCGAATTTATCACACTTTTCAATCAGCTCTCCCGCGATTTTTGTCTTTCCCGAGCCCGAAGGTCCAACGAGCGCAACAATAGAAGGATTTTTGTAATCGTCCTTTGTAGCAGAATAGCTTGTAGTAATTACCTCAACGAGCTTTAAAAATTCATCGTAGTTATTTACCGCGAGCATACCCGTTGCTCTTTGATTCCACGGGCGACGCATAAGGATGGGATACGCTGCATTTGAATTAAGGACGTTATGCATACCGTCGTCAAAAAGGATGTCAACGTTAAGCTTATCCTTTCTGGAGCCCATATAGATATTTTCGGGCGGTATTTCAGGAAATTCCCTCATTATTACCTCTGCGCGGATACTCATAAATTGAGGATAAACCGAGGTACACACAAACACCTCCGTCATTTGAGAGAGCTTTCTTACAAACTCCTTAGCTCCGGCAATTACAGGCTGAGTTCTGAAAAACTCCTCTGTAAAAAATTCAAATATCACGTCTGCACGCGTACCGAGCTTTCCCCAACGGTCAACCTCATATATCGTAAGCGGCGGATCAAAATTATATTTTTCATTTGCAAGCTTTATTGCGTACGGTACACATTCAAGCAAAACGTCATCAACGTCAAGTGCTGTAGTCATTCTGAATCTTCTGCTCATCTTATACCTCCCTTCAATATACAATAGTATAACATACAAAAAAGGAAAATACAAGCTGTATTTTCCCTTTTTTACATTATTCTTCGCCGCGTCCGCGAAGTCTGATATTGAGCTTATCTATTGCGCGGTAAAGATAGTAGCAACCAATGAAGAACAAAACGTGAAGAATTCCGAGAATTATTACGTATATAGTTTGTCCCACGGTATAACCAAGCGCATCCTTGATAGTATTAACAAAATCGTTAATCGGACCTATGTTACAGGTATAGAAATTTGCATAGTTAGTTTTAAGTATCTGAGACATAGTTCCCGCAACCGCGGAAAATCCGACTCCGAGAAGAGCCATGTTTCTTACGTGTTTTCCCTCACCGATATGGTGTAATCTGAGAACTATAATAAGTATAAATTCGAAAATAACTACGTTGTGATAAAAAACCGTGTGGAAATCGAAATAATCGTTAAAGAAATTAGTAATATTCCACGATCCGTAGATAAGATTGGGGTATATTGCCATAAACATCATCAATGCCATGGTTACTGAACAAGTGATAGTCCTTACCGCCTCTTTATGCCTGCCGTTATAAAAAGCCATGAGCGGAATGAGCGGTATAAACAACGAGCAGACGTGAAGCGGGATATGATAAAGGTTATATCCTCTTGAAAACGAGATAACCTGCTTACCTATTTCACTTATAAAGAGTAATACTGCCAAGATCTGAAAAGGTATCATTCTGATCTTCAACGGTTTGTTCCCTATAAATTTATTAAGCACAAGAGCAATGATGATCATTACTATCACACTCGGTACCAGCTGCCAAAAATGTTCCTTTGTCCAAAGCTCCATAATATGCCTCCAGATATCAATTAAAGTTTATGTTCATTATAATACCTAAATTTACATTTGTCAACAAAAAATTCATTCGAAAAGGTTTTCGAATGAATTTTTATCTATTTTCTATTTTCCCTTGCCTTTGCAGCCATTAGAATTCTATAAATATAATCCGCTTGCTCCTTTATTCTGTCGTGAGCCGCGCAATCTTCAAAATCACCAATAGCAAGATTAAAATCTTCAATACATACGAGCATTTGCTCAACTGTAACACAGCTCTTTGCATTCTCTAAAAAGTCAAGAACTGTTATGGACTCCCTTTCGGAAAGATTCTCCCTGTATATGCGCTCGTATCTGTCCGCAAGCTGACCCCTCCAAGCATCCCAAACCATATTTATATCCGAGGTAGGAGTTAGTGCCTGTTCCCTATTACTTCCGCACGTTAAAGCTTTTAATATATATTCAGCATATTCCGGATACTCAACAATATAATTTTGAGTCGCGAAAAAGGAAACTCCGCTTATATTAAGGCTCTTGACAGCAGCGACAAGCTCCTGATTCTTGCGGATGGTATCACCGTTATAAAGCGGTGATATACCCGTATATTGAAGAAACGTGGGATAATTATTAAATACTGCAGCTGCAGACGTAAGTGAATCCGTGTTTTCCGTGTATATCATAGGCAATACAACGTCAAGATATCCGTTATCAAGCCATAGCTCAATATCCTGCATATATATGTTATATGCGTCGTTAATAAATCCGTATGGGCTTGACGAAATGATCATCTCGGGATCGAGTGAACGAATAATCTCTGTAAGAGCTTTCACCGTTGACGTTACAGCGTCTCTCTTGAAAGCGTGCCACTTACCTCGCAGCTCTGCATTCTTTTGGATATCGTAAGCAAGATCATTTCCTTTGTATCCGTATTTCTTTGAAAACTTGCTCACGGAATGCTCGGTGAAGCCGCAATCCTCAAAGTCTCCGCTATAAGAAGCATCGGAATATCTTATGTAATCATAGCTGATGCCATCAAAATCGTATTTTTCCACCATTTCCCCTATCACGGTGGCAAGATGCTGTTGAACCTCGGGATTTGTGGGATCGATATACCCACCGGATGTGTCTCCCGTATGGTCGGAATAGAGCCATTCCTGCTTTATGTACGGAGCTTCAATTCCGTAATATGAGCCTGCGCTTAATAACTCAACCCACGCGTGAACTTCGATTCCGAGCTTGTGACATTCGGAAATAAGAGCGAGTGTATAATCGTCACCGTATTCTCCGTAATCAAAGCCCATCATTCTTGGATGCTGACAGTCAAGCGCCTCACTGTAATAGGTAGTCATTCCGTGCCAATACGTTTCAACGTAAAGCGCGTTTATCCCCATATCGTGAAGATACTCTGCAAATTCTTCAACTCCATCAAGTGTGGTTTCATCAATAGCTGAGGCATTTGGGCGGTGCCAGATTCCCCTTCCCTCGACCGCGTAGCATTCAAGGGTGAGAGCATATTTGAGATCTATCAAGGACCAAATATCGCTCAGCCTTTTCTCAATCTGTCCAAGCTCCGCGGATTCTGACGATGCGTAGAGCTTTAACGCATCCATATCCTCATTAATTTCAAGGCTGATTTTTTCTATTTCTTCAAAATCAATATCGTAAAGCTCACGAGCCTTGCTTTCAATTATTTCGTCAACCTTGGCGTTATTCACCTCGGCGCGCTTAATTCCCGAAATAAGAGTATCTCTCTTAACGGTCAAAACAGGAAAATCCATTTCGATAATATCTCCAATACGAATGTTTTTTAATATCTCCATGGCAGAGCCGTGCGCACTAATTACATAAGTTCCCTTTCGTATATCCACGGTCTCACCTGCATCTATTACAAAGCCCGTGTCCTTTTCGACGAGCAACTCATATCCGAATTCATTTCTCGGGAAATCAAAGGTATAGACGGCTATGGAGTCGGGCAATCTTATAAAATTTACAGTTGCTATTTTCGCCGTAGCCACCGATGAAGCGCGTGAATACTCAATATCCGCACTCATATCGATCTGCCAGGCAACGCTCGCGACTAAAATAACCAAAAGCAAAACGGCTATTCCTATCAATAACTCTCTCATAATCCACCTCCGCGTATGCTTTGGTACATTATATCACAAAAAATTACAAAATACAACAAAACTGTAAAAATAAAGGAAAATACCGAGGTATTTTCCTTTATTTTTTGTTTTTTACTTTCCCGCGCCCGCGTTTTCCTTTACAAAAGCAGGAACGTCTTTAGCAGCGAGCATAAAGCTTACGTCGGTGCATTTTTTGTTACTGTCATAATAGAAAATCGCAGAGTTGGTATCAAAATTACCAAGATTTGTTGATCCGTCGGGCTTGCAGCTTATAGAAACCGTTTTGGTTCTGTCGGTTACAACTGTTGCATTTCCCTTATTTGAGGAGTCAAATACATCACCAAATGACTTTACAACACTTGAAGAAAGAATAAAAGGCTTTGACGTAGATGAGAAGTAGTTATTCTCACTGAAAATATATGAATTCTTTCTAACGTCCATACAGTTTTTACACTGGTCAAAATAGTTATTATAAGAGTGGATATTTACGTTTCTTCCAAGCGGAAGTCGGGACTCAACCTTATAAAAATAGTTGTGGTGCATCGTCATATTCATACAAGCCTGCGAATCACCGTTACCGAAAAGCATCGTTTTCTTGGGATTGTTAAAATAGTTGTATGAAAGCGTTGCGTTGGAAACGTTATTGAAATCCACAGTACCGTCGCCCGCATATTTGTCGCGCTCACCGGAAATATCCCACGCGTTATATCCTCTATTGAACGTGCAGTTGTGTATCCAATATCTTCCGTGACTTGCAATGTTTGATCTGTCTCCGTTCAAGAAATTGAGAGCATCCTCGGGGTAATCGGTAAACGTGAGGTTCTTGATCTCAATATTACTGCTTTCCTCAAAGCTTATTCCGAATTGGAATATCTCAGCGTCAGAGCCTACTCCCTCAATGGTTATATTCTTTGAGCCCTTGACCTCAAGCATATTATAGTAGGAGTCGTCATCGTAAACTCTCTTACCCGAAAAGGCAGGAAAATCACTTCCCTTATAGCTTGTGGTGCTTGAACCGCTGTTTGTAAGGCGAACGTCACTAAGACCTTCCGGGGTGGTCTTATAGTTATAAGTTTTTGCTCCGCCGCCGTTGCCTTTCATTTTTACGATAAGATTGGCAAGATTTTCACCGTATTCTGTTGAAAATGTGTTTTCAAAGAAATCGTCGGTCGCATTTGAGCCGTTTGAAAGTCGGGGTTCAACATTTTTGTAATTCCACTGATTTGTAGTGATTTTGCCGATAATACGAATAAGCATTGGGGTGCTTGACTTATACTGCGCCTGCAAAATATTAACAAGTCCCACGTATTCCGTGCCGTTAATTCTGCAAGTAACGGTATTTTTGTTTTCATTTGTAACGTATATTATTTTGGTTCCCTCTTTGAGAGTACCGTCATTGTTATACGCGCCAACACCCTCGTTGGCACCGAAATGCGCGTAGCCCGATCTATCTTGTAAAGCTACCTCAATGTTTGTAAGAGTGATAAAGAACACGTCACCGTTAGTTTTACTTGTCGCCTCGATCTTCACCTTATAAACACCTTCGGTAATGCCAAGAATGTAGCAATTATAGGCATTTTCGTCAGCTATCATAAGCTCGTCGTCAAGCTTTACGTAATCGCTATCGTCAGCGTCCTTAAGCTTATAGTAAACAGCGTATGTATAGCTCTCGAGCTTTTCAAAATAAAGACTTATGGACTCATTACCTCCAAGCACCTCAACTGCACCGATTATGTCTTCGTCGGTGGGAGTATTTTTGCCGCTTGTTGTAGTTGTAGAGCTTGTGCTGGTGCTTGTGCTTGAGCTTGTGGACTTGCTTGTACTGCCCGAGCCTGTAGTCGTAGTGCCTATCGGAAAGAGCCACTCACACGAAGCAAGGGACAAAACAAGCGCTATTGCAATAATTGAAACTAAAATTTTCTTCATATCAATTCACCTTTCCAACAATGTTTTCTTCTTTATAATTATAAACAAATGTGGGACATTCTCCGCCCATCTGTATGGTATATAATACTTCGCCATTTTCCACTCTCGCCTCGTGTATAAAACCAAAGTGAAGCTCACCGCGGTGGCGGAATCGCACGAAATCACCAAGCTGATATTTGGCATTTTCGGGATACACGGGCTTCTTTTTAAATATATTAAAAAACACAAGATCACCTCACTATTTTCATAATACCATATTTTAATATAAATATCAAGAAAAATTTGTTTTTGACAAAAATCTATTGATTATTTTTTAAAAATGTGGTAATATAAAGCATCATATGGGCCCGTAATGGTTTCGACGGGGATTTTGAGGTATGATAAGCGTGGCGGGCTGAGTAATCCCGATAACTGCTCAATTTAAAAAATAAACGACAACAATACTGTTGCTATGGCTGCCTAATTGATGCGCCTTAGGGCGCTTCAATTGGCAGTGCTGTAGCCTGCGGGCTACCCGTTCCTCCGCAGAGGACCACGACTGCGGACTGAGCGTGATCTTAGTGGTGAACTTGCATCGGCGGTCGCGCCTGAACCGATCAAGCACAAAGGCGCTACGGACTATTCGCTGCCTGTCAGTTGGCGGCGCGTAGTGGGAAATAATAAAAACTGACTGCCCACGGAGAAGGTCATATCAAGGGGTTTTCGGACAGGAGTTCAATTCTCCTCGGGTCCACCAAAAAAGCACTTGCAAAATTTGCAAGTGCTTTTATTTTTATCCGATAAATATTTCTTTGATCTGGTACTTCGGCTCGCAGGTCACGTTAAGACCAAGCTTTTTAAGTACCTCCATATCCGCGCTTGGGAGCATTACGGTGGAATGTATATCACAGCCCGCAAGCGAAGGAAGGTGCTTAAGAACGTAAGCGGCGGTCGCAGAGGTATGCGCGCTGATTGAAAGCGCGATAAGTATCTCGTTTACGTTCAGCTTTTTATAAGTTCTCGAAAGGTATTGACACTTGAGCTTTTGAACAGGCTCGATTACCTCGGGCGCGAGAAGATGTATCTCATCGGGAATCGAGGTTATTTCTTTGAGCGCGTTAAGAAGCATTGCAGAAACAGATTCAAGCAGATCCGTTGCCTTTCCTGTAATAATACGACCGTCCGCAAGCTCAATAGCAGCCGCGGGAGCGCCGCATTCAGCACTCTTTTGCTTTGCAGCTTCAACTACTTTGCGGTAATTTTTAGTGATACCTGCCTGCTGCATAAGAAGCTCGGTCTTCTGAACGGCATTTCTATTTCTCTCCGTATCGTCATCCCTGCATGCGCAAAGAGCATCGAAATATCTTCGCACCATCTCGCGCTTTGAGGCGTCGCAAACACCCTCGTCGTCAACGATACAGTTACCTACCATATTTACACCCATATCCGTGGGAGAATTATAGGGAGAGGTGCCGTAAATACCCTTGAATATTGCGTCAAGCACGGGAAATATCTCAACGTCGCGATTATAATTCACCGCCATCTCACCGTATTTTTCAAGGTGGTATGGGTCGATCATATTTACGTCGTTAAGATCGGCAGTTGCCGCCTCATATGCAAGGTTTACGGGGTGGCGAAGGGGCTTATTCCAGATAGGAAATGTCTCAAACTTTGCATAACCTGCCTTGATTCCGCGCTTATTGTCGTTATAAAGCTGAGAAAGACAAACCGCCATCTTACCGCTTCCGGGTCCGGGGCCTGTAACGATAACAAGCTCTCTTTCCGTTTCTATATATTCATTTTTACCAAATCCGTCATCGCTTACGATTTTTTCAACATTAGAGGGATAACCAGCTATTGTGTAGTGATGATATATCTTGATTCCCTGCTCCGTAAGCTTTCTTTCAAATTTTGTAACAGCGGGATGCACTGATTCAAATCGAGTAAGAACTACACTTCCGACATAGAGCCCAACATTTTTGAAGGCATCAATAAGTCGTAACACGTCAAGATCATATGTGATGCCAAGATCTCCGCGTATCTTGTTTTTTTCGATGTCGTCGGTATTAACCACAATAACGATCTCAGCCTTATCCTTAAGCTGGAGCAGCATCTGAAGCTTTGAATCCGGCTTAAATCCGGGCAAGACACGGCTTGCGTGATAATCGTCAAAAAGCTTTCCGCCAAATTCAAGATAAAGCTTTCCGCCAAATTGCGATATTCTGTCCTTGATATGCTTGGATTGTAATTCAATATATTTTTGATTGTCAAAGCTCAATTTCATACCATTCTCCAAATTAGTCATTTCGTGATCTGAATGCGCGCTCCATATCGCGCTTTGCGTCGTTTCGAGCCATATCCTCACGCTTATCGTAAAGCTTTTTGCCTCGGCAAAGACCGATCTCCATCTTAACTCTCGAGCCCGAAAGATATATCTGAAGAGGGACGAGTGCGTACCCCTTTTGAGATACGAGTCCAAAAAGCTTCAAAATCTCGCGCTTGTGCAAAAGTAGCTTTTTGGGACGCATAGGATCTTTATTGAAAATATTTCCCTGCTCATATGGACTTATATGCATACCGATAACAAAAACCTCACCGTTCTTGATATCGCAATAGGACTCCTTAAGATTAACACGTCCTGCGCGAATGCTTTTGACCTCTGTGCCAAAAAGCTCAACTCCCGCCTCATATTTTTCATCAACAAAATAATCGTGGTAAGCTTTCTTATTCTGCGCAATAATTTTTACTGATTTTTTATTGTCCGCCATATCTTATCTATACCAATCTTTCATATGCAACTCTTGACTGACCGTCTAAAAGGTGAATGGTTCCGCAATACTCAAAGCCATTCTTTTCAAGCATCCTTCTCATAGGAAGATTTCCCTGATGAGTATCCACACGAACACTTGCATAACCGTTATCTGCAGCCAAGTCAACTATATATCTCACCATCTCTGAAGAAACACCCCTGCCTCTATGTGAACTGTCAATAGCTACCTTATGAATGGTTACGTATTCACCGTCACCTATCCAGGCTCCGCAATATATTTTTTTATATGTAGGCTCTCCGCTGAGAATAAGCGCAAATGTGGCGCATATGTCCTCACCGTCAAGTATAACGTATGTACGTCCGAGAGATACATCGTCTTTAACGCTGTCACGCGTAGGATAACCGTATTGCCACTGATCTATTCCAAGCCTACCGATGCTTTCGCGCGCATCAGCTATTATCTGCATTATTTTGTCAAGATCCTTTTTTTCAGCAAGTCTGATAGTCATAATTAAACTCCGTTATTCATTATTTGAGCATTTGTCGCAGGGCTCAGTCTTACCGAGCGCTACCGCTAACGATATATTTCCGTGATAAACTTTTCCTTCTCCCAGAACAATTGGGCATTCCTCGATTGTATGCCATAAAACTCCATCCTGCGAGAAGAAAACATCTCCATCCCTGATAGGATTATCTGCAATCTGATCATAAATGTTTTCCGCTTCCCCACCACAGCAGCGACTGCAAGCCCTCTGCTTACCTTCAAGCTTTGCCTCATCAACAGTTCCGTGATAAACGACCTTTGAGTTTGCAAGGTAGGAGCAGGTATGGGATGAATGCCAGATCGTACCGGATTTGCTCCAGAAAACGTCACCGTCCTTAGCCAAAAGTGAGTTTTCCTTGTCAGCAAGCTCTTGCCTTATCGAGGCAAGAACATCTTTATTAACCAATATTCCCGTGTTTTTGGGTTCGCTCATATTCAAGCCGCACGAGGATAACAAAGCAACCGCAACAACACTCAAAATAATAATCTTAAAATTTTTCATAAACACCTTTTGCGTTTAAAAATAATTTCCTACAATAATATTAACATATTTTTTTCTATATATCAATGACTTTTTCAAATTTTTTAATTAATTTTAAAGGCGTTGCAAAAGCAACGCCTTTTGTTTATATTTTTTTCATAATTCTTGCTTTGAAAGGTGGAACCGTAACAATATTTTCAAAGGTCTCATAGGTAAGCATATCTATCCATTTACCCTCAAGCTCCAAGGAATAATCATTATCTCCTCCATTAGCCAAAACCACGACCTTAGAGTCGTTCTTCGACCGTTCATATGCCAAGGCATCCGCTCTATGATCTATCACACGGAAATCACCTCTGTCAAAAGCGCTTTCTATATTTCTGAGCTCGCCAAGTCTTTTATAATGCTCAAGAAGTTCGGAGTTTTCTCTTCCCCAAGGAAAAGCTCTTCTGCAGAACGGATCATGGTATCCTTCAACTCCCGCCTCGTCACCGTAAAAAACGGACGGAATACCGTAAACTGTGAATTGAATAACGGAAGCCATCTTTAATTTATCTATTGCTTTTTTCTTTTCATCCGCGGTCATATGTGCGATCGCAAGATAATCGTTGGGCATATCGGGACGGTAATTATCCCCCAAAACAGTAAGTATTCTTTCGGTGTCGTGTGTACCGAGAATATTCATAAGTGAATCACTTACACATCTCGGATATGAGGAATATAGCTCTATAAGAACGTTATAAAGCATTTCTGCGCTTCCGTACGTTACAAAATCAATAATTCCGTTTCTTAAAGGATAATTCATTACACTGTCAAGCTGCAATCCGTGGAAGTAATTTCTTCTTTTCCCGTATGCGGTCTTAACTGCCGCATTTTCCCATACCTCTCCGATGACTATACCTTCTCCATCGGAGCATTTATGAACTCTTTGGCGAAGCTGATAAAGGAATTCATCAGGTAACTCATCCGCTACGTCAAGGCGCCAACCGCCAATACCCATTTTAGTATATTTTTCAACGACTCCGCCCTCACCCACAAAGTAGTTGCGGCAAGATTCGTTGTTCTGGTTGAGTCTTGGCATAATATCGATACCCCACCACGATTCGTAATCATCGGGATTTCCTCTGAAATTGTACCAATCTCGATATTGGGAATTTTCGTCGTTATATGCACCCACAGAATCATATTTGCCATATTTATTAAAATACAAGCTATCGTCACCCGTATGGTTGAAAACGCCGTCGAGAATGATACTCATTCCCTTTTCGCTCGCTTTTTCAAGTAAAGAAGCGAAGGCATCGTCACCGCCAAACATTTCATCGACGGTCATATAGTCGCCCGTATCATATTTATGGTTGGAATAAGCCTTGAATATAGGACTAAGATAGATTACTTTTACCCCAAGATCCTGAAGATAATCGAGCTTATCCTCAACTCCCTTGAGATTTCCGCCAAAGAACATATTATTTGAGAGCTTATCTCCCTGTGTCTTGGCATATTGAGGCACGCCGTTATACCAATCCTCATTGACCGTTACATCGTCCCTGTGCCACGCAGGAATATCACCCTTTGCAAATCTATCTACAAAGATGTGGTACATTACACCGCTGCCAAACCATTCCTTAGCCTTGAAATAGTCCTCGTGAACGAGCAATGTGAATTTTGATCCCGAGTGATAAGAAAGCTCAAAATCATAATTATTTATACTGCTTGTAAATAACGTTCTTGCGCCGCGCAAAAGCAAAAATTCGTAGAAAAACAGCGCGGGCACGGGACCGCAAAGATGACGGAGATTAAGCTCTACACTATACTCCTCTCTGTCCGGCAAAAAGCTTGTAAGACTGAGCGGAATATCCCAATAATTCTCACCGTCACGGTTGATTCTGAGCACCACTCCCTGTGCGCCCATGCTTGTTGGAACACCAACCTTAAACCGAATGGTATCCTCTACAGAAAATGCCCCGAAACACGAGGCATTTTCAAAAGTAGCATCAACCTTAATTTCTTTTTTTATCTCAACGTTATTCGCTGATGGATATTGTTGAAGCTTATCGTACATTGATTATTTATTTCCTGTTATTTTTTTAAGATTCCAGAATTTCTGAGCATATTCCTCGATACTTCTGTCTGCAGCAAAGTAACCGGCGGACGCAATGTTCATAAGGGACATTCTGTTCCACTTTTCCTTATCTGCGTAATCTGCGATCATTCTATCGTGAGTTGTTCTATATGACTCAAAATCTGCAAGACACATAAAGGGATCGGCAACACCCATACCTGTAAGAAGATATCTTGAAATATGAGCAAAAGACTGACCTGCAAAGCCGCGGTTGAGACAGTCGATGATCTTAGTGAGTCTGTTATTATTAGCATAGAACTCATTTGAGTGATAGCCGCGTGTCCAGATATCATCAACCTCTTTTGCGGTAAGACCGAATATATACATATTCTCCTTGCCTGCGGCAGCAAGCATCTCAACGTTAGCACCGTCAAGTGTTCCTATAGTAAGTGCACCGTTGATCATAAGCTTCATACAACCAGTGCCGCTCGCCTCCTTACCGGCAAGAGAAATCTGTTCACTGATCTCAGCGGAAGGAATAAGGCACTCTGCCATACTTACGTTATAATCCTCAAGGAATACTACCTTGATCTTTTCTCTTACAACGGGATCCTGCTCGATCTCACGGCTAAGGAAACAGATAAGCTTGATAATCTCCTTTGCCATCTGATAACCGGGAGCAGCCTTAGCACCAAAGATAAAGGTCTGCGGCTGGATGTCAAGATTGGGATTCTCCTTTATATCGATATATAGATTGATAATATTGAGAGCATTAAGAAGCTGACGCTTATACTCATGGAGACGCTTGATCTGAACGTCAAATACAGAATGGGTATCAAGAACTCTGCCTGTTTTCTTATAGAAATGATCCGCAAATGTCTTTTTATTCTCGTGCTTGATGTGTCTGATCTGCTCAAGAACAGACTTGTCGTCTGCAAACTTAGCAAATTCAGCAAGCTCCTCGGGATTATGTCTGTATCCTATGCCTATGCACTCGTCAAGAAGTGACGCAAGCTGAGGGTTGGAATAGCAAAGCCATCTTCTGTGCGCGATACCGTTAGTAACGTTATCAAATCTATCGGGATACATCTTATAGAAATCTTTGAATGTGGAATCCTTAAGGATATCGGAGTGAAGCTTTGAAACGCCGTTAATGGAGTGAGAGCCTATAACGGAAAGATTAGCCATTCTCACCTGACCGTAACCGATAACGCTCATTTTAGAGATCTTATCCCAATTGCCGGGGAAGGTATTCCAAGCATCCTTGCAGAATCGCTCGTTGATCTCCTTGATGATCTGATGGATTCTCGGAAGCTTAAGCTTGAAGATATCCTCATTCCATGTTTCAAGAGCTTCGGGCATTACTGTATGGTTTGTATAGGAAACTATTCTCTGCACCTGGCTCCATGCTCTGTCCCAAGAGAAGTGGTAATCGTCAAGAAGAACTCTCATAAGCTCGGGAATACAAAGAGCAGGATGAGTATCGTTGATATGAATAGCGATCTTGTCAGCAAGATTATCAATCTCACCGTAAACCGCCATATGGTCTCTGATAATGCTCTGGATGGAAGCGGATACAAGGAAATACTGCTGTGTAAGACGGAGTATTTTTCCCTCTGTATGATTATCGGAGGGATAGAGCACCTTTGTAAGGATCTCGGCGTTCGTGCTTTCCTCAAGAGCTCTTGCATACTGTCCCTGAGAAAAGAGATTCATATTGAAGTTATGAATATCTCTTGCCTTCCAGAGTCTGAGCAAGGATACTGCATTGGAATCCGCTCCGGATATCATCATATCGTAAGGAACTGCCTCATATTCCTCGCAGTCCTCATAAATAACCTCCATATGGTCCTCGCGCCACTCCTCACGAACGTGACCGCCAAGTCTTACCTTGAAAATACGGTCAGTTCTGGGGGTGAGCCAAACCTCACCGCCGGGAAGCCAAACGTCAGGAAGCTCAATCTGCATTCCGTCAACGATCATCTGCTTGAATAAACCGTACTCATAGCAAAGCGAAAATCCCGTTGCAGGATAGTCGAGCGAAGAAAGAGAATCCATAAAACAAGCCGCAAGACGTCCCAAGCCTCCATTTCCAAGTCCCGCATCGGGCTCGCACTCATAAAGATCTTCAAGGTCAAATCCAAAAGATTTAAGGGATTCTTTATAATTTTCTGCAAGTCCTAAATTGCAAAGATTAGTTTTAAGAGATCTGCCAAGCAAGAATTCCATGCACATATAGTACACTCTCTTGCCGCCCTCCTTATTAACCTGCTTTTTATATTCTCCACGTTTTGCGCTAAGAATATCCTTTACAGTCATGGCAGCCGCCTTATACATCTGCTCTCTTGTCGCTTCAGCGGGAGTGCATCCAAAATATCTGGCAAGCTTGCCTTCTAAATTTTCCGTGATTTCGTTCACTGTGGGTTGGTAATTCATGTGTCCTCCAAAATAGTTAGGTATTTGCGATTTTTGAGTGCAGCGTCGCTGCGCTCATATTTGTGCTTACATTCTTTCGTAAAGCATATAATATTTTCTTGCGGAAACTCCCCAAGAAAAGTCGGTATCCATTATCTTCTTAACGAAGACGGGATATATTTCTTTGTTGTGATAAAGCTCAATAGCCGCGCTTGTGCGCTCGTAAAGCTCATCAGGAGAATAGTTGGCAAAGGTAAATCCGTTACCAAGTATTGTGCCGTTAAGCATCCAATAGCCTTTGATTGAGTCATAAAGACCGCCCGTTTCTCTTACAACGGGTATAGCTCCGTAACGGGATGCGATCATCTGTGAAAGTCCGCAGGGCTCACTCTTTGATGGCATAAGGAATATGTCGGCAGCAGCATAAATGCACTTAGAGAGATCTCTGTCGTACATCATAAGCGCGCGCACCTTATCACCGCGATTTCTTTCAAGGTCAGTGAAAAAGCTCTCATACTGAGCCTCACCCTTACCAAGGACTACAAGCTGGATGTCGTGATTGTCAACAAGTCTGTATGCGATATCTCTAACAAGGTCAAGTCCCTTGTGAGAAGCCAGGCGAGAAACGATCGCAACAAGCGGAACGTCCTCTCTTACAGGAAGTCCAAGACTCTTTTGAAGCTCGGTTTTGTTCACGCGCTTCTTATCAAGCTCGCCGGAGCCATAATTCTGATAGATCGCATAGTCAGTCTCCGGATTATAATAATTGTAATCTATGCCGTTAAGAATACCCGTAAGCTTATGAGCATTCTTGTTGAGCATGGGAGCAAGACCGTGGGCATACTCGTCACTCTTGATCTCCTCTGCATATCTTGGGCTAACGGTGGTAACCACGTTAGCCATCTCAATAGCGCACTTCATAAGGTTTACACAACCGTTATAATCAAGATAATTCGAAGGTCCAAAGCCGAATACCGAGCCTACGATTCTATTGGGGAACTGTCCCTGATACTCAATATTGTGGATAGTAAATACAGTCTTTATTCCCTGATATTCCTTTCTCCAACGATATTCGAAATTCAGGTATGCAAGAGAGAGTGCTGCCTGCCAGTCATGAGCATGAAGCACGTCGGGATAGTATCCGACAACGCCGAGCATTTCAACAGCTGCCTTACAGAAGAATGCATATCTCTCTGCATCGTCATCAAAGCCGTAAAGGCTTCCTCTCTTGAAGTAGTACTCGTTATCTATAAAGTAGTATGTTACGCCGTCCTTAACAAGACTGTGGATACCGCAATAGAGATTTCTCCAGGAAAGAGGAATATTTATAATTGCCTCCTGCTTCATTTGATTTCTCCATTCGGGCTTTATAGCATCGTAAAGAGGCATTACAACACGGATATCAATATCGTCCTGATATTCCCTTTTAAGAGCTGCAGGTAATGATCCAAGCACATCACCAAGACCGCCGGTAGCGGCGAAAGGCATAACCTCAGCACCTACAAATAATATTTTTTTCATAATTCTTACCTTCCGAATTCAAATGATATTATGCGAGGTAGTATTTTCAGAAATTAAACTGTAATTCCCTTTCCGATAAAGAAAGGAAGAGTTTCGTGACCGGAGAGCATCTTGCCGTCCTTAATGGTTACGTCCTTGTCGGTAACAACGCAGTTGAGATATACATCATCACCGGTATAAGTATTCTGCATAAGGATGGAGTTCTTAACAACCGTTCCTTTGCCCACTCTTACACCTCTGAAAAGGATGGAATTTTCAACAACGCCGTCGATAACGCATCCGTCAGCAATAATGGAGTTAGTAACCTTCGCGTTTTCTGTGTATCTTGTGGGAGCAGAGTTTCTAACTTTTGTATAAACAGGTCTGTTCTTAACATGGAAAACAAGCCTTCTCTTCTGAGAATCAAGCATCTTCATGCTGCAGAAGAAATATTTCTGCATAGAGTCGATGTAATTGAAATATCCGTCATATTCAAATGCAAAGAATCTGTGCTTGCCGAGATTTTTGATGATCACGTCTCTTGAAAAGCTGTCATAGCCTCTTGAATCAGCCTCGTCAATGAGATCAAGGAGATAGGAACGCTTGATAATCATCATATTGGTGTTGATGTGAAGCTCTCCCTGCTGCTTATCATAAGCAACGTAATCAACGATCTCACCGTTCTCATTATAATCGACGATCTTGATATACTTATCAAGTGGAAACTTAAGCTCGTGAGTATTAACAAGCTTTGTTATAATAGTAACGTCCGCATTGTTAGCAATATGATTATCAAGAGCATCGGAAAAGTCGATATTGCAGATCATATTGCAATCGGAAATGATCACGTGATCAGCACCGCAATTTTCAACATAATCCTTAACTCCGATAAGAGCCTCAAGTCTGGTTTTGTAGAGCTTGTCGTCTCCGCGAGTGGCACTTGTAATAAAGGGGGGCAATATTCTGATACCACCGGAACGGCGCGCAAGATCCCAGTCCTTACCTGTGCCAATGTGGTCAAGAAGGGACTGATAATTGTTATGCGTGATAAGTCCGACAGTTGTAATATCGGAATTCACCATGTTTGAGAGAGCAAAATCTATAAGACGGTATCTGCCGCCAAAGGGGATGCTTGCCATTGTGCGAGGCTTTGTAAGCTCGGGAATGGATGCGTCGTGTACATTAGAAAAAATAAGTCCTGCTGCTTTCATATCATCACCTCATTATTCAGAATAGATCATCTGGTTATCGGGAATATCAGCACCGTCGGCAACCACGTTGCCTGCGCCGATAACAGTAATTCCCTCTGCTTCATTTCTGGGTCTGCCAACCTTAGCGCCCTTACCTACCTCAACGTTAGAGTCAAGTATTGAGTATTCTACAGTTGCTCCCTCGGAAACTGTTACGTGATGCATAAGAACGGAATCGCGTACGACTGCGCCCTTTTCTACCACTACTCCGTAGCCGAGAACGGAATTGATAACGGTTCCGTATATCTCACAGCCCTCGGTGATCGAAGAATTTTCGATAACCGCTTCAGCTCCGACAAACTGAGGAGCCTCGTTTTCGTGACGTGAATAGATCCTCGTGTTTCCGTCCAACGCAAGCACAGGCTTCTCGCCAAGAAGATCCATATTAGCTTCCCAAAGTGAGCTTATTGTTCCAACGTCCTTCCAATAGCCCTCAAAGTTGTAAGCAAACATCTTTTCGCCGTTTGCAAGCATTGTGGGAATAATATTCTTACCAAAGTCGTTGCTGGAGTTGGGATCAGCCTCATCCTCTGTGAGATATTTGTAAAGCTTTTCTGCAGTAAAGATGTAGATACCCATAGAAGCCAAATTGCTATCAGGATTCTTGGGCTTTTCGGAAAACTTAAAGATGGAGTTATCCTCATTTACGCTCATAATACCAAAGCGACTTGCCTCTTCCATAGGAACCTCAAGAACTGCTATAGTACAGTCTGCGCCCTTAGCCTTGTGAGCCTCGAGCATCTTATTATAATCCATTGTATAAATATGGTCGCCGGAAAGAATCAAAACGTATTCTGCCTGATATCTCTTTATAAACTCAAGGTTCTGATAAATAGCGTTAGCAGTACCCTTATACCAATCTGAACCGCTGAATCCCTGGTAAGGAGGAAGTATGGAAACGCCGCCAAAGGCTCTGTCAAGATCCCAAGGAAGTCCGTTTCCTATGTATTCGTTTAATACAAGGGGCTGATACTGCGTAAGAACACCTACGGTATCTACGCCTGAATTGATACAGTTTGAAAGCGGAAAGTCAATAATTCTGAACTTTCCTCCAAATGAAACTGCCGGTTTAGCAACCTTCTTGGTGAGTGCATAAAGTCTTGAGCCTTGTCCGCCTGCCAAAAGCATAGCGACACATTCTTTTTTCTTAAACATATCAAGAATCTCCCTTTCATTAAAGTGCATATATATTATAACAAACATAGTTATACATCATTATTATATTACTAAACTTCCTTTTTTTCAAGCCCTTTTTTGAACTTTTTTGAAGTTTTGTTATTTTTTTACAAAACGACCTCAATAAACCTGCAAAATGCTTAAGAGAAATCGATTTTTTTGTCATTTTAACAACGGACTCACCTATTGACAGATTTTCTTTTATTTGATATAATGATTGTGTATTGTTTAAAAGGAGGCACTATATGAAAAATAACCGTTACGGTATAATAGCAAACGACGATTTGTGCAATTATTTCTCTGCCTCCGTAAAATCAGGCTCTCTCTCCCACGCTTATATTTTGCTTGGCGATAATGGTACCGGAAAACGTACGCTTGCCCGCCTTGTAGCCGCTGCGTTGAACTGCGAGCAAAAGAATGGAGACGGAATAATCCCCTGCGCCGAGTGCAGCTCATGCAAAAAAATACTTTCAGATAACTCTGCCGACGTAATTACCGTTCGTCGCGAAGCGGACAAGGTGCATCTGGGCGTTGATCCCATTCGATTTATCCGTGATGACGTTTTCTATCAGCCAAACGACGGGGACTATAAGGTGTATATAATCGAGGATGCTCATACAATGACCGCACAGGCACAGAACGCACTTCTTCTGACACTCGAAGAGCCCCCTCAATACGTGGTATTCCTTCTTCTCTGCGAAAACACAGAGACGATACTTGAAACCATCAAAAGTCGCGCCCCGATACTCAGAATGAAAACGCCCAAAAAAGAAGAAGCTATAGAATATCTGAAACAGAATCACCCCTCCGCAAAAACTTATATCAATAATTCGCCGGAGGAATTCGATCAGATATATATCGCTTCCAAGGGCAGCATTGGACGAGTGCTCGAGCTTATATCATCAAGCGGCAAAAAACAGATATTACAAAGCCGGGAGCTTACCACAAAGCTGATCGGGGCTCTTGCTCACAATACACTTTCGCGCGATTTCGGAGAAATATTCGCAGATTTCTCGCAAAAGCGTGACGAGCGAGAAAGAATAATCGCGCAGCTCCTTGAAATCGAAGCAGCAGCAAGAGATCTTATAGTGCTGAAAAAATCGGACTGCCCCGCCATGCTCTTTTTCACGGACATTTCTTATGCCGAAGAGCTTTCTTACTGCTTCTCTGCAGCAAGGCTTACCGGCATCATAAAAAGCTCGGAAACCGCTCGTATCGCTCTTTTAAAAAATGCCAATATAAAGCTCACTTTAACGGAATTTTTGAGTAGTCTTATATAATATGGAGATAAATATGGAAAACAACGAAAATAAAAAAAATAATAAAAAAAGATATCACCGTTATCACAACAAGCGCAAGCCGAAAAAAGATAACCAGGCAGACGTAAACATTCAGGAAACAGATACAAATTTAAACCTGAACGATGCCGAAATACAGCTTGAAGATATACTTGAGGAAGAATTCTTCGAGGATGAAGATACTCCTGCTGTGCAAAAAATCGAATCTGATGAAAACGAAGAAAAGGTAGAGGTAGTAGGTGTAAGATTTAAAAAGGTAGGCAAGGTGTACTATTTCTCCCCTGAGGGCATACAGGCTCAAAAGGGACAGTTCGCCATTGTAGATACCGCGCGTGGTCCCGAATACGGTGAGGTTTTCATAGCCAATAAGCTTGTTGGTATATCCGAGATAGTGCCGCCTCTTCGACCTGTTATTCGCATAGCTACACCGGAGGACGCTATTCACAACCAAGAAAACGCAAAGAAGGAAAAGGATGCGTTCGCTATATGTCTTGAGCAAATAGCAAAGCACGAGCTTGATATGAAGCTCGTTGACGCTCAATATACCTTTGACAACAGTAAGCTTCTCTTCTATTTCACAAGCGCGGGCAGAGTTGACTTCCGCGAGCTTGTAAAGGATCTCGCTGCTATATTCAGAACAAGAATAGAGCTTAGACAGATAGGAATCCGTGATGAGGCAAAGCTTATCGGTGGTCTCGGTGCTTGTGGCAGACCTCTTTGCTGTGCAACCTTCTTATCCGATTTTGTTCAGGTATCCATCAAAATGGCCAAAGAACAGGGGCTCTTCCTCAATTCCTCAAAAATTTCGGGAACCTGCGGAAGACTTATGTGCTGCTTAAGATACGAGCAAGAGACATACGAGTACGAAATCGCGCGCACCCCTGCGGTAGATTCCACAGTAAAAACTGCGGACGGCGTTGGAACTGTAACCGAAATGCATCCACTTACCGGACTTATCAAGGTAAAGCTCCATGATAAGGATGGAGACATAGTGAAAATTTATCACAGAGACGACGTAAAACTCGTACATTCGCAAAAAAAGACAGATAAGGAATAATTTTTTTAAAATATTTTTCATTAACCCCTTGCAAAAACGCAAGGGGTTATGTTATAATATCTTATCAATACTAATGGAGGTATTTATCATGGCTTATAAGATTACAGACGCTTGCATCGCTTGCGGTGCTTGTGCAGACGCTTGCCCCTGTGGCGCTATCTCTGAGGGAGATGGCATCTACGTAATCGATCCCGATGCTTGCGCTGATTGCGGTGCTTGTGCTGACGCTTGCCCCGTAGGAGCTCCCGTACAGGAATAATTTGATTACATCTAAAAATACGGAGCGGTTTTTCTGCTCCGTGTTTTTAAATTTGAGGTAGCTATGAATATTTTTTTATCCGAAAACGAGACATTGACTAAGGTCAATGAAAATATAAGCCTTATTCAAAGAGAAAACGGACTTACCTTTGGTACCGATGCTTTTTTGCTCGCATCCTTCATAAAGCCCCAAAGGAGCTGTGTGGCAGTCGAGCTTGGCGGCGGAACGGGTATCATTTCCCTGCTCTGCGCTTCACGTGAGAAGTTTTCAAAAATATACTGTGTTGAGATACAAGAGGATTTTGCAAAAATAATCAGCAGAAACGCAAGCCTTAACGAGCTTGAAAATAAGGTCATTTCCGTGCACAAGGATGTAAGAGAAATCAAAAGCTCGGACATTGGACTTGAGGTTGACGTCGTATTCTCAAATCCTCCGTATATGAAGGTGGACAGCGGAAAAAGAAACGTACACGATGAAAAATTCATCGCCCGTCACGAGGTGTGCGGTGATATTGGGGATTTTTGTGCGGCAGCTAAAAAGCTTTTAAAGCACGGCGGCAATTTTTACTGCGTATGGCGTCCGGACAGACTTACCGATCTTATGTGCGCAATGAGAGAAAACTCACTTGAACCCAAGGATATGATCTTTGTACACGCCAATACTAAAAGCGCTCCTTCCATGGTAATCGTCAAGGCAAAAAAAGGCGCGGCATCCGGTGTGACCGTAGGCGAACCTCTGTTTTTAAACCTTGATAACGACCCCAAGACTCTTACCGAAAGAGCAAAAAAGATATACGAGGAATGTAATTTTTAGATGAAAGAACTAAAGAGAATATTAAGCTATACAAGGCGAGCAGTTGACGATTATCAGATGATACAGGACGGCGATAAAATTGCCGTGGGGGTTTCCGCAGGAAAGGACTCCCTTGCTCTTCTGTACGCGCTCGCGGAGATGAGAAGATTTTACCCAAATAAATATGAGCTTATCGCCATAACCGTGGATATGGGATTCCCCAATACAAGTTTTGACGGAATAAAAAAGCTTTGCGAGGAGCTGGACGTTGAATATCATATCGCACCCACGCAGATTTACCAGATAATCTTTGAGGAAAGAAAAGAAAAAAGCCCCTGCTCTCTGTGCGCAAAGATGCGCCGCGGCGTGCTTTACAACACCGCAAAGGAGCTTGGCTGCAATAAGGTCGCGCTTGGTCATCATTTTGATGATGCCATTGAAACGTTTATGCTCAATCTGTTCTTCGAGGGCAGGATCGGTTGCTTCTCTCCCGTCACCTACCTTTCAAGAATTGATCTTACGATGATTCGCCCCCTGCTTTACGCGAGTGAAAAGAGCGTTCGTCAGTTTGCGGACAAGGCTGAGCTTCCCGTTGTAAAATCAGCTTGCCCCGCAGACGGAAATACGGAGCGAGAGGAAATGAAGCAGCTCCTTCACGAGCTTGATATCAAGCACAAAGGACTTCGCTATCGCATTTTCGGTGCTATGCAGCGCGGAGAGATCGACGGCTTTAAGATCGCAAGCTCGATGGATGGGATAAAAGACTACGAAAACGAAGAATAAAATATGGGACTGTCTTATTTGACAGTCCCTATTTTTTACATACAGGCAACAGAAATTTCGCCTTCACTAATACTGATATGCACCTTGGTTATCGTGCGATTATAGTCCGCAATAATCCTCTCTGCGATGGCGTCCTCAATATGTGTCTGAATAAATCTTCTCATATTTCTTGCGCCGAATTTTGCAGAATACGATTTTTCGCCAACGAAAGCAAGCGCATCATCCGTATAAGAGAGATCAATTCCCTTTTCCGCAAGTGCCGTCTTGAGTTCTCCAAGCATAATTTCCGCAATTTTTGCAAAATTTTCCTCGGTGAGCGAGTTAAAGGTGATTATCTCGTCAACACGGTTGATGAACTCGGGACGAAGGAAGCCCTCAAGCGCTTTCAAAGTACGCGCTTCCTCAGCAGAAAGATTATCCGAAGAAGCAAATCCTGCGCGTCCGGATGAATTGGTCGAGCCCGCATTCGTAGTCATAACAAGAATGGTATTCTCGAAATTGACCGTTCTTCCCTGCGCGTCCGTTACGCGCCCGTCGTCAAGTATCTGCAAAAGCACGTTCAGAACGTCCGGATGTGCCTTTTCGATCTCGTCGAAAAGTATTACGGAATACGGTCTGCGACGGATCTTCTCCGTTAGCTGACCTGCCTCGTCGTAGCCTACGTATCCGGGAGGCGCTCCTATTATTTTGGAAACAGAGTGCTTCTCCATAAACTCACTCATATCAAGACGGATAAGCGTCTCGGGTGAATGGAAAAGATCGTTTGCAAGCTGCTTTACAAGCTCGGTCTTTCCAACACCCGTAGGGCCTGCGAAAATGAACGAAACGGGCTTTCTCTTATAAGAAATACCTGCTCTGTTTCTCTTTATCGCACGGCAAATTGAATTGACCGCCTTATCCTGACCTATTATATGTGTTTTGAGCCTTTGCTCAAGCTTATCGATCTGCTCGTATTCATTTGCGCTTACGGTAAGTGCGGGGACACCCGTCCATACCTCAACCACGTCCGCAAGCTCATCGGTCGTAAGAACGATGCTTTCACATTCTCCCTCAAGGCTCTTAAGCTCGTCTGCGAGCTTGATCTCCTTGGATTTGAGCTTTGCTATCTTCTCATACGCGTCTGCGTTATCTGGAGAGTCGGGCGGAGTAGCCTCAAGGGCTTCTCTTTCCTTTTTGATCTCAAGCAGCTTCTCTCTTATTTCAATACTGCGGTTAAGGGACGCAGAATTGAGCGAGAGATTAGCCGCAGCCTCGTCAAGCAGGTCGATTGCTTTATCCGGAAGATATCTATCCGTAATGTATCTTTCAGAAAGCGTAACCGCACTTCTGAGTATATCATCGGGGATCTTTATCTGATGGAAGGACTCATAATAATGCTTTATTCCCTTAAGCATCTCAAGAGTTTCCTCGATTGAGGGCTCTTCAACCTTAACGGGCTGGAATCTTCTTTCAAGAGCCGAGTCCTTTTCAATATACTTACGGTATTCGTTGAGCGTTGTCGCGCCGATGACCTGGATCTCGCCGCGCGAGAGTGCGGGCTTGAGCATATTAGCGGTACTTACACTTCCCTCGCTGTTACCTGCTCCAACTATATTATGAACCTCATCTATAACAAGGATGATATTTCCCGCATCCTTGACCTCCTTGAGAAGTCCCAAAAGTCTGCTCTCATATTGACCGCGGAACTGTGTTCCTGCAACGAGAGCGGTAAGATCAAGAAGGTGAAGCTCCTTATTCTTGAGTTTATAGGGTACGTCACCCCTCACTATCTTCTGCGCAAGTGCCTCCGCAATAGCGGTCTTACCTACGCCGGGCTCACCTATAAGGCAAGGATTGTTCTTTTGTCTTCTTGAAAGAATCTGAATAACGCGCGCAAGCTCCTTCTCTCTGCCAACGATAGCATCAAGCTTTCCCTCTCTCGCCTCACGGGTAAGATCCTTGCAATAGGAGTCAAGAAACTTTCTTTTTTTCTCCTTCTGCTTTTCCTCTGCGCCTTTAACTCCGTCAACGTTTGGCGTAGGAGTCTGCTTTTCGCCAAAAAGCTTTTGCAGATCAATCGCGGGTGCTCTCGCCTCGTCATCATCAAGATCGGAGTCGTCCATCATAGCCGGAAGATCTCCACCGTTTTCCATCATTTTTGCAACCTCGTCCTCCATGCCCGCAAGCTCATCGGACGAAATTCCAAGCTTATTCATCATATCTCCAAGCATATTGTCAAGAGGAAGTCCAAGCTCCTTGGCGCAGGTCATACAAACGCCCTCGTTTTTCTTCTCTCCGTTTTCAAGCTTGGTTATAAAAACAACCGCCATTCTTTTATGGCATCTTGAACACATCAGCATAAATAATACCTCCTCGGGTAGTCTAAAAAATCCTCATCAATGAGTAAATAGTCCGTATTTACAAAAAAACTCCGCAATAAATGTCGCTTCGATAAAGGAATCCTTCGCAAGCATCAAGAGAATACATGCCGCAAAGCTTAAAAATACATACGCATGTGAAAGACCCCAGATAAAGCCCAGAATTTTGTTTATTCCCCTGAGCACCGGAAGCTCCACAAACCTTTCAAGCAGCACAACACCGATTGAGCAAGCTATATACAGTATCAAGAACGTAACGATATAAGCTATTATTTTTGAAATAAGATCTATGGCTATGCTCTCAATTTTTTGACCAATCTTATGAGCCACCTCTTCGGCATCTCCCTCTATGCTGTTAAAATAATTCTCAACTTTTTCCATTGGTAAAAAGCCTTTTACCCCATCGGGAATGCTATCCGTAACAACGGAAAAATCAATATCTCCCACATGCTGCTCGAGCTTTGAGGATATAACAGCAGCAATTTTTCCGTCAAGGCGATCCTTAACGATATAGTCTTCACACACACCCACAAGATTTGCACCTATGATGATGGTAAGAACTATAACAATGGTCATCTTCATATATTTAAAAAATGATTTTATAAATCCCTGCTTTACTGCGATAAAAACATACATAGCAACAACGGCTATCGCCGCGATATCCACGAGTATCGCCAAAATTTGCCACTTATTCATAATAATCCTCTCTTATCAGTTTTATTACTATCAGTATTCCACCTTGTTAAGATATAATCCGCACGCAGGCACAGTTGAGCCTGCATTTTTTCTGTCACCGCTCTTGATGATAAAATCAATATCCTCGGGGTTAAGCTTTCCTTGGGCGACCAAAAGCAAGGTTCCTGCCATAATGCGAACCATGTTGTATAAAAATCCATCCGCAGCGACTTTGAAAATAATTAGATCTCCATCTCTGTAAACAGATGCGTATTTTACCTCTCTGTGCGTATCAACTATCTTAGAGCCCTGCGCCATAAAGGCGGAAAAATCGTGACGTCCGCAAAAGTGCTTTGCGGCAAGATCCATTTTGTAAACAGCCTCGTCCGTATATTTTTTTGGAACGTGGTATGCTCTGTCAGAGCCAAACGGATCCTTAATAGTTGAATTCCAAATTTTATAAATATATTCCTTTTGCTTAACATCATATCTCGGATGAAAATCAGACTCAACCGTTTTGGCAACAATAACCGCTATATCGTTGGGTAAAACGGAATTGAAAGCAAGCGTAACACTCTCCATAGGTATAGTACATTCAAGTGAATTCTCCCCTTTTTTGGAAACGCACGCAAAAAATTCATTTGCGTGAACTCCACTGTCCGTTCTTGAGCACCCAACAATGTCACAATCAAAGCCGAATATCCTCTTTGCAGCCTCGTTCAAGCTCTGCTGAACGGTGGGCTTATTGGGTTGAACCTGATATCCGTTATAGTTTGTACCAAGAAAGCTTATTTTAAGCAATAGCTTCATTTTTATCTCCTATGCAAAAAATACGTTTAAGCAAACGACTGCCGCGCCAAAGGCAACGACCAAAACAACGGCAACTATATCCGCAGTGCCGCATTTAAGGATCTTCATTCTCGTTCTGCCCTCTCCACCGCGGTAGCAACGGCACTCCATAGCTGTGGCAAGATCAAGCGCATGTCTTATTGAAGACGAGAACAAAGGAATAAGTATCGGAATAAGAGCCTTGGCTCTTTGAATAAGACTGCCGTTAGTAAAATCCGCGCCCCTTGCTTTTTGCGCACTCATTATCTTATCCGCTTCTTCCATAAGAGTGGGGATAAAGCGAAGCGCGATCGTCATGATCATAGCAAAATCGTGAACGGGCAAGCCTATTTTTTTAAGAGGCGAGAGCAATCTTTCGATACCGTCGGTTAATGATATCGGCGTGGTCGTATAAGTCAATAATATACTGCTTCCGATAATAAGCACAAATATCCTTATTACAAGGAAAATTGCATTTACAATTCCCTCTTTATATATCTGCGCAAATCCAATATCAATAAGGGGATCTCCCTCTCCCGATGTCCAAAAAATATTAATGATTGCGGTAAAAGCAATAATGAAGACAATCGGTTTAACAGATTTCATCACTAGCTTTACGGGTATGTGCGCAAGTGCAATAAGCAAAAATGCTGATCCCAAAAGCAAAGCCATTGAAAGAATATTCGCACTTAAAAATACTATTACGATATAAAGTATCGCAAGCACGATCTTCACTCTCGGATCGAGTCTGTGTATAGGTGAATCAACAGAATAGTACTGTCCAAGTGTTATACTCTTCATCTCGCACCTCCGAAAATCCTTGCTATCTCAGCTGCCGCTGCCTCCTCGGTATAAATACCGTTGTCAACATCTATTCCGCGCGCGTTAAGCTCATGCATAAGCAAAGTTATCTGCGGAACCGCAAGTCCTATTTTTTCAAGCATCTGAGACTGCGCAAACACTTCGTCACGAGTGCCGTTAAGCACTACCTCACCGTGTGAAAGAACTATAATATCGTCACAAAGACGTGCCATATCCTCCATACTGTGACTGACAATGATAACGGTTGCTCCCGTTTTCTCACGGTATTTAAAAATACCGCTAAGTATCACGTCGCGACCCTGTGGGTCAAGTCCCGCAGCGGGCTCGTCAAGCACAAGAACCTCGGGGCGCATAGCGATAACACCAGCAATAGCAACTCTTCTTTTCTGACCGCCCGAAAGATCGAAGGGATTTTTTGTGAGAACATCCGGAGAAAGTCCGACGAAATCTATCGCTTCTCTTATTCTCTCGGCTATTTCAGACTCGGAAAGTCCCATATTCTTAGGGCCGAATGCTATGTCCTTTTCGACGGTTTCCTCAAAAAGCTGATATTCCGGATACTGCATAACGAGTCCAACACGATAGCGTATTTTGCCTATCTCCTTGGGTTTTGCCCAAATATCAACTCCATCAAGATACACCTTGCCCTCAGCAGGAGTCGCAAGTCCGTTAAGAAGCTGGAGCATAGTTGACTTTCCGCTTCCCGTATGACCTATAAGACCCGTAATAGAGCTTTCATTTATCTCAACATTTACGTTTTTTAAAGCTTCTTTACAATACGACGTTCCTTCACCGTAAAGGAAAGAAACATTTTCAAGTTTAATTTTTGCCATTATCCTTTATTAAGTGCCGCTACGATCGCATCCGCACAAGCAGATGGGGTGTGGCACTCTCCTTTAATAATAATTCCGCGTTCCTTGAGCAGATTAACAAGCCCAACGCACTGGGGCACGTCCAAACCGCACTCCTTGAGCTTTTCATGCTGTTCAAAAATCTGTGTGGGAGCTCCGTCCATAAGGATCTCTCCGTCGTCAAGTACAACAATTCTGTTTGCTCTTGCCGCCTCGTCCATATAGTGCGTGATCATAATAATTGTAATGCCGTGCTCACGGTTAAGCATTTCTATAGTATCCATTATATCGCGTCTGCCGAGAGGGTCGAGCATAGCGGTCGATTCATCAAAAATCATACAGTCGGGCTTCATAGCAAGAATACCCGCTATCGCGATTCTCTGCTTCTGTCCGCCCGAAAGACGCGCGGGCTCACCCTTTGCATACTCACTCATACCAACCGCGCTAAGAGCGTCATCCACTCTTTTTCTGATCTCGTGCGGTTCAATGCCGAGGTTTTCCGGTCCGAATGCAACGTCATCCTCAACTATCGTCGCAACGAGCTGATTATCGGGATTCTGAAATACCATTCCGACCTTTTTCCTAAGCTCGAAAACATCCTCCTCCGTCATAGAGGGATCGGTTATCTCCTTGCCGTCTATATATATCTTACCCGAATCGGGCTCAAGTATCATATTAAGAAGCTTTGCAAGAGTTGACTTGCCCGAACCGTTATGTCCAAGAACAGCAAGATACTCACCCTTTTTTATATTGAGAGAAATGTTTTTAAGAACCGAAGTCCTACCTCCGTCATCTTCTTCGTATGATATACTCAAATTTTCTATTTTGATGTAAGAATCAGAATTCACTTATGTGTTTCCCTTTCTTTGAATTTTATTTTGTTTCCTGCCATCTTGCGCTTGCGCCGCAAGGCATAAATCCGCCTGTGTGTTTAACGGGAAGCGCTATTTCACTCGCCTCACATTTTCCACCGTGAACCTTAGAAATTCTAAGATCAACTATATAGCTCATCGTAAGAGGAGAAAGCCCCGTTGTGTATGAGTTGATCAGGAAAAACAAGGGCTTGTCCGAAAGAACCTGAGCCGTAAGAGCCACGAGATCGTCAATACTGTCCTCTATTTTCCATATCTCTCCGGAGGGACCTCTGCCGTATGATGGCGGATCCATTATAACAGCATCGTATTTATTTCCACGTCGAATCTCGCGCTCAACGAATTTTTTACAATCGTCAACAATATATCGGATGGGTGCATTTTCAAGTCCCGAAAGCTTTGCATTCTCCTTGGCTTGAGCAACCATACCTTTAGCCGCATCAACGTGACAGACCGAAGCACCCGCCTTTGCTGCGGCAACTGTAGCTCCGCCGGTATATGCAAAAAGATTAAGAACCTTAATAGGTCTGCCGGCATTCTTTATAAGCTCTGAAAACCAATCCCAGTTTGCCGCCTGCTCGGGGAAAAGTCCTGTGTGCTTAAATCCCATAGGACGAAGCACGAACCCAAGCTCTCCGTAACCTATATTCCACTCCTCCGGAAGATTCTTTTTCACCCATTTGCCTCCGCCCGTGTTGGCTCTGCGATAGATACCGTCAGCGCGCTTCCACTCAGGAGCATTTCTTTCTCCGTGCCAGATGATCTGAGGATCGGGACGGATAAGTATATATTTACCCCATCTTTCAAGGCGCTCTCCGTCAGATGCGTCTATAAGCTGATAATCCTTCCAATTATTTGCACTCCACATATGTCAATAAACCTTTCCGTAAGTTTGCTTTTTATTATAAAATTTCGATATTCTTGAGCTGCCGGCATGCGCGTGGCAAATAGCTATAGCCAATGCGTCGGCAGCATCGTCGGGTCGGATCTTCTCCTTGATATTCAAAAATGTCTGAACCATTGTTATGACCTGACTTTTCTCGGCACGTCCGTATCCCACTATACTCTGCTTGACCTGAAGAGGAGTATATTCAAAAATCTCCACGCCCAAAAGCTCTGCACAAAGAAGTATTACACCGCGCGCCTCCGCAACGGCAATACCGGTCTTTTGGTTCGTATTCCAGAAAAGCTCCTCGACCGCCATCGCGTCCGGATGATATTTTTCAATGATCTCCTTCAGCTCACGGTATATAGAGGCAAGTCTCTTTTCCGTATCCGTATGCGCAGGAGTGGTGATAACTCCGTAATCCAGGGTCTTGAACTTAGAACCGCTGTATTCAATTACTCCAAAGCCCACTATAGCAACACCGGGGTCTATTCCAAGAATTATCATATTTCCTCCATAACACATATTTTATCAATTTATCATTATACCACAAACATTCTCAATTGTCAAACATTTTAGTTGTATTATATAATAATATTATTTCAAAAATATATAAATTCACCATTTACTTGGCGCTTTTTTTGTGATATAATGATTATATATACGATTTTTTACCTTGGAGGCAAAAATGAAGATAATAAAGCTTTACGTTGGCGACGTACTTGAAATGAAAAAGAATCACCCCTGCGGATCGAATCAATTCAAAATTATGCGTGTTGGCAGTGAGGTTCGTGTCGTATGTCTCGGATGCTCACGCGATATGACACTCGACAGAGTAAAATTTGAAAAATCCATTAAAAAATTTATAGTTTCACACAATCCCGAAATTCTGTGAGGATAAAATATGAAGTTTAACAATCCATTTCAAAAAATAAAGAGCAACGAAAAGCTGCTTGGAATAAAAAATGAATACGGATATCTCGGTTATGCGTTTCTCGTACCCGCGATAATAATGCTCGCAATTTATTTTTCGCTTGGTCACAAGCCACTCGGGGACAACTCTGTGCTGACGCTTGACCTTAATGCGCAATACGTATATTTTTACGAGGCGCTTCGTGAGTTCGTTTGGGGAGACGCATCCCTGCTCTACTCCTTCTCGCGTTCTCTTGGCGGAGAATTTATGGGCATTTACGCATATTACGTAGCAAGCCCCCTTTCATATATAGTTGCGATATTCCCGAAATCCATGATGCTTTTCGCTCTGCTTACAATAATCGTAACAAAGGTAGGACTTTGTGGATTGACGTTCGGATTTTATCTCCACAAGCAATCAACAAGCATCAATAAAAACGCAGTTATCCTGTTTTCAACCATGTACGCCCTCTCTGCGTACACCATTACGTATCAGAACAACATAATGTGGCTTGACGGAGTTTTTCTTCTCCCCATTCTCACATATTCCATAGAAAGGCTTATAAAAACAGGCAGATATAAGCTCTACGTAATAACGCTCGCGCTTATGATGATGAGCCACTATTATATAGGCTATATGCTCTGCTGGTACACGGCATTCTGTTTCTTCTTCTCTTATTTTAAAGACGAGGACAGAGCTCTCGTTAATCCTGACGGCAGAAAGCTTAATTTTGTAAAAACACTTGCAAAAATGGGAGGCTCTACGCTCCTCGGTATCGGAATGTCCGCATTTATGATTGGCGCGGCTTATTATTCTCTCCAATTCGGTAAGAGCGATTTTTCAGAGCCTGTATGGGATATCGTTGCGAGATTTGATCTCTTTGACCTTTTCCCCAAGCTCCTTCCCGGATCATACGATACGGTTATGCACGAGGGACTTCCCCTTCTCTATAGCGGAGTGCTTACTCTTCTTATGCTCCCCATATTCGTGATGGCAAAGCGCGTTCCCTCACGTGAAAAGATATTCTACGTCGGATTTACGCTTCTTTACGTTCTAATAATGGTGATAAATCCTCTCGACCTTATAATGCACGGCTTCCAGGAGCCAAACTGCCTCAATTACCGTTATAGCTTTATAGTTATTTTCCTTATGCTCATAATGGCATATAAGGGCTTCTCCGAGATAGAGGAGCATTCCCCTAAAAAAGTATTTGCCGCAGGCTCCGTCATACTTGCTCTGCTTCTCGTGGCGCAAAAGATGGAATTCCCAAATTTTGTTCTTCAGGATACTGCGGACAGAGAGTACGGCTTCGTGCTTAATAAGCTTCCCTTCTTCTGGGTGGTTGTCTTTACGATAATCGCAGTTTTTGCCGTGGGCGCAGCAGTATGCCATTTTATGAAGACCCAAAACAAGGAAAAAGCCGCTCAGATACTCCTTGCGGTGGTTTGTATTGAGCTTTTTGTAAACGGACTTGTGCTTATCTGCTCAATGGCATTCAATATCGGTTGGGCATCCTATTCTTCCTATGCGGACTATTTTAAAACTCTTCGCCCAATCGTTGAAACGGTGCAAGCAAGCGATAAAACGTTTTACCGTTCTGAAAAGACCACTCACCGCTGTACCAACGACAATATGGCTCTTAATATAAAGGGACTTTCAAACTCCACCTCAACCCTGAACCAAAAAGCAATTGATCTTATCGACTATCTCGGATACTACGCGGACTGCCATTGGACGCAGAATTTAGGCTCAACTCTTATTACCGATTCCCTTTTCGGTGTTAAATATGTATATTCTAACGTATCCAACGATCTTAACAAGGAATCCCTTGAACAAAATCGACTTATGGATATGTATTACGAGCTTTATGCGCAGGATGAGCATTATTACGCATACAGGAATCCCTATGCGCTCGGACTTGCATTTGGCGTAAGCGACCGCTTGCTTGAGCTTGAAACCACCTTGAAATACGACTTCACATCCGATGAAAGCCTTAAAAATCCTTTCGAGGTTCAGAACCAGCTCCTTAATGCCATTCTCAGCAACGGTGATGACGAATATATTGAATTCTATACTCCTATCACTCTTAAAAGAAGCACCAATATCAAAAATGTATCCGTTTTGGGTAATGAATACTCTTCAACCTCAGAAAAGGACGTTGAATTCATCTTTACCGTTAAGGAAAGCGGTCCTCTTTACCTCTGCCTTCCTTCCGAATATCAAAAGAGCTTCACACTTAAAATAAACGGAGAGCATTACGTTTCAAACAGCAACTACACAAGAATAGTTTCTCTCGGCTACAGAGAAGCCGGCGAGGAGCTTTCCCTTTCCTTTACTCCGGAGGACGGAAAGCTCTATTTCTACAAGAATACAGATTATATTTTTACTCTTGATATGGAAGCCTTTGAAAAAGCCTTTGCGGAGCTTTCAAAAACAAGCCTCGTTACCGACGCGCGCTCAAAAGACGATCATATCTACGGTTCTCTTACAACGCACGAGAACAATAAAACTATAATGACCACCATTCCCTACGATGCGGGCTGGAAGGTTTACGTTGACGGAAAGAGAGTGGAAACCTATTCCGTTTACGGCGACTCGCTTATGGCATTCAATATCGAAAGCACGGGAGATCACGATATCGAGTTCAGATATATGCCCGATATATATGTGATAACGGGAATAATTTCCGCATTAAGCACGGCGGTATTCGTAGTATTAGTAATATTTGATATAAGAAAAAACAAAAAATCTGCCGAATTAATAACAGCCAAGGCAGAAACAGCTGAAGAAAAAACAGAAGGAGAAAACTGATGTTTTATTATATTGAGGGCAAGCTTGCCCACCTTGATTACACCTTTGCGGTGATCGACGCGCACGGTGTGGGATACAAAATGACAATAACGCAGACCACCTATGAATCAATGCCCGCACACCGCTCCGTTAGCGAAGCACCCACCGTTCGCCTTTATACCTATATGGCGGTTCGCGAGGACGGCGTTGAGCTTTTCGGCTTTTTAAGTGAAGCTGAGCTTGAAGCCTTCAAGCTTCTTATCACAGTTTCAGGCGTCGGACCAAAGGCGGCAATAGCTATTTTATCCGTATTCACTCCCGATAGGCTTGCTATAACGATTATGAACGAGGACACTAAGGCAATAGCAAAGGCAAACGGCATCGGCGCAAAGACCGCGGCAAGAATTGTTCTTGAATTGAAGGATAAGATCTCCAAAACATT
This sequence comes from Clostridia bacterium, assembly GCA_017483195.1. Taxonomy (GTDB): domain Bacteria; phylum Bacillota; class Clostridia; order Oscillospirales; family CAG-272; genus RGIG4608. The sequence goes on from JAFULR010000012.1 coordinate 87,137, forward strand.
TACCGAAGCTATTTCCGCTCCGTCTCAGACACAAAGCACCGCATCCGTTCCCACAGGAAGCTCCAAGCTTTCCGACGCACAGAGCGCCCTTTTGGTGCTTGGATATACCAAGAGCGAGATCGTTGCGGCTCTCCGCGGAGTTGACATTTCAAACAAGCAAACGGATGATATCATTCGTCTCGCGCTTAAGAATCTCAGTAAATAAGGAGGAACATGACAATGCGTTACGAAGAAGATTACGATTTTGAAAACAGCTATGAAGACCGCACGGTTTCTCCATCTATGACGGGCGATGATTCTCGCGAAAATGAGCTTCGTCCCCAAAGCCTTGAGGAATACATAGGTCAGGAAAAGGCTAAAGAAAATCTCAGAATTTATATCGAGGCGGCAAAGCTTCGCGGCGATGCACTTGACCACGTTCTTCTCTACGGCCCTCCCGGACTCGGTAAGACCACTCTTTCCCACATCATCGCAAATGAAATGGGCGTTAATATCAAGATAACCTCCGGCCCCGCAATCGAAAAGCAGGGCGACCTTGTAGCGATCCTTACAGGACTCGAGGACGGCGACGTGCTTTTCATCGACGAGATCCACCGTCTTTCCCACTCCATAGAAGAGGTCCTTTATCCCGCCATGGAGGATTATTCCGTTGATATCATCATCGGTAAGGGTCCCGCCGCAAGAAGCATAAGAATTGACCTGCCAAAGTTCACTCTTATAGGTGCGACAACGAGAGCGGGTCAGCTCACCACTCCCCTTCGCGATAGATTCGGAGTCCTTTTAAAGCTTGAATTATATACACCCGAGGAGCTTGCGACCATCGTTAAGAGAAGCGCAAAAATTCTCGGCATAAATATCACGGAGGACGGCGCACTTGAGCTTGCAAGCCGTTCAAGAGGAACGCCCCGTATTGCAAATAGACTTCTTAAGCGCGTGCGCGACTTTGCAATAGTTATGGGTGACGGTATCATAAACTGCGAGATCGCAAGATTTGCACTCGATAAGCTTGAGATAGACGAGCTTGGACTTGATAGCCTTGACAGACGTATGCTCGAAACGATCATCCGCTTCTATAACGGAGGTCCCGTTGGACTCGATACCATAGCTGCAACGATCGGCGAAGAAGCTATCACCATTGAGGACGTTTGCGAGCCCTATCTGCTCCAGATAGGATTTCTCTCCCGCACTCCCAAGGGACGTTGCGTGACCGCACTCGCTTACGAGCATCTCGGTATCCCCTTCCGCGCAAATACCAAGGGCGACGCAAGTCAAACGACGATAATTTGATAAAATAAAACCGCTTGGATATCCAAGCGGTTTTGTTTTCAGTTTGCCGAAAACTTTTGCTTAAGCTGATTTACCTTGTCGGACTGCGCTTGCTCCGGCGCGTACCAGCCTTTTTCCTTCATCTTGGTATAGATCTGATTCTGAAGCTGCAAGGACTGATTCAGCGCAGATGAGAAGGAATTAAAGACCTGCGCGTCACTCGCTTCGATTGCGCCGTGTACATACAAGTCACACGCGCCTTTTTCAAGTAGGAGAAGATTCTCCATAACGTTTCTGTCATTATTCATTTCGTTCATATTTTCTCCTCCTTAAAGTAACTGATAAAAGCCGGTAAAGATAGCACCGTGCTTCTGCGTGAGATCCGTAACAAAATTCTTAAGCTCACCGTCGGCAAGCTGTGCGGAGCATTCCTGACACTTTTCCTTAAAATACTTCTCGTGTCCGAGCGCATCCTCAATGTAAAGCAATTCCTTGTTCGTCATCTTTAATCTCCTTTCAAGTTTGGTAATAGGAGTATTGACACCATTTTATTTATCTATTCAAACAGGAGCGCTTGAGCGCTCCTGTTTATTATTTGCTTTTCTCTTTCATCGTATTTTCCTGACCGCGATAAACGACAAATTTGCAAAACAGATATTCCAAAACAAAATTTGCAACCATCGTTACTATTAAAATCACAAAGTCTTGCCCGCCGTTCTGCTCCGCGAGATTTCCTAAGAAAGTGGACACGGGCGTGAACACAAGATAGAAGCCGAACACCTTTGCCATAGCAACGGGCACGTTAGCCGCTGATTTAAAGGTGTATCGTCTGTTAAGTGTAAAATTCCATACTATCGAGAGTATAAGTGATATAAGATACGGTATCCAATAGTCCTTGATAAATATTTCAAGTACCGCAAAAGAGCCTATCTGAATAATTCCCGCAGACAAAGAAAACAAAGTGAATTTCAAAGCCTGCAAAAGCTGTCCTTTATCCTTCATAACCTTTCTCCTTAGATCGATTTAATATAACAGCGGCGACGCTTATGCTGCTCCTTTTCAAAGTAGCGCCACATTCCGTGAACCGCCTTGTTTGTTTCAAGCATAGGGCCCGTCTCACAGTAGCTCACTCCCTTTTCTATGCACTTTCTGACGAGAGTGTTCATAAGTATTGCAGGAACTCCAAACATCTGATGCTTTGGATCTACCGCCACAAAATACATCTCAAGAACATCGTTTTTGCATTTTAATGCCTTAAGCATATGAACTATTCCAAAAGGAAACATTTTGCCGTTTGCCTTTTTGAACGCTTCCGCAAGTGAAGGTACCATAACACCAAACGCAACTATATGCCCCTCGGTATCCTTTACCGAGCAGATGTAATCAAGGTCAACAAGGGGGATATAATTATCCACCATATTTTTAATAACAGCCGGTGTGAGCGGAACCGTACCGTAAAGCACCGCCTCTGCCTCATCAACGACCTCAAAGGCTTCAAAAGCATCATTATAAAGAGCTTTTCTGTCGGTATAGGTCACGACATTGTATTTTCCGCGTTCAAGCAAACGGTTTGCAAGCCTCTCGATCCTGCTGTCAACCTCGGTGGGACATTTTATCTTATATTCTATCCAGTCAACGCTTTTGGTAAGCCCCAAGCGCTCAAGATGCTCCATATAATAGGGATGATTATAAAAAGTAACGGACATATTGAGCTGATCAAAGCCGTCAACGAGCATTCCCTGATGGTCGGTATCGTTAAAGCCCATAGGGCCCATTATTTCATCAAAGCCCCTCTCCTTGCCCCATTCAACCACTTTTTCAAAAAGAGCTGCGGAAACCTCGTGATCGTCTATAAAATCAAATCGCGTATAGCGGATAGCATTCTTCTCCCACTTTTTGTTATACGCGTGGTTGATAAGACCTGCGATCCTTCCGACAACCTTCCCTCCCTTTAAAGCAAGAAAGAGCTTGGTTTCGCAAAATTCATACGACGGATTTTTCTCCTTTGTGAAGGTATCCATCTCGTCATTCTCTAAAAACGGAACGAAAAATTCATTGTTCTTATATAACTCATTTGGAAATCTAACCCATTTCAATAGGTCCTTTTTATTAAGAACCTCTATAATCGTAACAGCCATAATATTGCCCAATTCTTTCAAAAAATTATTCGCCAAATCACTTGACTTGATTATTATAATACCAATTTGTTGATTTGTCAACATTTTTTAAAATTTTTGTCACTTTGACAAATTTTTTTGAATATTAGATGATATTTATTCACAATAAACAGAAAGTTTCGCACAATAGTCAATAAATATACCAAAACTACCGCCTGCATATCCACAGGCGGTAGTTATTCTATTTAATGCTTCTCACTCTTTTAAGCGCCTCAACTGCGCCGTCAAGATAATCCACGTTCATTTTTTCGATCTCTCCGGCATCAACAAGCGTAGCAAGCGAAGGATCGATCGGCATCTGTGCAAGCAAGGGATATCCATGCTTTCTGGCAATATCCTCAATATGGCTCTCACCGAAAATTTTGATCTTCTTGTCGCAGTCGGGACACTTCACATAGCTCATATTTTCTACGAGTCCGACCACATCAACCTGCATCATCCTTGCCATGTTGGCAGCCTTCTCTACGATCATAGAAACAAGCTCCTGAGGAGATGAAACGATCACTATTCCGTCAAGCGGAAGACTCTGGAAAACGGTAAGCGGAACGTCGCCCGTTCCGGGAGGACAGTCAACAAAAAGATAGTCAAGATCTCCCCATACCGTGCCGCTCCAGAACTGCTTAACAGTTCCCGCGATAACGGGGCCGCGCCACACCACGGGCGCAGTCGCATCGGGTAAAAGAAGATTTACACTCATGATCTTTATTCCCGTTGAGCTTTCAGGAGGAAACATTCCGTCGTCGTTTCCTTCAACTCCCGCGCTGATTCCAAAAGCTTTGGGAATGGAGGGTCCTGTAATATCGGCATCCAAAATACCGACCTTATATCCGGCTCTCTGCATAAGAGTTGCAAGTGTGGAGGTGACCATTGATTTTCCAACGCCTCCCTTTCCGCTGACAACGCCAATAACGTGCTTTATAGAGGATTTTGAATTCAAAGGCTCAAGAAAATCCTGCTTTGACTTTGTTGAGCAATTCGCAGAACAGGTAGAACAGTTATGCGTGCATTCTGACATATATATTACACTTCCTTTCGATTATTAACAACTATTGTATTATACTACCAAACAATTTTTTTGTCAATATTATGTAATTTTTATCGTCATTTTATACAAAACACGTCAATGAACATTATTTTTTATGATAATTATTGACAATATTAGCACTATATATTATAATGAAACCATCAAATATGAAAGGGGCGATTACTAATGAAATTAAACGCTAAGAAACTACTCGTTATTTCCCTTATCCTATGTCTGATAAGTTCAGTCGGTGCAGCAGTGTTCCAGACGAGCTTCGGTCAGGTAAAATACCACGATATGACCTTTGTAACCGCAAGCGGTCACGAGCTTGATGCACTTCTGCTCGTTCCAAAGACCGCCACTCCCGAGACCAAGGCTCCCGCTATCGTTGTCAGCCACGGCTGGTACAATAACCGAGAGATGCAGGATCTCAACTACGTTGAATACGCGCGCCGCGGATACGTTGTGCTTGCGATAAGTATGTACGGTCACGGCGATTCCGAGGTCATCGAATCAAACACCTGGTGGGACGATGAAAACAATGCAAACGGTCTTTACGACGGCGTAAAATATCTCGCGACCCTTCCCTACGTTGACACCTCAAGAATAGGTGTTACCGGTCACTCAAACGGTGCTCTTGCCTGCCGTGAGGCAGTTCTTCAAGATAGCGAAGGACTTATCGCAGCGGCTCTTCTCGTTTCAAACGATGCCGTTTATTACGATGAAAACGATAATTTCTATAATCAATTCGGTTCACGCGACGCAGCGATAGTTGCTTGTCAGTACGATGAGTTCTTCCACCGCGTTGACGGAAATCCTCCAAGAGAGTACATAAATCAGGTAACCGCGCAATCCTTCCTTCACTTTGGAAAAGACCCCGAAGGACTTGAAAAACGAACGGCTGATAATTTCTATACCGAAACAATTGACGGCAACGAGGCTATAAGAGCCATCTATAACCCCGCTATCACTCATCCGTGGGCGCATTTCTCATCAAGCGTGGTAAGCTTCAGCGTTGATTTCTTCGACCGTGCGCTCGACGCTCCAAACGATATTGCAGGCTCAAATCAAATATGGCAATTTAAAGCTGCCTTCAACGCGCTCGGAATAGTTGGATTCTTTATGTTCGTTGCTTGCTTTGCAATTGCTCTTCTTGAGCTGCCTTACTTTACGATCCTTAAATCCGCAGAACCCGTTGAGGCTTGGCCCGAACTTGAAGGTAAGGCTCAAAAACGCTATTGGAAGAAAAATATTTGGGGCTCTGTTCTCAGCATTCCCTTCTATTTCTTAGGATTCATTCTCGGATTTGTCGGTTCAATGATATTGCCCTTCTGGAATCAGGGCGGATCGCTCGCAATAGGTATGTGGTGCCTTTTGTGCGGTCTCTTTACCTATATCACCATTCGCGGAAACAACAAGAAGTTCCCCATTGACAAGGAGGAACGAGGAGTTAAGCTCGGTAAGGAAAAGATGCTCCGCAGTATCGTACTCGCTTTAACCGTTGTAGTAGGTGCATTTGCACTCGTATTCCTCTCCGATTATCTTTTCCTGACGGATTACAGACTTTGGTGCTTCGCAACTATCCGCGCGTTTGACTCAAAGCACCTCTTTAAGATAATCGCGTTCCTTCCATTCTGGCTATTCTATTACATCGCAACAAGTGTTGCAAATAACTGCTATAATTACACAAAAATGGGCAAAAAGCCTTGGACAAGCGTGGCTTGGCAAATGTTCTTCGCATTCATAGGCCCTGAATTAATGATAATAATTCAGTATTCTAAGTTCTTTATCAGCGGAAAGATGGTTCTTGATCCCATCACGGGTATAATGGGCATTTGGCTCTTCCCGATAGTTCTCATCCTTCCTCTCTCGGTGCTTATTAGCCACCTTATCTATAAAAAGACTAAAAATCCTTATATCGGCGGAATTATAATGGCGATAATCGCTTGTATTCTTACTGTAACCAATACACTTACAGGCTGATAAAAATATAAAGCAGGGAGAAATTTTCTTCCTGCTTTTCTTATGTAGTTATTCTTCGACCTTGCGAAGAAAGTACTTCTTCTCAAAAGCACCGCGCTGACGCACCTTTTCCTCGCGTATCTCGTCAAGTGCCTCTCGCGTGTAACCAAGCGCAAGAGCCGCGGCATATATGACCTCAAGCATATCTGCAAGCTCCTCAACGCTTCTGTCCTCGCGGTATTCGGCAATCTCCTCCTCAAGCTTTGCGTCAAGTGCAACAAGATATTCAAAATCTCCAAGCACCTCGTAAAGACACTTTTTACCTTCATTCTCTATTATTTCGGGAATCTTGTCACGAACAAGCTTATTATAGGTTTTAATATTTTCGTTGGCAGACTCAAAAATTACTCTTTGTTCCTTAAAATTTACTTTTTTTACAATATAACCCGCATCAAGCCACGCGTTGGCCTGAACGTGACCGCCGTTTGCCCACCATTGACGATGCTTAAAGGCGCTTTTCGGAAGCTTATTGTAAATGAGCTCCTCCACCTCAGCAAAGGTCATCTCTATTTTTTCCTCGTCCTGAAGCTTTAAAAAATCGTAAAGTTCCTTATATTTTTTCATAAATTATCCCTTTTTTAACAAAGATTTGTCCCTTTTTTATCATTATACACTATTTTTTTGTATCCGTCAAGCGAAAGAAGTCGAAAGAAATAAAATTTGTTAAAAATATATTTATTTTTTCTAAACCCCTTGAAAAATATAATAAAAAAAGTTATACTATAAGGTAGTGTAAATTTATAATATTATATACGGAGGTTCAATAATGAACAAATCTCTTAATAAGCTTAACGGCTTTAGCGGCGTAAAGGGTCCAGTTCTCACTATAGTTATGGACGGCGTGGGACTTGCTCCCAATACCGTTTCAAACGCAGTAGCTCAGGCATATACACCTACACTTGATATGCTTATGGCAAAATATCCCATGGTAACTCTCAAGGCTCACGGCACAGCGGTAGGCCTTCCTTCCGACGACGATATGGGTAACTCCGAGGTTGGTCACAATGCTCTTGGCTCGGGTCAGGTATTTGCTCAGGGCGCAAAGCTTGTTTCAAACTCGATCGAAAGCAAAAAGATGTTTACATCAAATACATGGTGCGAGCTTATCTCTAACGTAAAAGCAAATGACTCAACTCTTCACTTTATCGGTCTTTTCTCAGACGGTAACGTGCATTCACACATCGATCACCTCAAGGCAATGCTCGAGCAGTCCAAGGCAGAGGGCGTAAATAGGGTGAGAATTCATATTCTTATCGATGGTCGTGACGTTGGTGAAACAAGTGCGCTTGAATACATTCTTCCCTTTGAGGATTTCCTCGCTTCGCTTAACGGTGACGGCTTTGATGCTCGTATTGCAAGCGGCGGCGGCAGAATGAAGATCACTATGGACAGATATGAAGCAAACTGGGCAATGGTTGACCTTGGATGGAAAACTCACGTGCTTGGCGAGGGCAGACAGTTCTGCTGCGCGGCAAAGGCTGTTCAGACCTACCGCGATGAATACAAGGTAATAGACCAGGATCTTCCCCCCTTTGTTATCGCAGAAAACGGCACACCCGTTGGCACTATTAACGACGGCGACAGCGTTATCTTCTACAACTTCCGCGGTGACCGTTCCATTGAAATTTCTAAGGCATTTGAGAGCGGCGCAGAATTTGATAAGTTTGACCGTGTAAGAGTTCCGAGTGTTGTTTACGCAGGCATGCTCGAATACGACGGCGACCTTCATATCCCCTCAAAATATCTTGTAAATCCCCCCGAGATTACAAATACTCTCGGCGAATATCTCACCGATACCGGCGTTTCTCAGCTCGCGATCTCCGAAACACAGAAATACGGTCACGTAACCTACTTCTGGAACGGTAACAAATCCGGCAAGTTCTCCGAGGAGCTTGAAACTTATATCGAGGTTCCCTCCGACGTTGTTCCCTTTGAGCAGAGACCCTGGATGAAATGCGCAGAGATCACCGATAAGCTTATCGAATGTCTTGAAAGTGGAAAATACGCTTACCTTCGCGTAAACTTCCCCAACGGCGATATGGTCGGACACACGGGTAATCTCGCGGCTACAAGATGCTCTATGGAGGCTCTTGACCTTCAGCTTAAGAGAATTATCGACGTTGTTGATAAGCTTCACGGTGTTGCAGTAATTACCGCAGACCACGGAAACGCGGACGAAATGTATGAAATGGATAAAAAGACAAAGCAGCCAAAGCCCAACAAGGACGGCAGCTTCAAGTCTAAAACAAGCCATACATTAAATCCCGTTCCCTGCATCATATACGATAATTTCTACTCTGAAAATTACACCGTAAAGGCAGACAACGGTCAGTTCGGTCTTGCAAACGTAGCGGCAACTATGGTAAACCTTCTCGGCTACGAAGCTCCCGAAATGTGGAACGAATCCATCATCGAAATCAAATAATATAACAAAAACCCAACGGAAATTCCGTTGGGTTTATTTTTATGTACAGGTTTTTTCAAGTAAATCCAAAACCCGCTTAAAATCATCGGGTAGCTCGGATGTAAACGTGCATATCATATTGGTCGTTGGGTGCGTAAGATGAAGCTCCTTCGCATGCAAGCATTGACCGTGAATACAGTCCTTATGCAGCGACTGAAATCTCGTTTTTGCGCCGCCGTAAACCTCGTCACCGAGAAGCGGGTGTCCAAGATAAGCCATATGCACTCTTATCTGGTGAGTTCTGCCGGTTTCAAGCACACACTGTATATAGTCAAAGCCGTTAAATCTTTTTATAACTCTATAATGAGTAACCGCGTCTCTCGACGTATATCCCTCATTCTTTATTACAGCCATCTTCTTCCTGTCAACGGGATGGCGTCCTATAGGAGCATCCACAGTACCGTAAAGCTCCCTCAAATTTCCTATAACGATTGCGTGATAAACTCGGTTTACCTCGTGTGATTTGAGCTGCTCAGAAAGTAACACGTGCGCTTTATCATTCTTAGCTACAACTAAAAGCCCACTCGTATCCTTGTCAATACGGTGAACTATTCCGGGGCGAGCAACACCGCCGATTCCGGAAAGCGAGTCACCGCAGTGATAAAGAAGCGCGTTAACGAGCGTTCCGTCGGGATTGCCCGCAGCAGGATGAACTACCATCCCTTTTTTCTTGTTTATTACGATTATATCATCATCCTCATAAACAATATCAAGAGGGATATCCTGAGCCTCGACGTCATAAGCTTCAACCTCGGGATGAAACACTTCAATAACGTCGTTTTCTCTAATCTTGTAATTTTTTGCGACATTTTGCGAATTGACCAATACCATTCCGCTCTCAACGAGCTTTGCGCCTGCGGAGCGCGAGATCTTCTCGCGCTCCGCAATTACTGTATCAATTCTCGTACCAATATCGTCCTCAATCAATTTTAGAATCGTTTTCTTCATTTTCTTCCGTTTCCGGCTCAACCGTTTCCGAAGCAGCTTCACCGTTCTCTGCTACTGCACCAAGCTTTGCCGCTCTGCTTTTTTTGTATTCCCTTACCTCTTCAAGAATAACCTCAAGCGCAAAGAGTCCAACGCCAACACAAACAAAGGTATCCGCAACGTTAAACGTAGCAAAATGCACAGGTCTGCCCTCGGGCGTATGCCAGATTATAAAATCAAGGAAATCCACAACGTAGCCAAGAAGTGTACGGTCAACCATGTTTCCAAGTCCGCCGCCAACTATAAAGCTAAGCGCAACGCAAAGGAGCCTATCCCCTTTTCTGTTTTTAAAGAGATAAATGAACATTGCGATTATCGCTACGGTGGAAATAGTCATAAATATCCAGCGCTCATCGGGTTCGTCAAACATACTGAATGCCGCACCTGTATTACGCACGTATTTAAAGTTAAAAAATCCTTCTATAACTGTAACCGATTCACCGAGGTCAAGATTAATAACTGTAAGCCATTTGGTAAGCTGGTCAAGAAAAACTATGCCAGCTATTATCATAAGCCAAACAAGCATTTGAATTCTCCTTATTCTTCAAGAATTTTTCTGCATCTTTCGCAGATAAATCCATCCTCGTCGTGAACACCCTCTGTGGAGTATGTCCAGCAGCGATCGCACTTGTGTCCGTCTGCCTTTTCAACAAGAACGGCAATTCCGCTTTCTGTTTCGGTATAAGCACCCTCTGCGGCAGTTTCCTTGGTAACTGTAGCACCGGATACGATGAATACTGTTGCAAGATCGGATGCAAAACTGTCAAGAAGAGCCTTATGCTCATCGTTATTTACATAGATAGTAACCTTTGCGTCAAGGGACTTACCGATAAGCTTGGATGCGCGCGCAAGCTCAAGAGCCTTCATAACGTCATCTCTGAGTGTAAAGAGCTTATTCCATCTGTCACTCATACCGCCAAATGTAAGCTCCTCGGAGTACTCGGGCATATCGTTGAGGAATACGCTCTCTTTGATCTCGTCCTTTGAGTGAGGCATAGCCTGCCAGATCTCCTCTGCTGTAAAGCTGAGCATGGGAGCAATAAGCTTTGTCATACCGGAAATAATAAGATACATAGCGGTCTGAGCGCTTCTTCTCGCCTTGCTATCCTTTTTCTCAACGTAAACTCTATCCTTTGTAATATCAATATAAAGCTTAGAGAGATCATTAGTACAGAAATTGTTTACACTGTGATAAACGGTATGGAACTCGTAAGTGTCATATCCCTCACGAATTACCTTTGCAAGATTATTAAGACGGCTGAGCGCCCACTTATCGATTTCGTAAAGCTCATCAAGAGCAACCATGTCAGTATCAGGGTTGAAATCGTTAAGATTCGCAAGTATGATACGGCTTGTGTTTCTGATCTTTCTGTAAGTTTCGGAAAGCTGCTTGAAGATGTTGTCGGAAACGCGAACGTCCACACGGTAGTCGCTGGATGCAACCCAAAGACGAACAAGGTCAGCGCCGTATTTTTTGATCATTTCCTCGGGAGCGATGGAGTTGCCAAGAGATTTGTGCATAGCCTTTCCCTCTCCGTCAACTACCCAACCGTGTGTAAGAACTGTCTTGAAGGGTGCGCCGCTACCAACTGCGCCAACAGCTGTAAGAAGTGAGGACTGGAACCAACCTCTGTACTGGTCAGCGCCCTCAAGGTAAACGTCAGCCGCTTCACCGATCTCACGGTAAAGGTCGGGAGCGCAGAAATGTGACGAGCCGGAGTCGAACCAACCGTCAAGCGTGTTATGCTCCTTAGTAAAGTGAACACCGCCGCAATGAGGACATACAAAGCCCTCGGGAAGAAGCTCGGAGGCTTCCTTATCGAACCAAGCATTGGAGCCCTCTGCTCCAAAGATCTCGGAAATTCTCTTTATAGTTTCGTCGTTACAAATTGGCTTGCCGCAATCTTCACAGTAGAATACGGGAATGGGAAGACCCCAATGGCGCTGACGGGAGATACACCAATCGGCTCTTTCTCTGATCATCTGCTCCATTCTGTCACCGCCCCATTCGGGAAGCCACTGAACACCCTGACAAGCTGCAACGGCATCATTCTTAAATGCTTCAACTGAACAGAACCACTGAGGGGTTGCGCGGAAGATAATGGGATTTTTACATCTCCAGCAGTGAGGATATTCGTGCTCGAATTCCTTAGAAGCAAAGAGAGCACCCGTTTCCGTCATATCCTCAAGGATTGCCTTATTAGACTCCTCATAATAAAGGCCTGCAAACTTGCCCGCATCCTTTGTCTGATATCCTCTGTCATCAACGGGAACGATGATTTCAATTCCGTATCTCTGGCAGGTATTGTAGTCGTCAGCACCAAAGCCGGGCGCCGTATGAACGCAGCCCGTACCACTATCCATAGTAACGTAGTCGGCGTTGCAAACAAGACTCTCGCGATCAAGGAAGGGATGCTGAGCCTTCATAAGCTCGAACTCACGTCCGGGCATTTTGAGAAGAACCTCGTAATTTTCAATATTACCCTCCTCCATTGTCTTGGGAAGAAGAGCCTCTGCAACGATGTAGCACTCGCCGTTTTCAGCCTTTGCAACTACGTAATCCTCATCGGGATTGAGCGCAATAGCAAGGTTGCCGGGAAGAGTCCAGGTTGTTGTTGTCCAGATAATAAAGTATGTGTTACTCTTATCGCAAACACCGTTAAGCTTGCCAAGGTCGTCTTTTACTCTGAACTTAACGTAAATGGAAGTACATTTGTCGGTCTTGTATTCGATCTCAGCCTCTGCAAGAGCTGTCTCATCCTTGGGGCACCAATAAACGGGCTTAAGTCCCTTATAAATATAACCCTTCTTGAACATCTCACCGAAAACGAGAACCTCGCGAGCCTCAAATTCGGGATTCATAGTAAGATAGGGGCGCTCCCAATCCGCAACCACGCCAAGACGCTTGAACTGTCCCATCTGAATGTCAACGTAGTCCTGAGCGAACGCGTGACACTGACGGCGGAAGTCGGAAATGCTCATTTTCTTTCTGTCAAGCTTGTTCTTCTTTATGATAGCGGACTCAATAGGCATACCGTGGTTGTCCCAACCGGGTGTAAAGGGCACGAGATATCCCTCCATAGCCTTTGATTTGTTAATAAAATCCTTAAGAATTTTGTTAAGCGAAGTACCCATATGGATATTTCCGTTTGAGAAAGGAGGTCCGTCGTGAACAACGAACGTGGGCTTGCCTGCCGCCCTTTCCTGCATCCTGTCGTAAAGACCGATGCTATTCCAATAATCGAGCATAAGAGGCTCCCTTGAGGGAAGATTTGCTCTCATCTCAAACTTTGTGCTTGGAAGATTTAAAGAACCTGTGTAATCCTTTGCCATAATATATCTCCTTTAAATTGTTATCAAAAAATAAAAAACGTCCCATAGACAAAACGCCTATGAGACGGAATTACCGCGGTACCACTCATTTTGCTTTTCAAAACGAAAAGCCACTCAATTTCCTTAACGCAGAAATACGGATCGCCTGAGTTTACTGTCAGCGATCGGCTCGGAAGTGATCTGTGCTTTTCTACTCGCTGCGCGCTTTCACCAACCGCACGCTCTCTGTAAGCCTTTAAAAAACACCGTCTTCGTCACAGCCACATATATTACCAATATAAATATTAGCACAAAAAATTTTTTTTGTCAATAATTTTATTAATATTTATATATATTTATCCGCCAAAAGACGAATTCTTCCCTTTTTGGTGGTTTGCGAGATATCACGAATGATAAATTTTCCATATCCTCGCGCGCTGATTATATCCCCAGCGGATACTCTTGCATCTATCTTTTCTGCCTGCTCATAATTATGCTCAACAAAACCGCCGTGTATCAGATTCTGCCCCTTTTCTCTCGCAAGATTGCAAACAGATGCCACAACACAGTCAAGCCTGTCGCTCGCAACGGTATCCGTAAAGGCTTGATATTTCTGAGTGGATGGCATATTTCTATCAACACTTATGCTCTCCAGCTTAACCTTATCATTACCGACCCCTTCCATAACCGCAAGGAGATATTTTTCCACCTCAGCGGTGCAAAAAACTATAGCCGTGTGATCGTCAAGCACGCATATATCACCAAGTGTCTCGCGCTCAATACCAAACGAAAGTATGCTTCCCATATAATCCCTGTGCGAAAGCACGCGAAAGCCGCTTCCCGTGATTTTGAGCGCCTTTATTGAACAATCAAAATCCTCGGCAAGCATATCAAAAAGTGTATTTTCATCGGCAGAAAGTGTAATATATTCGGGTAAAAGAAAGATTTGCTTTCTCTGGGCACCGTTGTAACCGCCAAAAAAGCAAATCCTATCTTTATTACCTTTTACCGCAAAATATTTTTCTGCACGAAAAGCCTCACTTGGCGAAAGAAACGCAGAGTGTGAAACGTATCCACCGTCCGCACGCTTCATCAGATCGTCAAGCCTTGCATAAAAGAGCTTAAGCTCCTTATTATCCGCGGCATCAAAATAATTCATCGTAATTAAGCGTCAAGCTCCTCGCCGTCATTCTCCTCAACGTCTGCGGACTCCTCAACGTTCTCAAAATCGGAAACACCAACGTTTCTGGGAGCAAATACGAGTGTTGTCTTAGTTACGCTCTTCATATCGCCGCCGAGAACGTGGATAGCACCCATAAGGAAGTCGATAAGACGGATAGCGCCCGCTCTGTCAAGGGACTCAATATTAAGAACTACTGTGCTGCCTGCTGCAAGGTGATCCGCGATGGAGGGACCGTCTGCATAGCTCTTGGGCTTAACAACCTTAAGAGAAACGGGAGCTGAGCTTGCGTTAAAGGAAACGCCGTCAGTTCTCTTTTCACCGTATGTAGTTACGTCATCATCGCCCTCTTCAGCATCATCATAGATATCATCGTCATCGCGATAATACTTATCGTAATCATTAGTTTCCTTTTTGCCGAACAAAGATGTAATGTTTTTCATTCTTCTTTCCAACTTTCTTTTATTTTTAGTATTATTTATAAACAAGCTAACCCAAATATATCATAGACATATTGGCACATATATATTATCCTATTTTTTTAGTCAAATGTCAAGAACTATTTTATAACTTTTGCAAAAATATTTAAAAAATTTCAAAATTTGTCATTTTTAACGCAATTATTCCCCTAAAAGCGCAAATCAAGACAGCAGCTTCGATTTTACTATTACCTCTGCTTCATCCGCCAGCTCGGAAAGCTCCCTTCCGTCCGCCTTAAGCCACACAACGTTGCCGTGAGAATTGAACCATGTCATCTGACGCTTTGCATATCTTCTCGTTGCTGTTTTTAAATCTTCAGTAGCTTCATCCAAGCTTTTTTCACCCCTGAAGTATGACAAAAGCTCCTTGTATCCTATCGCCTGCGCCGCCGTTGAATTTTTTTCGAACACTCCCGATTCAAGAAGTGACCTAGTCTCATCCAAGAGACCTGCTTCGATCATTTTGTCAACTCTTAGATTTATTCGGTTATAAAGAAGCTCTCTGTTCTCGTAACAAAGTCCTATCTGCACCGTATCATAAGGAGATTCAAAGCTCTTGCTCTCTGCGTCAAGCTCGCTTTTGAGCCTTCCGGACGTTCTGAAAATTTCAAGCGCGCGTATTACTCTTTTTATGTTATTGGGATGTATTTCGTCTGCACTTTTGGGGTCTATTTCCTTAAGCTTTCCGTGAAGAGCCTCATTTCCGAATTCGGACGCAAATGCCTCCATATCACGTCTGAAGCCCTCGTCGATCTCTGTAGCAGTAAAATCAGATCCGGAGAAAAGTCTGTCGATATAAAGTCCTGTTCCTCCGCAGAATATAGGGAGCTTCCCTCTTGACGTAATATCCTCAATAGCAGCCTGAGCAAGCGGAATATAATCCGCGCACGAAAAGCTTACAAACGGATCCGCAAAATCAAAAAGATGGTGTTTTGCTTTTGCAAGCTCACTTTCGTCGGGCTTTGCGGTGCCAATATTCATTTGTTTATATATCTGCATTGAATCACAGCATATAATCTCACCGTTAAGGCGTCTTGCAAGCTCAATGGCAAGCGCACTCTTTCCGCTCGCGGTAGGTCCAACTACAGCTAATACCCTCGTTTTCATCGGCATCTCCTTTGCTCAATGTTATCTTATCTATTATATCACAGAATCGTTAACATTTCAAGACAAAAAAACACGGTTGCGCAAAACAAGCAACCGCGTTTTTTATTATTTGTTTTTCAAAAGATCTCTGATCTCTTTAAGAAGATCCTCGGACGTCGGATTTGCAGCTCTTTCCGCCGCAGCTCTTGCCTCTTCCTCAGCCTTTGCCGCCGCTTCAGCTTCCTTAGCAAGTCTCTCTTTTTCAACAAAGTAAGCCTTTGCTGCCTTGATATCCTTGGGATTTACACCGTGAGCTTTAAGCTCTTTTCTCTCTTCTCTTGAAAAAGAGTTTTTATCAATAACGGATATAATATCACCGTTGAACTCACGAAGCTTATTTATTGCACGAACGATACTGAAAAGGACAAACGCAATAACGAGGAAATTGATTATAGCATTTATCAAAGCACCCCAGTCGATATAGATGGACTCCGCAAGGTCAATAACTGTTGCACCGGTATCGTCAACCTTCTCAACCTTCTGAAGGAAAGTATATACCTCAGAAAGGCTGCCCTTGCCAAGAATAAGGGTGAGTATCCAGTTAATAACGGGCTTTAATATATTGTTGCTCATTGAGTTAACTATGGACGTAAACGCGCCGCCGACAATAACACCGACTGCCATGTCTATAACGTTTCCGCGCGTTATAAATTTCTTAAAGTCCTCAAAAAATGTACTATTTTTCATAATTTTTCTCCCTTATTAAACATCTATTCTGTTTTTTATATCACCTTTAAAAAAGGCAATAATATTTTCTTTTACCTCGTTGCAAAGCCTGAGCCTCGCTTCATATGATCCCCATGCCATATGAGGAGTAAGGATAACGTTATCCATGTCCTTTATCTCGTAATACGGATGATCCTTGCCAAAAGGCTCTGCGGAATAAACGTCACATCCAAAGCCACCGAGCTTTCCGATCTTAAAGGCATTAGCTACCGCATTTTCATCAACAACAGCTCCGCGAGCTACATTAACAAGGATGACACCTTCTTTCATGGCTGCTATGCGCTCCGAACTTATAAGTCCCCTTGTTCCGTCGTTTAGTGGAGTATGAAGGGTAATTATATCACATTCCTTGCACAAGGTGTCAATGTCAACACATTCAAAATCGGATATAGGTTCCCTCTTGTTCACAAGGACGCGGCAACCAAGCGCATCGGCGATCCTTGCGACACGGCGGCCGATATTTCCAAAGCCCACAATCCCCCAGGTCTTTCCCTCTATTTCGTGATAGGTGGGAGAAAGCACGTTTGCAACTCCCCTTGCACTGTATTCTCCGCTCTTTACGCTTGCGCGGTAATCGTCGGTTCTGTTTATGAGGTCAAGCACCATCCCCACGGTTATCTGAGCTACGTTTGAGGTCGAATATCCCACCACGTTGCACACTCCGATTCCTCTGCTTTTAGCATAATTTACATCAATGTTATCAAATCCGGTAGCGGTTACACAAATGAGCTTGAGATTATGCGCAAGAGAGAGATTGCTCTCATTCAATTTAAGCTTATTTGTAACGACAACGTCACAGTCACGTGTTCTTTCAATTACTTCCGCATTGGTGCTGCCACCATAAATAACAACCTCTCCAAGCTCAGAAAATCCTGAAAGATCGATATCATTGCCGAGAGTAAGAGCATCAAGAAAAACTATCTTCATTTGTGTCTCCTTTTTTTAATACTGTCATCATTTTAACACAAAAAAAGCACAATTACAATAGAATTGTGCTTTTTAATAAATATATCTACATTATTTTCTTTTAAGCTTTCCTATTACCTTGCCAACGCAGCTGACGTTTTCAAAATCCTTAAGGAGGATATCACCGTAAACCTTGTTCATAGATATCAGTCTGTCACCGCCATAGATCTTGAAATAGCCGTTTCCGTCCAGGATGAATATGCCAAGCTCACCAACCTCAACGTAATCTGAATTGGAAACCAAAAGCACATCGCCGTCGCGATATCTCGGTTCCATACTGTTACCGCTGATACGGAGTGCGAAATCCGCCTCGCTCGTGCGCTCGTTATCGGGGATCATTATCTCGTCGCTTGCAGGTGAATCAACAAAAACACCCACACCTGCAGAAACGGGCATATCAAAAAGAGGAAGCGCGCGCTTGGTAAATCCGCGATTCTGACGAACCTCTCTTGCTGAAAGACCCACTGATGCCGCAGGAAGTATCTTTGCTTCTCCGCTCTTAACTTCAATAGAGTTATCAACATACGGTGCGCGAAGAACTCTTTCCTTCTCCTTATCAAGAACAAGGGTTACAAGCTCCTTACCGTGAGAATCGAGAGTGCGATAGTTCTCGATAAGTCGCATTTCTCCGCGGTCAAGCGTAAAGTTATTCGTGTTTTCGGGAACACCGTTCACTACGTATTCGAGTGATGTATCAAGAGCATCACATATTGCCACGATATTAGAAAGCTTGGGACTGTCGCTGATGCCCGCCAAAATTTTAGAGAGCGTTCCAAGCGGAATTCCCGTCATCTCCGAGAGCGCATCATTGGTGATCTTCTTTTCGCTTTTTATCAATTTAATTCTGTCGATATAATCCATAACAGACCTCCAAAAACAGAGAATTTTCTTATTGTGGAATCATTATATCACACTTTTTCCTTTTTGTAAATAGTTTTTTGAATATTTTTAAATTATTTTTCCAAAATTAGAATTTTTCTATTGACAAATCATTTCTTTTGTGGTAATATAACATCACATTAGTTCCATTTTAAGAAAAAGGAGATCGATATGAATGCAACATATTACTACAATTCACATAGAAAAAGCATAAACTTTGATAACTACGCTTCCAAAACAGGAACTCGCGTTGCTGTGTTCCCCACAAAAGCAAAAAGCGAATTTTTAAACACCGAAAGCACGTCTGCGCTTGATCTCATTCTCGCGTTTTTCTGCTCTGCTGAATTTATTTTGATTGCCAAAATCGTATTCGGACTTCTCGCGCTCGTAGGCTTTTTATCGATGCTCTGTGGCATCAGCTCAGGATCGATATCTCTCGTTATGGGTTGCATCTGCCTCACTCTCGTGATACTGCTCGA
This sequence comes from Clostridia bacterium, assembly GCA_017483195.1. Lineage (GTDB taxonomy): Bacteria > Bacillota > Clostridia > Oscillospirales > CAG-272 > RGIG4608. The sequence goes on from JAFULR010000012.1 coordinate 106,244, forward strand.
ATATGTGACCGAAGCCGAAAAGCAATCTCTTTAAAAACACAAAAAGCTACTCGCAATGAGTAGCTTTTTTAATTTGATCAAGCCATTCTTTCGGACATTTTCGCGCCGCCGAGAATGTGGAAATGAAGGTGATGAACGCTCTGGCAAGCATCATCTCCGCAGTTTGATATAACACGATAGCCGTTTTCAATTCCCGCTGCCTTCGCAATTTTGGGAATATTCTCAAATATCTCGGCAACGATGGCGCTGTTCTCCGCTGTAATTCCGTCAACGCTCTCGATATGCGCCTTGGGTATCACCAAAATATGCACGGGAGCCTGTGGGGCGATATCGTAAAACGCGTAAATATTTTCGTTTTCAAACGCCTTCTTCGACGGAATTTCTCCGGCTATTATTTTACAAAATAAGCAATTCATAGTTTTTCTCCTTTTATATTTATTAAATTATCTGTACCAATTCTTTGCAAAGCTCCGTGAGCGAATACCTCAGTCCTTTTCTGCTCATCCAAGCTCTTTGATCCCATTCTGCGCCGGACACGTCGTCACCCGCATAAATGATGGCTCCGTATTTTATGCCTCTGAATTGAGCTACAGCCAAGCATCCTGCTTGCTCCATCTCAACTATTTTTGCGCCCTCTTCTCTTCTCGCTGCTATTCTGTCGCGAGTTTCACGGCACATAGCATCCGTCGTCCAGGTTATCCCGCGTATATAAGAAATACGATTCTCATCTAAATGCTTACATACCTTGCTTGCGACATCCGCATTTGAGTAAATGATCCTTGAAGGCTCGATATAGTGATATGAAAAGCCCTCATCCCTGATCGCTCCGTCAACAACGAAGAGCTGTCCAACCTCCATCTTGCCGTCAAGAGAACCGCCTCCGCCGCAAAACATAACAGTATCTATTCCAATACCCGTAAGACAATCCAGATTTCCCGCGCAGGCAGGACAACCCACCATTCCGTGAGTAATAAGCACGTCCGCATCGGCAAACTTATATATTACAACGGGATTTTCTCCGCTTACGGTGATATACTCACTTATTTTTCCTTCATCAAGAAGGATCCTTATCGCCTCTCCGAAAAAAGAGATCACAAGCTTATTGTAAGGAAGCACGCCATATTCACTTTGTAAAAGACTCGGATTTATTACCGCTTCCCTGCAATCGTCAAACTCTATTACGGGATATTTTTCTCTCTTTAGCACAAGCTTCCTCCTTTATATTTTATATGTTGATTTTATCACTTTTCATATCATTAGTCAATAAAATATTGATATTTTTCTTTTTTTGTGATATAATTTTCATTAAACAATAAATTGGGATTTATGAGGATATTAGCAAATTTAGATTTGTTGATGTTTTTTGGTTGTAGGGACAGGCGTCCTCGACTGTCCGTTACAAAAATAAAGTATCTTTTATGTGAAAATATTAGCTTTTGCTTATACGAAGCCGTGA
>JAFULR010000013.1 GCA_017483195.1 Clostridia bacterium
GCTTTGAAAGGGTCATAGGAACCAAGAAAATGGTTGTTGCGTGCAAAGGGTGTAAGTTCAAACATAACAGAATCCTCCTTATAGATTTTGTGTTTATAGTATTTGTTGAAAGGATGATTTTTATTCGAGATTCAGGCGCCTGTCGAATCTCTTCCTTTCACGATTATATTGTAAACCTAAATTGTTTCATAATTGTTACGAAAAAATGTCATAATTGTAAATATTAGCACTCTAATATGCAGAGTGCTAATAAATACGAAGCCAAAATGAACAACAAAATTCTTAAAAGGCAAAATCGTTAGCAAAATAATGCCACATATGCTAAAAGTAAGCGGCTATATAATTATTTATTCTGCTTACGCAAACCTCTTATTACACGATTGATATGACGTTCAAAGTCACCGTTGTCATAAAGTTTTGTGTTTTTCGTAGAAAATGGCTCTCGTAAAAGAGGCAAACAAAACTTTCCGACACACCGATGCGCAGCGAGGTTTGTCGTCTTAACCGGGGGGAATATTATTGATTGACAGCATTAATTTGGTGTGATATAATATTTTCGAAAGGTGGTGATGTATAATGAAATTGTTACTAAGAGTAATTTCTTTAATCCACCCGAATTGATATTAATTGAACTCAACAGAGAAGGATAAAATTTTTTATATGGGAAAAGTATATTTTAAAAATACGTCTGATTGGAAAAAGATCAGCGCGGTGCTTGGTAATAGATATGATCAGAGCGAAGAAAGAATAAATTTGATCGCGGAAACCAGCAATTATAACATTGAATTTGATAATAGTAAGTACGATCATCTGTATTTCGAGTGTGACGGTCAGCAAACGGGGAAGGTTTATCCGGGAAGCTTATCTATCGGAATTGAATATAAGCGCAACGAAAATCTTAATAAAAATTTGACTTATTTATTTTCCAAAGACCGTTTAATTACTGGCAGGGTGGAAAACTTTGTTCTTGAAGATACTGAAAATCTTAATTATCGTGCGGACAAATGCAAAAAGATAAGTGTATTTCTGCCGAACACCTATGACGGAGTGATTCCGCACGATATTTTGTATTTCTTTGATGCGCAAAATCTTTTCGGTGCGGCAGGGGATTATACGAAAAACGGCGATCCCTACGGCTCCTGGCAGCTCGATACCGTTTTAAGCGCTGCGGATAAAAATATTATAGTTGTTGGAATTGACAATGCCGATGAGTACCGCGAAAAGGAGCTTTTTATGGATCCTGCAAGCTTTGGCTCACGTTCTGAAGCATTAGCGGATGAAAATTACAGCGAGGGCTATCTTGATGATCTATCCGCATTTATACGCAATACCTTGCATCCGTATATAAAAGAAAAATATTGTGTTAACGAGAGCAAAATCGGCATTGGCGGTTCATCAATGGGTGGAATTGCATCGTTTTATTGCGGACTTCACGAGATGGGATTTTATAAGTACGTGCTTTCATATTCACCGGCGTTTGCTCTTTATGAAATGAGCGCGTTTGATACTTGGTTTAAAAAAATTGATTTTCATAATAATACCTTGCCAAAGGTTGATATTTATTGCGGTGAAGGCGACCCACTTGAAAAGCTACTGCTTGGCGCATCTAAGGAAATGAAGCAAGTTATGGTGGCAAACGGATATCCGGATGAAAAAATTTTTGAAACATTTGATACCGAAAAGCCGCATAATGAGGAATCCTGGCGACTTATACTTCCACAGAGCTTTACGTACTTGCTTTAATCGAGCGCAATTGCTCGAGTGTAGAAAAACTTGACAACACAATATCCTTTTGATATAATATAAGCGGATAGACGGTATCTACGATAGAGAGTGCGCCGGAAATAGCTTCAAGCTACTATGGGAATGTTTTCTGGTCGGATGGCTCAACTAATCCCTCCGGTCCTTTTGGTGGATCTTTTGGCGGAGATTCCTTGTGGGATCCTGTATTACAAGCAATCCTCAATGAATCTTTTACCGGAAGCTTTGATTAATAGGAGTTAATGAAAAATAAAATGTGTTAGGAGGTACTATGAAATCAAGTTTACGTTTAATTATATCCACAATAATTTTAGCAACGGTGTTGCTGCTGTGCGCTATTACGACTTGCGCGTGTATTGACGGCAGCAAGGGGCTTGAATATGAGGTGAATAGTGACGGTGAAACCTGCACTATTACAGGCTTGGGAACCTATTCTTCTAAAGACTTGGTTATTCCTTCTAAAATTGGTGATTATGAAGTAACTGCTATAGCCGATTACGCATTTCAGAAAACTGATATTGAAACGTTTTCGGGAGGAAAAAATCTTACTCGAATAGGCATGAAGGCTTTCGACAACTGCTCAGAGCTTAAGAAAGTAGATCTCCCTATAGGCATAACTGAAATTGGATACGGCGCGTTTGATTTGTGCGTGCGTATGACCGAAATTAACATTCCAAACACAGTAAAAACAATTGGAGGAAACGCGTTTTGTGCATGTACCTCCTTGAAAAGCATAATCATACCTGATAGCGTAACTTGTATCGAAAGTGGAGCTTTTGGCTATTGTGTTTCTCTAACAAGTATTTGTTTTCCTGCATCAATTAGAAGTGTTGGTGAAGGTTTGGTTGGCAATAATAGTTTAACCACTATAGATGTTGATGCAGATAGTCCCGTATTATCATCTATTGATGGAAATTTGTACGCTAATTTTAGCAGGGTTTTTATCAGTTATGCGTGTGCCAAACCGGATAGTTCTTTTGATATTCCCAAAACCGTAGTCAGAATTGGTACACTGTCGTTTGCCGGATGTCTTAATTTGAAAACAATATCGATCCCCAAAACTGTAGACTCTATTGGAACCGGGATTTTCTTTATGTCTCCAAACATAGAAACAATATATTATGAGGGCACTATTGAAGATTGGCGCCGGATTGATAAGGCAGATGGCTGGAATACCGATACCGAATCAATATTCACCATAATCTGCACAGACGGTACTATAGCAATGGACGGCACGGTGACGTATAATTAAACCAAACTTTAGGGAGAGCTTCGGCTCTCCCTTTTATTATTACGAACGCAGATTTAATTACGCAACGCGCGGGGAGACAGCTTATCCCGTTGGCACAACGAACTACGTTGATAGAATTTCCTATTACAATGTGGTTAACAACGTGGCAACGTTTGAAAAGGCAGAAAATATCGAATACAATGCTGACGGTCATATTGTAACCTATGGAGATAATACATAGATTGTTTCATAAACAAAAGCACCTCATCTCATGATGGAGATGAGGTGCTTTAATTATTAATAATTAATTTTTGGGGGAGATTGTAAACAAAAATATCATTTCCACCCCCACCAGATTTGAAAGCCTTTCAAATGTATTGAAGTTGAATCCGACACCACTAACCCCTCCAAATTTGAAAGGGGTCAAACAATGATTTTCCTCAAAACCCCTTCAGATTTGAAATAGCCGGAATAACCTCGCTGTTTTTTATTTATTCGCCTTTTTTTATCTTTGCAAGCGGATTTTGATCCATAGCGCTTTGCATACTCTCGTTTGAAACGTGGGTATATATCTGAGTGGTGTTGAGCTGCTCGTGTCCAAGGATATCTTTAAGCACGCGCACGTCAACGTTGCCGCTTTGATACATCAGTGTTGCAGCCGTATGTCGGAGCTTATGGACGGAATAATGCTTTGCTTCAAGTCCTGCGAGCTCAAGATATTTATATACCATCCATTGAACCGTTTTCACGCTTATTCTTTTGTTAAGGCGGCTTAAAAAGAGGGCTTTTGTTTGAACGTTCTCGTATTTAGGACTTGTTCTGATGGCAATATAATCGCGCAGAACGTCTCGGCAGGCACCGTTGAGGTAGATTATGCGCTCTTTATTTCCTTTACCGAGAACGCGAAGGGAACGCAGATCGCGGTCGATATCCGTGAGATTGATTCCAACAAGCTCGGAAAGTCGCATTCCGCAGTTTAGGAAGAGAGTGATTATACAATAATCGCGTTCCTTGGTGTTTGATTCCTCATCATCAAGAATTGCTTGAAGAAGGAGCATTGATTCATCGAGGTTCAAAAATTTCGGAAGTGCCTTTTTCGGCTTTGGGGATTCAATATTTATGGCAGGATTTTCTTCAAAATAATTGCGCTTAAGCGTCATATATTTGTAAAGTCCCTTGATAGCAGAGAGCTTTCTTGCCTTGGCGCTCCACATATTTTTTCGTGTATCACCCGTGTAGAAGAGAAATTCGTAGATCTGCTCGGTTTTTATCTTTGAGAGATAGTCAGCATCGATGGGAGTGATATCAATTTTTATAAAATCCTCGCTTTCGATGTCAATTCCTTTGTCTTTTGCTATAAGATAGCGGAAAAAAGTGCGAAGATCGAGCATATATTCGTTTACGGTCTTTTCGGAGCAGCCCTGAATGGTGCGTTTATATATGGCGAATTGCTGAACTTGCTCGGAAAATTCGTAAAGCTCGGGGAAAGAAGCCATAAGTAACCTCCAATTATACAAAATCTTTATGTACATTGTAGCATAAAACTGTCCAAAAGGGAAGAGGAAATTAAAAAAAATTAGAAATATTTTGCAAATTCGCTTGACAAAACGCGATAGATGTGGTAATATATATAAGTCGCAGAGAGCGATATGTGCCATTAGCTCAGCCGGATAGAGTGTTTGGCTACGAACCAAAAGGTCGGGGGTTCGAATCCCTCATGGCACGCCAAGCAAAAAGGAGATGTAAAATCATCTCCTTTTTTGTTTTGTATAAAATGGGAATATAGAATAATTTATACTGAAATAAATAAAAGAGTGTCTATTTTAAATAGACACTCTTTTTGGTTTAAACATCAATATCCTTGATATATTCGCTGCCGTGCTCGGCGATGAATTTCTTTCTTGCGGCAAGGTCGTCGCCAAGAAGCGTTTCGAACATTACCTCAGTAAGATATGGGTCAGCAGGATCTACGGAAACAAGGCGGCGCGTTTCGGGGTTCATGGTGGTCTCCCACATCATATCGGGTTCATTCTCACCAAGTCCCTTGGAGCGCTGGATCGTATATTTCGTATTGCCAAGCTTTTTGAGTATCTCTGCCTTTTCAAATTCATCAAACGCGAAATAGGTCTTATCCTTTGCGGTGATCTCAAAGAGGGGAGTTTCCGCGATAAATACCTTATGCTCCTTTAAAAGCGTGGGGAGCAGGCGGTAGAACAGTGTTAAGAGAAGTGTTCTGATCTGGAAGCCGTCCTCGTCGGCATCGGTGCAGAGAATTATCTTGGACCATTTAAGGTCGTTGATATCAAAGGGGTCGATATTGCCCTTGACCTTGCCCTTGATCTCAACGCCGCATCCTATAACTCGAAGAAGGTCGGTAATGATCTCGCTCTTAAAGATCTTTTCATAAGAGGATTTCAAGCAGTTGAGCGTTTTACCTCTTACGGGAATTATAGCCTGAAATTCCGCGTTTCTGCCGAGCTTACAGGAGGTAAGAGCGGAATCTCCCTCAACTATATAAAGCTCGCGGATTGCGGGATCCTTCGAACGGCAGTTTACGAATTTTTCAACCTTATTCGAAAAGTCCATTTTGCTCTTAAGACTTTCTTTAAGCTGAATTCTCGTTTTCTCTGCGGTCTCGCGTGAGCGGCGGTTTAAAAGCACCTGATTCGCAAATACCTCAGCTTCGATCGGATGCTCCATAAAGTATATTTCGAGATTCTTCTTAAGAAATTCCGTCATTGCCTCGTAAATAAAGGTATTTGTGATGGATTTCTTTGTCTGGTTCTCGTAGGATGTCATAGTGGAGAAGGAGTTTATAACGAGGCAGAGGCAATCCGCAATGTCGGTAAACTGAATCTTTGACTCCGTTTTATTGTATTTATTTGCGTTTTTGATATATTTGTCAAGCGCGTACACAAAAGCGACCTTTACTGCCTTATCGGGTGAGCCGCCGTGCTCAAGATAGCTTGAGTTATGGTAATATTCAAGCTTATTTACCGTATTCGAAACGCAGAAGGAGAAGTCCGCCTTGAGTTTGTATTCGTCCTTATCGTTACGGTCCCTACCTTGAGTTTCAAGATGCCAAAGCACGGGCTCGGTTGCCGCGCTCTCGCGACACATCTCCTTGATATAGTCGGAGATGCCGTGCTCGTATTTGAAGGATTTGCCGCTGAATTTTTTGTTATCCTCCTCAACGTAAAGCTCAAATTCGATGCCGGAATTTATAACCGCCTGACGGTGTAACGTTTCCTCAAAGAAGGATGCGGGAATATTTATATCGGTGAAAACCTGAAGGTCGGGCTTCCAGCGAATTACCGTGCCGGTTCGCTTTTCGCCTTTGCCAAGCTCTCTTGTCTGAAGCTCTGTTACGGGCTCGCCCCTCTTGAAGTGGATGGAGCGCTCGTATGTGCCGTCGTAGGAGTAAACGTCCATATACTCGGAGCTGTACTGCGTTGCGCACGCGCCAAGGCCGTTAAGACCGAGGGAATACTCGTATGCGCTGTCTTCATTATTATTATCGTATTTACCGCCTGCGTAAAGCTCGCAGTATATAAGGTCCCAGTTCCATCTGCCCTCTGCTTCGTTGTATCCAAGGGGAACACCGCGGCCGTGGTCGTCAACCTCGATAGAATGATCTTTAAAAGCGGTAACCTTTATAACGTTTCCGTGACCCTCGCGCGCCTCGTCAACGGAGTTTGAAAGTATCTCAAAGAATGAATGCTCACATCCCTCAAGTCCGTCTGATCCGAAGATTACACCGGGACGGAGTCTGACTCTGTCAGCTCCCTTGAGAGCTTTTATACTTTGGTTATCATATTGTGGTGCTGTATTTTTACTTTTTGCCATTTTAATCTCCAAAAATATAATAATCTACATAACATTATAATTATACCAAAAAAAAACACATTTGAAAAGGGCTTTTTACAAAAAAATCTCGAAATATAAATGATTTTCTATTGCAAAAGAGGGTAAAAAGAGATATAATATAAAATAGGTAATTTTGTTTTTGGAGGTGGATATGAAATCTGCTGAAATGATTAAAAACAGAATAGGAAACGCGCGCTGCGCGGTGCTTGGATTTGGGGTGTCGAGCATTCCTCTTGTAGAGCTTCTTGCAGAGTGCGGAAACGAGATAACTGTTCACGACAGGTGCGATTTTGAAAGGTTAGATGCTCGCGCGAAGGGTCTTGCAGAGCGCGGAGTGAGGTTCGTTTGCGGCGAGGATTATCTTGCACACATAGATGCGGACATAATTTTTCGCTCTCCCGGTATTCGACCTGATTATCCCGGTATTGTAAAAGCCGTAGAGAACGGCGCGGAGCTTTCGAGCGAGATGGAGCTTTTTTTGGAGCTTACTCCCGCAAGGATCTTTGCCATAACGGGAAGTGACGGAAAGACCACGACGACCACTATTTCTTATAAGCTTCTTGAGAAGGAATTTGAAAATACGGACACAAATGTTTACGTTGGCGGAAATATCGGGACTCCGTTGCTTTCGAAGGTTGGGGAGATGACCGAGCATGATATTTGCGTGCTTGAGCTATCGAGCTTTCAGCTTTTCACTATGAAGCGCTCACCCGAGCGAGCGGTCATTACAAATCTGAGTCCAAATCACCTTGATTGGCACAAGGATATGGATGAATACGTTTGGGCAAAGACAAACATATACAAGCACGGATGCACCCACCTTACTACCAATTTTGACAATGAGACCTGCATAAAGCTGCTTGAAGATTGTCCTTGTGAAATAACCTTGTTTTCATCGAAATCAACAGAGCAGGATATGAGAGCAATAATACCCAATTTGAAATCCGCATTTACGGTAGAATACGGGTTGATATGGGAGCTGATGAGCTATAAGCACCACGGCAAAGAAAGATTGTGCAATAATTCCGTTCTTTCGACCGAAAAAATATTATTACCCGGCACTCATAATATTGAGAATTATATGGCTGCGATCTCATTGACAAACGGTCTTGTTTCAAATGAAACTGTAAGATACGTGGCTACTACCTTTAAGGGAGTGGAGCATCGACTTGAATTTGTTCGTGAGCTTGACGGTGTGAAATACTATAACAGCTCGATCGACTCAAGTCCCTCGCGCACAGCGGCGGCGCTTTCTGCTTTAACGGAAAATCCAATAGTGATCTGTGGCGGCTATGATAAGAATATTCCGTTCGAGCCGCTTGCAAAGGCACTTAAAGAAAAAGCCAAAGCCGTTATTCTGACCGGTGCTACTGCAGAGAAGATACACGACGTTATTCTTAAAGAAGAAGCGAACATAGGGGTGTATATTGAAAAAGATTTTGAAAGGGCTGTGGGGCTTTCAAGGAAAATAGCGAAAAAAGACGATACTGTACTTTTATCGCCTGCCTGCGCAAGCTTTGATGCTTTTAAAAACTTTATGGAGCGCGGCAACAGATTTAAAGAGATAGTTAATGATTTTAAATAGATTGGAGAAAAATATGGAGCTTAAAAAATTGATAGTTGATCTTTCATCCTTGATGTCAATCGGAGGATTTGAAAGATTTGAAAGAGAAAAATTGATTGCTCTTATCGGAGAGCATTTTGACGAGTGTTATCTCGATAAGGTTGGCAATCAGATATTCGTTAAAAAATGCGGCAAGGAAAATGCCCATAAAATTATGCTTGACGCTCATATGGATGAGATCGGTATGTACGTTACGGAGATACTTGACGGTGGATTCCTTCGCGTTACCAATATTGGCGGTATCGATACGGGTATTCTTCAGGCAAGCGACGTTATTATTTACGGAAACGAGGAAAGACTTTTCGGCGTGATAGCATCGACTCCCCCTCATCTTGCGAGCGGAGACGGTAAGGAGCTGCCAAAGATCGACGAGCTGCTTATTGACACTTGTCTTACAAAAGAGGAGCTTGAAAGCAAAATAAGGATCGGTACTCCCGTTGGATTTGCGCCCAAATATACCGAGATGCTTAACGGTAGGATAATGGGCAAGAGCTTTGACGACAAGGCTTGCGCTGCCTGTGCTGTTTACGCGACCGTTACCACTCCTTGTGAAGAGCTTGCAGGTGACGTTTACGTTATGCTTTCGTGCTGTGAGGAGGTCACGGATATGGTCGCTCCCGGAGCATATGCCCTTAATCCCGATTATGCTATGAGCATTGACGTAAATCTTGGCAGAGTTCCCGGCACTAAAAAAGAGGAGACGGTTGAGCTTGGCAAGGGACCGTCGATCACTATTTCCGCAGTTACGGACAGAAAACTCACAAATATGCTTATTGACGCGGCTAAGGATAAGGAGATCCCTTATCAGATCTCTGTTTCTCCTACACATACGGGTACAAATGCGGTTTCAATTCAGCTTGCAAGGGAGGGAATTCCCACGGTTGACGTTGGTCTCCCGCTTGCATCGATGCATACATACAATGAGATCATAACAATTGAGGATACAAAAACACTTAGCGATCTTATTTCCGCTTTTATTACGGATAAAAGGATTGCTGAAGAATACGGTAAGGGAGGAATTGAGATATGAGATTACAGGGTAGAGAATTACTTGAATATTTATGTCAGAAATTCGGTCCTACCGGATTCGAAAATGAGGTAGCGGATGCAATAATCGAACAGCTTGAGGATAATTGCGACAGGATAGTTAAGGATACATTTGGAAACGTTTATGCTCTTATTAAGGGTGAGTCAAGTGACAGAGTAATGATCTCCTCGCATATGGATGAGGTCGGATTTATGATAACCGATATTGATTCTGACGGATACATAAAGTTTTCTAACCTTGGCGGTATTGATCCTAAGGTGCTTTACGGAAAACAGGTAATTTTGGGAAATGAAAAGACTAGGATAAACGGTGTGATTGCAGCAAAGGCAATACATCACAAGAGACGCGAGGATAGATTTTCCGTTACTCCCATAAAAGAAATGTATATAGACATCGGAGCTAAGGATGAAGATGAGGTCAAGGAATACGTGAATATTGGTGATTTCGGTGTATTCAATTCTGATTTCGTATTTTTCGGAACTGATAATAAATATGCAAAGGGAAAGGCTATCGACGACAGAGCGGGCTGTTGCGCAATGATCGAGATCATTCGCAGAATCAGAGAGAATAATATTACGCTTCCTTTTGATACCTATTTCTGCTTTACCGTAAGAGAAGAGGTGGGTCTTTCCGGCGCAAGAGTTGCCGCAGAGAAGGTAAAGCCCTCTCGCGCAATCATCCTTGAGTCAACCGCTATTGGCGATATTGCAGGTGCTCCCGATCACAAGAGAGTTGCCGACGTTGGAAGCGGCGGTGTAATTTCCATTATGGACAGATCTACAATTTACAATGCGGATTTTGTTAATTTTACACTTAATACTGCAAAAGAGAATTATATCAAGGCGCAGGTTAAGAGATATGTTTCAGGTGGAAATGATGCCGGACATATACACAAATCGGGCAAGGGTGTTAAATGTGTTGCTATTTCAATGGGCACGAGATATCTTCACTCGCCCGCCTGCGTAGCAAGTATGGATGATTACGAATCAATAAGAGAGCTTGTTTTCGCAATGCTCAAGAATATGAAAGCTGAGGTATAAATTATGTATAATACACTTAAACAAATAACTCTCGTTCACGGTGTTTCCGGCCACGAGCATCGTGTTGCAAATACTCTTAAGGAAATGATCGCGCCTTATTGTGACGAGTCATATATTGACGCACTCGGCAACCTTATTGCCGTTAAGCGCGGATATTCTGAAAATCCTAAAAAGGTTCTCCTTTGCGGACATATGGACGAGATTGGTTTTATAGTAAACTTTGTAGAGGATAGTGGCTTTATCCGTGTTGCTCCCATTGGCGGCATCAACTGGGTTGCTTGCGCCTTTGGCGAGGTAGTTTCCGAAAACGGAGTTCACGGCGTACTCGTTCCCAATTCGGGCACGAAGGCTTCTGATTTCGCACCCGATCTTATGTATATCGATATCGGTGCGGACAACAAGAAGAGTGCTGAAAGAAGAGTTAAGATCGGCGATACGTTCGTTCTTAAGTCCAATCTTACAAAGCTTAATGCAAGCAGAGTGGTTGGCAGACCCCTTGACGACAGAGCGGGCTGCGGTATTGTGCTTGAGATCGCCAAGAGAGTAGCGGCAGAACCCGTGGCTGACGATATTTATTACGTATTCAGCGTTCAGGAGGAGGTTGGCTGCAGAGGCTCAAAGACTGCTGCATTTGCAATAGAGCCCGACGTTTCTCTTACATTTGACGTTACCGGAACGGGTGACACAGCAGGCTCAAAGCCTATGGCAGTTAAGCTTGGCGGCGGCGCGGCTATCAAGATTAAGGATATGAGTGTTATCTGCGATTCGGAGATCGTGGACAGGCTTGCAAGACTTTCAAAGGAAAAGGGTATCAAATCACAGCTTGAGATACTTGCGTACGGTGGAACTGATACGTCCTCCATACAGATGACGGGAAGTGGATGCCGCGCAGGTGCTATATCCATACCCTCAAGATATATTCACTCCGGTGTTGAGATGATCGATATGAATGACTATAGGGCTTGCATCAATCTCGCATTTGAGTTTATTAAGGAGTAATTATGGTTTTTTCAAACGAAGTTTTGGATCTTGTCGCAGAAGCGGAGATAGCTCTTCGCGATACCTTTGACGAGATCGACAGAGTTTCATTTAAGAATACGCAAAAGGTGATGAGAGCGTTTGCAGAACATCGTGTTTCCGATGCTATGTTCGGTTCAACAAGTGGTTACGGCTATGATGATAAGGGCAGGGACGTGCTTGAAGAGATTTGGGCGGACGTGTTTGGATGTGAAGCCGCACTCGTCAGACATTCTATAGCAAACGGCACACACGCGCTTACTATCGGTCTTTTCGGTATTCTACGCCCCGGCGATATTATGCTTTCTGTTGCTGGAAAGCCTTACGATACCCTTGAAGAGGTTATTGGAATAGTTGGAGAAGCGGGCAATGGCTCTCTTAAGGATTTTGGTGTGGAATACCGCCAGATCGAGCTTAAGGATGATGGCACGTTTGACTATGAAAGCGTTGGCAGAGAATTGAAGGTCAACGGACAAAAGATCAAAATGGTATTCATTCAGCGCTCCAAGGGATATTTAAACAGAAGAACCCTTACGGTCGATGAGATCGGTGAGATGGCGAGATTTGTGAAATCCCTTTCTCCAAATACATTTGTTGTGGTTGACAACTGCTACGGCGAGTTCGTTGAAGAGCGCGAGCCGGTTTCTGTTGGCGCAGATCTTTGCATAGGTTCTCTTATTAAGAATCCCGGCGGCGGTATGGCTGAAACGGGTGGATATTTTGCAGGAACGAAGCATGCTATTGAGCTTGTAAGCTACAGACTTACCTCGCCCGGAACGGGTGCGGAGGTAGGCGCGACCATAGGGCAGAACAAAAGCCTTTATAAGGGACTTTTCTACGCTCCTCATACTACCGCTCAGGCTCTTAAAACAGGTTATCTTGCTGCATATATATTTGAAAAAATGGGTTACAACGCATCTCCCAAGTGGACGGAGAAGCGTTCGGATATAATTCAGTCCGTTATTACGGGGGACCCCGAGGTGCTTTGCGCTTTCTGCCGCGGCATACAGGCGGGCTCACCCGTTGACGCGTTTGTAACTCCCGAGCCTTGGGATATGCCCGGATACACCGATAAGGTAATTATGGCGGCGGGTGCATTCACGCAGGGCTCTTCAATTGAGCTTTCCGCGGACGGTCCCATACGTCCTCCTTACACTGTATATTTCCAAGGCGGTCTTACTTACGAAAGCGGTAAGATCGGCATTATGAGTGCGGCTCAAACCGTTATGGAGTTGAAATAATATGGCGGAAGTATATTTGGATAACAGCGCTACTACTCCTATATGTGATGAGGCGAAGCGCGCGATGCTTAGTGCTATGGAGTGCTACGGAAACCCTTCGTCGCTTCATTCCAAGGGCTTTGAATCCTCTAAAATGATTGAAGAGGCACGGAAAAAGATACTGTGTTCGCTTTTTGTCAGAAACGGCAAGGCAGATAATCTTATATTTACTGCAGGCGGAACGGAAGCGGATAATCTTGCGCTTCTCGGTGTAGCTTATGCAAAAACGAGAAGAGCTAACAGAATAATTACAACTGATTCTGAGCATTCTGCTATTGAAAAAACACTTCAAAGGCTTGAGGCTGATGGATTTGAGGTCGTAAGGCTTTCAACTGTTGGCGGAAGAATTGATATGGATGAGTTTGGTGCAGCGATGAATAAGAATACATTGCTTGTTACCATTATGCACGTTAACAATGAAACGGGCGCAGTTTATAATATCAAGGATTGCTTTAAGCTTGCAAAGCAGATAAATCCCGACGTTGTTACGCATACGGACGCGGTGCAGTCCTATATGAAAATGAAGGTCAGTCCCTTGGAGCTTTATGCGGATCTTGTTAGTATAAGCGCGCACAAGATACACGGTCCGAAGGGAATTGGCGCGCTTTACGTTAGCTCCGACGTTATCAAGAAAAAGCAGCTGCAACCGATTATTTACGGCGGTGGGCAGGAAAGCTCCTTCCGTTCGGGAACTGAAAATTTTATTGGAATTGTCGGCTTTGGCGCTGCAGCGGAAAGAGGATATAAAAATCTTGCGAAGGACATAGGGGTATTACGTGATCTGCGTTCTTATGCCGTTGATAAGCTCTCTGCGTTAAACGTAAGAGTAAATACACCACTTGGTGAATGCGCTCCGCATATTATTAACATTACTCTTCCTTCGATAAAGAGCGAAACAATGCTCCACCATCTTTCGGCGAGTGCTATTTACGTTTCGAGCGGTTCTGCCTGCTCCTCAAACTCTGCAAGCAAAAGGGTGAGCAGAGCACTCAAGGGCTTTGGTATGACCGATTTTGAGGCGGATTGCTCTATGAGGATCAGTCTATCTGCTCAGAATACCAAGGACGATATTGATAAATTGGTCCTTGCTATTGAAGATGGTATTAAAAAGCTCGTAAAAATATCGGGCAAATAAAAAAACACGGTGAGATCGCTCTCACCGTATTTTTTTATTTTGTTGATTTTCCTGTTATCATTTTTGCTATCTCAACGAGGGGGATTATTGTAAGACCCAGTAGCATAGCGACAATATACTCTTTAAATCCAATGCTCACCATACCGAATATAGCCGCTATGGGTTCGATAAGAACTACGAGTGACGTTAAAAGCAAGGAAAGAGCACCTGCGCCGAGCAACCACAAATTCTGAGTTTTCATTTTGAAAAGTGAGGTTCTTTGAGAACGCATATTGAAGGAGTGGAACACCTCACACATAGCAAGCGTTAGAAATGCCATAGTGCTGCCGAGTATGCTGTCCGCGGTAAAGGATAATGCACCGTTTTCAAAATAACTGCCGATAAAATAAGAGATCAATGTAATAAGAGTTACTAATATTCCTTGATAGATTACTGCAAATCCCAAGCCGCCTGCAAAAATGCCTTCTTTACTGTCGCGAGGTTCACGTTTCATTACGTCATCCTCGGGCTTCTCCATACCAAGTGCTAAGGCGGGGAAGCAGTCGGTAATAAGGTTTATCCAAAGGAGCTGAACGGGTTTAAATACGGTAAATCCGAGAAGTGTTGCAAAGAATATTGCGAGAACCTCCGAAAGATTGGAGGCAAGAAGGAATTGAATTGCTTTTCTTATGTTATCGTATATCCTTCTGCCTTCTGCGGCAGCGGAAACGATGGTCGCAAAATTATCGTCTGCAAGGATCATATCCGCAACATTTTTTGTTACGTCCGTTCCGGTGATTCCCATACCGATGCCTATATCCGCATTCTTTATTGACGGCGCGTCGTTTACTCCGTCTCCCGTCATAGCAGTTACCTTGCCGCGCTTTTGCCAAGCGTTTACTATCCTCGTTTTATGCTCGGGTTGAACGCGCGCATAAACCGAATATTTATCAACAAGCTTTTCAAATTCGCTCTCCGATATATCGTCAAGCTCCGCGCCCGTAATAGCCTCCGATGAGCCGGAAATTATCCCAAGCTCAGTTGCTATGGCTACTGCGGTATCCTTATGGTCACCCGTTATCATTATAGGACGTATGCCTGCAAGCCTGCATTTGTCGATCGCTGATTTTACCTCGGGTCGAACTGGGTCGATCATACCCACCATACCGATGAAGCACAAGTCATTTTCAAGATGGTTTGCTTCGTATGAGTCGGGAACACCGGGTAGTCTTTTGGTTGCAACGGCAAGAACGCGCAGAGCCTTATCAGCCATACTCTTATTTGCTTTAAGGATATCATTCTTTAGTTCATTAGTAAGTCGTACCTCTTTTCCGTTTACTATAGCGGTTGTACATATCTTAAGGATCTCATCGGGCGCGCCCTTAGTGAACTGTATGATTTCCCTGTTTTCGGTCTTGTGAACCGTTGACATCATTTTTCGCATTGAATCAAACGGTATCTCGCCTATCCTTACGTATTTTTCTTTTTGCGCATTTTTGGATTTGCCTATCTTTTCAGCATAGTTTACAAGAGCGCATTCGGTAGGTTCGCCCACTGCCTCGCCAATGCTTGTGTCATACTCGGCATCGGAGCATAATGACATAGCGTTAGCTATTACTTCTTCGTCGCTTCCGTAATGCTCGACAACGGTCATTTTATTTTGTGTTAACGTTCCCGTTTTGTCGGAGCATATGATTTGTGTGCATCCAAGGGTTTCAACTGCCGTGAGCTTTCGTATGATCGCGTTTTGCTTTGACATATTGGTAACGCCGATCGAAAGAACTATCGTAACGACTGTTGAAAGTCCTTCCGGTATTGCCGCAACTGCCAACGAGATGGCAAGCATAAAAGAGGAGAGAACCGTATCAAATCCGAGACCGTAACGCACAAGCTGAACACCGAATATCACAATGCAGATGCCTATAACAAGATAGGTAAGTATCTTTGAAAGCTGAGCAAGCTTAATTTGCAAAGGCGTTTTTCCTTCCTTTGCATTTGTGAGGGCATTCGCTATCTTTCCCATTTCGGTATCCATTCCTGTTGCGCAGACAACTGCCTTGCCGCGACCGTAAACAATGACGCTTCCCATATAGACCATATTTTTACGGTCACCTAAGGGAATATCCTCATTATCCATAGTTTCATCAGTCTTATTTACGGGTACGCTTTCACCGGTGAGTGCTGATTCCTCGGCTTTAATGGAAGCAGATTCAATAATTCTCGCATCCGCGGGAACTGCGTCACCCGCTTCAAGAACGATGATATCACCTATAGCGAGATCCTCGCTTTTCACGGTGATCTGCTTGCCGTCGCGGATGACCTTGCTGGTTGCGGCGGCTATCTCCTGTAACGCTTCTATCGCTTTTTCTGCCTTACTTTCCTGAAGGACTCCAAGGATCGCGTTAATAATTACTACCGCGAGAATAATTATAACATCAGTAGGGAACGCCCAATGTCCGCTGCTGACGCCGTTATAGATCTCAACTCCCGCAGATATAGCCGCGGCGACGATAAGTATTACCGTCATGGGCTCAAGCAATTGCTTGAAAAATCTTTTAAGGTTAGAATCCTTTTGGGCTTCCTTTAGCTTGTTTTTACCGTTTGCTGCTATTCTGTTTTTTGCTTCCTCGTTTGAAAGTCCGGTATTCGTGGTGGTCAATAATGTCAGTACGTTTTCTTTTGTTTGGTTGTGGTAATTCATATATACTCCTTTCTACCATTTGGGAGCAGGAAAAATAAAAAAGACTCAAGTGTATTTCTACACTTGAGTCTTGTTAATTAAGATATGCCAGAGCTTAGTCTTGATGTTGACATATCGCGTAATACGCAAACTACTCCCTCGAGTGAATAGATTATACCATACTACTTAATTATAGTCAACATACTTTTGAAAAAATCAATAAATATTGATATTTATTCAATAATTCCTCCACCGACAACGATATCTCCGTCATAAAGGACAACGGATTGACCCTTGGTGATGGCGCGCTGAGGCTCATCAAAAACGATTCTTATCCTATCGTGAGATAATTGCTCAACTGTGGCGGGCTGCTCCTTTTGATTATATCTTATCTTTGCTTTTACACGCACCGGAGAGGGAATAGACTCACAGGAAATAAGATTGATATTGCTTGCAGTCAGCTCCGTTTTGAAAAGATCGGAGTTTTTGCCGAGAACGACTGTATTGCTTTGAATATTCTTTTCTATCACGTAGGCAGGCTCGCCAAGCGCTATGCCAAGTCCTTTGCGCTGTCCTATGGTATATTTAATAATACCCTCGTGTTTACCGAGAATATTGCCGTTGATATCAATAAAATCGCCTTTTTCAAAGCTTTCACCCGTTGAGCGCTCAATGAAGGAAACGTAATCTCCGTCGGGCACAAAGCAGATATCCTGGCTGTCGTGCTTTCGCGCATTGGTAAAGCCCAAGCCTTCTGCAAGGTCTCTTGCTTCTGTCTTGGTCATTTCGCCAAGGGGAAAAATTGTACGTGATAATTGCTCTTGAGAAAGGGAATAGAGCACATAGCTCTGATCCTTTGAAGCATCTACCGCTTTTTTGAGCAAATACCGTCCCTCTGCGCTCTTTTCAATGCGAGCATAGTGTCCTGTAGCTATGGCATCATAACCGCGCTCTACAGCCATTTTAAGCAGTCTCTCGAACTTAATTCTTCTGTTGCACACGATGCAAGGGTTGGGGGTTGCGCCACTCTTATAGCAGTTTATAAAGTCTGATATTACACAATCCTTAAATGCAGCCCCGAAATCGTGTACCTCGTGAGGTATATTAAGGATATCACAAACTGCCCTCGCGTCGCTGATATCCTGCGCAGAGCAACAGGAATTCTCACCGTATATTAAATTATCGCTTTCATCGTGAAGTCTCATAGTTACACCAATTGCTTCGTGACTTTGCTTGATAAGATATGCGCAAACGGCACTGTCAACACCGCCGCTCATCGCAACAAGAACCTTCATGTAAAAACTCCTTTCTATATTTTATAATTTTCCCACATAAACGTTGTGGGTGTGCCTTCCTCCAATAATCCTTCAAAATCATTTTGCCTGAATACTTCGTAAACAGCAATTGCTACTGAGTTGGAGAGATTGAGTGAGCGAAGGTTTGGTCTCATAGGAATTCTTACGCAGGTGTTCGGATTTTTTTCAAGCAGGGATTCTGGCAGTCCCTTGGATTCTTTTCCAAACATTAAAAATACTTTTCCTTGAAATGCTGCTTCAGTATATTTTCGCGGAGCCTTGGTAGTAAAGTAAAAAACATTGGCATCGGGATTTCTTGCGAAGAAGTCGTCAAGATTTTCATAATACGTTATATCGAGCAGATGCCAATAGTCAAGTCCTGCGCGTTTTAGCTTTTTATCATCTATCTCAAATCCCATAGGCTTTATTATATGGAGAGCCGCCCCTGTTGCTGCGCAGGTTCTGGCTATATTTCCGGTGTTTTGTGGAATTTCGGGCTCGTGAAGAACTATATTTATATTTGCCATTTTTATTTCCTCATATTTTGATTTACCACACAATTATATAATAAAATTGTTGTTTTTTCAATAATAAAACAAAAAATTTACAAAAAAGTATGGTAATTATTTTGCAGTTGTAGTATAATAAGATGATATTTATATTTTTGGAGGATTAAATGGGACTTTTTGATAAGCTCTTTGGCACTTACAGCGAAAGAGAACTTAAGAAAATAGATAAAACTGTTAATCAGATCGAAGCTCTTGCGGACAAGTATTCTGCTATGACAGATGCTGAACTTTCAGGTATGACACCTAAATTCAAGGAAAGACTTGCAAACGGTGAAACACTTGATGATATACTTCCGGATGCTTTTGCAGCAGTAAGAGAAGCTGCGGATCGTGTTTTGGGCAAGCGACCTTTCAGAGTGCAGCTCATAGGCGGTATTATACTTCATCAGGGTAGAATTGCAGAAATGAAAACCGGTGAGGGTAAAACTCTTGTGGCTACCATGCCTGCCTACCTTAACGCTTTGACCGGTGAAGGAGTTCATATTGTTACCGTTAACGATTACCTTGCTTGCCGTGACAGTGAAGAAATGGGTAGAGTTTACGGCTTTATGGGACTTACGACCGGAATAGTTGTTCACGGACAAAGCCCTGCGGATAAACAGGCTGCCTATGCTGCGGATATTACTTACGGCACTAATAACGAGTTTGGATTTGACTATCTTCGTGATAATATGGTGGTTTACAAGCAGCATCTTTCACAGCGCGGTCATAATTTTGCAATCGTTGACGAGGTTGACTCCATTCTTATTGATGAGGCGAGAACTCCCCTTATCATTTCGGGCGCGGGAGATCCCTCGACTGATCTTTACACAAAGGCAGACACGCTTGTACGTAAGTTTAAAAAGCTGGTTGTTAAGGAGCTTAATGCTAAGGACGACAACGATGACGTCGATGCGGATTATATCGTTGATGAAAAGGCAAAGAATGCCGTTATAACACCTGCGGGCACTCGCAAGGCTGAGCAATTCTTTGGTATTGAAAACCTCAGCGATCCCGAAAATAATGAGATCGCTCACCACATCAACCAAGCCATCCGTGCTTACGGTACAATGAAGCGCGATGTTGATTACGTTGTAAACGAAAACGGTGTAATGATCGTTGATGCATTTACGGGACGTCTTATGCCGGGAAGAAGATACTCTAACGGTCTTCATCAGGCTATTGAAGCTAAGGAAAGAGTTAAGATCGAAAAGGAAAATCAGACTCTTGCTACGATCACCTTCCAGAATTACTTCAGAATGTATAAGAAGCTCTCCGGTATGACGGGTACTGCTCTTACAGAGGATGCTGAATTCCGCGAGATATACACGCTTGACGTTGTTGAAATTCCCACCAATAAGCCAATGGTGAGAATCGACCACAATGACGTTCTTTATAAAACGATCAACGGAAAGTACAGAGCTATCGTTAACAAGGTAAAGGAATGCCACGCCAAGGGTCAGCCCGTTCTTGTCGGTACTGTTTCAATCGACAAATCCGAGATTCTTTCAAAGCTTCTTGACAGAGAGGGAATCAAGCACACGGTACTTAATGCAAAGCTTCACGAAAAGGAAGCGGAGATAGTTGCGCAGGCAGGTAAGCTTGGCGCAGTTACGATCTCTACCAATATGGCAGGACGTGGAACCGATATTATGCTTGGAGGTAACTCCGAGTTTATGGCAAAGAATGAGATGAGAAAGAGGGGCTACTCCGATGAGCTTATTTCACTTTCTACCGGTACGTCCGTAGTTGATGACGAGGAGATAATGGAAGCCCGCAGAACCTTTGCCGAGCTTAATAAGAAATATAAAAAGGAGATCGAGCCCGAGGCACAGAAGGTCAGAGAAGCCGGTGGCTTGTTCATCCTTGGCTCCGAGCGACACGAATCCAGACGTATTGACAACCAGTTAAGAGGTCGTTCCGGTCGTCAGGGAGATCCCGGTGAGTCCTGCTTTTTCCTTTCTCTCGAGGATGATCTTATGCGCTTGTTTGGCGGAGAGAGAATGCATCTCATTGCCAGCAATCTCGGTATGAGTGACGAAGATTGTCTCGATTTCAAAGCTTTCTCAGGTGTTATAGAGTCTTCTCAAAAGAAGGTAGAGGACCTTAACTTTAAGAGACGTAAAAACGTTCTTGCTTATGACGACGTTATGAATAAGCAAAGAGAGCTTATCTATAAGCAGCGTCAGGACGTGCTTAACGGAGCTGATATTTCCGGTAAGATCGCCAATATGATAGCTGAAACTGTTGAGCAGAAGATTTCCGAGCTTTATGACGCGGATGCAAAATCCTTGGATGTGAAAGCTTTGGATGCATATTTTATTCCTCTTCTCAGAGAAAAATATCCGTTTGTTGAGCTTCGCAAGTACGTTGACAGCAAATCTATAAGTGAGCGCGATGTAAATTATATGACAGAGCTTTTATCGGAGCGCGCTAACGACGTTTACAAGGAAAAAGAGGATCTTTTCGGAGCGGAAAATATGCGTGAGATAGAACGTGCGGTCCTTCTCCGTAACGTTGACCGCAAGTGGATGGATCATATCGATGCTATGGATGATCTAAAGGGAAGCGTTGGACTTCAGGGTTACGCACAGCGCGATCCCGTTAACGAGTACCGCTTCCGCGGCGCTGACATGTTCGATGAGCTTGTTGGTGATATTCGCGAGAATACCGCGAGAATGATTCTTTGTCTTACCAAAAAGGCTCCCGACACGGAAAGAGTTCAGATAGCAAATCCCATTACCGAATCTGCTTCGGGTGAGATTGCAAAGAAAAAGATCACCGTCGTTAAGGGGGAAAAGGTCGGCAGAAACGATCCTTGTCCCTGTGGCAGTGGTAAAAAATATAAGAACTGTTGCGGTGCAAACAGATAAATGAAAGAGGTGGATTTTATCCACCTCTTTTTAGCTTTTAATATTTCCGTCTGTACAATGAATTGTATAGCTATCAGTACCAACACTCCAATTTTCGTGCTTTTCTATTGAGTTCCATTCATCAACGGAACCGTTAAAATAAATATCAGTAAGGTTGCTGCAATAGAAGAACACTAATGCTTCAAGGCTTTCTAAAGTGTTCGGGAGGCTTACCGAATGTAAAGACGAGCAATACTCAAACGTATTTTCCCTTAATACAGTTACTCCTTCGGGGATGCTTATTTCCTGCAAATTGGCGCACGAGCCAAAGGCGTGCTCACCAATGTCATATATTCCGTTTCCAAGGTGAATATTTTTCAATGAAGATGCTTCATAAAATGCGTAATCACCAATGAATTTAACGGTATTTGGGATAATAACACTATTGATAGAGTTGCTGTATTGAAAAGCTTTTTTATTTATAGAGTCAATACACACTCCGTCAACTTCTTCGGGAATAACTATATCTACATCCTTGCAGGTGCCTATTCCGGCAATGGATGATCCGTTAATATTCAAACCGGACGAGGTTTGAATTGCTTCGCTTTTTAAAATGTCCCCGCAGTTTATACAAGGGTATTCCTTGTAAATTCCGTTGAGGATCCAATTGCCCATGATATGCTCAAGAGTGTCGATCTCTTGAATTTCACTGTGGCCGCAAGGGCATGAGCGTTTTTTTAATCCTACTTCCGAACAGGATGCATAAATGATTGTTTCCCAATCAGTGAAGGTGTGACCGGGTGCTTTTATAATTTCTTCCTGCTTAAAACCGCAATCGCAAGCTCTTGATTGTAAACCATTCGTGGTACAGGTGACTTGTTGTACGGTTATCCATTCGCCAAAGGTGTGAGAATGGTTCGTAAGTGATTCTGTTGTTATTATGCTTTGGCAAACAGTACATCTTTTTTGGCGAAGGGAATTGATCTCGTCAAACTCCCAATCTCCCTCGGTGTGATCAAGCATATCAAGCCTTCTATCCTGCATCTCACCACAATTGCAGTATCTTCTTTCAATTCCATAGCTATTGCAAGAAGGCTCTTTATACAATTCCCATTCTCCGTATGAATGAATGTGTCTGAATATTAGAAGGCACAATATTGCAAGCATCAGGATTGCAATCAGACAGAGAAGTACTTTGTGTTTTTGAGTATATTGATATAATAGTTTCTTCATAAAATGCCTCATAAAAGTGCTTTTTATTAATAATAACACAAATTTATTGATATTACAATAAAAAAGCAGAAAAGTTTAACTTTTCTGCTTTTTCTGTTATTTTAACTCGTATACTTTGATTCTGGAAAGTGCTCTTTGAAGCTTGAGTTTAGCTATTTCAACGGCTTTTGAATCCTTTGATGTCGCAATTACGTCAGTTGCTCTTTGTTTAGCTAACTTAGCTCTGTCGATATCAATATTTTCAGCAAATTCAAAGGTAATGGCAACAAGCTTTACTTCACTCTGAGAAACGGTTACAAAGCCACCGGAAACAGATGCAAATCTATCTCTGCCGTTTTCCCTGATACGAATCTTGCCTATTCCAAGCGCGGTAACATAATCTATATGACCTGCCAGAAATTCGACAGTTCCTTCACTGGTATTTACCAAGAGACTTTCGATCATACCTTCATAGGCTAACCCATCGGGAGTTACGATTTCAAGATGGAATTCCTTCATAGTATTCACCCTGCGGCCAATTATTGAGCCAAGCTCTTTGCTTTTTCAACCGCTTCGTCAATAGTTCCCACAAAGAGGAACGCGCTCTCGGGAAGGTTATCGTGCTTGCCGTCGAGTATTTCTCTGAAGCCACGGATAGTTTCCTTAACGGGAACGTATTTACCCTGCATACCTGTAAACTGCTCCGCAACAGAGAAGGGCTGAGAAAGGAATCTCTGGATCTTTCTTGCGCGATTAACGACGAGTTTATCATCCTCGGACAATTCCTCCATACCCATAATAGCGATAATATCCTGAAGCTCCTTATATCTCTGAAGCATTTTCTGTACCTCGCGAGCTACCTCGTAATGCTCGATACCAACTACGTCGGGGGAGAGAATTCTTGAAGTGGATTCAAGGGGGTCAACCGCGGGATAGATACCGAGAGATGCTATGCTACGGGAAAGAACCGTTGTAGCATCAAGGTGTGCGAAGGTAGTAGCAGGCGCGGGGTCAGTAAGGTCATCAGCAGGAACGTAAACTGCCTGTACAGAAGTAATAGAACCGCGCTTGGTTGAAGTAATTCGCTCCTGAAGCGCACCCATTTCTGTAGCAAGCGTAGGCTGATAACCAACGGCAGAAGGCATTCTTCCGAGAAGTGCGGAAACCTCTGATCCTGCCTGTGTAAATCTGTAAATATTGTCTATGAAGAGAAGAACGTCCTGGCCTTCCTCATCTCTGAAGTATTCAGCCATTGTAAGACCGGAAAGACCTACTCTCATTCTTGCTCCCGGAGGCTCGTTCATCTGACCGTAAACGAGTGCGGTCTTTGAAAGAACTCCGGATTCCTTCATTTCATTATAGAGGTCGTTGCCCTCTCTTGTTCGCTCACCAACACCCGTGAATACGGATATTCCGCCGTGTTCCTTAGCTACATTATTGATAAGCTCCATAATAAGTACTGTTTTTCCAACTCCAGCACCGCCGAAAAGACCGATCTTACCGCCCTTAGTATAGGGAGCGATAAGGTCAACTACCTTAATACCTGTTTCGAGTATTTCGGTAGCGCTTTCCTGTTCAGCATAGGAGGGGGGATCTCTGTGAATGCACCATTTTTCAGCATTTTCGGGAGCAGGGAGGTTATCAATGGGCTCTCCGAGAAGATTGAATATTCTTCCAAGAGTTTCCTTACCTACGGGAACGGTAATACCGGTACCCGTATATACTGCCTCCATACCTCTTGACATACCGTCTGTAGATGACATAGCTATGCATCTGACAACGTCGTCACCGAGCTGGCTTGCTACTTCACAGACCACTGTTTTTCCTTCGTGCTCGATCTCTATAGCGCCGAGCAAGTCGGGAAGCTGTCCGTTTTCAAATCTGATGTCAAGGACAGGTCCTATAATCTGTATAACTTTGCCGATGTTCTTTTTCATCTGCTTAATTCCTTTCAAACTGTCCGCGCGAGATTAAAGTGCCTCAGCGCCTGACACGATTTCTGTAATTTCCTGGGTAATTGCTGCCTGACGGGCTCTGTTATAGTGAAGCATAAGGGAACCAATGATTTCTTCAGCATTTTTATTGGCTGAGTTCATTGCCATTCTTCTTGCACCCGATTCTGAAGCGAGGCTTTCGCAAAGAGCGGAGTAGAGAATACCGCCTACGTACTCGGGTACTATCTGATTGATTATTTCGTTTGGATCGCAATCTGTCAAGAATTCGGTTTGTTCCGCAGCTTTTGGTACGTCAAGTGGTAAAAGCTTTTCATAAACCGCTTTTTGAGTCATCATAGAAACAAACTCTGTGAATACAATAACTACTTCACCGTAAGAATCGTTTGCAAAGCCTTCTGCAACTATTTTTCCGAGCGAGAGGATTGAGCCAACGCTTTGATCGGCGGCATTTGCGAAAATGTCACTATAAATATCATAATTTCGATGTTTATAGTATTCCAATGCTTTTTTACCAATGGGCAACCAAATGGCTTCCTTTCCACGGCTTAATTTTTCCGCCAATTTGAAAATATTGGAATTATATCCTCCGGCAAGTCCTCTGTCTCCGGCAAACACTATAAAAAGAGTTTTTGAAGAGCGGGAACCATCAAACCATACGGAATTTGCTTCCTCGGAAATTGATGCGATATCGTCAATAGCCTTACCTAAGATCTGATAGAAGGGGCGTGTACGTTCAACAGTTTCCTTTGCACGGCGAAGCTTTGAGGTAGCAACAAGCTCCATAGCTTTAGTAATCTGCATCGTGCTTTCAACACTTTTTATACGGGCCTTGATGTCATTCATTCCAGCCATGCTATACACATCCTTTCTAAATTATTATTTGATAAATTTTTCCTTTACGCAAAGAATTGCTTCTTTAAGCTCCGATGCGCTTTCTGCTGAAAGATCTCCTGTTTCTCTAATGGTTGAAAGAAGATCTGCTTTTACTGCGATAAGATACTCGAACAATTCCTCTTCAAAGCGATGAACGTCCGCTGTGGGTATTTCGCGGAGCATATTGTTAACTACCGCATAAATGATCGCAACCTGAAGCTCAACGGCAATAGGAGAGTTTCTGTTCTGCTTGAGAACCTCAACTATACGCGCACCCTGTTCAAGTCTTGCTTTTGTATCTGCGTCAAGGTCCGAACCGAACTGAGCAAATCCCTGAAGCTCACGGTACTGCGAGTAGAGAAGCTTAAGCGTACCGGAGACCTTTTTCATTGCCTTGATCTGAGCATTACCTCCAACACGGGATACAGAGATACCGGGGTTAACCGCAGGTCTTACGCCCGAGTGGAAAAGCTCTGACTCAAGGAATATCTGACCGTCGGTAATGGAGATAACGTTAGTGGGGATGTACGCGGAAACGTCACCCGCCTGAGTTTCTATTATCGGAAGAGCTGTAAGTGAGCCTCCGCCGTATTCGGGCGCAAGTCTTGCGGCTCTTTCAAGAAGTCTTGAATGAAGATAGAATACGTCACCGGGATATGCTTCACGTCCCGGAGGGCGTCTGATAAGAAGGGAAAGCGCACGGTAAGCAACCGCATGCTTTGAAAGGTCATCATAAATTATAAGAACGTCGCGTCCCTTGTCCATAAAGTATTCACCCATTGCGCATCCTGCGTACGGAGCGATATACTGAAGGGGAGCGGGGTCACTCGCATTTGCGGAAACTACGATGGTATAATCCATAGCTCCTGCTCTGTAAAGGGTATCAACAACAGTTGTTACCGTGGACTGCTTTTGTCCGATAGCAACGTAGATACAGATAACGTCCTTACCCTTTTGGTTTATAATTGTATCTGTGGCGATAACGGTCTTACCTGTCTGTCTGTCACCGATGATCAATTCTCTCTGTCCTCGTCCGATGGGGATCATAGAGTCGATTGCCTTGATACCCGTCTGAAGGGGAACGGAAACTGATTTTCTTTCGATGATGCCGTAAGCACGTCTTTCAATGGGACTGAACTGTGCGCAGTTTATCGGACCCTTACCGTCGATGGATTGACCGAGAGCATTGACTACTCTGCCGACAAGCTCCTCTCCAACGGGAACGGATACAACCCTTCCTGTTCTTTTAACGATACTGCCTTCTGTAATACCTACATCATTACCGAGAAGAACGCAGCTTACGAAGGTTTCTTCAAGGTTGAGAGCCATACCATAGGAACCGTTAGAAAACTCAAGCAATTCATTTGCTTTGCACTTATCAAGTCCGTGAACCTTTGAAATACCGTCACCTACAGAGATTACGTATCCGATCTCGTCCTGCTTAGTCTGAGATTCGTAATTACGTATCTGTTCTTTTATGATTTTTGAAATGTCATCTATTTTTGACTGCATTTTTTCACCAACTTTTTAAATTACTAAATCTTTGAGACTCTTTTCAAAACTATCAAGTCTTGTTTTTATTGAGCCGTCTATTTGTTTACCAAGATATCTCAGCTTCATACCGCCAAGAATATCGGGGTCAATGGTGTTATTGACTATGATTTGTTTGTTTGTTATAGCATGTAATTTATGCTGCAATCTCTCGATCTGAGAAGGGGAGAGGGGGATAGCAGATATAGCCTCAACTCTTTCTATACCTCGGGATTGGTCGTAGCTCGCGAGAAATGAAATTTGAATTTTATCAATGAGATATACCGTTCTTCTCTCGCAAAGTATTTTTACGAGATTTACGAGATTTCTATTGAGAGAACCAAATGACTTTTCTACAAGGCATACTCTCTCTTCACGTGGGATAGAAGGGGTATCGAGTAATTTAAGATACTCGGGGTTTTCTGCGACTGCACCGCAAACTGTTTCAAGATCTGATTTTACAAGCTCGGTTTCTGCAAGCTCTTCAGAAAGCATGAACAGCGCGTCAGCATAATTTTTTGCTTCGCGATCAATATATGCCATATTAATCACCAACACTGTCTATAAAGGAATCGATAAATGCCGAGTGTTCCTTTTCCGAAACCTCTCTGCCAATAACGGCACCGGCTATTTCTATAGCCATTTCTGACACCTCGTCCTTTACCTCTAAAAGAGCGCGCTGCTTTTCAAGAGCAATTTGTTCTTCGGCTCTTTCATAAATTCTTGATGCTTCACTCTGGGCATCTCTGATGATTTCCTCTTCTTTAAGCTGAGCGCGACGGAGAGCTGTTTTAAGAATTTCTTCGCTTTCCTCATTTGCGTTGTGCAGCTTTTCTTCATAAGAGGTCTTCATTTCATTAGCCTGTGTTTCGGCATCTTCAGCATTTTTATACATATCATCGATTTCCTTTTGACGGGAATCGATCATATTCTTCATAGGAACAAACAGTATCTTTTTTAAGAACAAATACAAAATCAGTAGATTACACCATGCAAAAAGCATCGTCCAGACATTAACGCCTACAAACGATTCAAAAGCATCAAATACTACACTCATTGTGTTCTCCTTAAAAGTTTAAATTAGTTTACACCTACGAAAATGAGAAGAAGGGCAACTACGAGAGAGTAGATACCTGTTGTTTCGGTTACTGCACAACCAAGGATCATAGTTGTACGAAGATCGCCTGCAATTTCAGGCTGACGAGCCATAGACTCAAGTGTCTTGCAAACTGCGAGACCTTCACCGAGAGCGGGCGCGATAGAACCGATACCCATACAAATTGCTGCACCAAGTGCTCTTGCTGCTAAAACATCCATTTTTTAAATCTCCTTTAAAATAATAATAATTTTGAACTGTGTTATTTATTTGCATCGACATTTTCAGCGGGTGGAGGACAAGCTCCTGCAACGTAAACCATCGTTAAAAGACAGAATACGAATGCTTGTACAAAGGCTGAGAAAAAGTCGAAATACAACGAAAGAAATGCGGGGATACCTACCTGAAGGAAGGGAGGAACCAGGCTTACGAGATATGCCGGCAACCAACCGAATATTGCTTTTGACGCAAGGGCAAGCGCAGCATATATAAGAGTTGTGAGAACGCCGCCTCCTGCAACGTTACCGAAATGACGGAATGCCATTGCTACGGGTTGGGCTACTTCACTGATAAGATTCATAGGGGTCATAACTACGATGGGCTCTGTAAATCCCTTGAGCCATCCTATAAATCCGTTGGCTTTGATATTATTATACCAAACCATTGCAGATGTAACCAAAGCATATGCAAGGGTTACGGAAAAGTCGGCGGTGGTTGAACGGAACAGCATAGTGGTTCCTATAAGACTTCCCATCATACAGGATATGAAGAGTGTGCCGATATAGGGAGCGAATTTCAAATTGTGCTTTCCCATGGTATCTTCAACCAGCTTATAAAGCATATTTAAAACCTTTTCCACTAATACCTGGATAGCACCGGGACGTTTTTCAATCTTTCTTGAGGCGATATAGCCCAATATCATAAGACCAATTGTTACAGCAAAAAGAGAAACGGTGGTTTGAGTTATAAAATTGCCGAAATTTCCAAAGATATCGACTATAGTGCCTTTGAACATTTCATATAACTCGTCTATTCTGACATAGACCTTTGGACCGGTAATTGATATTTCCAAGCTCATTCACCTCTTTTCTTTTTAATGACCTCGATTAAATAAATCAAGGGCTTGTACAATAACAACGGAATAAGGGTTGCAAGCGGATCGAAAAGCTTTGTAATAAAAGCAACGACCAGCGTGCCTATCATTATAACGGTTCTTAGTATGTATGATTTGGTCATAGCATTCTGAACCTTAAGGGAATTGGATTTAGCAAATGCTCGGGCTTCCTCCTCATCCATTTCCTTGTCTCCTCGAATATCGAGGAATTTTTTGATTGTTCGGTCAACGGACACAGTCAGAATCAAAAAATTCACAGTAGCAACCGCAGCTCCAAGAAGGGCACCGGCGGCGACTTTTAAACTAAAGCGTCCGATTATTGAATATACTGCGATGATCAGGATAGCTGCCACAGCCTCGCAAATCGCTATATAAGCCACATCGGTATATTTATTTTTCGTTGTTTCTGTCTTCATTTTTTCTCCATTTTTCTTTGCGCGATTTTTCCAAGCTATCCAGAGCTTTCATAGTTGAAAGTATAAACCGTATCATAGAAAGCAGTCCGCTAAAGACACCTATGAGGATGACAACTGCATAGATCCATGACGGAGCGCCCAGCTTTTCAACAAAAACCCAAGATAGGAGAATGCTTGCGCCTATATGCATTCCGAGTGTAAACAGGGATTGAAAAACGATATTTATTACGTAAATAGCGCTATATAGTTTCCCCATAAAACCTCTCAAAAATCTTCATATTAATATTATCATTATATTAGTTTACAAACCAAAACGATTATATCACAAATTAAGATGAAAAATCAATAGTTTACACAAAACTTTTTGCAAAAAGTGACATTTATCACAAAGTTTGAACAAATCGCACAAAAATTAACACTGTTCATTGTGTATTTATACATATAAAAAAGACCCAAAATTTGTGGGTCCTATTTATATTAGTATTGGGATGGTATATAGCGAGCGCTTGATCCGTGAGTAAATATCGTCATGGTCGGAAAACGGAAGGGGATTTTTACCGAGACCACACTCAATGGTGAATGAGGGACGGTCAAATTCCTCAATAAACCAATCCGTAAATCCTCCGTACTTAGCGGTACCCATGGGAAAGGAGATCTTATATCCCGTTAATCTTGAGATCGTTCTTGCTATCGAAAGGGAATTGTGAGCTTGATTTTGATTTTGATTACTTGTAAAGTATATTTCTTCTCCTTGAGTATGTAGCGATATGGCAAGCTCAGGCATTTGTAGCCTTACAAAATTGCACAAAGCGCGAGTTTCCGGTTCGCTCTCGGGGTGCTCGCCGCTATATTTACCCGGAGCTCCGTTTATAATATTCATTTCGCGTTCGATTATTTTGTATTCTTTGAATCCTGCAGAATAATTGTGATTAAGATCTACTCCTCGCGCATTTGCTTGCCAATGGCTGAAATCGTTACTTCCATCATTCATCTTTATTATTCTTGATAGTAAAGCATTCTGATCAGATATACCGTTGATCGCGTAATCCACACCGTCAGGATTAAGCATAGGAATGATAAATATTTTTCGAGTTTCAAAAAGCACTCTTGATGATATTTCGGATCCGCATCTGCCATTTACATAATCATTGCAAAAGTCGTTTACAAAATTGAGAAGCAGGGCGCTTGTAATCCATTCCATTCCATGATGCGCTCCAATGTATATTACGCTCTTTTTACCTTTACCGAGTGTAATAAGCGGTAAGCTCCTTCCAAGCAGACTTTCTCCGATACTGCCGATTTTTATGAAAGGGAATTTATCTTTGATTTCATAAATTAATTGTAGCATTGTATCATAATCAAAGGGCTTACTCTGTGATATGAATCTATCTTTTTCGCTCAAAAATATCGCCTCCTGAGAACTCAATTTATAAAGTATATGGAAAAAAATTAAAAATGTTGATAAATGCTTGAATTTTTATCAAAAATAGTATATAATTGTTGTGTTGAAAAACAAAAAAGCCATTACACGGAATAACCGCATAATGGCTGTTTGTGGAGCTAGTGAAAAGACTCGAACTTTCGACCTGCTGATTACGAATCAGCTGCACTACCGACTGTGCTACACTAGCAAACTCGACTTTCCTATTCTATCACTTAATTCTTTTTTTGTCAAGTGATATATCAAAAATATTTTGAAAAGACGGAGAAATTATGAATCTTTGTGACGTTAAAACCATTAAGCATATAATGAGTGTTTTTGACATTAAATTCAGAAAGGAATTCGGTCAGAACTTTCTTATCAACAGATCGGTTGTTGAGGATATTGCAGATAATTGCGCGGACAGTGTTGAAACATCAATACTCGAGATCGGTCCCGGAATCGGTCCTTTGACCACGGAGCTTGCGCTCAGATACAAAAGCGTTGTGGCGCTTGAGATAGACCATGGATTGATATCGGTTCTTAAATATACGCTCGGCGAATTTACTAACGTTACTGTTATTAACGAAGACGTTATGAAGGCAAATCTTGACGATCTTCTGAAGCCTTACTTCGATGCAGGAAGGGTATCGGTATGTGCTAATTTGCCTTATTATATCACAACTCCCATTCTTATGAAGCTTCTTGAATGTGGATTGCCCTTTGATTATATTACAATTATGATACAGTCCGAGGTTGCGGACAGGCTTTGTGCAAGTGCCGGCTCCGGAGATTATGGCGCAATTACAGCTGTTTTATCATATTACGGGGTTGCGGAGAAGCTATTTACCGTCAGCGCGGGGAATTTTATGCCAGCTCCTAAGGTGAATTCCACGGTTGTAAGAATTAAGCTCCATAAGAATAAGCCTTACGTCCCAAAGGATGAGAAAGCCTTGTTCAGAACAATAAAGGGAGCGTTTGAGCAGAGAAGAAAAACCTTGCCCAATGCGCTTGCGGCTGCGTTTGGAGAGCTTTCCAAAGAAGAGATAACGGATGCCATTGTGTCCTGTGGACATAAGCCTGATATAAGAGGTGAAAAGCTTGGAATTGCCGAATTTGTCCAGCTGTCCGATAAGCTTTATGAACTCGTAAAGAATAAAGAGAATTGATTTGGTGATATTATGATTTACTATTCTGTACCGGCGAATTACAAATCAATATTGACGCTTAAGGAAACGCAAATTGCTATCAAGAAGATCAAGGATTTTTTTGAAAGGCAACTTGCGGTTGAGCTTAATCTTACGCGTGTTTCAGCGCCGATATTCGTTCCTTCCGAAAGCGGATTGAACGATAATCTAAACGGTCATGAGAGACCGGTAACTTTTGATGCTGCTTGCGGTGAAGATCTTGAGATCGTGCACTCTCTTGCAAAATGGAAAAGAATGGCGCTTAAAACTTACGGATTTTCTCTTCACGAAGGTCTTTATACCGATATGAATGCTATCCGCCGTGATGAAGATCTTGATAATATCCACTCGATGTTCGTTGACCAATGGGACTGGGAGAGAATTATTGATAAATGCGAAAGAAACGAAATCGTGTTGAAAAAGACTGTTAAGGCTATATATAGAGCTTTAAGGCATACCGAAATTTATATTTCCGGAGAATATCCCTTTGTTGAGAGGGCTCTTCCCGAAGAAATTACGTTTGTTACTACTCAAGAGCTCGCGGATATGTATCCCGATCTTTCTCCGAAAGAAAGAGAGTACCGTATATGCAAGGACAAAAAGGCGGTATTTTTATCTCAAATCGGAGGGAAGCTCAAATCAGGAAGTAAGCACGATGGAAGAGCTCCTGACTATGATGATTGGATGCTTAACGGAGACATTCTGGTTTATTATCCTGTGCTTGATATTGCCCTTGAGCTATCCTCTATGGGTATCAGAGTTGACGAAGAGGCAATGAAAAGGCAGCTTGAAATCAGCGGTTGTAATAACAGAGCTGAGCTTCCGTTTCACAAGTCTTTGCTAAATGGGGAATTGCCATATACCATAGGTGGAGGTATCGGTCAATCAAGAATGTGTATGTTCTTTTTAAGAAAGGCTCATATTGGCGAGGTTCAGTCCTCGTTTTGGTCTGATGAGGATAGAAAAGAATGTCGGGAAAAGGGCATAAGCTTGTTATAAACGAAAAGGGACTTTGAATTCAAAAAGTCCCTTTATTTTTGCGCTGAAATATTGTTAATTCTATTGACAAATTAAAGTTTTATGCTATAATAGTTAACGTGTTAAATGTTTTTTGGAGGGATCAATATGGATGATAATTTTGAATTATACAAATTAACCATGCGAAAAATGATGCACATTGCAAGACTTCACAGATCGGTTTTTGAAAGAAATATTTCAAAAATGGGTATTCATCACAGTCAGCATCATTTACTGATGTATATTGCGTCAAAAGGAGAGATAAATTCTCAGAAGGAGATAGCTGAAAAATTCGGTATTTCATCGGCTGCTGTAGCTCGCTCATTAAAGGAGCTTGAGTCCGAAGGGTATATTACCAAAAAGGCAATCAAAGATGATTCCAGATTTAATAAAATAGTTATTACCGAGAAGGGAAAAGAGATTGCTCAGGCGTCTCACCGAATGTTCAAGGAAACCGATGCGTCTGTTTTTGAAGACTTTTCAAAAGAAGACTTTATTCACTTCAACGCTTGTCTTGATAAGCTTGAAGGAAAGCTGATAGAGAAAAATGAAGAAAGCTGTTGTACGAGGAAAAGCAAATGAAAAAGAACAAAACTATTAATTGGTGGAAATACATTAAACCGTACTTACCGTACTTTATTCTCGGACCTCTTTGCATGATAATTGAGGTTGTTGGCGAGATACTTATGCCAAGATTGCTCGCTTATATAATAGATCTTGGCATTGACGGAAAAACAGAAAAGGTCCCGGGAATTATTTTGTGGCTTTACGATAAAATCGGAAGTAATGCCTATTTTATTGTAGCAATTGCCGTTGGCATGATACTTACCGCTATTCTAATGATGATCGGCGGCGTGGGGGGAGCATATTTCGGAGGAAAGGCATCCGTTAATTTTGCAACCGATTTGAGAGCAGATCTCTATAAAAAGATACAAAGCTTTTCATTTTCAAATATCGACCATTTCAGCTCTGCTTCATTGGTAACAAGACTTACTAATGATATTACTCAGCTTCAGAACTTTGTGAATATGATGTTGAGAATGTTCTTCCGTTCTCCCGGTATGCTTATAGGAGCCCTTATTATGGCAACGAGTCTTAATCCTTCACTTTCAACCGTACTTGCGGTTTCAGTGCCTGTAATGTTGGTATCCATCGGATGCATTGTTGTTCGAGGATTTCCTCTGTTTGGAAAAATGCAGACAAAAATCGATGCCTTGAATGCCAGAGTGCAGGAAAATCTTACGAACGTTAGGGTTGTAAAATCATTTGTACGAGAGGATTTCGAGGAAGAGAAGTTTAATCAGGCAAACTCCGATCTTAAGAATACCGCCGGCAGAGCTATGAAAAACATGATACTCATGTCACCCGTTATGACATTCATTATGAATGCTACTTCTATTGCGGTATATTGGTTTGGCGGACAGCAGCTTCTTGGCGGAGAAATGGGTACGGGAGATTTTGCTTCCTTCGTTACCTATATTACCCAGATTCTCTCGTCGCTTATGATGGTTACGTTTTTGTTTATGATGTTTTCGAGATCTATGGCATCTGCAAAAAGAATAGCCGAGGTTATGAATGAGGAGATTGATATCGTTGATCTTGCCAAATCATCAGATCATACGGTGCAGCGCGGCGAGATTGAATTTCGTAATGTTTCATTCCGCTACTATAAGGACAGTGTAGGCAAGGTGCTTGATAATATAAATCTCAAAATCAATGCAGGTGACACGGTTGGCATCATAGGATCTACGGGCTGCGGAAAAACAACACTTGTTTCTATGATAGCAAGACTTTATGATGTGGATGAGGGTGAGGTTTTGGTTGACGGTATTAACGTTAAGGATTACTCACTTTATAATCTTCGTGAAGGAGTCGGTATGGTGCTCCAAAAGAACGTACTGTTCTCTGGAAGCATTATAGATAATCTTCGTTGGGGTGATAGCGATGCCACTATGGAGGAAATCCGCGAAGCAGCTGATTATGCGCAAGCGGACGGATTCATAACAAGCTTCACCGATGGATACAATATGGACCTTGGTCAGGGCGGTACTAATGTTTCAGGCGGACAGAAGCAGCGTCTTTGTATTGCGAGAGCATTACTAAAAAAGCCCAAAATACTCATTCTTGATGACTCGACGAGCGCTGTCGATATGGCAACCGAGGCGAGAATTCGAGATGCATTTAAAAACAGCTTGAATGATTCTACCAAGATAATCATTGCACAACGAATAAATTCCGTTAAGGATGCAGACGAAATCATAGTGCTTGATGAGGGCAGAATAACCGGCGTGGGAACTCACGAATATTTACTTGAAAACAACGTGGAATACCAGGAAATTTATTATTCTCAGATGGATAAGAAGGAGGAAAAGAAATAATGGCTGCAAGAACTTTAGACGAACTTCAAAAACAGTATGGCGGCAGAATTTCTGACTCCAAAAAGGGTGGTATGATGCGTGGACCGGGTCCGAGAAGAGGTCACGGCGGTCCGGGAGTAAGAGCCAAGGGAAAGCCAAAGAATGCAAAGCAGACAATAAAAAGACTGCTTTCATATATATCGAAATTTAAATTCAGATTGGTTTTGGTATTAGTGTGTATGCTGTTGAGTACCCTTGCATCACTGACGGGCGGATATATTCTGCGTCCCGTAATAAACGCGCTTGTCGGCGAGAGTGAGCTTGCGTTTTTTGGCTTTACGTTTACAGAGCCTCTTGAATATTTGGCTGTGATTCTGAGCGTTATAGCTGTTGTATATTTGTTTGGAATCGTTGCTTCTTATACTCAGGCGAGATTAATGCTTTCGGTTTCTATGAACGCTATTGAAAATCTCAGAAACGATCTTTTCAAAAAGGTGCAGAAGCTTCCCGTAAGAGAATTTGACAGTGACAGCAACGGCACTATTATGAGTAGCTTTACCAATGATATTGACAATATCGATATGATGCTTCACAACACGGTGGTTAGCCTTATTTCAGGATCGATAACACTCATAGGAACACTTTCTATGATGATTTACACAAACATATGGCTTACTCTTATTACCTTGGTGTTTATTCCGCTTTTTATGTTTTTGGCAGGTCAGATCGCTATGCGATCATCAAAATATTACGTTGGGCAGCAGGCGGCTCTTGGAGCAATTAACGGCTATATTGAGGAATCCGTGTCAGGACAGAAGGTTATAAAGGTATTTAATCACGAGACTATTTGTGAGGAAGAGTTTGATACTTTAAATGCCGATATGCGTGAAAAACAATTCAAGGCGCAGTTTTTTGGCGGTATAATGGGTCCTATTCTCGGAAACACTAGCCAGATCAGTTATGCCTTGACAGCCGGTATAGGTGGTGTGCTTTGCGTACTTACCGGATTTGACGTTGGTGGACTTTCTGTATTTGTAAACTACTCAAGACAGTTTTCGATGCCAATCAATCAGATATCTCAGCAGATGAGTACAATTTTCTCGGCTCTTGCGGGTGCAGAGCGAGTGTTCGCACTTATGGATAGAAATCCCGAGATTGAAAGCTGCGGTGAGCTTCATTCCGCGGAAAATATTAAGGGTGACGTTGTTCTTGAAAATGTTTCCTTTGGATATAGCCCTGATAAGCCCGTGCTTAAAAACATTTCGTTGTATGCGCATCCCGGTCAGAAAATAGCTTTTGTTGGATCTACGGGCGCAGGAAAAACAACAATAACCAATCTTCTTAACCGTTTTTACGATATCGAGACAGGAAAGATAACTATAGACGGCGTAGATATAAAGAATTATAATATTTCCGATCTTCGTAAAAATATAGCAATGGTGCTTCAGGATACGCACTTGTTTACCGGAACCGTTATGGAAAACATCAGATACGGAAGGCTTGATGCAACTGATGAAGAGGTTATAGAAGCGGCAAAGACCGCAAGCGCTCATAGCTTTATTATGCGACTTTCTGATGGATATAACACGCTAATAGAAGGTGATGGAGCTAATCTTTCTCAGGGTCAGCGTCAGCTTCTTAATATTGCGAGAGCTGCACTTTCCAAAGCACCCATCCTTGTACTTGACGAGGCTACAAGCTCGGTTGATACAAGAACGGAGAGACATATCGAGCACGGAATGGACAGACTTATGAAAAACAGAACTACATTCGTTATTGCTCATAGACTTTCGACTGTCAGAAACTCAAATGCAATTATGGTTCTTGAACACGGGGAGATCGTGGAAAGGGGAACTCACGAGGAGCTTCTTGAAATGGAAGGAAGATATTACGAGCTTTATACCGGTAAAAAGGAACTCGATTAAATAAAAATGCCAACAATTTTTTGTTGGCATTTTTGAAAAATATTAAAAATAACCTTGAAAAAATATCAGATATGTGATATACTACTTTTGTATGTACTAATGTATTTATGCAAAAATTTTATTTGGAGGAAAATCATATGAAAATGACATTCAGGCATTACGGACCTAACGATCCCGTAACACTTGAACAGATTTCTCAGATTCCCAACATGTACTCAATCGTTTCTGCGGTATATGACGTACCCGCAGGCGGAGTTTGGAGCGAAGAAAGCATTAATGCCATTAAGGAAAGTGCTGAAGCTCACGGACTTAAATTTGAGGTTGTTGAGAGCGTTCCCGTTCCCGAGGATATTAAGCTCGGCAACGAAAAAGCACCCCAGCTTATCGAAAACTATTGCGAAAACCTCAGAAGACTTGCTAAGGCAGGTGTTAAGTGTGTTTGCTACAACTTTATGCCCGTGTTCGACTGGCTCAGAAGCGAGCTTGAGCATCAGGCAGAGGACGGCTCCAACAGCTTGGCTTATGATGAGCAGACCGTTCTTGCGATGAACCCTCTCGACGGTGGACTCTCCTTGCCCGGTTGGGATGAAAGCTATACTCTCGACGGTCTTCGTGATCTTCTTAAGCAGTATGAGGCTATTGACGAGGAGCAGCTTTGGAAGAATCTTGAAGCGTTCCTTACAAAGGTTATCCCCGTTGCTCACGAGGTTGGCATCAATATGGCGATCCATCCCGATGACCCGCCGTGGGGCATTTTCGGTCTTCCCAGAATTATTACCTGCGAAGAAAATCTTGAGAGATTCCTCAAGATTGTTGACCTTCCCGAAAACGGCCTTACATTCTGCACAGGTTCTCTTGGTGCATCCGAGAGCAACGATCTTGTAAAGATGAGCGCTAAGTTTGCAAAGAGAATTCACTTTGCTCACATCCGTAACGTTAAACACACAGGTCCCCGTCAGTTCCACGAGGTTGCGCATCCCACGGATTGCGGATCTCTTGATATCTACGGCATTATGAAGGCTCTTCACGACAACGGCTTTGACGGATATATGCGTCCCGACCACGGCAGAATGATCTGGGGCGAAAAGGGTAGATACGGATACGGTCTCTATGACAGAGCGCTCGGCGCTACGTACCTTCTCGGCCTTTGGGAAGCTATCGAAAAGGATGCTAAAAACTAATAGGAGATTGAATTATGAATAAAGTTTGTGTTATTACAGGCGCGGGTGGTATTCTTTGCTCATCCTTCGCTGAAGAAATGGCTAAGCAGGGCTATAAGGTAGCTCTTCTCGACCTTAATGATGTTGCAGCAGGCGTAGTAGCTGACAGAATCAATGCTGCAGGCGGTTGCGCTAAGGCATACAAGGTAAACTGCCTTGAAAAGGAAAGCATTGAGGCTGCTCACGAGGCAATTCTCAACGATCTTGGTAAATGCACCATCCTTATCAACGGCGCAGGCGGCAACAGCCCCAGAGCAACGACCGATAAGGAATACTATGAGGTAGGCGACGAGGATAGAGACGACATCAAGACCTTCTTCAATCTTGATAAGTCCGGCTTTGATTTCGTATTCAACCTTAACATCATGGGAACACTCCTTCCCACACAGGTTTTCGTAAAGGACATGCTTGGTCAGGAGGGATGCTCAATTCTTAATATCTCCTCTATGAACGCATACCGCCCTCTTACAAAGATCCCTGCATACAGCGCAGCTAAGTCCGGTATCTCCAACTTTACACAGTGGCTTGCAGTTCACTTTGCAAGCGCAGGTATCAGAGTTAACGGTATCGCTCCCGGCTTCTTTGTAACAAACCAGAATAGAGCGCTCCTTTTCAATGAGGATGGCACTCCTACACCCAGAACAAATAAGATTCTCAACGCAACTCCCATGAGACGCTTTGGTGAATCCGAAGAGCTTCTCGGTACTCTCAGATTCCTTACAAATCCCGAAGAATCCGGCTTTGTAACAGGTATCGTAATTCCCGTTGACGGCGGCTTCTCCGCATACTCCGGAGTATAATTTGACTAAAAAAATAAGCAAGCAGGGCACAGCTCTGTTTGCTTTTTGTATTTCGTTCCTTATGAAGAATCTCAATATAAACACGGCACTCGATGAGTGCCGTGTTATTTTAGTTATCATAAATATTGCCGCTACCCATTTTTCTTTCCCATACACCCGGGAGGGGGACGAGCTTACTTTGTTTCAAAGATTGATGCACGTCGATTATATTTTGATTAGACGAGCCTCTGAAAAGGAGGGCAGAGCTTTTCAATTCTTCAACAAATTTTCCGTCCACAAGGACATCGATTAGCTCAAGCAGCTCCTTGACGTGCTCTTCATTATTTTGACATTTTGGGAGCAAATTGCTCTCAAAAGAAAATCCACTATAGCACCATACCTTTTTGTTTGGCAGAGCCCTTTTGAACTGCTTTAAAAGATCAACTAATGTCTCTTGGTTTTCAGGCTCAAGCGGCTCTCCGCCAAGAAGGGTTAGTCCCTCAATATATGCAGGTCTTGTAGCTTCTATAATTAGGTCAATCTCCTTTTGTGTAAA
The DNA here is from genome assembly GCA_017483195.1 of Clostridia bacterium. Lineage (GTDB taxonomy): Bacteria > Bacillota > Clostridia > Oscillospirales > CAG-272 > RGIG4608. Next base: position 40,015 of record JAFULR010000013.1, read on the forward strand.
GGGTTTTCCGTAGCTGAAGCTCCAGGTTTCCGGGTTAAAGCAACCCTTGCAATGATGTCTGCATCCGCTGACAAACAGGGAAGTACGGACACCCGGTCCGTTTGCTATATCGTTTTCTCTTATAAGTGCGTAATTCATATGCTTCCTCGATTAATAATCCCTTGCATATCTACAAGGGATTATTGATTTTTTGATTAAAGGTGAAGGACTCTTTCTTTGATCTCCTGAGTTCTTCCTTGGTTCCAATACTGTGTTCCGATGTAACCGCAGGTACGTCTTGCAACGTTCATTTTTGATTGATCGGTGTTACCGCAGTTGGGGCATCTCCAAACGAGTTTGCCATCGTCCTCAACAATCTCAATCTCACCGTCGAAGCCGCACACCTGACAGTAGTCGCTCTTGGTATTAAGCTCGGCGTACATTATATTATCGTAAATAAATCTCATTACGGAAAGTACGGCGTCAAGGTTGTTCTGCATATTGGGAACCTCAACGTAGGATATCGCGCCGCCGGGAGAAAGAGCCTGGAATTTTGCTTCAAGAGCAAGCTTCTTGAACGCGTCGATCTCTTCGGTAACGTGGATGTGATAGCTATTTGTTATATATGTTTTGTCAGTAATGCCTTTTCTTATACCAAATCGCTTCTGTAAGCATTTAGCAAATTTGTAGGTAGTGCTTTCAAGGGGAGTGCCGTAAAGGGAATAGTCAATGCATTCCGCAGCCTTCCACTTTGCTGTGTACTCGTTGAGCTTCTTCATGATCTCAAGTCCGAGTGCTTCACCCTCGGGCTCGGTAAGCTTTTTGCCGTTAAGTGCAAGCACACATTCCCAAAGTCCGGCATAGCCAAGTGATATTGTGGAATAACCGCCGTGAAGATACTTATCAATCGTTTCACCCTTGGGCAAACGAAGGAGCGCACCGTGCTGCCAAAGAATGGGGGCTGCATCGGAAAGTGTACCCGTAAGGCGCTCGTGACGACACTGAAGTGCTCTGTGGCAAAGCTCCATTCTTTCGTCAAATATCTGCCAGAATCTTTCCATATCTCCTTCAGCAGAGAGGCCGATATCAACGAGGTTTACCGTAACTACACCCTGATTAAATCTGCCATAGTACTTAGGCTTGCCGTTTTCATCAACGTAAGGGGTCAGAAAGCTGCGGCATCCCATACAGGTGTAGCAATGTCCATCTCCGTTCTTATCTATCTTATTCTGAAGCATTATCTTTTCGGAGATATAGTCAGGAACCATTCTCTTTGCGGTGCATTTAGCTGCGAGCTTTGTAAGATAGTAATAAGGGCTGTTTTCGTGAATATTGTCTTCTTCAAGAACGTAAATAAGCTTTGGGAAGGCTGGAGTTACCCAAACACCCTTTTCATTTTTAACACCCTCGTATCTCTGCTTAAGAGTTTCTTCAATGATTATGGCAAGGTCCTTCTTCTCGCGCTCGTTCTTTGCCTCGTTAAGATACATGAACACGGTAACAAAGGGAGCCTGTCCGTTCGTTGTCATAAGTGTAACGACCTGGTACTGTATCGTCTGAACGCCGCTTCTAATCTCTTCAATAAGTCGATCTTCCGTTATTTTATCAATGTCTTCATTTGTAACGTCGGGGTTAATGGTTTTAAGCTCTTTTTCAACGTTTATTCTTATTTTCTTACGGCTTACGTCAACGAAGGGAGCAAGGTGGGTAAGGCTGATGCTCTGACCGCCGTATTGACAGGATGCTACCTGGGCGATTATCTGAGTTGCGATGTTGCAAGCGGTGGAGAAGCTATGGGGCTTCTCGATCATGGTACCGCTTATTACTGTTCCGTTCTGAAGCATGTCCTCGAGGTTAACGAGGTCGCAGTTATGCATATGCTGAGCAAAATAGTCTGAATCGTGGAAATGTATGATTCCTTTTTCGTGAGCCTCAACAATATCTGCGGGGAGCAAAATTCTTCTGGTTATATCTTTGCTGACTTCACCGGCCATATAGTCACGCTGAACGCTATTTACAGTGGGATTTTTGTTCGAATTTTCCTGCTTTACTTCTTCATTGTTGCATTCAATCAAGCTAAGTATCTGCTCATCGGTAGTATTGGATTTTCTTACAAGAGCACGAGTATATCGATATGTGATATATCTTCTGGCAACCTCAAATGCTCGCTGATTCATAATCTGATCCTCAACCATATCCTGTATTTCTTCTACGTTGAGAGATCTATTCATATGGGATGCAGCCATTTCTACATCTTCCGCAATTCTTTTAATTTGGATATCTGACATTCTTGCACTGGGGACTACGCTTTCGTTCGCTTTTGTAACAGCTATGATTATTTTGTTGGAATCAAATATCACTTCGGAACCATTTCTTTTAATAATTTTCATAAAAACCTCCTTAAAATTCCATTATTTTATATTGATCGCCGTAATTTGCGCTAAAAATCGACATCTTAATTATATCTATATATTGTGTTTAAGTCAATAGAAAAATCAATATATTGTAATTTTTGTTACTTCTTACAATTTTTTAAATATTTTTTTAAACACATTGAACATTTTAAGGAATTTTTAAGGTTAGAATGTTAGGATAAGGAGTAAAAAATATAAATCTGCAAAAATATGGATTGCAGATTAATTGACATTATTAAAATATTTAAAGCAGGTGAAGAAATGTTAGAACTCATTAATATTAAAAAAACCTACGGAAAAGATGAATCTGCTGTGCATGCTCTTAAGGGCGTGAGCTTGAAGTTCCGAGAAAACGAATTCGTTTCCATCCTCGGTCAATCAGGCTGCGGAAAGACAACAATGCTTAATATCATTGGCGGTCTTGATCAATACACAAGCGGCGATCTTATTATAAACGGTGTGTCCACAAGGGATTTCAAAGATTCCGATTGGGATACTTACAGAAACCATTCAATAGGATTTATTTTTCAAAGCTATAACCTTATACCTCACCAGAGTGTTCTTGCGAACGTTGAGTTGGCATTGACCTTGAGCGGTATTTCTAAGAACGAGAGACGTAAAAGAGCTGTTCAGGCACTTGATAAGGTTGGACTTCGCACTCAGATGCACAAGCGCCCCAATCAGCTTTCAGGCGGTCAGATGCAGCGAGTTGCGATTGCTCGTGCGCTTATAAATAATCCTGATATTTTGCTTGCCGATGAACCAACCGGAGCGTTGGACTCCGAAACAAGTGTTCAGGTTATGGAGCTTTTAAAGGAGATCGCCAAGGATAGACTTGTAATCATGGTTACTCACAACCCAGAGCTTGCCGAGGAATATTCTACGAGAATTATTAAGCTTCGCGACGGTAATCTTGTGGGTGATTCCAATCCGTTTGACGGAAAGATCGACTATTCCGAGATTGTTGATATGGATAAGAAGCGAGAGCGCTCCAGAAAGAAGAAGTCTTCTATGTCCTTCTTAACGGCTATGACACTTTCCTTTAACAACCTAATGACTAAAAAAGGTAGAACCTTTTTGACTTCATTCGCCGGATCGATCGGTATTATAGGTATTGCTTTAATACTTGCGGTTTCAACCGGTGTTAATGCTTATATTCAGTCTATTGAAGAAGGTACGATGTCTTCCTATCCTATTCAAATTCAACAGAATACGATAAATCCCGGATCCATGATGGCATCTTTGATGCAAAGCGCAAACAGTGTTGACAAGAATCGTGATCCCAATAAGATTTATTCAAGTGAAATTATGGTTACGATGATGTCAAGTATGACAACTTCTATTTCTCAGAATGATCTCGGCAAATTCAAGAATTTCATTGAGACTCATCCGGAGTTTAGAGACTATTGTACAGACGTTATGTATGCTTATGATTTTGACTTGAACACTTATTTGCTTATGGAGGATGGATCATATAAAAACAGCTCCAACGGTATGAATAAGATGTATGCCCAAATGGGTATGTCCGGTATTTCTATGGAAATGATGAAGGGCATGACTTCCATGATGGGCACAATGGGAAGTGTTACAGGCTGGACTAAATTGATAGGAAATTCCGATACGCTTCATAACGATTATGAGCTCGTTGACGGTAGATATCCCGAAAGTGTTAACGAGATTGTTCTGATAGTTGACCAAAACAATCAAATTTCCGACTACACTCTTTATGTTCTTGGAATTCGTGATTTTGCTGAAATAGAAGAATATATGAAGCATGCTATTGAGGCATATTTGAACGGTACCGAGAATACTTATAAAATAGAGTCAACAAGTTATACCTTTGATGAAATCTATGATTTTAACTTTAAAGTTCTTGTTGATAGCGATCATTACGTTATGGACGGAGATAAGATCAAGGAGCTTGACGCAAATGATGCGAATGATATGGCCATTCTCAACCAAAGACTTGAGGAGGCTATAGATCTTAAGATTGTTGGAATTCTCAGACCTACAGACGACTCAATGGCTATGGCTAATATCGGAACTATTGGTTATATGGCAGATCTTGAGGATTTCGCGATTGAAAAATGTAACAAGAGTGAAGTTGTTAAGGCTCAGTTGAATAATCGCGATGTTGACTTGTTTACCGGAATAAGATTTGATTCTAAGGGTTATACTATCGACGATATCCCGTTTCTTAGTGAAATTCTCTCACGTGTTGATTCGAATGAAATTAATGCTGTTGTTAATCAGATACTTTCGTATATGAATAAGGACAAGGTTACTGAAAATACTTATTCAGGAAATCTTGAAAAGCTTGGATATATAGATATGGATAATCCTTCTTCTATTTCGATATATCCCAAGGACTTTGATGCGAAAGAAAAAATAACGGAATTGATACGTGAGTACAACAATCAGCAAACTGATGAAGATGACAAGATACTCTATACTGATACGGTAGCTTTGCTTATGAGCTCAGTTACTACAATTATAGATGCTATATCATACGTTCTTATAGCATTCGTAGCTATTTCACTTGTAGTATCCTCAATCATGATCGGTATTATAACATATATTTCCGTTCTTGAGAGAACCAAAGAGATAGGTATCCTTAGAGCTATTGGTGCATCTAAAAGGGACATTGCTCGTGTGTTCAACGCAGAAACATTATTTGTTGGCTTTGTGGCAGGACTTATCGGTATCATATGCTCACTTGGCTTGATAGTGATAATAAACATCATCCTTTATCATTTTACCGGTATTGAGTCACTTAAGGCAGTTCTTGAACCTACACCCGCTGTTATTCTTGTATGCATCAGTATGGTTCTTACATTTGTTGCGGGCTTGTTCCCATCCAAGACGGCTTCTAATAAAGATCCCGTTATTGCTCTCAGATCGGAATAATTGAAAGAGTGAATTTATAATGAGAAACTTTTTATCTGGATTAGTAGGAAAAATAAGATCGTTTTTATATGGTCGAAATGGATTTGACGATCTAGCTAAGCATTCTTTGATAGCGGCCCTTGTACTTTGCATTATATGTGGGTTTATTCCTCGGGGAATATTCCAAATAGTATTTTCAGCTATTTCTTGGGCATTGTTGATTTATTCTTACTATAGAATACTTTCTAAGGACATCTATAAAAGAGTAGCCGAAAATAAAAAGTACATTGGTGAAATAAACATTTTCAAAGCGAGATGGCAGCAAAGAAAAACACATCGCTTTTACCGTTGTCCTAAGTGTAAAACATGGTTAAGGGTTCCTAAGGGCAGAGGAAAGATTACGATTACATGCGTAAAATGTACAACTAAATTTGACAAGAGGTCATAACAAGAGGCGGTGGATTTCCACCGCCTCAGTATTTTTTATTTACATTTGGTCGATAATTTAAATCGAAAGGATGTGATAAATTTGTGTACTGCAATAACGTTTACAAGTAATAATAACTCTTATTTTGGCAGAACTTTTGATCTTGAAAAGCGATTTGAGGAAAGAGTTACTGTAACACCGAGAAACTATATCTTCAGATACAGTATGGGTGAAGTTGACAGAAGGCATTTTGCAATTATAGGAACAGCTACAATTATGGACAGATATCCATTATACTATGACGCTACAAATGAGTATGGTCTTAGCATGGCGGGCTTGAACTTTGTTGGAAATGCCTATTTTAGTGAAAAAGAAATTGATGGAAGAATAAATCTCGCGCCATACGAACTAATACCGTATATGCTTAGTAAATACAAGTCGTGTTTGGAATGTTTGGAAGTTTTAAAGACCTTACATCTTGTAGATAAGCGCTTCAGAGATGATATTCCAAATTCTGAACTTCATTGGCTGATATCGGACGGTAAGGATTGCTTGACCTTGGAAATTTCAAGAGAGGGAACTAAAATTTATAATAATCCTGTAGGGGTGCTAACCAATAATCCGGGATTTAACCAACAAATGCTCAATTTGTCAAACTACATGAGCTTAACAAACGAGGAACCGGTTAATAAGTTTGCAAGCTCAATAGATATGCCCGCATATAGTCGCGGAATGGGTGCTATTGGATTGCCCGGAGATAACTCGTCAATGTCAAGATTTGTGCGAGCAAGCTATACAAAAATGAATTCATCACAGCCTGCAGATAATCGTTTGGCTTTAGTTCAGACGTTTCATATACTCTCATCTGTGGAACAGCAGGAGGGTACAGTTATATTTAACGGGCAATTTGAAAGAACACAATACACGAGCTGCTGTGACATCAAAAACGGTATTTATTATTATAAGACTTATGAAAATAGTCAAATCGCGGCGGTAAATATGTTTAATGAGAACTTGGAAGGAGACGAACTGATTTCTTATCGTATGGGCTTTGAACCCAATATCGAAAGTATTAATTAATAAGTAGGGTTCGGACAAATAAGGGTAAAGCACTTGACAAAATAGGACAAAAGTGGTATAATAACAACGTATAATCGTAAAATAGGCGAGGTATTGGGTGTACCTTTCCTCGCCCTATTTTTGAGAAAGGAGAGGGCTTATGTCTAAGAAACGCGGATTCACTTTGGTCGAAGTGCTTGTAGTTATTGCCATAACCACATTAGTGTTTGCCTTGGTTGGTGGAGCTATGGTATTTTTGACAAAATCGTCCGGTGATTTGATACATAAATCAGAATCTATTATTCAGGCGCAGACGATTGAGAAGCATTTGAGGTCGTTTGTTGATGAGAAGACGAATAAAGTTAATACGGACTTTGTTATTCACGAGGGTAAATGCACCTTAAATAATGTTGTCTTTAATACTGATACTAAAACTCTAAGTATCAACAAAACTGAATATGAAAGTGTTCATTCTTTTGATATTTTCCTTTCCAATTATCAAAACCCTAAAGACCAAGTTAACAATTTAGATTCTTTAAATTCAGGAGATTACTTTGTTAATTGTAAAATAACTATAGTATCTGGTGATGACACCACTGAGTACACTTTTATTTTAGGAATATACACAGAACAATAAATCGGAGGTTGAGTCATGGCTCAAAATCAATGTATTTTTGAATACTGCAATTTTGGAAAAGGATATTTGAGAATATTTTTTCCTGAAAAAAAGAATAATGCGGCAAAAGAGATTATGATCGATCTTGAAGATTACTCTATGGAAAATGGAGTTATCACAAAGATTGAACCCCTTGTAGATAGAATTAAATTTGAACTTAAAAAGCTCGATCTTCTCTTTATGCCTAGCATCCTCCTTCTTCTCAGATGCGAGGAAACATACAGAACTACACTTGCGTTACCCGTTAAGAACGGTTGGCAGGCAAAAATGCTCTATAACAAGGAAATGAAGGCTAGAGCGAACAAGGATGAGTTTTACACGGTAAACAACTCATATAAGCGCACAGTTGGTTATACTTTTAATACCTACTATATGCCAAAGAATATCGTTGAGAGCTTTTTAAAAATTGCAAAGCAGCTTGGAACAGAGATTGGTGAGGCTATGCCTTTCGGTATGTATCTCTGCGATTCCCTTGATTATGATAACAATTACGTTTTCTTCCACATCAGACGCAAGGTGTGTACGATGATACTTTCATCTGAGCGCAATCTTATAACGAGCTATGATTTTGAGTTTGAAAACACAAGGGAAATTTTGAATAAATTCTTGCTCGTAGCCTCCAAACATGAGTTTGAGTTTGACCGCAAGAAGATAACTCATTATGGAATTAGCGCAGATGATCCAATTGATTTTAAACTTGGTCTCTCTAAATTAGGTGACGCTTCAGTTGCTATTGAGGCACCCAAGAAGACTGAGCTTCAACAATCCATGGCTCAATCCATTCAGCAAAAGACTGATGAGCTTGAGGTGGATTGGGAAAACTATGATGATGACACAACTATCTTCTCAAAGCGTTATGCAGATGCAAATGCTATTCTTCGTAACAGATATGATGCAATATCAAAGGTATTGCTTAACTATACAGGAATGAAATGCAGAATCACAGAGCAGTCTGCTGTTTTCCATATCAATTCCGAAGTTTATGCGAGAATGGATATACGTAATGCAAGAGTAATGCTTTACCTTGCTACAAACCCTGAAAAGTACATAAACTCCCGTTATCCTTGTGCGCTTACAAAGCGTAAGGGATTTGACGGCACGCCTTGCCTTTACCGAATAGCAACTGCTTTTCGTCAGGAGGGTGCATTTACACTTATTGAAGATCTTGTAACTGAAAAGGGACTTGTTCCTAAACCTGAAGAAGAGTGATTTTAAAGAAAGGAGCTTTCGCGATGCGAAAGAGAGTCAAACTATGAAAAAGACCTATAAAGGCTTAACTTTGGTTGAAGTTCTTGTTTCTATAGCTGTTTTTACGATCATTTCGCTTGCGATGTTTTCGTCCTTGCTTGCAATGACCAAGGTCGTAGCCCTTCAAGAGGATTATGCAAGAATTGAAATGGCTTGCTATGATATGAATGCTTATTGGGATATGTATGGAGATACAAATATAGACCAAGCTGAAGATAATGATTGGTATAGGAAATACTTTGGATCAGATGCTGTTTGGGGAGTAGGGTATTTAAAATATCAAAACGGACAACTTGTTCCAACTAATGATCCAAATCCCGAATATATTGTTACATACGATTATTCAGGAACTAATAACGGATTAAGGATTACGTCCGTTCGTTCTGAATCAAAGGATCGTGAATATTTGAGCGGTAGTATTGATTGCGGACCAAGTAAAAAAGGAGGTACCTGATGAAGGATAAAAAACAAAAAGGTTACGTTCTTGTTTTCGTTATGGTGCTTATGCTTGCTTTATCTGTAACTTTGGTTTCCGCTTCGGTTATCATTTTCAGGTATATGAGCCATGCTAAAGGGAATATGCCTGAGCAGATTTATTATCAGACCGAGGAGGTTTTAGATTATGGAAGCTTTTGAGATTTTGTTCGCGATATTCGCGTTCATATTCGGCGCAGTTTTTGCAAGCTTTGCCGGAGTAGTTGCTTATCGCGCTCCAAAGGGGTTATCTATAGTTAAACCCGATTCATATTGTCCTTCTTGCAAAAGACCTATAAAACATGTTGACAACATACCCGTTTTGTCTTGGCTTTTGCTTGGTGGTAAGTGTAGGTATTGTAAGTCAAAGATCGGTGTATTTTCGCTTTTAATGGAAATATGTGGCGGTCTTGGATTTATGTTTGCGTATCTTCAATATGGAGATACATATAAAAATTTGCCAATATTTATCGCACTTATGTTGCTTGTTTTCCTGTTTCTTGTTATGGCAGGAATTGACCATGAAACACACGACATTTATCATATAACCCTAGTACTTTTTGCTGTTATTGCGATTTTTATCACAGGATACAGAGTCTTGGTATTTGAATCTAATATCTGGGATTACGTTGGTGGAGCAGCTCTTGGATTTGGTTTTTTCGGAGCAATTAAGCTGATAGCTAAATTTGTGCTTAAAAAGGATGCTCTTGGTACAGGGGACATTTATCTCGTTGGCATTGGTGGCTTTTTAGTAGGAGCATTCCCACTTTTACTTGCAATAATGTTTTCTACTTTGCTCGGTTCTATTATTGAGATAATCAAAATCAGAACCTCCAAATCCCAACGAGAAGCTGAAATCGCATTCGGTCCATATTTGTTACTGGGAATAGGATTTATGGCGATTTATGGCGAATCTATAATGAAATTTTATTGGGAGGTGCTTCTTTAATGCCTTTATACAAATGTAAAGTTATTAACTCATCCGGACAACGTCAAACGGTCCTTAGAGAAGCTATGGATGAGCTTAGCTTGCGCGCATCCATTCGTCAGGATGAAATACATATGCTTAGCTTTTCCGTGGTTAAGGAAGAGAAGGAAAATGAGTTTTTTGCAGTCAGCAGTAAAATTCAGTTTTCAGAAGTAATTACATTTTTCCGTCAATTTTCGGTAATGCTCAAAGCAGGCATACCGATCAGCGACTGTTTAAATAATCTTCACAAACAGAAGTTTAGTGTGCCTTTCAGAAACGTTTTACAAACAGTGTATCTTGATGTTGAGTCAGGTGTTTTGCTTTCGGATGCTTTTGCTAAGCATCCCAAGGTATTTCCTCGCTTCTTCGTAAGCATGGTTGGTATCGGTGAAGTCAGCGGTTCGTTGGATAGGGTTCTTACAAATATGGCGGACTACTATGAAAACGACAGAAGAATTAAGAAAAAGGCTTCATCTGCTATGGTTTATCCTACATTGCTTGTATGTATGGTAATTGTAGTAGTTATTTTCCTTTGTCTATTCATTCTTCCTCAGTTTGAAAGCACCATCAATGAGCTTGGTGGAGAAGTGCCTGAAATCACAAAAATAGTTATGGGTATTTCAGAGTTTATTCAAAATTATTTCTTTATCATTTTGCCTGTTGGTGTTGTTATTGCACTTTTGGTGGTTCTTTTCTTCAGAACTGCAAAGGGTAAATATGTGAAGGATGTTTTGCTGTTGAACTTGCCAATAATTTCTACAGTTCAGAAAAACCTCATAACCTCTCGTTTTTCAAGAGCGTTTATTATTTTGCTGAGCAGTGGTATGAATATGATTGACGTTCTTGAGAATCTCAAAAAGATGCTCGGAAACGAAGTTTTCACAAGAAAGTTTGACTATACCATTGAGGAAGTTAAGCGTGGAAGAAGAATTGCTTCTTCTATAGAGGCTACCGGATTGTTTCCATCGCTTTTGACCGAGATGATAAACGTTGGTGAGAAGAGCGGTAATATTGAAGAGGTTTTGGAGTCCACCAGTGACTACTTTGATGAACAGGTTGAAGCAAGTATTGCAAAAGCGGTAGCTGCTATCGAGCCTATGGCTATTGTTATGCTTGGCGGCGTAGTTTGTCTTGTAATACTTTCTGTTCTTGTTCCTATGATGTCTATGATGAATGCCGTATAAGGAGGCCGTTATATGATTTTTAATACGTTGTTTACACAGTATCTTATCGACGAGCTCATTGTCTCGCCGGAGATAGCTGAGGAGTATTGTGCCAAAGCAGACGCATCAGATACCCCCATATATAATGAACTCATCAAGAACGGTATTATTGAGGAAGAAAAAATATTTCAGGCTCTTGCTGATTATCTTGGATATGAATATAGATTTTGCCAATTGGCTGAAATTGACCTTCAGTTTGTTAAGCAGTATCCTCGTGATTTATTGCTTGAATACCAGGGCGTTCCGTTCGAACTTAAGGATGGCGTTTTAACAATTCTTTGCTCCAATCCCTTCAGAATCGAGGAATTTAGGGAACTTTTGATGCAGGGAACCGCTAAAAAGCTTAAGTTTATCATTAGTCCCCCTAAGCAGATGAAGAGGATCCTCGACTATGCTAACAATAAGATTCAGCAAGACGAGGTAATGAATGAGTACATTAAGAATGATACTGCCAAAGAAGAGATCGACCCCGATGCTCCTATTGATGCTCCCGTCATTAAGCTTTGTGACTCAATCCTGATAGATGCTATCAACAGAGGAGCGAGTGATATACATATAGAACCTTTTGCTAAAGCTGTATATATAAGATTCCGTATCGATGGTAAACTCCAAAAAATAGATGAGCTTTCTACACAAATATATCCCGCAATCCTTGCAAGATATAAGATAATGTCAGAGCTTAACATCGCGGAGCGTCGCGTACCTCAGGATGGTAAGATTAGCTTGGATGTTGAAGGAAATCCTTATGACTTCCGTGTATCTACGGTTCCAACTATCCACGGTGAGAAGATAGTTATACGTATCTATAGTAAAACGTTTGCTTCAAGTGATATTTCTTCCCTTGGTTTTTCACCGCTTCAGAAATCCTTGATCATGGATATGATCACACGTCCTCACGGAATTATTTTGCTTACAGGACCTACGGGAAGTGGTAAGTCAACAACACTTTATACATTCCTTAGATACTTGGCTAAGGAAGATACTAATATTATGACAGTAGAAGATCCGGTCGAGAATGAGATTGTTGGTATAAATCAGGTTCAGGTAAACCCTAAAGCTAACCTCACATTCGCTGCCGCTCTTAGAAGCTTCTTGCGTCAGGACCCTAACGTAATCATGATAGGAGAGATTCGTGACGAAGAAACTGCTCAGATAGCAACAAGAGCCGCTATCACAGGTCACTTAGTTCTTTCATCTATACATACAAATGACGCAGCCGGCGTCATTACAAGACTTATTAATATGGGTATTCCAAAGTATCTTGTTGCTGACTCATTGCTTGGAGCTATCTCACAGCGACTTGTACGTAGGCTTTGTCCCAAATGTAAGATTGCCAAAATCACTAATCCTGCTGAAATGGCTATTTTAAGGATTAACGAGCCCGCTGAGATTTTTGAAGCAAAGGGTTGTTTGTATTGCAATAATACCGGATATCTTGGTAGAATCGGTGTTTTTGAAATAATGATACTTACGGATGAAATCAAAGAAATTATCATGTCCGATAACTTTACATCCGAAAAGGTTGGAGAGATCGTTGAGAGAGATATGACTACAGTCCTTAGTCACACAAGAGAACGTGTGCTTGCCGGAATTACAAGTTTGGAAGAATACGATCAACTTGTTGATATTGTTAAATAACTATTTTTAGAAAAACCCTTGACTTTTTTGTCAAGGGTTTTTTGTTGTCATTTTATTATAAGTATAATATAATTATAACAAAGGCAGGGAGGTGAGATTTTGAAAATACTCATACTGGGTGGGGACTCAAGGCAATCATATGCATATGCTTTATTACAGAAGAGGGGATATCAAGTTAGCTTATATCAAAGCTTTGTGCTTGATGAAAGCATGAAAAGAATTATCTCTGATTCTGATGTGATCGTACTTCCGATTCCTGTTTCTAAAGACGGAGTGCATTTGAACTCAAGTGATGTGCTTATGGTTGATATTATAAATTGTATTTCGAAAAACAGTGTAGTTTACGGTGGTATAACACATGCAAATCTAAAGAGTATTATGATAGAAAATCACATTATAGTTAAAAATTTATTTGATTTTGAGGATTTCACAATCAATAATGCTTTAATTTCTGCGGAAGGTGCATTGTATTACGTAAAGGAGAAATATAAAGGTAGCATATATAAATCGCGCGTTGCGGTTTTGGGATTTGGCAGAATAGGTAAGATATTATCATTTTATTTGAATGCACACGGTTCGGATGTTTCAGTTTTCGCCAGAAGAGAATCCGACGTTGCTTGGTGTAAATTAATTGGATTTTATGCTTATAACACGGAAATATTATCGAGCAAAAACAATGAAAAGCTATTTGTAAATTACGATATTATTTTCAATACAATCCCTTCCAGATTGATGAGCGAAGAATTGTTAAAAAGCATTTCGGCAGATACAGTGATTTTGGACCTTGCCTCTGCTCCATACGCAATAGATGAAGAAGTTGCTAAAGCGATAAATTTAAATTATTATCGAGAATCATCAATTCCCGGAAGATATGCCCCCAAAAGTGCAGGAGAGATAATAGCAATTACCATAATTAATGATATATTATCAAGGAGGACAGAGATTTGATAGGATATGCTATATGCGGATCATTTTGTACTATTTCCCACTCATTGGAAATTATGAAAAGGCTGATTTTGAAAGGATATGAATTGCTACCGATAATGAGCGATAATGCCTATAATACTGATACCCGTTTCGGTAATGCCGATAAAATAAGGGAGCAAGTTGTTGAAATTACCGGTAAAAACATAATTCATACGATAAAAGATGCTGAACCTCTGGGGCCTGCAGTGAATTTAGATGCAATGATCATAGCACCATGCACAGGAAACACTCTCGCAAAAATCGCAAATGGGATCACCGATACTTCTGTATGTATGGCAGCAAAAGCACACTTAAGAAATGACAAGCCGCTAATAATCGCATTAGCAAGCAATGATGCTTTATCGGGTAATCTCAAAAATATTGGCACTTTACTTAATAGAAAGAGTATATTTTTTACACCAATGGTTCAGGATGATCCTTTGAAAAAGCCACATTCGCTTGTAGCAGATTTTACGCTTATAGAAGAAGCATTATTACAGGCTATGTCAGGTAAACAAATCCCCAAAATGTTTATATGATCAATATAAAAGGGAAGCTCCGCAGATTTAATCTGCGGAGCTCAAATTATTATACAAAGCTACTGATAAATGATTTGTATGACTCAAGATTTGCGGTCATTTCCTCTTTAGATTTTCCTGTAAGAAGATAGTAGAACTTGATCTTAGGCTCTGTACCGGAAGGACGTGCTATAATAACATCGTTATTTTCCATCTTGAAGGAGATGACATTAGAGAAGGGAAGATTAGTAGAAGATACGGTGGATGTAAGTTTATTGGTTATTGTAGCGGTTAAGTAATCACCTACTTCGATAATACGCTTTCCGCCAATGGATTCGGGAGCATTATTTCTTAATACGTTCATTAAGCTTGCCATTCTTTCCTTGCCATCTATACCGTCCATATAAACCTCTTGGTTTGTTTCAAGATATTGACCGTATTTTTCATATAAACCGTTGAGTGCATCGAAAAGAGTCATTCCTTTTGCATGATAAAAAGCTGTCATTTCACAGATAAGCATTGTAGCTACCACGGCGTCCTTATCTCTTGCATATGTTCCCTTAAGATATCCATAGCTTTCTTCAAATCCAAACAAATAAGTTGCATCTGCGCCGGATTGCTCGTAGTTTTTGATTACTTCGCCAATGAATTTAAAGCCTGTAAGAACGTTGTGAAGCTTAACATTGTGTGCTTCACATATTTTTGCAACAAGCTCAGTAGAAACTATAGTTTTAACAACATATGGGTTATTGGGCATAGTGCCTGTCTCTTCATACGCGGTAATGATGTAATCTATCAAAAGGGCACCCATTTGGTTTCCGGAAATTGTTACAAATTCGCCAACATTATTCTTGGTTACTACACCCACTCGGTCTGCGTCCGGGTCAGTTGCAATAACGAGCGTGCTACCAACACTATTTGCGATTTCCACACCAAGCTTAAACACCTCTGGATATTCAGGGTTGGGCTTTTCAACAGTGGGGAAGTCACCGTTGATTTCCATCTGCTCGGGAACAACGTAAAGATGTTCAACTCCGCAACGTGCAAGAATATCGGGAATGAGTCTGTATCCGGTTCCGTGAAGGGGAGAGTAAACGATGTGCAAATCATTTGCAACGTTTTTAATAGCATTAGGATTAACAAGCTGTTTCATAACCTCAGAGAGGTATGCCTCATCCATTTCCTGATCCAAGATAAGGATTTTGCCTTCAGATACAGCTTTATCAAAATCCGTATGTTTTACATCTGCAAAAATGTCGATTTTTTCAATTTCCGCAGAAACAGTTTTAGCATGCTCGGGAGGAAGCTGAGCACCATCTTCCCAATAAGCCTTATATCCGTTGTATTCCTTTGGATTGTGAGAAGCAGTGATGTTGATTCCGGCAACACAATTGAGGTGTCTGAGAGCAAATGAGAGTTCAGGAGTAGGTCTGAGCTCATCGAAAATATAAGCTTTAATTCCGTTAGCGGCAAGAACGCTTGCAGAAACCTTTGCAAAAAGCTCAGAATTATTTCTTGAGTCATAAGCAATAGCAACTCCATCTGCAGCTCGGTTTTCCTTGATGATGAGATTTGCGAGTCCCTGAGTAGCCTGAGCAACAGTGAATTTATTCATAGCATTGGTGCCCATACGCATTTTTCCGCGAAGACCTGCTGTACCGAATTCAAGAGATGTGTAAAATCTTTCTTTAATTAAATCTTCGTTATTGGATAAAGAAATAAGCTCTTGTTTTTCATCGTGCGAAAGCAGATCAGAGTTTAACCACTTTTGATATTGTTCCTTATAAAAGTCCATAATTGCAAATCCTTTCCAAGCAATTTTATTTATTTTTATATTCTTTGAGAGCAAGTGCTAATTGATCCGGACATGAAGTTGATCTGGGACCGCATTTTATACCTTCAAGACGCTTAATAGCTTCATCAACGGACATTCCTGATACAAGTGCTGCTACTCCTTGAGTATTTCCGGAGCAACCGCCGGTAAATTTAACATTTTCAATAATTTGATCATCATTTACGTTGATATCAATCTGCTTAGAACACGTTCCTTTGGTAAGATATGAGATATGTGCCATTTTATTTCTCCTTGTTTTTCTTCTTTTTAGTAAATAAATTTTTTATATTAGTGAGTAGTTCTTTGATCGATGATAATGAAATCTTATTGGCTTTGGTATTCTTTTTGGCATTGGAGATTCCCTCTAAATTTCCGACGTAATAATGCTTTAGAGAAGTTTCGTAGCCTTTACGGCGAAGTGAGTTCAATGTGTAATTGTTTATTACGTGAATAATAACCGCAAAAACAGGCACTCCTATAATCATACCAAATATGCCGTATAGTCCGCCCATTGTAACAATAGCTACAATCGTAGCAAGAGAGCTGATGTTGATCTTGTCTCCTAAAATGTGAGGACAAATGATGTTTCCGTCTATTTGCTGAATTATAAAAATAAGTAAAACGAACAAAATCACTTTTTCGGGCGAAGTTAGTAATACTAATAATGCAGCCGGAATACCGCCTATAAAAGGTCCAAAAATAGGGATAACATTGGTAACTGCAATGATAGTGGCCAAAAGATGAGGTATCGGGATTTGGAAAATTGTAAATGTTAAGTATGAGATCACTCCAACTACAATTGCATCAAGAATCTGACCCTCAATAAATCCACCAAAAGAATTATCAAGTAACTTACCAAAGCGGATAACCGCCCTAACATGTCCAGGCTTTAATATAGCATTCAAAAAACGTCTGAAATACGCCTTGCACCTTTCTTTAGAAAGAAGCATATATATGGCGATGAATATGCCTAAAACCGTGTCTTTAATTACGTTTATTAAAGACGATCCTATAGATAGAAAGTCTCCAAGAATAGACATAATTTTATCGGGAACAAATAAATCATAAATATTAAATCCGTATTTAGAATTACCTTCATTTGTAACCAAATCTGAAAAATCACCTGCGATTAATTTTTCTAACCATGGTAAATTTTCCTGAACCCATATAATTATAGCATCGGAATCCAATCTTTTAGCGGTAGTTAAAAAAGAGAATTGGTCCATTATTGAATTTATACGCTCTGAAAATTTGATTATCGAATCTTTATAATCTACAATATATGAATCCCAAAATGAGTGCAGTGTTGATGCAATACTTGGAAGAAGCATTGTTATTATGAAGGCTAAAAAAGCAACAAACACAAAGAGTGTGGCAATTGTGGAAACAAGCCTTCTTAAAGTGAATTGAGGGATCCATTTGAATATTCTTTTTTCAAAAAACGTAACCAATGGATTGGAAAGATATGCAATAACAAATCCAATTATAACAGGAGAAAGAACTTTCAATAAGCTGTTGAAAAAGTCGGATATTGAGCCGCTTATGAAACCGTAAGCCAAGCCCAAAGCTATGGTTATTATTGAGCATATTAATATAGCTTTAACAACCGTGCTTTTATACTCGGAAAACCAACTCTGCATTATCTTAAATCCTTTCTTTATGAGCTATAGATTACAATACTTTATCAATATATTATAATAAAAAAATTAGGATAAGTCAATAGATATTCAAATTATTATATTGAATTTTTGCGTCTTTTATGTTATTATAATATATAGCAATATGTGATAAGGAGGTAAGTATGGCTTCTATAACCGAAAGAGCATATGCAAAAATTAATCTGTATCTTGATATAGTGAAAAAGAACGAAGATAATTATCACGATATAATTACTATAATGCAATTGGTAAGCTTATATGATGAGGTTCATATAGATCTTGTGGATAGAGCTCCGATTTCTGTTAAGTGTGTTAATGCGGATCTTGGTATTGAGCAAGAGAAGAACCTAGCATATATTGCTGCGCAAAAATTTTATGATTATCTTAGCTATATTCCAACTGCACGTCCGCATATTACAATAACAAAGAACATCCCACAAGCTGCGGGACTTGGTGGGGGAAGTGCCGATGCGGCAGCTGTATTGCGTGGGCTTAACAAACTTTACGGTGAACCGTTTACTACAAAAAAACTGTGTGAGATAGGTTTGACAATAGGCGCAGATGTTCCGTTTTGCATTGTTGGTGGCGTTTATATATGTCAGAATAGAGGAGAAATAGCCATGAGTATCCGTGGAATCCACCATTACAATCTCCTAATAGCAAAGGGGGAAGAAAAAATATCCACGGCAGAACAATACCGTAGGCTTGATGAAAAGTTTAATAATTTTGTGAACTATCATTATGGTATAGGTTTTGGGGGAACAATTAGCGCATACATGGGTATGAGATGCCGTGATGCTTTTGCATCAACAAAAAATATTTTTGATGCATTGTATGATGAAAAATCATCAGTACAAAGGATAAAAAGGATTATGTGTGAATGTGATGCTTATTTTGCGTTTTTGTCCGGTAGTGGCCCAAGCGTAGTTGGTGTTTTTCCTGATTCCTTGTATGCGGAGGACGCACAGGAAATACTTAAGGATTTGGGTGTAGATTCATATATGTGTGTGCCGATATCGCTCGAGTATAACGAAATGATTGAAGGCAAAGAGCCCTGGCTATAAATATGAGATGAGGGTCGAGGAAACTCACTTGAGAACAAATGTTCCAATTATACAAAATGCAAATTTTGTATAATTGAGGGAAGCAAAATGGGCGGTGTAGCGTATATTTTAGCTATCATCCTCAGGTTATATGTTAAATATTTGTATTTAGATATTGCTTTATTTTAAGAAATCTCTGCTTAGTTGCTTCGCCACCGCGAATATGACGTTCGCTCTTGTTTCGTTCAAGGATTTCTTTGGCTTGTATGTACAATTTATAATTTTTATGCTTTAAATTTTGAGTTATATCTTTATGAACTGTACTTTTGCTTATTCCGTATTTTTTTGCAACGCTCCTTACAGTTGAATTGTTTTCAATAAGATCGGTCGCAAGAGTCTCGCAACGATCCATCCTTGTCAAAATATACATAAAACTCTCCTCAGTATTTTTACTGTTAAATTTTATGCTTAATAAATATTTTTTATTATTACAAAGGTGTTTTTATGGAAAATTTGTATTCCGAATACGATGTTTTTGAAGGTATGACCAGCATAAGTGCGGTAATATCTTCCGGTAATAGAAGAATCATTAAAGTTCTTTATAATTCTGATAAGAAAAAAAGTAAATACAATGAAATTAAATTTTTGGAGATTAAATCGCGAGATTTAGGATTTGATGTTGAAGGAGTATCGCATTCTTTAATTGACAAACTCGCAAATGGTAAGACTCACGGTGGTATTATTGCTCTCTGTTCTAAAAATGAAATGTCGTGTTTAACATCTCCCGATCAGATCAAAGAAAACGGATTCTACCTGATTTTAGATGGTATTGAGGATCCGTATAATTTTGCATATGCTATCAGGTCTGTTTTTCCTGCCGGAGCGGATGGTATTATAGTTCCTTCATATAGATTTAGTAATGCTCAAGGTATTATCTGCAAGGGTTCTGCAGGAACTTCTGAATTGATAGATATATTTGAATGTGATGTTTCTAAAGCTATTGATTTGTTTAAGTCCAAGGGCTATAAAATAGCTTCAGCCGGCATAAGGGATTCCGTTTCCTTATATGAAGCCGATTTGAAGAAGCCTCTTCTTCTTATAATTGGTGGAGAAAAACGCGGGATTTCCGCAGAAGTACTTGATAAATCGGATGTGATAGTTCGTATTGACTACGGTAAGACCTTCAGGGGTTCACTGACAGCCTCCTCGGCAGCTACTGTGCTTGCTTTTGAGGTTTATAGACAAAATAAAAGCTGAACGAATTTCGTTCAGCTTTTGTTTTATTCGGTGAAAAATTTATAAATGGTTGTATAATCATATTTTTCGCCCGGATTCAGTATTACGTTTGTAAAATTATCGTGATTTATAGAATCAGGCATATGCTGCGTTTCTAGGCAAAATGCCATTTGAATTTCTTGTGGCACACCATTCTTAAATGGGTACTTTGTATTGGTCAAGAAATTACCTGAGTAAAATTGAACGCACGGTTGATTTGTGTACATTTCCATAACTCGTCCGGATGCCTTATGGATAGCTCTTGCACGAAGCTTTGGAATCTGAGTTTCTCCGCCAACAAAGTTTAAGCAATGGTCGTAACCGCCCGCGATAATAAGATCCTGATTATTAATCTTAATATCTCTACCAATAGTTTTGGGTAATCTAAAATCGAATGGAGTGCCCTCAACGCTTCGAATTTCACCCGTTGGAATCAAGGTGTCATCAGTGGGTAAATAAGTATCGGCATCAAGCCAAAGCTCGTGATCATATATCTTTCCTGAACTATAGCCGCCAAGGTTAAAATACGAGTGATTTGTGAGGTTAATGAGAGTTCTCTTGTCCGTATTTGCCTCGTATCTGATGCTCAATGAACCATCATTTTTAAGGCTATAAGACACTGTTACGGCGAGATTTCCGGGATACCCTTCATCTCCATCCCGAGAAAGCAAGAAAAGCTTTATAGAGGGCTCTATGCCTTCATCAAGGGACAATACTTGCCATATCTTCTTGTCAAAGCCCTCTTTACCTCCGTGGAGATGGTTGAGACCGTTATTAATGTACATATGGTAATCTACACCGTCAAGCGAAAAGTTACCCCTGCATATACGATTTCCAACTCTACCGATAATTGCGCCTTGATAACCGTCCGCATCAACATAGGACTGCAAATCATCATATCCGCAAATTACGTCCGCGACTTCCCCATTTTTGTCGGGTACGTTTATACTGAGTATCGTAGCACCAAAATTACTGATTGCAACACTCATTCCATTTTCGTTTTCTAACGTATATTTATAAATATCACATCCGCGATGTGTGCCAAATAATTCTTTTTTTATGCTCATAAATATCCCCTTTAGAGTGTTATCCAAAACCTTTTCAAATTTCTGTCACTGTTTGGTTCGTGTATTGTTGACTCGTAAATACTGTTCACCTTTATTATTTCAAATCATGTAGCCATTTGCCGTCTTTCTGATAGTAGAAAAATTCGCTCAAATCGTCCTCATTGAATACACGGATCATATCTTTCATATCAAGCGAAAGATTAAGATTGGTAAGATTGTCAATTTCTTCCCACCATACTTTGCCCTCATTGGATGATTGCAAGTTCCCCGAAAATTTGTTCGTTTTGTAGAACAACACTACATATCTGCATTCGTTTTCGTACCAATCCTTAATGCCGCATAATTGAGGTGATTTAATATTTAATCCGGTTTCCTCCTTTACCTCACGAATTACCGCATCAGTAAATGATTCTCCTATTTCTACATGACCACCTGGAAACGTGACCCCCAGCCAATCCTTCTTTTGTCTATCTATGACAACGACTTTATCATTGTCATATATCATACACATATTTGTAAATTCAACTTTTTCCGTTTTAGTCATATGCGCTCCATAAACCAAAACGGCAATTAAATATAAATTGCCGTTTTGTATTTTGATTAATCGTTATATCCGTTAGGATGGTTCTTATGCCAATTCCACGCACTTGAAATGATTTCTTCAAGTGAATCGTGAACGGGTTTCCATCCAAGCACTCTCTTTGCTTTTTCGCTAGAAGCAACGAGTCTTGCGGGGTCACCTGCGCGTCTTGGAGTTTCTACTGCAGGAATAGGATGTCCCGTTACCTTGCGTGCGGTTTCAATAACCTCTCTTACGGAGTATCCAACGCCGTTTCCAAGGTTAAAAATATCACTCGCTCCACCGTTCAAAAGATACTCAACTGCAAGAATATGAGCCTGAGCCAAGTCGGTAACGTGAATGTAGTCACGGATACATGTTCCATCGGGAGTGTCATAATCCGTACCATAAATGGATATTGCTTCTCTCTTGCCATTTGGCACTTGGAGAATAAGCGGAATAAGATGACTCTCTGGATTGTGAGCCTCACCAATATTGCCACACTCGTCAGCGCCACAAGCATTGAAATATCTAAGTGAAACAAAATTCATGCCGTGAGCCTCGCTCGTCCACTTAAACATCTTTTCCATAGCGAGCTTTGTTTCACCGTATGGATTTGTAGGACATGTTCTGTCGCTTTCAAGAATCGGAATGTTCTCGGGTTCACCGTAAGTAGCAGCGGTTGATGAGAATACGATCTTCTTGACATTATTAGCAACCATTGCGTCAAGAAGAATCTTTGTTCCGTAAATGTTATTTTCGTAATATTTGAGAGGATTTACAACACTTTCACCAACAAGTGAAAATGCCGCAAAATGCACGATCGCATCAATCTTTTCTTTTTTGAAAAGTTCATCAAGAAAAGCAAAATCGCGGATATCCCCCTCATAAAATCTAGCTTTTTCGGGAATTGCCTTTCTATATCCTGTAACAAGACTATCAACAATAACTACGTCATGTCCTGCTTTAATAAGCTCAAGCGCAGTATGTGAGCCTATGTATCCGGCACCACCTGTTACTAAAATTGACATGGGCTTGCTTCCTCCTTATTTCCAAAGATGCTCGGGATAAACTCCCTCTTCAATAAGCTTCTTAATTCCTGCAACCACTGCGGGCTTATCCTCGGCGTATGTTACTCCAAGCCAGCAAGCATTCGTATTATAAACTACTACGTCGCAAGAATCACTCTTGATCATAACATCAACAACATCAGTAAGATAGGACTCATCCTTAAGGGGGTTCTTGATGTTGTGCAAAAATCTATCGAACTCAGCACTGAGATGCGGGAAAAGATCTGGTGTAAAGCCCCAACAGTTCATAGAAACAACTGTATCGAGGTCAAGTTCAATTTTCTTATCGCCATCAGGATACTGTGCCTTGCCGTTTCCAACAGGAACGATTTCCTTAGCCTCAACTATATTAACAAGATGGCCTTTCTCATTGATGTTGCAAACACCTCTATTAACAGCTCCGTGCTCAGTAACTGTGTTTTTGAGCTTATAACCAGCCATACAGAACTGAGGTTTTCCCTTATAGTCCTCAAGCTTTTTGAGGTGTTCTGCAATGATTTCGAAGGCTTCTCTTCCGTAGAAATCATCGGAGTTAATTACCGCGAACGGCTCGTTAACGATGTTAGTGATGCTCATCATAGCCTGAGTTGTACCCCAGGGCTTTTTGCGGTCTGATGGCGCGTTAAACCATTCGGGAACATCCTGCATTCTCTGGAATGCATATTCAACGTCTATATATTTATTTATACGGTTTCCGATTGTTTCTTTGAAGTCTTTAAGATTTTCTTCTTTGATTATAAATACGACCTTATTAAAACCGGCTTTTATAGCATCATAGATTGAAAAGTCTATGATAAAATCACCGTCATCGTTCATAGGGTCGATCTGCTTCATACCGCCGTAGCGTGAGCCCATTCCGGCTGCAAGGATTACAAGTGTCATATAATGAATCTCCTTTAAAATTTTATATAATTTATTATATAATATATTGTGCAGTAAATCAAGTCTTTTTTTGTATTTTTTATCAAAAGATAGTCCTCAATATTTTGGGGTTATCATTCGTATTAAAATTGAATTCTTGTAATTGAAATCGGTTTGTTAGTATTGGTATCAAGTTCAAAAATTACTCCATTAGCTTGAACAATTCCGTCAGCGACAGTAAAGTATTGGGGTAATTGTTTTGTGAATTTGTTTATGATCGTTTCGATCTTGGTTCCAAGGATGCTGTTTACAGGCCCTGTCATGCCAATATCGGTTATATAAGCACTTCCCTTTGGCAATATTTTTTCATCTGCAGTCTGAACGTGAGTGTGTGTACCGAAAATTATTACTATTTTTCCGTCAAAGTAATGGGCTAATGCAAGCTTTTCACTTGTTGCTTCCGCGTGTATATCAAGTATTGCGAAATCAAATCTGCCTTTCTCACGCTCAAGAATACGTTCTACAGCCTCGAAAGGGCTGTTGAGGGGATTCATATACATTGTGCCAAGAACGTTGATTATAAGCAATTTAAAGCCATCTACGCTTGCGATGCCGTACCCACTGCCGGGAGAAGCGGTTGGAAAATTTGCGGGACGTATGATTTTATGATCATTGCTGTCAAGGTAATCATATAAATCCCGTTTTCCGAAAGCATGATTACCAAGTGTAATAAAGTCCACGCCGAGATTGAAGATAGCTTCTGCATCATTCCTCGATAAGCCTTTGATCTCGCTGGCATTTTCAGCATTTGCTATAACAAAGTCTATCTTATTTTCCCTTACCACTCGGGACAAATTTTTACCAAGGTAATCAATGGAAATACCGCCGACAATATCTCCTATAGTTAAAATTTTCATAACATACTTTCTATTTTGTTTATTTGTTACACAGTAACATTGTAATTATATATCATTTTTTAAAAAAAGTCAATGAATACGTTAAAAATCTTATTTTTCTCTTGATTTTTTAAAATAATGTGATATAATAGAAACGTTGAAAATATGGAAGCGTATCGAAGTGGTCATAACGGGACTGACTCGAAATCAGTTGTACCTCACGGTACCGTGGGTTCGAATCCCACCGCTTCCGCCAAAAGCGAGCAACCGAAGTTGCTCGCTTTTTTTATTTGTTTGAAGTCTGAGTGAATGTTTTCTTTAACATAATAATCATCAAAAAGGTAAATAATATGATATAAAATGGGAAAATCATAAATCCGGTCAGTTTGGCTATAATACCGAATAACGGTGGAATAAATGTAAATCCCATATATGCACTTGCCATTTGTATTCCAATTATGGATCCTGAATTTTCATCGCCGAAGTTATTGGGAGTTGAGTGGATAATGCACGGGTATATGGGGGCAAAGCCCAATCCAATAGTAATAAGGCCTATTAGAGCCAATGCGGATTCTTTTGTGGGAATTATCATTAACAGCATACCGATTGATGAAAGTATTGTACCTAAGAGTATCATTTTCCAATCTCCAAGCTTATCCATAATAAAGCCGGCTAAAAATCTACCAATAGTCATACCTATGAAGAACAGTGATGCAAACGCAGCAGCATCAATTTCAGAAAGCTGCTTGTGTTCAACCAAGTAGGTGCATGCCCACGACATAACGGTGCCCTCTGCTGCACAATATGCAAAAAAGCCAATAAGCAGAGGTATAACTCCCCTTATCTTCAAAGCTCCAACAATCCCAATACCTTTTGTATCG
Source organism: Clostridia bacterium (assembly GCA_017483195.1). GTDB lineage: Bacteria > Bacillota > Clostridia > Oscillospirales > CAG-272 > RGIG4608. Next base: position 65,637 of record JAFULR010000013.1, read on the forward strand.
TTCTGAGAATCGTAAGTAACACTTCCCTTTTGCCTTTCCCAAAGAGGCTTGCTCAATAGTAGTATGAAAGCTATTGAAATCTGTATATAAGCAACAGCTCTGTAACCACTATTCCAATTAGAATTGCTCAAAGAATAACTCATTATGAAGGGGCTGACTATCGTTCCCACACCCCAAAAGCAATGGAGCCAGCTCATATGCTTTGAGGAGTAATGAATAGCAACGTAATTGTTTAGAGCTGCATCAATTGCTCCTGCTCCGAAACCGTATGGGATAGCAAATATAATAATCATCCATATGTTGGTTGAATATGAAAATCCTAATAAAGCAAGAGCTGTTAAAAAAACACTTACAGTTGTTACGGTGCGCGTACTAAATCTACGAGTTAGCTTTTCAGATAGCAAGCTCGATACAACTGTTCCGCTTGATATGATCATTGATATTATGCCCATAGCGGACAGATCAATTCCTATGTCCAAGTGCATAATAGGCCACGAAGCCCCTAATAACGAGTCCGGTAGTCCCAGACTGATAAACGCGAGATAAATAACTATGATTAATAGATTGTACATTTTGAATTTCCCTTTGTTAAATTATGGATATATTATATCATAAAATTGGGGAATGTAAAGACAAAACTTTATTAAAAGGATACTTTTTCTACAGGCACTGTAACACTTATCCAAAGACCATTATTACCTAAATATTCATATGTGATTTCGTAATTAACTTCTATTTCTGTTTGATCTATATTTTCGATGATTACAAAGTGATAAATATATCCTGATGCATCAATAGATTTAGATTCAATCATAGAATCATTGTTAATTTGGTATTCGTTCGCATTAGATTTTATTGTAATTCTGATTCTTTCAAGTAGTTCAGTTTTTTCACCTTTATCCATAGTGCTCCAGTCGTACACAATACCTTGATTATCTTTATCATAATCATAAATTATCATATTTTCCATAATCATAAAGTTTAAATCATATGTTGCAGGTTTTTCTAAGTTTGGACTAATCGTAAGTATGGTCGAATGATTAGTATATTTAATTTCTGCATCCTCAATAGTTACATCCTTTACCTTGACCGGAACATTTATTGTATATGTATTATCATCAACTAATACCGTTAATGATAATACTTTTTCTATCAAATCATTAATAACAATTTTGGGTGTGTTTATTATTTTGTCGTCCAAATTATACTCGATAATATCGTATTCGATTCCAGTATTTTTATCATATATTTGCAAATAAGATTTGCTGAATTCTAATTTGACTGGTTCGTTATCTAGAAAATAAATACCAACATTTATGATTCCATTCTCAGCTTTTACGTATCTTTTTTTATCATTATTTACAATTTCAAAATCCTTCAAAACCAAGTTTGGTTCTACAATGTCCGGCTCATCGGCTCCATCAGAGCTTCCGGTATCGTCGGTATTTCCATCCCCGGGAGCTTGTATATTTTCGTCGCCTCCTTCTCCGGAGGTGCCTTCATTTCCACTGTCAGGAGTAGAGTCGATTGCCGAAAGAAATTCATCATCTATCAATATATAATTATCCTTCTTCTCGGTAGCCAATACAAATTTTTGATTGTTTTTATCAAAATAGAGTCTGTATTCATACCCTTCCGATTTTAATTCAATAGATTCAAGTCCGGCATTTTTTAGAAGATTTCGTATATCTGCTTCTTCCAAGTCATCTGAATGTTCAATTTCGTAAAGCTTGGTAAAGTCGTTTAATTGCTTTACTAAAAAGGTATCGGTGGTGACTGCACTTTTTTCAATATACTTGGTGTATCCGACAACGCTAACGGTCGCGAGTACTGCAAGAATTGCTATCGTTACGAGCAATTCGACTAAAGTAAAGCCTTGGTGCTTTTTAATGTTGTGTTGTTTACACATAATAATATGTCTCCTTTTTAAAATTGTCGAAATTCGACATTATAATTATTATAATATATAAACTTTACCATGTCAAATAAAAAAGCATTCAAAGTAATGAAGTGAACCCCGAATAGTTCACAAATAAAAAAAGCACAATAAAACCTCCTATGGTATAATAGTACCGTAGGAGGATTTTGTTATGGCAAAGAAAGGACAAATATTCAAGAATTACAGCAAAGAAATAAAGGAAGAGATA
>JAFULR010000014.1 GCA_017483195.1 Clostridia bacterium
CGGTGGGCGAAAATCTTGGCTCCGCGCCGAATGCTTGCGTTCGTGGAACCCGCGCCGTCAAGAGAAGTGATGCCTTCGGCATAACTTCGAAGGATCTTGCGCGGCGTACAAACTTGTAGGGGGCGGCGCCTACGACGACCCGTGTTTGTGGAAAAAGTAACTTCGCCTATGGAAGTCACAAAGACTTCTTCGTAGATCCCTGCGCGCTGAAGCGCTTGGTTTTGTCCGTTCCGCTTTGCTGCACTACCAAAACTTCGTCTCGCTGGCGCTCGCTCAGGATGACTTGCTTGGGTGGTGTTCGCGGTAAGCGTATGCTTGCTCGTGCCGCTTTGCTACCCGCTGGAGAAGGCTTTATTGGGGTTCGCGTGGGCTCGGTGAGTTACACTGATTTTTAAAGTAAATGCCCGAACAATTAACAATTAAGTTAAATGTTAAATGTATTGTATCACAAACGGAAAAATTAGTCAATAGGAAACTTATAAAAAAACATGGTAAAAAAGTTAGAAATAACTTATAAAATATCAAAAATAATCATTGACGAATCGTCATATTTGTAGTATAATCATTAAACCGAGAACAAATCGGCGATTTTTATCTGGGCGCTTGTGCGCTAATCGAGGATGTTAAACGAGGCTGTTTTAATGAAAACAAAGGTCACATTTAAGAATTTTCTTTCAATGCACGTTGGCATAGTCCTTATCGCGTGCGCTACATATTTTATATTGGTTCCAAACCACTTTGTAACGGGCGGAATGACGGGTCTTTCCGTTATTTTATCCACGGTACTTCCCATAATGCCCCAGCCGACCTGGCTGATGGTCTTGAATGTCGGAGTGCTTGTGCTTGGGTTTATTTTCCTTGGAAAGCAGACGGGAATCTTCACGGTTTACTGCAGCTTGGGTTACTCGGCTCTTATGATGGTATTTGATGGTTTCAACCTCAGGGAGAGAATAGCCCCGAATGGCGTAACTCTTACCGAGGAGCCATTTCTTGAGCTTGTTGTGGGAATTACGATCTACGCCATCGGCACAGCGATAATCTTTTATGCGGGCGCATCGAGTGGCGGAATGGACATCGTAGCTCTTATTCTTCAGAAATACACCAATATTGACGTTGGCAAGGCAGTTCTTTATGCAAACTCGATCATCGCGGTTTCCTCACTCTTTGTTTTCCCAAATTTCACAACGGGAATTTTGTCGCTTGTGGGCTTGTTTATGAACTCATTTGTTATTGATACCGTGATCGATAACTTCAATTCGTGCAAATATTTCATTGTTATTACCGAAAAGCCCGAGCTTGTAGCGGAATACATAATGAACGAGCTTCACCACGGCGTTACGGTTTCCGATGCGGTGGGTGCCTATACTCAGCAGAAAAAGGGAATGGTTCACACCGTTTGCCGCAGATACGAGGCGATCAGACTTCGCCAGGCGATCAAGAAGATCGACGAAAATGCCTTTATGGTCATCACCACCAGCTCCGAGATTATCGGAAAGGGCTTCAGAAGCGTTTAATAATAAAAAAAGAACCTCTTCGGAGGTTCTTTTTTGAAGTTTGCAATAGGCTTGACAAGAATTTTCTGCTGTGGTAAGATATAAATATAAAGTATGACTACGATGCCTACGGTAACTGCACTATCCTCAGCACAACAAATTCCACTATCGCAAATGCTAACCCCTTCAGATATAGAGGATACTATTTAGATTCTGAAACAGGCTTCTACTACCTCAACGCGAGATATTATAACCCTGAGTGGAGAAGATTTATCAGCCCTGATGATACTGTATATCTTGATCTCGAATCAGTTAACGGTCTATATCTTAGAGAATTTGCAGACCCGGTAATAAAATCTACAATCGTCGGAAGTTCTACATTTGTTACTGAAATTATACGCTTAATGAGATAAGGAGAACTATATGATATTTAAATGGATAAATGTGGCTTATTTTGCTATTTGGATATTTAATTTATTGACCGTTTATATTGCTAAACGTTTGGATGATTATACAGTTAGCAAAAAAATGAGTAATATTTTGAAATACCACCCTTTTGTTTTAATAGTTATATCGATAGCCCTTATTATTTATACATGCTTTCTTAATGTTGATATTACCAGAACGATTATGGGAATTTATTTTTTATTAACTTTTTTAGATCTCATTATCACCGGTTTGATTGTATCTTTACTTGAAAGGCATACTAGAAATTAAGCCCTAATAAAAAACCAATTTGCGACTTATATTAAAGGAGTGGGCTCGTCTCACTCCTCAATGATATCAGCGAAATCTTCAGGGCGACGTTGTTGCGATTTATGATACTAATGGCAATAAGGTAGCTGAATAAATAGAAAACGACGAGAAATCAACCTCGTCGTTTTTATTTTTATCCTAAAAGTTCATACAATATGATAAGTATAAACCACTTTGCGCAACATCATATACAAATTGCTGCAAACCGAACAATTACCACAGTTTAATGTTGAGCTCCGCTATGATATCCTTCAAAAAGAAAACGTAAAGCAGGACGAGTCCTATGGAAAGGGCGGTGAAGATCGCAATCTGCAGGACGAAATTGGCGCGTGCGGGTCTTTCAACTGTGCAGTATTTTTTGTCGGCAATGCCGAGTCTTGCAACCACGGGAAGCGCGGCGGTAAGAACTATGGCTATCAAGCTTGCCTCAATGGGGAAAAGCACAAGGTTTTTGGCTATTCGAACGCCGTTTATGAGGTTGTAAGCCTCCGCGCGCTCGACTCCGTAATACAGAAAATACATCCACTTATTAAAAAGTGACGTGAGAATTATATTGCACACAAAATTTACGGTGAATTTTGCCGCGAGGATCTTTTTGAAATTTATTCTTTTCCGCCAGAAAAAGAGGGCGAAGATGAAGGAGCTTGACATTTCAACAAGAGTGAAGGGAGGGAAGTACTGCCCCATTTGTCCCGTGACAAGAAGCCCGAGAATGTCGCTGACCGCGCCGACCATAAGCGCGATAACGGGGCCGTAGATCACCGAACCGAGGGAATTTACGTATGCATCGAGCGTTACCGAGAGCCCTTCTGCGATCTGAATTCTGAAGATCGGAAGCTTGACTATCACTCGCAGAGCGGTGATGAGCGCGGCGATGACGAGCATTTTTGTGTTTTTGCGCTGCTTGGCGGCTTCGACCCAATAATTTTTTGAAAAAATTGAAAAGCTATTGCTTTCAAGGCTTAATTCTTGCATAAAAAATCCTCCTTTCCCGCGAAATGTGAAAAAATCGGCGAAAAAGGAGCATAGCTCTGCCTTGTTTTCAGCGGGATGCGAGCCGCGCACCGCAGTAATACTTTCGTCCCTCGGGCAACTCCCCGTCCCAAGGGCACTTTACGCGCACAGCTCTACTCTGTTTTTCACATTATATCACACTTTTTTGCGAAATGCAAGTGGAATTTTGCAGAGATGGGGAGCGGGAGAGTACGGTTTTAAAGTCAATTCGGTTTGGGCGTCCGATAAAATAGAATCAAAACCTCAAGCAAAATGATGATTACATTTTTTTGTGCGCCGCGCAAGATCCTTCACTGCGCTACGCTCCGTTCAAGGATGACGCACCCGTGTGCGCTGCGCGGGATGGAGTGTGAGCATTCGAGCGCGGCGAATGAGGTGTTGCACACTAAAGTTACTTTGCTGTATCATCTCTCCCCCACCCGCTAACGCGGGAGCCCCCTCGTCAGAGGGAGCCGAGTGTTTGATATGCCCATTTATTAAATTGTTGCCATTTCATTCGCATCACGGCTGCAATTTGACTAACGGATTTTATCAAACTCTTGCCTCCCTCTGTCGAGGGAGGGGGACCGCAAGGCGGTGGTGGGAGAGTAGGGTTTTAATGTTAATTCGGTTTTGAACGGACGCCCAATGGGCGTCCCTACAAGATGAATATATTTCCGTTGTCAAATTGTAGCCGTTTTGTTTTGCTGTGGGGCATTGTTTATTTGGACCGTCGAGGACGCCGGTCCCTACGAGGTTAGTTTTGTTGTGGGGCGGGTGCACGTAGTGCCCCCCTACTAGTGTGGTGGGTTTATTTTGTTAAGCGGTAGCCGTGATGTGAATAAAATGGCTATTACCTCACGATAAAATTACTGCTTACTTTCGTAGGGGCGCACTGTGTGCGTCCGTTCTACGAAGCGAACTAACCTCGTAGGGCGACTGTCTTGCTCCCGCCGTTTTGTAGGGGAATTTGACCGTTTTGTGCCCTCGCCCGTCGCGCTTTAGGTTTTGCAAAAAAAATAAAGGGATCGTTTCCGATCCCTTTAAAATAATGAATTAATCAACGTAATAATTGGGGAAAAGTCTTTCCCAAACCTTGCGGCAGCCGTAAGTATCGGCGATTGACGAGTGCGCAACGCCCTCCCACTCGATCTCGAAGCACGCCATGGCGTCCGTGAGGCTTGCGTGAACAAGCTCGGGATGATTTTCGTGCATATATCTTACGTACTCAAAGGCACAGCAACGGATCTTGGATTTCAATTCCGCCTGCTCCTGCGCGGTTTCGTAGATATGTCTTATGTGACTGTAATCCGTGGAAACACCGTAGGCGATAATATTATCCGCGCCTGCGAAAATCTCCTTGATCTCGGGAATAAGCTCCTCAAGCGTGGGTGAATTTTCCACCATTTCGGGGGTAATTCCGTGGATCTTTTCCGTCTTTTTCCATTTGTGCGTGTGCGTGGGCTTAACGAAGGTGTTCATAATAAGCTTTCCCGTTCCGTCGATGATGGAAATTGAAAGTATCTCGTCCCTGTCGTAAAATCCTGTAAGCTCAAGGTCGAAGAAGAGAACACTTTCGCGCTTCATTCCGAAGCTCTGCGCGCGGTATTCGTTTCCGATCTTTCTTCTCTCTGCAAGATCCTTTTCGTAGCAGCTCTCGCAAAGCTTTTTCTTGAATCGAATGTGCTTTCCGCACTCAACACACATCAAGGGCTGGCGGATGCAAGTCTTTTTGTCGTAAAAATAGACTCTTTCTCCGTCCTTCTTGAGTGAAAATCCAACGGGCTCCTCAACTGCCTCGTAATGAAGCTGCGCAAGTCTTTCCTTGCTGAAAAATCCGTATGAAGCGGCGCGGCGAGTACTCATTCGCTCGATTACCGTGCCGGAGGGAAGAACCTCAAGCTGCTCCTTCTGGTAGCTGAAGTGCCAATCGTCAACGTCCGCCTCCTCAACGGTGTCGGGGCTGAAGTAAAAAATGACGGTTTCGTCCTCGTTTTCCTTGAACGCGCAAGGGAGCGCAGTGGATCTTAAATGAAATTTTTTAAGCTCTGCGCGTGTCAAATACTGCTTTGCTCTCGCGGTGTCATCGCTGATAGCGGAAATTACCACACCGGGGCGTAATTGCAACGTTTTTCTCAAAATAATTCTCCATATATGTAAAAATTGATAAATCAATTTGGGGTATCATTAAAAAACACCAAAAATCAGTATAACATAAATCGATGATTTTTTCAAGAGCATAATTAAAAATATTCTTCCTTTTTATTTTATAGCCTTGCAAGAGCTTGCGTAATGATTGACAAAGCGAACATAATCTGCTATAATACCGTTATTGATTTAGATTTTATCGGGAGAAAAAATTATGGGATTTTATGATACGATCGCGGCGCTTTCGTCCCCTGTCGGTAAGGGAGGAGTTGCCGTTATCAGAATATCCGGGTCGGAGGCGTTTGAAATCGCGGAGCGCGTTTTCAAAACCGCATCGGGAAAGACGGTGATTGAGCTTAAGCCGAATATGATGGTTTACGGAAGCATCGTTTCGGATGGGCGCGTCATTGACGACGGACTTCTTGTGAAATTTGCCTCTCCGCGCTCGTTTACGGGCGAGGATACGGTTGAAATAAACTGCCACGGCGGAATGTTTGTTACCCAAAAGGTGCTTTCCGCAATTTTTGCCGCCGGCGCCCGACCTGCCGAGGCGGGAGAATTCACACGTCGCGCGTTTGTTAACGGAAAGCTTGCGCTCTCGCAGGCAGAAGCGCTCGGAACACTGCTTGAAGCGAAAAATGACGAGCAGCTTACCCTTGCAAGAGGGGCGATGAGCGGCAAGATCAAGAATGCCTGCGACGGAATTTACAAAAAGCTGACGGCGCTCGTTGCCCAGGTTTACGCAAGGGTTGATTATCCCGAGGAGGATCTTGCGGATATGACGTCCGAGGAGATGGCAACGGAAGCGAGAGAAATAATTTCCGAGCTTGAAGCCCTTCGCGACACCTACAGGACCGGTCACGCGGTTATGGAGGGAGTAAAAACCGTTATTTGCGGCAAGCCGAACGTTGGAAAGAGCAGTATATATAATCTGCTTGTCGGATACGATGCGGCGATAGTTACCGAGATAGAGGGAACAACGCGTGACCTTCTCACCGAGACCGTAAGCCTTGGCAGAGTTACACTCAGACTTGTGGATACGGCTGGTATCAGAGCTACCGATGACAGGGTTGAAAGCATAGGCGTGGAGAGGGCAAAGCGATCCCTTGCGGATGCTGAGCTTATACTTGCGGTTTTTGATAATTCGCGCGAGCTTGATGATGAGGACTTTGAAATTATGGACGAAATCAAGCAGCAAAATGCGACAAAGATAGCAATTATCAATAAAAATGATGAAAATTCTATTATTTCCGAAAGGGTGATCTTTGAAAATTTTGAGCACGTTGTCAAGATTTCCGCGAAGAATGAATATAATGTTTCCGAGCTTAAGGGCTTGGTTGAGTCGTTATATATAAATGAAAGGATCGACGTATCACGCGACGCGATCCTGATAAACGCGCGACAGAATGCTTCCCTTGAGATCGCGCTGAAGCATCTGAGACTCGCACTTGATGCTCTTGATATGGGCTTGCCCCCCGATCTTGCCGGGGTGGATATCGAGCTTTCCATGGGTCATCTTTCCGAAATAGACGGCAGAGAGGTTGGAGAGGACGTTGTTTCCGAGATATTTTCACATTTCTGCGTAGGAAAATAATGGTAAGATTTTATGCTCCCATATATAATTGGAAGAAAACAAATGGTTAATAATGGCAAAATAAACAAAGTTAACAATTTGTTCATAATTGAACAAAAAAATGTTCACACATTATATGGGCTTTTGGTGTATAATTACGCTGTAATTCTTTAAATATGGAGGTTTAAGAATGTTTACTAACAAAAACAAATTGATCGGCTTCATCGCTCTTATCGTTGTTGTTGTTCTCGTTGCTTCCGCTGCTATCGCTCTTATCGCAGATAGCTCCACAAAGAAGGCGCTTGCAGACGCACAGGCTAAGATCGAAGAGCTCGAAAGCGCACTTAACGGCGCTGATGCAGATCTCGACAAGGCTGAAAAGGCTCTTGCAGATCTTAAGGCACAGCTTTCCGCTGCTAACGGCAAGCTTGACGTACTTGAAGGTCTTACTGAAAAGTACGAGGAGCTTATCTCCAGCTGGACAGCTACAACACCCGCAATCCGTGCATTTATTCAGGAAGAAATCAATCCCGTTTACGACGAGATGCTCGCAGCTATCAACAGCGGTTATGTTGACGGCGTAAGCGCAGAGGACGTTTTGAACGAGAAGATGGATCTTGTTATCTGGGCTCTCAGAAGTGCTGATCTTACAGCAGTTCGCGCTGAGCTTGAGAAGAACGAGGAAGAATTCAACGATCTCAGACTTGACCTTACTCTCGACGCTATGATCGAAGAGGTTAAGAAGGATGGCGTTACATACGATCCCGACGATAAGCCCGGTATCGACGCTTGTGAGGATTACCTTGCTAACCACCCTGTTCTTCAGAACAACGCTACTAAGGACTACGAGGGTCAGATCGCAGAGCTTAAGGCTCAGTATGACGCTGCTAAGAAGGCATACTTCGCAGAGAAGTTCATCGCTGAGGTTGCTAAGGTTGATCCCGCAGTTGATGGCAACACATACGTAACTCTTGACACAGATACAACAGCTGTTAAGGCTGCTTGGGACGAACTCGTTGCAGTTTGCGCTGACGAGGCTGAGGCTCTTGCACTTACAGGTGTTCAGGCTGCTCACGACGTATGGACTAAGGTTGAGGCGCGTCTTGTAGTTCTTGCAAACGCTAAGGTTGCAGCTGACGATCTCAACGCTAAGATCGCAGGCGTTACTGTTGAAGCTACTGTTGCTACAGGCAACATCATCGCTCAGCTCAAGGCTGACGTTGCTGCTTGGGGCACAACATACGCAATCGACAAGACACTCGAGCCTCTTAACTGGTTCGTAAATGACGATGCATTTGCTGCTCTTGACGCAGCTTACGCTGAAAAGATTGCTGAGCTTAAGGCTCTTCACGATGCTCTCCTTGAGGCTCTTAAGGCTGAGGACTTCGTTCACATCACAATCAACTCTGAGGAAGCTGTAAAGGCTGCTGAGGATGCATACAATGCAGTTGCTAAGTATCAGGACGTTGAGGCTCTTGTAGATTGCAACGGCACAATGGCTGAGCACAAGGCTGCTATCGATGCTGCTAAGGCTCTCCTTGCAGAAAAGCTCGCTCTTGTAAATGAAATCCGTGCTCTCATCGACGCTATGGAACAGGCTGGTTACACAGAGGTTCTTGTATCCGTTCTTGAGCAGAACATCGCTGTAATCGACGCTAAGGTTGCTCTCTTCCTTCAGGGTGCTGACAACGTTATCGAACACCTTAACACAGCTGATAAGAACTATGTTGAGGCTCTTGAGTCTGTAAGACTTTACGACAACAGAGCTAAGGCTCTCGATATGATCGAGACAGTTCAGAACGAATACTTCCCTGTAAACGTTTATGATGCAGCAAGCCAGCTTAGAACACTCGTTGATACAGCAGCTACAGAGGCTGACATTGACAAGTGGGCAGTTAAGGAAAACGTTGAGAACTACTACGACACATTCCTTGCAGAGAAATAATTTCTCAAAATAGTAAACAAAACTGAATATATTTGGGGAAACGGCTTGCCGTTTCCCCTTCAGTTTTTTATGTGTAAGATTGACGAAAAATTGAGATTTAGCGGGGGGGTTAAGATTGAGTACAAACTCATTTTTAATTGAAGTAACCTTGTAGGGACCGGCGTCCTCGACGGTCCATAACGATGAAATAACATCAAATTTCACGGCTACGCACAAACAAAATCCAACATTTTTGAACAAAAAAGTTACTTTACTTTTGAATTGGACCGTCGAGGACGCCGGTCCCTACAAAAGTTAGTACAGATTTTATTGGTGTTGCCGCGAAGCTGATTAAAGCTTTTTTGGTTACTTTTTTCTCGAAAAAAGTGACCGATAAATCAAAATTTGAAAAGCTGTTTTGGTGTTGGGTATTGCAATATTTCTACATTTGTGATAAAATAATTATGTATGTACATTATTGTTATATAAAGGAGAAAACAAAATGAGCGATATTAAGGATATCAAGCTTGCGCCCTCGGGACACGACAAAATAAACTGGGTGGCGTCATATATGCCCATTTTAAATACTATTAAGGAAGATTTTATCAAAAACCAGCCGTTCAAGGGGCTCAAAATTTCCATGTCCATTCACCTTGAGGCTAAGACTGCGTATCTTGCGACCGTTCTTAAGGCGGGCGGTGCTGAGGTTTGGGTAACCGGATGCAATCCTCTCTCAACGCAGGATGACGTTGCGGCGGCTCTTGTTGATATGGGCTTTGAGGTGAACGCGTGGCGCGGAGTTTCAAACGAGCAGTATGAGGAGCATCTTAAAAAGACGCTCTCGCTTTGCCCCAACCTTATGATCGACGACGGCGGCGACCTTACGCATCTTATTCACGGTGAGTGCCGCGACTACGCAAAAGACCTTATCGGCGGTTGCGAGGAAACAACCACGGGTATCCACCGCCTTTTCGCACGTCAGCGCGCGGGACTTCTCGATTACCCGATGATCGACGTTAACGATGCGGACTGCAAGCATCTTTTTGACAACCGTTACGGCACGGGACAGTCAACGCTTGACGGAATTATGAATTCAACCAACCTCATTATTGCCGGCAAAACTGTTGTTATTGCAGGATATGGCTGGTGCGGTAAGGGTATGGCTATGCGTGCCAAGGGTATGGGCGCGATCGTTGTGGTTACCGAGATAGATCCCATCAAGGCACTTGAAGCGACGATGGACGGCTTTACCGTTATGCCCATGGACGAGGCGGCTAAGATCGGTGATCTTTTCGTTACTCTCACGGGCTGCAAGGACGTTATCCGCCGCGAGCATCTTGAGGTGATGAAGGACGGCGCGCTCCTTTCAAACAGCGGTCACTTTGACGTTGAGATCGATAAGATCGCGCTTTCCGATATGGCGGTCGAGGAGTGGCAGAGAAAGCCCAACATCCGCGGCTACAGAATGCCCGACGGCAGAATTTTAAATCTTCTTGCCGAGGGACGTCTGGTGAACCTTGCGGCTGGCAACGGTCATCCCGCTGAAATTATGGATATGTCCTTTGCAATTCAGGCGAAGGGGCTTGAATATCTCGCGAAGAATCGCGGCAAGCTTGAAAACAAGGTTTACGCAGTTCCTGCGGAGATCGACCGAGAGGTTGCGGAGATCAAGCTTCGCGCGAACGGAATTAAGATCGATTATCTCTCCGATGAGCAGAAGGCTTATCTTGCTGCGGCGGAGTAAATTTTAGAAGGAACGAGTTGTTCGCACTCGCTTTGCGCTGATGTTTTGCCTACTTTTTCAAAAGTAGGCGCTCGCCGCGCAGGCGAATACGGCATTTCTTTTTCCATAGCTTTTTCTTTGTGCCTCTTTCCTCAAAGAAAAAGCGGCTAACGAGTCTTGGTATTAAAAGTTAGTTGATTTGGACTATTCTTTTTCGAGAAAAACCTACTTTTTTGAGGAAAAAGTAGGCAAAAACCTTTTTATAAGGCTTTGCCCGATAGCCATTTAATCTGCGCTGAGCCGACTAAATCTGCGCAAATTGTGAGAATTTAAAATTTTCAGGAGAAAAAATATGATAAAGCTGCCCGATTACGTTCAAAATTGCATAGAATTGCTTGAAGAGTCGGGCTTTTCGGCTTACGCGGTGGGCGGAGCGGTTCGCGACAGTCTTATCGGTGTTTGCCCGAACGACTGGGACGTGACGACGAGCGCCCGCCCCGAGGAAACTCTTGAGGTTTTTAAAAATTTTCGCACGATTCCAACGGGCATAAAGCACGGAACGGTCACAGTTTTGTTTGATAACGGCAGCGCACTTTTGCCGATCGAAGTGACGACCTTCCGCGTGGACGGGGATTATCTTGACAGCCGCCATCCCGAGAGTGTTTCGTTCTCGCGTGATGTTCGCGACGATCTTTCGCGTCGAGATTTTACCGTTAACGCGATGGCTTACAGCGAGCGCGATGGCCTTATCGATGCTTTTGGAGGCTCGGACGATTTAAAAAACCGCATTATCCGCACGGTCGGAGATGCGGAGCAGCGATTTTCCGAGGATGCGCTCAGAATTTTGCGAGCCTTTAGGTTTTCTGCTCAGCTCGGCTTTGAAATCGAGGAAAAAACACTTTTGGGAGCGAAAAAATGCGCTCATTTATTAAAAAACATTGCCCGTGAGCGCATTGGCGCGGAATTCAAAAAGCTTATCGCTTCGGATTTTTGCGCAGGTTCGCTTGAAAAAATGATCGAAAGTGATGTTTGGGAGGCGTTGTTTTTCGCGGAAAAGCCCGAAACGGACGTTGTTTTGCGATTGTCAAGCATAAAATCGGACGATTTTGCGGTGCGCTTGGCTGTTTTGATAAACGGATTTACGGATGACAAAATAACTGAGCTTTTGAATTCGCTTCGTCTTTCGAATGACGAAAAGAAGCGCGTTTTGCGACTTTGCCGGGTGAAAGATTTTGATATTTCCGGCGAAAAAGAGCGCAAAGCAAGAGAATTTTTGCATTTGTATCGCGATATTTTATCTCCTTCATCAGAGGTGTTGCGCTTTTATTTTGATGCGGATGAATTTTTGACCGTGCTTGAGCGTGAGAGCAAGCAGGGAAGACCGCTCGCAATTTCCGACCTTGCGATTAAGGGCGGTGACGTTTTGCCCCTTGTCGGAGGCGAGCACAGACGAGTGAGCGAGATTTTGAACTTGCTTTTGCAGAGAGTGCTCGACGATCCCTCGCTCAATGAGAAAGAAAAATTAATTGAAATATCACAAAAGAGCCTCGAATGAGACTCTTTTTTTGTTGGGTGCACGTAGTAGCGGGGGAAAGTAACTTCACCTTTGGAAAGTCACAAAGAGTCCTTCGTAGATCCCTGCGCGCCAAGGCGCTTGGTTTTGTCCGTTCCGCGATGCTCCCCTACCAAAACTTCGTCTCGGGCGCTGCCCTCGCTCAGGATGACGTCCCTATTTGATGTTTGCGGTGGGTGAAAATCTCGGCTCCGCGCCGAATACTTGCATTCGTGGAACCCGCGCGTCAAGAGAAGTGATGCCTTCGGCATAACTTCGAAGGATCTTGCGCAGCTTACAAACTTGTAGGGGCGCGCTGTGCGCGTCCGTATCCGTGGGAAAAGTAACTTTACCTTTAAAACTCTCCCTCCGGCTCGCAGGCTCGCCACCTTCCTGTCGAAGGGAGGCTCAATTTAGTTCGCCCTTGCGGGTAAGAGCGTAGCCGTGTTGTATTTTGCATTTAGCATTTTGCATTTAGTATTCTTCAATTATTATTTGATTTTACAAAAAATTAACAATAATAATTTTTTGAATTTTTTTCAAAAAACCTATTGACAAGCGGTTTTTTTGGTGATATAATACACTCAAATAAAAAAGACGTTTGAGCAAAAAGAGCGCAGGATGAAGTATCTTCAGAGAGTCGGCGGTTGGTGTGAGTCGGCGGTGAGTAGCCCTGTTGCGTACATTTTGCAAGTTGTGTGTTGAAATTCGGTTTTGTCGAAAAAGTAGGCGCAACGGTTGTCCCCGTTATAGGACGTAGGCTTTGATAGAAGCCGGTAAGGGCTAAATCGCGAGGTTTGGTCGAAGCAGAGTGGTAACACGGTCTTTTCGTCCCTGCATCCTTTATAGGATGGGGGATTTTTTAGTTACCGTTCAAAAAAATATTTTTTTGAATTGCCGATAATTTCGGCGGGAAAGGAACACACTATGAAAAAATTAGTTGCAATCACACTCACATTCGTACTTTTGGTAACATCCTGCTTTATTCTGACAGGCTGCCCCAATCCCGATGACGGTAAATTTACCGTCGGCGTTTGCCAGCTCGTTCAGCACGCGGCTCTCGACCAGGCAACGCAGGGCTTCGTTGATGCTCTCAAGGCTGAGCTTGGCGAGGAGAACGTTGAGATAGAGATAAAATACGCGTCCGGCGACACTAACGTTTGCAATACGATAATTACCGATTTCGTTTCCAAGGGCGTTGATCTCATTATGGCGAACGCGACTCCCGCGCTTCAGTCCGCGGCAAGCGCAACGCTCGAGATCCCGATCCTCGGTACGTCCGTTACAGAATACGGCGTTGCTCTCGGAATCGACAATTTCAGCGGCGTAGTTGGCGGTAACATCTCCGGCACGAGCGACCTTGCTCCCCTCGATCAGCAGGCGCAGATGATCCTCGATTTCCTCCCCGACGTTAAGAAGGTAGGCATCGTTTTCTGCTCCGCAGAGGCAAATTCCCGTTACCAGGTTGACGAAATGACTAAGCATCTTAACGGTCTTGGCGTTGAGGTGAAGGAATTTTCATTCTCCGACTCCAACGATATCTCCGCATCCGTTGAGGCTGCTTGCGCTTGGAGCGACGCGCTCTACATCCCCACCGACAACAAGGCTGCTGACAATGCTGAGCTTATAGGCAATATCGTTAAGGAACACAAGATTCCCACGTTCACAGGTGAGGAAAATCCCGCAAAGGCTTGCGGCGTTGCTTCTCTTACAATCAGCTACTACGATCTCGGCGTTCAGACCGGTAAGATGGCAGCTAAGATCCTCAAGGGTGAGGCTGACATCTCCACGATGAAGATCGAATACGCTCCCGCTACAAAGAAATTCAATCCCGAAATGTGCGAATTTTTAGGTCTTACAGCTCCCGAGGGCTACGTAGCTATGAATATTGAATAATACCGATCAATCTAACTAAAAAAAGGAATTTATTATGGAACACTTATTTGGCGCTCTTCCGGGTGCCGTCTCCCTTGGACTTATCTGGGGAATAATGGCTATCGGCGTGTACATCACGTTCAAAATACTTGCTCTTTCCGACCTTACGGTGGACGGCTCAATATGCACGGGCGCGGCGGTATGCACTATGCTTATGACCGCGGGCGTTGATCCGTGGGTTGCAATGCTCTGCGCAGTCATTTCTGGCGGACTTTGCGGTCTCGTTACGGGACTTTTGCACACGGTTTTGGATATCCCCGCCATCCTTGCGGGTATCTTAACGCAGCTCGCGCTCTGGAGCATCAACCTCAAAATAATGGGGCAGGCAAACAGACCCCTCTCGGCGAGAAATTTTCCCGTTATCATAACGCAGATGAAGACAGAGGAGGCGATATTCACTCTCGTTCTTATCGCAGGCGCCATAATCGGCTTACTTTACTGGTTCTTTGGCACGGAGCTTGGATGCTCCATCCGTGCGACCGGCTGCAACATCAATATGAGCCGCGCGCAGGGAATAAATACCGAGCTTAACAAGGTCTTGGGACTTATGATTTCAAACGGCTTGGTGGCTCTCTCGGGTGCTCTCCTTGCTCAGTATCAGGGCTTTGCGGACGTAAATATGGGCAGAGGCGCGATAGTTATCGGTCTTGCGGCAATCGTTATCGGCGAGACAGTATTCGCAAAAATTGCACGCAATTTCGCGGTGCGCCTTTGCGGAGTGCTTCTCGGCGGCGTGATCTACTACGTGGTATATCAGGTCATCGTATTCCTCGGAATCGATACCGACCTTTTGAAGATGCTTTCCGCCGTTGTGGTAGCTATCTTCCTCGGTGTTCCGAATCTCAAGAAAAAATATTTTTCCAAGGTCAGCAAAAAACGCGTAAAGGAGGCAGGGGAAAATGCTTGAAATTAAGAATATTTCCAAAACCTTCAACGCGGGTACTATAAATGAAAAAAGAGCATTAAAAAACGTCTCTCTTACACTTAATGACGGAGATTTTGTCACCGTCATCGGCGGAAACGGTGCGGGAAAATCCACACTTCTTAACGCGATCTGCGGCACGTGGCGAGTTGACGAGGGCGAGATAATCATCGACGGCAAGGACGTTACTCTGACGGCGGAGCATAAGCGCGCGAAGTATCTTGGCAGAGTTTTCCAGGACCCTATGATGGGAACTGCCGCGGATATGGAGATACAGGAAAATCTCGCGCTCGCCAAAAGACGCGGAAAAAAGCGCGGGCTCGGCTGGGGCATCTCCAAAAACGAGAGGGAAGAGTACCGCGAGCTGCTTGCGACTCTCGGACTCGGACTTGAGGATAGAATGACGAGCAAGGTGGGACTTCTCTCGGGCGGTCAGCGACAGGCAGTTACGCTTCTTATGGCGGCTATGGCTGAGCCAAAGCTTTTGCTTCTCGACGAGCATACCGCGGCACTTGACCCCAAGACCGCCGAAAAAGTGCTTGAAATAACCGAGGAGATAGTTAATAAAAATCATCTTACCACTCTTATGATAACTCATAATATGCGTGACGCGATAAAGCACGGAAACCGCCTTATTATGATGCACGAGGGAAGGATAATTGTTGACGTTTGCGGCGAGGAGAAGAAAAACCTTACGGTTGAGGATCTCCTTGAAATGTTCAACAGAGCGAGCGGCAAGGAGTTCGCCTCCGACCGCGCGATGCTTTCCTAAAGTAAAATCAAAACAGTATAAAAGTCAAGAGCCTCTCGTTCGAGAGGCTCTTTTTTGATTTATAAAGAAAGCTTGGGTTTTGGGTACCTATTGTGTTTTGAACACTCCCGCGAGATTGAAATATTTTTTGACAAAAAATATTTACAAATGCGAAAAAAGGTGATAAAATGTTTTCAAACCCAGTTGGGAGGTGCTTTTATGTATTCACAATTACACGAATTATTCAAGGATCAAGTTGGCGGCACTACCTTTGCCTGCTTCAGTATCTGGCATTTTCTTTATATGGCAGTTATCTTTGGCGCTATAATTTCGACTATTTGTTTATTGAAAAACAAGAGCGATAAGGCGAAAACGCGTGCGGTTGACATTGCAATAGGCATTGCATTTGGTCTGTATATGGCTGATTTCTTTCTTATGCCCTTCGCATATGGTGTAATTGATATTGACAAATTGCCTTTTCATGCGTGTACATCTATGTGCATAATGAATTTTTGGTGCAGACACAATAAATTTTTGGCAAGATTCAAAACTCAATTTGCGCTTATTGGACTTATTTCAAATATAATTTACGTGATATATCCTGCCGGTGTTATGTGGTATGGGATTCACCCACTGTCGTACAGAGCGTGGCAGACCATTCTTTTCCACGGAGCTATGACGGCATATGGAATTTTTGTTCTTGCTTTTGGCGAAGTCAAGCTTGAATGGAAAAAGTCCTACAAGGAGCTTATTCTACTTTTGGTAATGGTGGTATGGGCGCTTCTCGGAAGTTCCGCTTACAGTGGAGAGTGGCCTGATCATTACATATCTTACAACTGGTTCTTCGTTAAAATGGATCCTTTTGGTATTCTGCCTGCAAACATTGCACCATATCTTGCCCCCATAATTACTGTTTCAACCGTCTTCTTGGCAAATATGTCGATATATGCAATTTATTTTGGAATTAAAAAACTCAACAAAAAAAACAATTGAGCATTTTTCTGTTGTTCTTAACGGAGAATTGGGTAGCACAAATTGGCAGAGGACTTGTTTTCTCTGCCGATTTGTGATATAATGGAAACGATAAAACTTTGGAGGAGTATATATGTCGCTTGATTACAACGAAAAGAATATTACTCTTGCAAAAAATCTTCGTAAAAATGCAACATCGCAGGAAAATCATTTGTGGTATGATTTCTTATCAAAATATGAAATCAGATTTCAAAGGCAAAAAGCCATAGACAATTTTATTGCAGATTTTTACTGCCACAAAGCAAAACTGATCGTAGAAATTGACGGCTCACAGCATTATACCGAAGAAGGCAGACAAAAGGATGAATTTCGTACTGAAATTCTTGAAGGATATGATCTGAAAGTCATACGGTTTACAAACCGACAGGTCAACACAAACTTTCGGGGTGTCTGCGAGTACATCGATGCCGCCGTAAAAGCCTCCCTCCGAGAGGGAGGGGGACCGCGTTAGCGGTGGAAGGAGCCTGTGTGACTTTAGGTTTGTATCAACTTTCTTGTTACGCACTCTCCCTCAGTCACCTTCGGTGACAGCTCCCTCCCGGAGGGAGCCTATTGAAGCGTTCGTACAACTTTAGTGGGATGGACTTTGCCCAAATCCTTTGTAATACAAAGGCGAAACCGGCGATAAACAAAAGGAGAAAAGAATAATGAATAACAGTGTATCAAATTGGATTGATAAAGTTTTGGATCAAGAAATTCCCAATACTGTTGTAGCTTTCTGCTTTAATCTTTACGAGGAATCCGATGGTAGCTGGGCAATGGAATTGGTTGGAACAGAACGCTTTGACCCCGAAGACGAGGGCTGGGCATGCGACGAATTGACCGATTTTGGATCACG
>JAFULR010000023.1 GCA_017483195.1 Clostridia bacterium
AGGGGAAGGGGTTGAGAAAAAGCCTTCGGCATTTTCAGGGTGGATGAGGGGAACACGGTTTGTACAAACAATCGGCTGTCTCCTCAAACCCGTAGGGGCGCGCACAGTGTCCCCCCTACGGGTTTGTGTGAACCGCAACAAAGCCTCCCTTGTGTAAAGGGAGGTGGCGAGCCCGCGAGCCGGAGGGATTGTTTCAAAAGCAAAGTAACTTACCCTCAAACGCGGGTGCACGGAGTGCCCCCCTACGAGTTTGTGCGCCGCGCAAGATCCTTCGAAGTTATGCCGAAGGCATCACTTCTCTTGACGGCGCGGACGGCTGCACGGAGCGCCCCCCTACGAGGGTTGGCGATGTTCCATAGCGGTGCAGTAGCCATAAATCAATCAAAGCGGCTACGCACTCATTATGAGTGCATACCAATCAAGCCTTCTCCAGTAGGAGAAGGTGGATGCGAGCAACTAAAATAATCGAAATTTGGAAAACATAGGCGAGCAGACGGATGAGGTGTTACAAATCAAAGTAACTTTCCCACGAACGCGGACGCACACAGTGCGCCCCTACGATAGTAAGCGGTGATTTCATCGTAAGATAATAGCCATATTACAAACATCACGGCTACAATTTGACAAAATAAATATCTCAATCTCGTAGGGGCGCGCTGTGCGCGTCCGCTCCAAAACCAAACTAACTTTTAATACCAAGACTCGTTAGCCGCTTTTTTTTTGAGGAAGAAGGCCCAAAGAAAAAGCTATGGAAAAAGAAATGCCGTATTCGCCTGCGCGGCGAGCGCGGCTACGCGCCGAGCGCCTACTTTTGAAAAAGTAGGCAAAACATCAGCGCAAAGCGCGGTGCGAACATAGTGTGAAGCCATCAGCGCAAAGCGAGTGCGAACATAATGCACATCAATACATTTCCCCAACGGAGACCAAAAATGGACAAGCTGAAAATCCCGTACCCCATCATAGTTGAGGGTAAATATGACAAATTAAAGCTCTCGCTCGTCTGCGAGGGACTGATAATAAAAACCGACGGCTTCGGCGTTTTCAAAAAGAACGAGAAGGCGGCTCTTATCCGCGCGCTCGCGAGCAAAACGCCCCTGATAGTACTGACGGACAGCGACGGCGGCGGCAGAGTGATCCGCTCACACGTATCGTCGCTCGTTCCAAGGGACAAGCTGATCCAGCTCTACATTCCGCGAATTGAGGGCAAGGAAAAGCGCAAGAGCGAGCCTTCAAAGGCGGGCACACTCGGTGTTGAAGGAATGGAGACCGAGCTTTTATACGGGCTTCTTCGTCCCTTTTCCGAGGAAAGCGGCGGCGAAGCTGCATTTAAACTTCAAAAAATTGCTAACAATCCCTTAAAAAAGGTTGACTTATATATCGACGGACTCACGGGCGGCGAAAATTCCGCTTTGAAGCGTGACGAGGTCGCAAAAAAATTCGGACTTCCCGAAGGAATGAGCGCGGGCGCATTGCTTGAAGCACTTCGCGTGGTGGCAAGCTACGAGGAATATCTCGAAGCAGTCGGCAGGGAAGAAAAAACACAGGAGGAGTGATCTATGTACACTAAAATATACGGCGCGGGAATAACAGGCATCGACGGTTTTATCGTAACCGTGGAATGCTCCGCGCGAAATAAGATCCCAAGCTTTGATCTTGTAGGTCTGCCCGACCTTGCGGTAAGAGAGGCGCATCAGAGAGTAAGAAACGCCTGCGCAAACAGCGGAATTCAGTTCCCCGTGGCGGCACTCACGGTAAATCTCGCCCCCGCGGACAAGAAAAAGGAGGGCTCGGCTCTCGACCTACCCCTGCTTCTTTCAATTCTTCACGCAGGCGGAGTTATCGATTCCGCACGCGATATGTCGGATAAGTGCTTTGTGGGAGAATTATCCCTCTCGGGCGATATAAGAGGAGTTCGCGGCGTGCTTTCAATGTGCGTTGCGGCGCGCGACGCGGGCTTTAAGGAATTCTACGTTCCAAGCGTGAATGCCGACGAAGCGGCGGCTGTTGAGGGTATCAAGGTCATACCCGTAAGCAACGTAAAGGATCTTTTCCTCCACCTCAACGGCAATATAACCCTCCCACACCTCGAATATGACACAAGCCGCTTTGAAAACAAGATAAATAAATACGAGCGCGATTTCTCGGACGTAAAGGGACAGGTCCTTGCAAAAAGGGCTATGGAGATTGCCGCCGCGGGCGGACATAATATCCTGCTCATAGGCCCTCCCGGAACGGGTAAATCGATGCTTGCCAAATGCCTTCCGTCGATCTTGCCGCCCCTCACCTTCGAGGAAGCGATCGAGACCACCAAAATATATTCGATTTCAGGCTCGCTCAAGCAGAACGAGAGCCTTGTCTGCGCGCGTCCGTTCCGCTCGCCCCACCATACGATGAGCGCGGCAAGCCTTGTGGGCGGTGGCGCGAACCCAATGCCGGGCGAGGTATCGCTTGCGCACAACGGAGTGCTTTTTTTAGACGAGCTTCCCGAATTTTCAAAGCAGGTGACCGACACTCTTCGCCAACCCCTCGAGGACGGCAGAGTAACGATAACAAGAGCCGCCGCAAAGGTGACCTTCCCCTGCGATTTTATGCTCGTTGCGGCTATGAACCCCTGCCGCTGCGGATATTTCGGTCATCCAACGAGAAGCTGCACCTGTAAGCCGACTGACGTTAAAAAATACATATCCAAGATAAGCGGCCCCCTGCTTGACAGAATGGATATTCAGATAGAGCTGCCCTCGCTTTCTTATACGGAGATTTCCCAAAGCACGGAGAAGAGCGAAAAGAGCGAGCAGGTAAGGGAAAGAGTAACTCGCGCACGCGCCTTTGCAAACGAAAGAATGAGAACCGCCGGAATGACACCCAAGAGCAACGCAAGTCTTGATCCTTCGGAAATAAAGGTATTCTGCAGGCTCGACGATACCGCCCATATGATACTGAAGGCGGCGTTTGACAATCTCGGTCTTTCCGCCCGCGGATACGATAGGATCTTAAGAGTTTCAAGAACCATAGCCGACCTTGACGGAAGCGAAACGATAAGCGCGCGCCACGTTGCGGAGGCAATACAGCTCAGATCCCTTGATAAAAAATACTGGGGAGGTAAGGATTAATATAATGAAAACAACAAAAATAATAGCGTTGCTTCTTGTTCTGGCAACCTGCATCGCCCTTTGCTCCTGCATGCCAAATCTCAGGCATTTTGCGATTCAATTTGCGCAAGAGAGCGGCGAGCTTACCGAAGAGGAGCTTAACGATGCCGAATATATTGAATTTTTATCCAAAATTTCTGATTTTTCAGCTCGTCTTTCCGAAAAAATGTATAGAAATGCAGGATATAAGAAAAATTTCTGCATATCCCCGATCGCGGTATATAGCACGCTTGCCATCGCGTGCGAGAGCTCGGACGGTGAAACAAGGGATCAGCTGCTCG
Organism: Clostridia bacterium; assembly: GCA_017483195.1. Taxonomy (GTDB): domain Bacteria; phylum Bacillota; class Clostridia; order Oscillospirales; family CAG-272; genus RGIG4608. The sequence continues at coordinate 3,431 of JAFULR010000023.1, forward strand.
ATGCGATTGGAGTGACGTATGATGAGGTTCTTAAATTCACAAATTACCTCAATTCCTACGCAAACAGAAAATTTTACTGTGAAGCAGATGGAAAATCAGATGAAACCGCTCACTCAAAGCTTGTAAGCTCGGTGTGGCTCGACACATCTGTGCTTTACAAAAACGGAACGGTGGATATTCTTACAAACAAATTCGGCTGTGACGTTTACGGCGCTTCGTTTTCGAACGGCGACGCGCAAAAAATGATAAATCAATACGTTGAATACAAGACTCACGATACAGTAAAAAGCAATTTATCCTTTGATCGCAGCACCGCGCTCTCCATCATAAGCGCCTTTCACCTTAAGGAGGTATGGAGCGATATCGGCGGTGAGCTGGCTCTCACCCTTGAAAAATACGATTTTGAAAACGGAAACGAAAGCATTTCAAGTATAAATATGCTTAAAAGCGAATACACCGCGGGAGTGGTGTATAAAGGCACAAAATACAGCACCTTCTTTATTGAAACTCAGCACGGCTTCAAGCTTCATTTCATTCTTCCAAACGAAGGATATGATGCGGACGACGTGTTCACGGAGGGAATAATCTCGCAAATTCTCTCAAGAAAGGATTTTGGCGCAATAGACGAAGAAGAGGGAACGGTCAATTATACAAGGATCCTTTTCCCGTCATTCGAAGCATCCTTTTCAGGAGATATATCAGAAGTACTTTCTGAAGGCTTTGGCATCACGGATCTGTTCGATCCGCAAAAATGCGATCTTTCGGGGCTTTTAAGCTCGCGCGTGCATCTTGATAAGCTCACTCATCAGAGCGAGCTCAGTATCGGCAAAAACGGAATTCACGCAAGTTCAGAATTATTCTCGCCCGATTCTTCCGTGCCCGATGACAGCGAATATACGAAGGTATATCACGAATTTATAATAGACCGTTCGTTTGGCTTCGTTCTCACGGACGACCGCGGAACGGTGCTTTACTCCGGTGTAATAGATAACGTAAAATAAGGAGAAAAATATGGCTTGGCAACACACTAAAAAGAATAAGAAAAAGCAGCAGGAAAAGCTCTTTAAAAGAGTTATGAAGAAGATATTCGGCAAAACTCTGCCCCTTGTGATGATACTTTTGCTTCTTCTCGGGCTTTTAGGCTCGCTCGCATACGCTCAGTTCGAGCCGTTCAGAGATTTTGTTGACGGTCTTGGCATTTTCACGACCAAAGCACCCACAGTGTCCTATATCGACCCCGAGGGCAACGAGATGGCAGTCCATTTTCTCGACGTCGGTCAGGGCGATGCTACGCTCTTCCAAACGAACGCGGGAGCGGTGCTTGTTGACTGCTCGGAAAGTGAATACGCGGACTACATACTTGAATATCTTGACTCGCTCGGCATAGAGGAGCTTGAATATTTTATAATAACCCATCCCGACTCCGACCATATGGGCTCAGCACCCGCCATCCTTAAGGGGATAAAGGTCAATAATTTCGTAATGAACGGTCAGGTAAAGGGCACGAAATTCTTTGAAAATACACTCGACGTAATAGAGGAAAAGAAAATAAACGCGATAACGGCAGGCCCCGGTGACGTATTCACCGTCGGCGCGCTCCAATTAAGCATTCTCGGACCTCAACCCTACCTCGTTGATAGCGAGGAGTGGAACGAGGCAAGCCTTATAATCCACGCAACATACGGTCATCGCGCGATCCTGCTCACGGGCGACGCGGAGAGCAAGGGAGAAGCGGATCTCGTTGAAAATTACGGCAGTATCATAAAGTGCGATATCTTTTCAGCAGGTCACCACGGCTCAAGCACGTCCAATTCTATGGAGCTTCTTGAAAAGGCGGACCCCGATATTGTAATAATCTCCTGCGGAGAAAATAACAAGCACGGCCATCCGCACGCCGAAGCGGTTGAAAACTTCAATGCCATCGGCGCAGAGCAGCTCCTCACGTATAAAGAGGGCACGATAGTCTTCGTCACCGACGGCGAAAGCTTGGAGAGAAAGTAGTTAGTTAGTTAGTTAGTTAGTAAAGATTGTTCTTTTTTGAAAAAAAGAACCAAAAAACTTTTATGGAGCTTTGCCCGACAGCCGTTTAGTCAGTGCTAAACCGACTAAATCCGCGCAAATTGTGTTGCACCGCGCCTCGCGTTACAACACATAACGTTTTTCTCACACGTTCGAAAAACTGTAATTTGCTACTAAAATAATAACCGCATTGTAAACTGTGGGCGATGCTCAAATCCGTAGGGGCGAACTCCGTTCGCCCGAGCCAAACATCCGCCCATCGAAAACATCACGGCTACGTACTAACTAGTGTAGGGGTCGACGTCCTCGACGACCCGAGCAAACATACGCCCACCGCCCCCACGGCTACACTCATACTTGTGTAGGGGCGCACTGTGTGCGCCCGCTATAAAACTAAATTAATTTTTGTAAGAAATACGGGTGCCCACCGCGAACGCCCCGTCTGTACGTCATCCTGAGCGTAGCGAAGTTTTGCTGAGGGAGCCCTGCATTTTCTAACGAAATATAGCAATCAACCGAAGCGACCCGATGCAAAACCTGCACTTGTGCCGGGATCTACGAAGGAGCCTTTGTGACTTTCCAAAGGTGAAGTTACTTTCCCCTCAAACCGGCGGGATCAAGACAGTCGCCCTACGTTAAGGGTAGCGGCACAACCCTCGCCTCCCTCTGTCGAGGGAGGGGGACCACGAAGTGGTGGTGGGAGAGTTTCAAAGGCAAAGTTACTTTCCTACGAACGCGGACGCGCAAAGCGCGCCCCTACAGAGTTTTCACGGCTACCCAGTAACCCCAAAAGCCTACGCAAACTATTCCCCTCGGGGGTGGCGAGGTGAGCAAGCGAAAACATCACAGCGCGATGTTTTCACGATGCGAAGGAGCCAAAGCAAGAAGCTTTATAAGCAAATTATTCGTGAAATAAAGCGACTATGCGACGCGACCGAGGGGAGGGGGCGGGGCGTAGCGGGACGGATACCACCACGGCTACCCACCACTTGCGTAGGGGCTAACTCCCTTCGCCCGCTCCAAAACCAAACTAACCTTATCCTCCAAAAAGAAAGGAGAAAAAATATGAAAAACCGCGCAAAAACAGCCCTGATATTGGTAATTTTCCTGCTCATGCAGCTTTTACCCTGGGCACTTGTCGCATCACCAATTTTTATTTTTCCAGAATACGACTATAATTTGGACAATATCAAAAGCGAAATAGAAGAATTAAGCAAAGAAATTCTCTGTATGACTGCGGCATCACAATATCCGTTCGAATACGAAAAGAACCCCGACGGCACCTATACCGTCACAGGAATAGAGCGCACCACGATCAAAAAAGGTCAGAAATACAAGCTCATTTACGAGCAGATCATCGTACCTTCCATCTATAAAGGCAAACCCGTAACCAAAATAGGTGATGAGGCATTTAAATCTCTCTCTGATCTAAAAACGGTGTTGATTCCCGACACTATAACCCATATTGGAAGCGGCGCATTTGAGTCATGTACATCGTTAAAGGAGATCAACTTACCAGACAGTATTGTTTCAATCGGAAGCTCTGCATTCAAATACTGCGAATCCCTTACCGAAATTGCTCTGCCACGCAGTATTACCGAAATAAAGGAACATACCTTTACTTGGTGCAAAAATTTACAAAACGTAAGGCTTCCAAGCTCCATCACAAAAATAGAGGGGTATGCATTTTATTGCTGCCTGTCACTTGAGAAAATAATCTTGCCCAAAAATCTTGAATATATAGGCAGTCGCGCCTTCGCAAGCTGTGCCATATCGGAAATCGTTATCCCCGACAGCGTAAAGGAAATTGAATATTGGGCTTTTGAAGACTGTGCTAATCTTAAAAATATCACTCTTCCCAAATTTATAAGAACGATTTCTGATAGTGTGTTCAAGGGCACCAGTATTGAACATATAGTTATTCCCGAGGGGGTAACTGAGATAAGAAGCGGCGCTTTTTCCTACTCAAAGCTTAAAACCGTTGTTCTTAACGAAGGCTTGACAGGAATTTCTTGGAGAGCGTTCAAAAATTGTACGGCACTTGAAAGTATAGTTATTCCCAATTCCGTAAGAATAATCGGATATGAAGCATTCTGTCGTTGCACCTCGCTTTCCGAAATCAGATTCAACGGAACCGTAGAACAATGGGAAAGCATCGAAAAAGGTGAGTGGTGGGATTCACAAATGCCCTCTTACACCGTCATCTGCACCAACGGAGAAATCAATATCAGCGAGTGATTTCGTCCCTTTTTTCGTAAAAACCGTCACTTTTTAGTGTAAAATAAGCATTTTTTTGCATTATATATAGAAGAAAAATCAAAAAAATCGTCAAAAGGACTTGACAAAAACGACATTTTGTGTTTATAATATATGATGTCATTGTGTAAAAGCGTAAAGAAGGCTGAAAAGCAACACGCTTCCGAACATAAATCAAGGAGGTGGCAATAATGCTCAGAACATATCAACCTAAGAAAAGACAGAGAAAAAAGGAGCACGGCTTCAGAAAAAGAATGAGAACAGCTGACGGCAGAAACGTTCTTAAGAGAAGACGCGCAAAAGGCAGAAAAAGATTGACTTATTAATCTTTTGAGGGATCAAAAATTCCCCAAAAATGTACCGATGACCGAGTGGTTAGTCCCCAAGCGTCATCGGTTTTTTTGTGAAAGCAAAATAAAAATTATGAAAAGCGAAAACAAATTACCTAAAAGAAAAAGCCCTCGATTGCGAGAGTTTGATTATAACAGTACCGCACTATATTTCACTACGATTTGTGTGCAACACAGAAAGTGCTTGCTATCAAATATCGTAGGGACAGGCGTCCTCGACTGTCCGCAAGTGGAATTAACGCAATATGGTAAAATAGCGGATAAATATATACGCCAATTAAATGATTTTTACGATCATATTTCCATAGAAGATTATGTTATAATGCCCAATCACATACACATGGTAATTTTTGTTTGTGAAAACGGACAGTCGAGGACGCCTGTCCCTACGACCAAAGCCAATAGCGAATACTCAAAATTCATATCTGCTTTTAAGCGATTTTGCAATAAAGAATATGGACATAACATTTGGCAATCACGTTCTCACGAACATATTATACGCAATCATTATGATTACGAGGAAATCGCAAAATACATTCACGAAAACCCTCTGAAATGGCACATTGATGAGTTGTTTTGTGAATAATAATTTACGGCTACGCACCCACAAAGCAAATTTCAGAAAAATCAAATTCAAAATTTGATTTTTCGTAGTTTTGGAGTAGCAATACCGACCGTCGTGCTCGCACGTAAGGGTGGAATTGATGCTTCAAAACCGATAAAACACGGGTATTTTATCTAAAATTTGTGCAGATTTAGTCTGTACTCCGCGCAAGATCCTTCGAAGTTATGCCGAAGGCATCACTTCTCTTGACGCGCGGGTTAATAATCCGCTCAAACCAAGCGATAGTTTTGCCCCGCTTTTCCAAAAGCGGGAGCCCAAGCGGCTTGAGCGGTTCATAGGCAAACTAACTTTTCACACCAAAACCATTTAGCCGCTTTTCTTTGACGGTATAGGCGCCCCCTTTTCTTGCCTGCCTTACGGCAGTCATTTGCTTGCGCAAAATCGAAAAGCAAACGGCTAACAAAAGAAACGCTGTTTTTGCGCTAACGCCGCGCGGCGCCTACTTTGAAAAAGTAGGCAAAACATCAGCACAAAGCGAGCGCGAACAACGGCAAAAAACTAACTATTAACGGAAGCACAATGAAAATTCAGCCAAACGAAAAAAGAAAGGACGAGCCACAGGATGAAGGATATAGCTATTAAAGAAAATCATCTTTATAACAAGGCATATCGAAACGGTGAGCGCGCTTCACAAAAGCACGTTAACGTATATGTCCTGCGAGATTGGGGAGCTAAGCGACAGATGCTCGCGAACCCCGAAAAGAAGTACATTAACCGAATCGGACTTTCAGTTTCCAAAAAGATCGGCGGCGCAGTGGAGCGCAACAGAGTAAAGCGTATCATTCGCGCGGGACTTTGCGAAGCGAGAGCCTACGGCGAGCTTAAAACGGGCTACCTTATCGTAATAGCGGCAAAGGTGGGCGCGCACGAGGCAAGCTCAAGGGACATCGCGGCAGAGCTTATCCACGCATTTGAAAGACTTAAAATGTACAGAACCGCAAAACCGACCGAAAACACCGAAAACACACAGGCAGAGGCACAAGTAAAGTGATCAAAAAGCTCTGTATCAAGCTAATCCGCTTTTACCAAAAGCATCTTTCCCATCTTAAGGGACAGCCAACGTGCAGATTCAGACCCACCTGCTCGCAGTACGCAATAGAGGCGTTCTCGGAGTGGGGAGTATTCATCGGCTTTGGGCTCACGCTCTGGCGCATACTCCGTTGCAACCCGTACAGCGCGGGCGGCTACGATCCCGTTCCCAAGAAAAAGAAAGATAAAAAATGACACCGCAGTTCAAAATCGAACACTCACGCGGTTTGCCGAGGTACTGCTCGGCACATAATATTGGCAGTACAAAAACCCATTAAAAAACGAAAGGGAATTGACTTTTTATAAAAGTCAGTTAAAAAATCGAAAATGAAAAAGATTTTTAATTCAAAAATTCTTGTCCTGCTCGTTCTTCTCACACTTCTTTGCACAGTTTTCACGTCCTGCATAGGCGCAGGTCCTCAGACCATCAAGATCACGGACGTTGAAAGTGAGGGAAGTCAGCTCACCTCTGATCAGCTCAATGCCATCGCAACGCTCGTTAGAAACAACAGCAGCGCGTGGAGCGATTTCATCGCGGCTTACCGTGGCTACGACGTTCTTGGAGATGACGCAAACAGAACTGACGGATATCCCGGAGTAAAGAACGAGGACGGCAGCTACAAGATAAACCTTGTGGCAGCAAAAAAGGTTCTTACAAAATACGATACCAATAAGACACTCATCTATGAGGCGATGAGCGAAAACGACGTTAAAAACATCGTTACCGCTATGAAGCTTGACGTGGATCTTAACGAGAGCCGCGATCTTCTTCAGAATCTTCGCTTCTGGATCGGTTCATTCCTCGGTCTTATCACAAACACCGTGGGCTTTGGAAACTACCTTATCGGTATCTGCGTATTTGCTATCATCGTGGAGCTCCTTATGACTCCCCTTACGATCAAGCAGCAGAAGAACAGCATCAAGCAGGCACAGCTCCGTCCCAAGGAGATGGCTATCAGAAATCACTACAAGGGCAGAAACGACCAGGCAACTCAGCAGAAGGTTACAATGGAGATCCAGAACCTTTACGAGAGAGAGAATTTCAACCCCATGAGCGGTTGTCTTCCCATGCTTATCCAGCTTCCCATCATCATGCTCCTTTATAACATCGTTGTTGATCCCATTCAGTACGTTCTCGGCGGTACTGCAAGCTTTGCGGAGGCACTTAAGGTATTCTTCACCGCAAGCAAAGCCGCAGGCGGTCTTGGAATGACACTCAATTCAACAAACGGTACTATCGAGCTTCTTTCGCAGGTCAAAAATCTTGAGGAATTTGCAGGCCTTGCGGATTTCGCAATGATCCATAACGGTTCGGGTGTTCTTTCCACTCTCGAAGGCTTTAAGGCGATCCCCAGCTTCAGCGTAGGACCCATCAACTTCGGTTATACCCCCAGCCTTGAGCGTGATTACTGGCTTCTTATCGTGCCCGTTCTCACCTTCGTTATCTACTTCTTCTCAATGAAGATCTCAAAGAAGTTCACCTATCAGGCAACAACCAACGAACAGGCTCCCGGCGCAGGCTGCTCAACCGTAATGATGGACTACTATATGCCCGCTATGTCAACGGTATTCAGCTTTATGGTTCCCGGTGCTATCGGTATCTATTGGGTATTCAGAAGCGTGCTTTCCACAGTTAAGCAGTTTATTATGAGCAAGGTTATGCCCCTTCCCAGATTTACCGAAGAGGATTATAAGGCGGCTGAAAAGGAAATGTACTCGTCCCAGAAGCCCCAGAGAAAGCGCAAGGATAACGCAGATCTCGATCCCGACAGAGAAAGACCCCGCTCCCTTCATCACATCGACGACGAAGAGGATTACCCCACCTTTGTAAACAATAGCGAAGACTAATATAAGAAAGACGAGAATTTATAATATGAGAAAAGAAACTATAGTTACAGGCAAGACCGTTGACGAGGCTCTCCTCAATGCGGCAAACGAGCTTGGCGCATCCGTGGAGAATCTTGAATACACAGTTCTTGAAGAGCCTAAAAAGGGACTTTTCGGAATTGGCGCTTCTCCTGCAAAGCTTCAGGTAAGCTATGCTCCCACAGCGATCGATCTCGCAGTTGAATTTGTTAAAACAACACTTAAGAATATGAATATCGATGCTGAGGTTATCGTTTCCGATACAGAGCTTGGTAAGAAGATCGACGTGCTCGGCGCAGGCGCAGGTGTGCTTATCGGTCATCACGGTGAAACACTTGATTCCTTCCAGCACCTCACCAATCTCGCGGCTAACAGAACAGAGAATAAAAAGGCTCCCACACCTAAGATCTCCGTTGATATCGAGTCCTACAGAGCAAAGAGAGAGGATACACTCCGCGCTCTTGCGAGAAGAATGGCTCACAAGGTAGTTAAGTATAAGAGAAGCGTGATGCTTGAGCCCATGAACCCCTATGAGCGCCGTATAATCCACGCAGAGCTCCAAAGCTTCGCGGGAGTAAATACAAACTCCATCGGCTCGGAATCCAACCGTAAGGTCGTTATCTACCTCGACGAGAACAAGAAATAAGATATAACAATAAAAGAGGACTCCTAGGAGTCCTCTTTTTTTGCGATGAATTGGGTTATCGCAATGTAAACACTCGCTTTGTGCCTATTGTCGCAAAAAAGCGGCTAAACGGTTTTGGTATCAAAAGTTAGTATGCTTAAGAGCGGACGCACACAGTGCGCCCCTACGAAAGTAAGCGGTGATTTTATCGTAAGATAATAGCCGTTTTATTCACATCACGGCTACAATTTGACAAAATAAATATCTCAATCTCGTAGGGGCGCACTGTGTGC